>CAYZMG010000068.1:0-20166 GCA_964479465.1 uncultured Acidimicrobiales bacterium
CTGACGGCAACCTCGACGTGCTGGTCCGGGTTGCGGGCCTCGACTGGGAGGGTCAGCTGCGGCTGGAGGACCATGACCATCTCGGCTGGCTGGGCCACCACGTGAGCGGCGTCGGCATCGAGCGCTTCCAGGTGCCGGCTGCGACTGCGTGAGCGTCGCTGACGAGGACGTCTTCGATCGCCGCGTCGACCGCCACCACCATCACCCTCGACGACCTGTTGGTCGAGGACGGCAGGATCGCCCCGTTCCATAGGTCAGCTCCTGCCCGCCGGCCACACCGTCGATATCCTGCTCGACGTGTCCAACGCCGGCCGGTGGATGGCCCACTGCCACATCCCGAGCACGCCCAGAGCGGGATGATGTTCAGCTTCGCCGTCGCCCGACGCGACGAGGCCCATGCCTAGCCCGGTGCTGGTCGTCGTCGACGACGACACGGCCACCGAGAACGAGCTGCGGAAGCGCTATGGGGCCGATTACGACGTAGTCGCCTACCGGTCGGTGGCGGAGGCGCTCTCCGCGCTACCCCACATCGGAGCACCCGTCGCCGTGGTCCTGGCCCAGCTCTGGCTGCCGGAGATGACCGGCGGCGAGCTCCTGGCCGGGATCCGGGAGCTGCACCCCACGGCCAAACGTGCCCTACTGGCTTCATGGGGTGACGAGTCCTCCAGGGAGTCGATCCTGGAGGCGTTCGGCGCCGGTCACATCGACTGCCATCTGCCCAGGCCGGGGCCGGCACCGGACGAAGCGTTCCATCAGGTCGTAGGCGAGCTGCTGGCCGAGTGGGCCAACGCCAACTCCGCCCGCCACGCGCTCGTCCGCGTCGTGGGCGACCAGTCGGCCCCCCGCTGCGTGGAGATGCGGGACCTGCTCCAGCGTTACAGCATCCCCTTCTCGTTCTTCGGCGCCGAGAGCGCGGAAGGCCGTCAGGTACTGGACGAGGCCGGGGCTGATGCGTCGGCATGCCCCGTCATGGTCCTCGGCGACGGGCGAGTGCTCGCCGACCCCACGAACCTCGAGGCGGCCGACGCCCTGGGCGGGAGCGCCCATCTCACCGACGACCCCTACGACGTCGTCGTGGTCGGCGCCGGCCCCGCCGGCCTCGCCGCCGCCGTGTACGGGGCCTCGGAGGGCCTACGCACGCTCGTCGTCGAGCGCGAGGCGATCGGCGGGCAGGCGGGAACGACCTCCCGGATCCGGAACTACCTCGGTTTTCCCCGGGGAGTCAGTGGGAGCGACCTGGCCAACCGGGCCTTCGAGCAGGCGCTGCACTTCGGCGCCCAGTTCCACGTCATGCGTGAGTCACTCAGGCTCCATCCCGGCGTGCCGTACCACCGGGTCGTCTTGTCGGACGGCCACGAGGTGAAGGCCCGGGCCGTCGTCGTCGCCACCGGCGTCACCTACCGCCGCCTCGGCCTGCCGTCTGTCGAGCGCCTGGTGGGCCGCGGCGTGTTCTACAGCCCGGCCATGAGCGAGGCGCCGGCCATGGCGGCACAGCCCGTGTTCATCGTCGGCGGCGGGAACTCGGCCGGGCAGGCGGCCGTACACCTGGCCCGGTACGCCTCCCGCGTCACGCTCGTCGTCCGCAGTGGCTCCCTCAGCGCCAGCATGTCCAACTACCTCATCCGGGAGATCGAGGCCACGCGAAACATCGACGTCCGCTTCCGGACCGAGGTGGTCAATGCTCTCGGCGATCACCAGTTGGAGGGGCTGCTGCTTCGGGACAGGGAGGACAGCACGAGCGACACTCTGACCGCTCGGGCGATGTTCGTGCTGATCGGCGGCGAACCTCGAACCGACTGGCTGCCCCCGGAGATCGTGCGCTGCCCCCGCGGGTACGTCATGACGGGCCCACATCTGACCAACGTAGAACGATTGGTCCTGGAGACCAGCGTTCCGGGTGTCTTCGCGGCCGGCGACGTCCGCCATCGGTCGGTCAAGCGGGTCGCGTCGGCGGCCGGTGAAGGTTCGATGGTGATCGCTCTCGTCCACGAGCGTCTGGCACGCACGCAGTCGGATCTCCTCACGACGGAATAGCACCGGCTCCCGCCCGTCGGCGACGCCCGGCAACAAGGAGGCCGGCACCCACTATCGCGAGCAGCACGCTGGCGGCAATCAGTAGCCAGGGCACCTCGGGGTCGCTGGCGTCCGATACGACGAAGACTCGATCGACGCCGGGAAGCATCCCGGATGGCGCCTTCCCTTCGCTGCCCAGCTGCAGGAGACCGCCGACTCGTGCGGCGGTCGCACCCAGCATTGCGGCATCGACTGGGCGGTCGGCGTTGGCGACGAACCAGGTGTTGCGCGGCAGACCACGGGCAACAGCCTCGGTGCGCACCGCTTCTGAGGTGGCCTCGGCGTCGCGCCCGCCGAGTCGCTTGGCGCCGGGTAGGGCGCTCAGGATGACATCGCTGATCGTCTCGGTGCCCCCTACGACCAGGGTTGTCCCGATCTTCAGCGACCCGAGCGCCTCGGTCGTGACGGTGGGCACGACGTCCCTTCCCGCGAACAGGATCGGGTACCGCAGCGCAGCTGCGAGGCCCACGACCGCTGCGGCATCCTCACTCTCAGGATCGACGATCACCGCCGCGCCGAAGGCAGCCTTGCCGGCCGCCCTGTCTTCGCTGCTCCGAAGATCCATGGCCTCGGCGATGGCGACCGCAGTCGCTCCTGAGTCCGCGCCTGCGAGGCGGACAACTTCGCGGGCTCCGGCGTCGCGGAGTTGATCGAGCACCCTCGCCGAGACGAGGCGCTCGTCGCCGATCACGTAGACGCCGGCCGGCCGCAGCCGCACCACCTCGTCCCTCACCTCCATGGAAAGACCATCCGCGGCCGAGACGAGCAGCGAGCCGTAGCCCGCACGGGCGAGGACCGCGCCGGCGAGGGCGCCCGGGGCATCCTCCTCGTTGACCAGCACCAGTCGAGAGCCGAGCGGCGGGTTGCTGATGCGCTCGGTGCCACCGGGAAGGGTCAGCTCCGAAAGCTCCACCGACAGCTTCGTCGTCCTGCTGCGGGCCAGTCTCCGTGTCTCCGGAGGTCCGCCCGAGCCGAGGTGCAGGGTCGCCGTGTAGATGTCATTTGTGTCGGTGTTGATGTTGCCATCCCGGGGGTCGGACCAGGCGAAGAACACGGCGTCGTTGCCGAGCGGCGCAGCGACCGGACCAAACCACGAATAGCTGCCGACGCGGGGGATGAGGCCCATGTCCAGGTTGATCGTGCGGTCGGTGATCCGGCGGCTGGAAGAGAAGGTCCTGCCCCCGTCGGTGGAGTTGGCGTAGTACACGTCAGCCTCGCCCCGGGGCGCCGGCAGGACGGGGGTGGGATAGGCGTGGCGGCGGTCCAGCCAGACCACGTCGATGCGCCCGTTGGGCGCCACCGCCATGTGCGGAACGTGCTGGCGAATCCTGTTGCCGGTGGCGTCGTCGTTCACCCGCCGGGGACTCGACCACATCGCGCCGCCGTCGGTGGACCGCTGGAAGAAGATGTCGAGGTCGCCGTGGGGCTCGGTCTCCTGGTAGACGAGGTAGAGCGCGCCAGACGCCGGGTCGAGGGCGAGCTGGGGCATGCCGCCGCCGGCCCCCTGGCCGAGACCGGTCACCGCTCCAGCCACGTTGCGGACCCATGTCCTGCCACCGTCGGTTGACTTGCCGACGATTACGTTTGACGGGGCTGCGCCGGTGTCACGGTTGCGCCAGGCGACGTAGACGGCGCCGTCGGGCCCCACCACCGGCGCCGACGGCTCTCGGACCTGCTCCGCGGGGGCGGAGGCGTCCACCGGCGCCGACCACGTCGTCCCGCCGTCAGTTGAGGAGGCGGTGACCAGGCGGCGGTCGCCGGCGCCGTCGGCGGGACCACCGGAGGTCACAGCCACGCCCCAGGCGGCGACGAAGAGCCGGTCCCCTTCAGGACGGGCCTGCACGCCGAGCGTGGGACGGATGTAGAAGGGGAAGGGAGAGCCATCGGGGGCGGCGATGGCCACCACCGCGGTGTTGAACGTCCGGCCGCCGTCGGAAGAGCGGGCGACCAGCACGGAGTCGGCCTGGCCCTGGCCGAAGCTGGGCGCACCGTAGACCTGCTGCGGGCCCTTCGGGGAGTCGAAAACGGTATAGACGTTCTGACCGGTGCCGAAGGCGAGCGACTGGTTCACGTGCGGGTAGCCGCCCGAGCTCAGCGTCCGACATGGCGACGACGCAAAGCCCGCCGGCGCCTTCAGCGCGCCTCCCTCCCAACTCCTGCCTCCGTCGAAGGTGACCCGGTACTCACACTCCCCGCCGACGAAGTTCTGGTTGATCAGAACGATGTGACGGGGATCGCTGGGATCAGCTGCAACTGCTGGGATGTCGCCGCCGCGGAACGGATCGGGATTGTCGGCTCCGACGCGCGCGTTCGCAGTGACCCTGCCCTCGACAGACTGGGCCGAGGCGCCACTTGTAGGGAACGCCCCCAGCACTGCGCACGCGACCAACAGGAGGAGTGCGGACGGTTTCCTCGGGTGCACTTTGGGTTGAGACCTCATCGCCGCAGCGTTGCTGTCCCCTGCCCTCGACGCCAGGACAAGTTCTTGACGATTCCGGTCATCCGGGGGCCGATCCCCCTACGTTGGAGGCATGATCCGACGATGACCGGACCGCTGGTCGTGTTCGTCACCTTCCCTGGCGCTCAGATCCTCGACGTGACGGGTCCGCTCGAGGTCTTCTCGACCGCCTCGCGCTTCCTTCCTTCGGTGAGCTACCGCACCCAGATCGCCAGCGCCGATGGTGGCCCCGTCCTGGCCAGCTGCGGGCTCGAGTTCGCCACCACGGCGATCGGTGAGGTCCGCGGGCCCATCGACACCCTGGTGGTGGCCGGGGGCGCGGACACTGACTTGCACGCGGACGAGTGCTTCCTCTCGCACCTCCGGCGTCTCGCAAAAGCCTCAAGGCGGGTCACCTCCGTGTGTTCAGGCGCCTTTCTCCTCGCCGCCGCAGGCCTGCTCGACGGACGTCGGGCGACGACCCACTGGCGGAACTGCAATGAGCTGGCGGACGAATTCCCGCGGGTGAGCGTCGTTGCCGACGCCATCTACGTGCGCGACGGCAACGTGTGGACGTCCGCCGGGGTCACCGCCGGCATCGACCTGGCGCTGGCGCTGGTCGCCGAAGACCACGGGCCCCAGGTAGCCGCGGCCGTGGCCCGCCAACTGGTCGTGTACCTCCAGCGATCCGGCGGTCAGGCCCAGTTCTCGTCAATGCTCGCCGTCCAGGCGCTCGACAGCGAGCCGGTCCGGGACCTGCTGTCCTGGCTTTCCGAGCACCTCGACGAGGACCTCACCGTCCCAGCACTGGCTCGCCGGCTCAACCTCTCAGACCGCCAGTTCCGCCGGGTGTTCAAGGCTCAGGTAGGGGTGACCGCGGCCGACCACGTGGAAGCGGTGCGTCTCGAAGCCGCGCGCCGGCTCCTGGAAACCACACAGAGTTCCATCGGACACATCGCCGTCGTCTGCGGCTTCGGCGCGGCGGAGACTATGAACCGCACCTTCCGCCGTCGCCTCGGCACCACCCCCGGCGAGCACCGACGCCACTTCGGTGCTGCCGGTGTGGATGCCATCCGGTCTATTGGTGGAAATTGACGCCCGCGACGATCTCGACGATCAGGACCAGCGCGACCAGCCAGTCGATGGCGGCGCAGAACGGCGGCCACCATCTCGTGTTGACGACGTACTGGCGGCGGTGCTGCCAGTAGTCCTTGAGCCCGTGGCCGGCGTAGCCGAGCACGAGAAGCCACGCCGTCGCCGTCACCGCCACCGCGGCGATGAGCACGAACGTCGACGCCACGGCCACTTCCACGGCGAGCACCTTCGGTCTCCCGTCGGCCACGGCGAAGCCGATGTAGACGGCGGCGATCAGGCTGATGTACATGGCGTGGAGGGTGGCGGGCTCGATCCATTGCAGGATCAGCGGTGACGCGGCCTGGACCGCGCCGAGTGCCAGGCCCCAGAGCACGGGTGCCCGGAGCGAGTGCCGCTCCGGGGTTCCGCGCCGCACAGCGCTGTCGGCCGCAACGGCGGTGGGTTGATTGCTCATGACTGCTCCTTCGGAGATCGGTTCTCGGCTTAGGACGTGGGCAGGGGGGAGCGGGTGCGAACGGAGCGGACGACATCGGCGATGGCCCGGGTGGAGTGGATCGCATCCCTCTCATCCACGACGAGCGACTCGTGGGTTGCCGGCACCACCCGGTGCAGGCTGTTGGTCGACAGCGTGGCCATGCGGTCCTGGGACGCGGACCAGCCGCTCTGCTGGCCCTCGCTGGCGGTGACGACGGCGAGTGGCTTGCCGCCGAGATCGGCGAGCTCGCTGGCTTGAGAGAGCGCGGCCCGGTACTCGAGGAGCTCCTCGACGCCGCTGCGCGTGTCGCGCGCCCGGGTGGCGAAGGCATGGGCCTGGTCGTCGGCCGGCGAGGGCAGGCCGGCGCCGCCGCCGGCGCCGACGAGCTGGCCGAGGCCCAGCCGGGTCACGCTGGGCAGCAAGCCGAGGAAGCGAACCATGGCCGCGTTGGAGGCGGAGAAGCTCGGCAGGTCGGTGAAGGCCCGGGGGCTCGTGGCGTCGAGCAACACCATGCCGGCGACGTCGTTGGGGTACCGCTGGGCGTAGGTCATGACGTAGGGGCCACCGATGGAGTGGCCGACCAGCACGTAGGGCCCGGGCTCGTTGGCCCGCTGCAGGAGTGTGTGCAGGTCGGCGGCGATGGCCGTCCCGTCGTGGGGGCCGGGAGAGTCGTCGCTCCAACCTTTGCCGGCACGGTCATAGGCGCATACCCGGGTGTCGGCGGCTACCGACGGGGCGATCCAGGCCCAGTGCGGCGAGATCTCACCGAGTCCGGCCTCGAGCACCACCGTCGGGCTACCAGCGCCGGTGCAGTTGAGGTGTAGGCGGTGCCCCCCGACGTCATAGGACGCGCCGGGCATGACCTCGGTACTGTCGTCGAGCGACGATCGCACGGTCTCATAGCTGCCGCCGACCGCGCCCACGGCGAGGAAGGCGACCACCGGGTAGAGCAGCCAGCTTCGAGTTCGGCTCTGGAGGTGCCGGTGTGAGCTCACCGCGATCCAGCCGGCCAGCGCCAGCACCGGGACCGGCCAGACCCATCCCATGTTCCTCAGGGCGTCATTGCCAGGCGCAAAGAGCAGCAGGGCAACCCCGACGACGCCCATGTAGGCGGCAGGCACGAACGCCCACTGCTGGGGCTGCCTCGTCATCCGGGTGGAGAGCACGGCGAGCATGGTCCAGCCGACGGCGAAGGCGATCAGGGCCGAACCGGTGATTACGTGCTCGGCGCCGCCGGGGAAGACGACCAAGGTCAGGAGGAGCGCGCCGACCAGCCCGGTGGCCATGGAGCCGGCGACGATGCGGCCGATCGGCCCCTCCGACGCAGGTTCATCGCCGGGCAGGGTCGTCCGGAAGACATGGTGGGGCGGGGTTTGGATGGTGGTCATGGGTGCTCCTTTGTGGTTGAGAGGGAAACTCAGCGGCCCATCGGGACCCAGAGGCCATGGCGCCCGAAGGGAACGCGGCGGGGAATCGTCACAGTCGCGACGGCCGGGCCCGTGACGCGAGCGGCATCGAGTACGACGAGGCTGGCGCGGTCGGCGACGAGATCGTGGACGACGCCGAGGAGCCAGCCGCCGTCCTCGATGGCCGTTCTTTCGGAGTCCTCGACGAAAAGGAACTCGCCCGGGTGACGACCGACGCCGAAGTCGTGGCTCTGCTGCGTGCCGGCGACCACATCGTGCTTGTCGATCGAGGTCCCGGGGCCAGCGGGCACGGTGTACAGGAAGCGGTGCCATGAGAGAGCCCGGCGTTCGTTGATACGCCCGAACCGCTGCGGCGCGGGATCCAGCGTGTCGCAGGCGACGTGCGACGCCGGCACGTCGAGCGTCACGCGCCTGAGCGTCTGGCCAACGACGTGAACGACGACGGTGTCGCCGTCGTCATAGGAACTCACCACCTGGTCGGTCCCCGTCGTGGCGGCCGGGAGCCAGGTGATGCGGTCGTCGACGTGACGGTCCGTCACACCGACGAAGCCGTCGCCCAACAGGATCAGGCTGTTCTGCGTGATTGCCAGGTCCCGGAGAGGCTGCGGGGCGGTGATCACCCGGCTCCGCCGTGTCAGCCCACCCGGGGAGATGACGTGATAGGCGCAAGAGGTACGGCCCGGAGACGAGAGGAGGTGGAGCTCCCCGGTGGCGGGGTCGGACTTGGGAAACGCACCGATGGTTCGGGCTCCGCCGGCCAGGTCGACGCGCCGGACCGTTTCGAGGTCCTCGGTGAGCTGGTAGGCCAGGTCGCCATCGCCCAACGACAGGATCGTCCCTGCGTAGCCGATCAGGTTCGTCGCCGAAGAGTCGCTGCCGGCTGCTCTAGGCCCTGGGACCGGTTCGACGCCCAGCTTCCGGCTGGCCATGTCGGTCCTGACCCATCGGTTGCGGTAGGAGACCGCTCGACCGGCGCGCAGCGCGATGGCATGCACCATCGCCTCGGCCACCGAGTCGGAGGGGAGGGGAATGCCTCCGATCGGGTTCGGGCCGATGCGAAGGTACTGACCGGAGAGTGCCTCCGGGAGGGTCCCGGAGACGACGAGATCCGTGATGGTGGTCTCGTCGTGGACCGGCGCAACGTTCCCCGAGACGGACTGATGCTCGGTCGAGAAGGCCATTGCCCCACATTGCGCCTAAGGCCACGCCGACACATTGGGCGTGCTGCTTTAGATCTCCAGATCTCCGGCGGCGGTCAGGCGGCGCCGAGGCGCTGGGCGACCGCGGCGGCGTCGACGCGACTGCTCACACCCAGCTTCCTCAGGATGTTCGACACATGAACCCCCGCCGTCTTCTCCGACACGAACAGCTGTGCGCCGATCTGGCGGTTGGTCTGTCCGGCGGCGACGAGCGTCAGGACCTCGATCTCGCGGGCCGTCAGCCCGAGCCGGTCAACCGTGGTTGCATCGAGGGCGACCCGGGCGGGAGGAGCCACACTGATCCGTGTGCGACGTGAGAGGGCGCCCACCTGGCTCAGGATGGGTTCGGCACCGAGCTCGACTGCGATTCGGTGGGCTTCACGAAGTGCTGTCGCCGCCCTCGCCGCCTCTCCGGTGGCCGCAGCAGCGTCGGCCTCCTGCAGCCGGGCCGTCGCCACGCCCCACAGGTCGTCGAGCTCTCCCCATCGCTGGGCCGCATCGGCCCATGCGCCCGGATCCGGCTCGCCGAGGCGAGTGAGGCTGGCGCGGGCGTGAGCCAGGTGGGCGGCACTGTCGACGGCAACCGAACCGGCCGACCGAGCCGCCGCGTCGCGGACGTCGTCCAGGCGCTGCCGGAGGTCGGCGATCGTGGTTTCGACATGCACTGCTTCACGGCGTGCGCGTGCATCCAGAGCCAGCTCGATAGCCGCGCACGCGCTGAGCATGGCGAATCGGGCCGACCACAGCACTGTCGTCACCGGAGTCGAGTTCCAGCCTCGCTCGGCTGCCGCCGCCGCCTCAGTCCACTCTGCCTGGATGAGATGGACGTCCGCAGTCACCACATCGAGGAGGGACTGATGCATGCCGTCGCAAGGTTGGGCGTGAGCGATGGCGAGCAATGATCGAGCGCGCTCGCTTTCGCCTCGCCGAGCCGCGAGCCGGGCCCCTGCGCACGCGATCCGGAGAACGCCGAGTGGGAAGCGGTCGGCTGCAGTGTGGCGGGCGAGCACCGCCTCCGCCTCGGGCCACCGACCGAGTCGGGTGAGCCCCTCGGCGGCGAGCGCGTCGAGATAGCCACCGAAGAGGCCATCGAGCCCCGAGACCTGAGTTTCGGCGACCACGTCGAGAGTTGTCTTGACGGCCTCCTCGGCTCTGCCGGCGTCCAAGAGGACGGCGCCGAGATAGATGCCCGCCAGGGCCCGGCCGTGGGCGTCCGTCGCCGCCGCTCGCGCCTCACGGCACAGCTCGACGGCTTGCTCGGGATCACCGAGTTGGCTGCGGGCCACGCCAAGCACCCGGCGGGCCATGACCCAGGCAAGACGGTCAAGGTCGGGTGTGGGCACGAGGTTGAACACCCTCTTGCACCAGCGCTCGGCAGACTCGTTCCGCCCGGACATCAGGTCCGCTTGACCGAGACCGGCGTACACCGGTGCTGCCTCCGACCCGGGGTCGTCGGGTAACAGTGCCGCCGCCTTCTCGAACTCGGCCCGACTTTCCGCTAGCTGACCGCTCGACCAGAGGTATCGGCCCAGACGCTCATGGCCGGACGCCTCACCGCGGGGGTGTGTGCTCAGCTCGAACGCAGCGCGGGCCAGCGCCGCCGCTCTCTGGTTCCCCACGGTGCCGCTGGCCAACTCCGCGGCCTGCCACATCCGATCGCCGCGGCGCGCGCTGGCGGCCGTTCCGTCGACGTCATCCCACAGCTCGAACGCCCGTTCGAGATGGCGCAACGCTACGGCAGGTGCAACCGTCTCTGCGGCGTCGGCAGCAGCCAGGAGAGCGGCGAAGGCAGCGTCGCTGTCGCCGGCCCGGTCCAGGTGGAAGGCGAGTGCGCCGGCAAGGTCCGCTCGGGTCAGCTGTGCGGCGGACTGTTCCTGCAGTGCCTCGGCGACGCGTCGGTGGAGGCGGAAGCGCTGGGGAGGCAACAGGTCGGCGTAGACCACCTCGCCGAGGAGTGCGTGGCGGAACCGGTAGGCGTCGGTGACACTGTCGACCACCAGCAGTTGTGCGTCGATCGCAGTCCGGACGGCGATCTCCAGCGTCTCGTCGTCGAGATCGGCGACCTTGGCGAGGAGCGCGTGGCTGACTGGTCGACCGACGGCGGCCACGGCGCCGAGAACGTGGCGGGTGCTGTCGTCGAGGCCGGCGATGTCTCCGGAGATGAGATCGGACAGGACGGCCGGGATCGCCACGCCGGCCATGTGGGCCGCGACCAGTTCCTCGGTAAAGAAGGGGTTGCCCTGTCCACGGGCCACGATCTCATCGACGAGTCCGGCCGGCGCAGGCCCGCCCAACAGTTCGCCGACCCAGGCGGAGACGGCGTCGCGATCGAGGCCCCCCAGCTGGATCCGACGCATGACCGGCAGGCGAGAGAGCTCGCCCATGCGGCGGCGTTGTGCGGGGTCGACACTGATCTCGTTCGCACGGTAGGTGCCGATGAGCACCACGCGCTCATCGACGAGATTTCGTGCCAGAAACTCGAAGAGATCCCACGTGACGGTATCTGCCCAATGCAGATCCTCGAACCCGACGGCCAATCCATTCGCAGTCGCCAGGTCGCTGACCAGATCGAGAACGGCGAGGAACAAGCTGCCATGCCCTCGCTCAACGTCAGGTTCCGGGTGCGAGTCCGGCGTCAGCCAATGTCCGCGTACCGCAAAGTCCGAGCCGTTCAGGATGTCAGGGCTCGTCCGCCGGATCTGGCGCAGGACATCCGCCAGCGGCGCCAAGGGGATGGCATCGCCGCCAAGGTGCATGCACCGCCCCAAGTAGAGGGTGACGCCAGCATGTGCTGCCCCTTCCCTGACGAGCCTCGACTTTCCGATTCCTGCGTCGCCGCCGATCAGGAGCACCGAAGGCATGCCGTTGCGTGCGTCGGCGACAGCCCGATGAAAGGTGTTGATCTCCGCCGTGCGCCCCACGAACTGGTGCCTGCGGGTTAGGTCGGACACGCCGTCTCCAGTATCCCTACGTCCGCCATGTTGGCGCGATCGCGGCGATCATGCGCGCGTAGTGGTTTCGATGACTCTTCCGCTGGCAGCTGGCGAAATCGACCAGGTGACCCCCTTGACGTCACAGCTGCTGTGGCGCGTGGGTCGTTCGGCCGCGTCGCGCCTGCTCGGTCATGTGACGTCCCTCCTATGTCGTCGCCCGTGCGGGGACGCGACCTGGACACCCACCCTCATCCTGGCGACCTGCCCTCCGCCGGTCATCGGCGTAGTGACGCAAGAGAGGCGAGACATCTGACGTAGACGGGCCCATCACGACCCGCTCCTAGACGGGACGACCGGGGGATAATGGACCGTCCCTCAGACGATCGCGGAGGTCCGGCGGTGGCAGAGATAGGCGAGCGAGCGGTGGAGTCGCTGGATGATGCGCAGGACCTGGTCGCTCTCGCCCACGACGCCGTGATTGTGCGCACAACCGACTGCAGGATCACATTCTGGAACCGCGGTGCCGAGGAGACCTACGGCTGGACATCCGCCGAGGCCCTAGGGGCCGTTACCCACGAGCTCCTACGGAGCCCGTCATCGTCGATCGCCTCCGTGGAAGCGGCGCTGGACTCCGACGGTACGTGGGAGGGGGAGCTGCACCACGTCCGCAAGGACGGTACGGAGATAGTCGTCGCTAGCCGCCAGGTCTTCCGGCGGAGCACCGGTGATCAACGCCGCGCCGTGCTGGAGATCAATCGGGACATCACTCAGTCGAAGCAGGCGGACCAGCGCCTAAGGGAGAGCGAAGAGCGTCTCCGGCTCATCATCGACGGGGTCCAGGACTACGCCATTTTCATGCTGGACGTGGACGGCGTCGTCGTGAGCTGGAACCCTGGTGCGGAACGAATCAAGGGCTACCGGTCCGAGGAGATCTGTGGCCGCCACTTCTCGTGCTTCTATCCTCCCGAGGACGTCGATGCCGGCAAGCCGGCCGAGGAACTTCGTGTCGCCGCCGCACTCGGCCGAGTCGAGGACGAGGGATGGCGGGTGCGCAAGGACGGCTCGCGGTTCTGGGCCAGCGCGGTGATCTCTGCCCTCCGGGACGCGAACGGCAACCTGCGAGGCTTCGCCAAGGTGACCCGCGACGTCACCGAGCGCCGCCTGTCGGAGGCCCGGCTCGAGTACCAGGCCCGTCTCCTGAGCTACGTCAACGACGCCATCGTGGCCGCCGACGAGAACCTGGTGCTGACCGCGTGGAACGCCGGGGCGGAGCGCCTCTACGGCTGGCGGCCGGAAGAGGTGATCGGCCAGATGACGGTCGATGTGCTGGGCACCGAGTTCTCCGACTTCGACCGTGACGAGGCGCTGCGAATCGTGAACGGCGGTGGCGAGTGGCGCGGGGAGGTGGTTCAGCGGCACAAGGACGGTCACAAGCTTCATGTGGAAGCGGCCGCGCTCGTCCTCCCCGATGGCCCGACCCGGATCGTCAGCGTCAACCGTGACATCAGCGAGCGCAAGCGGGCCCTCATCAGCGAGGAGCGAGGGCGCATCGCCCGGGACCTGCACGACTCCGTGTCCCAGGCCTTGTTCTCGATCACTCTCCAAGCCCGAGCCCTCCAGCTGGCCCTCCAGCGGGAGTGTCATGACCCGGGAGGGCCGGTGGGACAGGGCATCACCAACATCCGCCAACTCACCCAGGGGGCACTGGCCGAGATGCGGGCCCTGATCTTCGAGCTCCGGCCCGGCGCATTGGCGGAGGAAGGGCTCGTCGCTGCCCTTGGCAAGCATCTCGCCGCCCTCGAGGCCAAGGAAGGGCTGGCCGTCACACTGTCGGCGCCCCACGAGGAGCTGGTGGTCGATCCGTCGGTCGAGGAGAACCTCTACCGGCTGGCCCAGGAGGCTCTGAGCAACGTCGTGAAGCACGCACGGGCCACATCGGTGGTGGTGCGCCTCGCCTGCCAGGATGCGGGAAGGGCGGGTCTCGAGGTCGAGGTAACCGACGACGGGATCGGGTTTGACACCGCCCTCAGGCGCCCGGGCCACCTGGGCCTCAGAACCATGTCGGAGCGGGTCGAGGCTCTGGGTGGAGTTCTGCAGGTGACCAGCGTCCCCGGCAGGGGCACCACGGTCCGGGCTTCGTTGCCGGGGAGATACAACAGCGTCAGCGACCGCTCCGAAGGAACTCGAGGAGCACGTCCGGGCTGACCCCCTTTTCCACGAAGGCGGTCGCGCCGGCATCGAGCGCCGCCCGGCGCAACTGGACGCGGATGGTCAGGGCGACCACCTTGCGACCACGTGCGGCCAGACGTCGCAGCACATCCAGCCCATCCTGCGCAGTGGGAAGGAGGAGATCGAGGAGTACGACGTCGGGATCCAGCTGCTCGTCCGCCCGCAGTGCCTCCGGCCCTGATGACGCCTCGCCCACCACTGACAACCCCTGGGATGAGGTGAGAAGCGCACACAGCGCCTGGCGAACACGGGCGTCGTCGTCGACGACGAGGACGCGCCGTGTGCTGGCGGCATGCGCGGGCTCTGTGATCAGTGTCCCCGTCCTTAGGCGTGGGGGACCATTCAACATGGGCTCTCCTCCCCGCACCCGAGACAATTGACGCCAGCTTTTCGAGACATACGTCCTCCCCATGGCGTTGGTTACGACTCGGGATCGGCCAGGGAGACAAGACCCTCGCGGATGGCCCAGAGGGCGGCCTGCGTTCTCGATCCGAGGCCCAGCTTGACCAGGATGTTGCTCACGTGGGTACGGGCTGTTCGTTCACTGATCGAGAGCTGCTGGCCAACCGCCTTGTTGGAGGCGCCTTTTGTGACCAGGACGAGGACCTGCCGTTCGCGTTCGGTAAGAGCCTCACGGTTCGCCTCCGCCTTGGGATCTCGTAGCGACTTCGCCAGCTGCCGCGCCGCTGCCGGAGCCAGGTACACCTCTCCTCGGTGGGCGGAACGGATGGCCGACGCCACCTCGTCGGCTTCGGCGTCCTTGAGGACGTATCCGACGGCGCCTGCCTGGAGGGCGGCGTGGACCTTCTCCTGCGCAACGAAGCTGGTCATCGCGACCACCTCGACCGACGGGTGTCGAGCCTTGATGACCGACGTCGCCTCGATGCCCCCCATACCGGGCATGAGGAGGTCCATCATCACAACATCGGGTGGGCGGCCTTCTGACGCGAGCGTGGCGATCCCGACGAGCGCCTGATCGCCGCCAGGCGCTTCGCCGACGACCTCGATGTCCTCGAGCATCTCGAGATAGGCGTGCATCCCTCGGCGCACGACGGCATGGTCGTCGACGAGGTACACCCGGATCGGATCCTGGACCCCGTCGGCAGGGTCACCCATGGCCGCCCTCACCTCCCCTAGTTCGAGGTTGCGATGGGTCCACGGACGCCATGGAGCCCCGAAGCATTGAAAGCCCTCTACCCCGTGGGCCGAGGTTCCCACACGATTGGGGCAAGAGCCGGCACCGTATACGTCATATGTCTCGCCGGCTGTGAGTCAGTTTCCCGATGCGCATGTTCCGACTGCTCGCGAGACTGCAAGCGCAGTGGAACAGGGCATTCGCCGGGCGCCAGCTCGGCGGGGAGAGGGATGACGGAAGGTTCCCGGCCGTTGCACGTGCCGGTCGCGGTGTGAGTGCTCGATCTTTCGTCGCCCTGAGAGGGAGGTACGAATGAACGTTGACCGGACAGCGCTTCTGGAAGCGTGGGCCGACGAGCGCGCCAGGGCCGCCGCGGCCCGCCGGGAGCGAGACTTTCCCGAGGAATGGCGCCATCTCGAGCGGGCCCACATCCTCAGTCAACCTCTGGCGGTCCCTCACATCCGCACCCATCTGGACATGCTCGGCTATGCCGTCCGCCGGCGTGATCCCCGGGAGCTGGGCGGACAGCTCCTCCGGCTCGTGCTCGCCGGGCCGGGCTCGCTGACCGGCCGCTACCCGATCGGCAACACCGGCGGGGCGAATGTCAGCGCATTCCGACCCATGCCCATACCCGATGACCTTCGGCCCCTGCTGGAGGCAGGCACTGCGGCGGAGATGCGATGACCATCAACACCGGAGCGGTGAGGCCAGACGAGCTGTTCCCCACCGACACCGCCGGGCTGGCCCACGCCACTCCGCCGGCGGTGGCGCGTCTCCGCGACGGCGAGCGGTTCCAGCTCCGCATCGCCCCCGTGGCCAACCGGATCGGCGACGACGTCGTCCGCATGCTGGCCTACAACGGGTCGATCCCCGGCCCCATCCTGCACGTCGACCAGGGCTCGGAGATCGTGGTCGAGGTGATCAACGAAGGCGACGTCGAGGCGACTGTGCACTGGCACGGGCTCCGACTCGAGAATCGCTACGACGGCGTCCCCCACGAGACCCAGGCTCCCATCCCGATCGGGGGGACGTTCACCTACCGTCTCCAGTTCCCAGACGCCGGCTTCTACTGGTACCACCCCCACATCCGTGAAGACTTCGGACTGGAGATGGGGCTGTACGGCACCATCGTCGTGGAGCCCAGCGATCCCTCCTACTGGCCCCCGGTCGACCGTCACCTCACCGTCACCCTGGACGATCTGCTGGTGGAGGACGGTCGCATCGCGCCGTTTCGCAAGTCGGGCCCCACCTATACGGCGATGGGGCGCTACGGCAACGTCATGCTCACCAACGGGCAGACCCGGTTCTCCGCCGAGGCGGCAATGGGAGAGGTCGTACGTCTCTACTTGGTGAACACCGCCAACACCCGCATCTTCAACGTCGGCCTGCCCGGCGTCCGGATGAAGCTGGTAGGCGGGGACAGCGGCCGCTACGAGCGCGAGACATTCGTCAACGAGGTGCTGCTCGCCCCATCGGAGCGGGCGGTGGTCGATGTGCTCTTCGAGCGTTCCGGAGACATCCGTCTGGAGCACCGCACTCCCGATCACACCTACATCCTCGGCGCGTTCTGGGTGGCGGGGTCCTCTTCGTCGGAATGCATGATGCGTTACGACACCCTTCGCACCGACCCCGAGCTCACCGAAACGCGTGAGACCATCGGCGCCGACCTCAGCCGGGAGCCGGACAAGGTGCTCGGGTTCACGGCCCTGATGCCGCTGCTTCACGGGGGCGACATCCCGCCGGCATCGTCCTACGCCTGCCCGATGCATCCCGACGTCACCGCCGTCGAGGCGGGGACGTGCCCGAGGTGCGGGATGCAACTCCAGGCGGTCCGGGCGGCGGCGCCATCCACGATCTTCGTGTGTCCAATGCACCCCGACGTGACCGCGTCCGGTCCGGAGACGTGCCCCAAGTGCGGAATGAAGCTGGTCCCGTCGGCACCGTCCCAGTCGGCCGCATCGTTCTACGCCTGCCCCATGCACCCGGAGGTGACGGGCTCGGGCCCCGATTCCTGTCCGAAATGCGGCATGAAACTGGTGCCGTCGGCGGCGGCGACGACCAGCGCGGCCTCTGCTCACGGGCACGAGGGCGTCGCCCATCACGACATGGCCGGCGGTGACGGTCTCGAGTGGGAGGACCTCATGCCGGACATCAACCGGCGGACAGATCCCACGAACATGATCTGGAAGCTCGTCGACCGCCAGACGGGAGCGGAGAACGGCGCCATAACGTGGGCTTTCACGGTCGGGGACCGGGTGAAGATCCGATTGGTGAACGAGATGGAAGGGTCCGAACACCCGATGCACCACCCCTTTCACGTCCACGGCGCCGGACGGTTCCTGGTGCTGACCAGGGAGGGGGTGCCGGAGCCCAACCTCGTGTGGAAGGACACGGTGCTCGTCCCCGCCGGCCGCACCGTCGACATCCTTCTCGACGTCTCCAATCCGGGGCTGTGGATGGCGCACTGCCACATCGCCGAGCACGCCCAGAGCGGAATGATGTTCAGCTTCGACGTGGCCCGCCGCCGCGTTCAAGAGGAGGTCTGACCCATGCGGATCGACATGGCCCTGACCCTCCTCGGCCGCATGTACGGCCCGCAGGTGGCCCAGGGCATCCAACTGACCATCGAGCACGACCCCCGGCCGCCGTTCGACGCCGGGTCACCGGTCAAGGCCCCCGCCGAGGTCGTGGAGCACGTCCGATCGAGGCTCGCCGACCCGGAACTGAGCGGAGTGTGAGGAGACATCCCATGCGCATGACCCTGCCGATTCATCATCGCCGGATCGCAAGGGGCCTCGCACTCGTCGGTGCGGTGCTGTTCGTCGCCGTCATAGCCACCGCCACGCCGGCATCGGCGCAGGCTGAGGGAAAGGTCGACACCCAGATCGTCGTCACCGGCCGGGCGGAGGTGCGGGCCGGCGAGCGAGCCGACAGCGTGGTGATCTTCGATGGGCCGGCGGTCATTGACGGCACCGTCGATGGCGCGGTCGTGGCCCTCAACGGTGACATCCGGGTCACCGGCACTGTCGACGAGGACGTCGTGGCCCTGCGGGGTCGGGCCATCATCGAGAGCGGAGCCCGGGTTGGAGGTGACGTGGTCTCCTCCGAATCACCGCTGGTGGCACCGGGCGCCACCGTCGAAGGCGAGACCCGCACCGTGCGGTTCAGCTTCAGGGCGGTAGGGCTTTTCCTCTGGTTCGCATGGTGGGTGGCGGTCACCGTGTCTCTGGCCGTAATCGGCCTGCTGCTCCTACGCCTTGCCCCTGCGGCAATGGCCGCATCCCTGGCCGTCGCCCGCAATGACCTCGCTTCCGCCGCGGGCTGGGGACTCGCAGCGGCGGTCGGGTTGCCGATCGTCTCAATCGCCTTGCTGTTGACACTGGTGGGCATCCCGCTGGGGCTGCTCGGCCTTGTTTCCCTGGCCGTGCTGTGCGCCCTGGGATATGTAATGGCGGCACTCGCCCTCGGGCGGGCAGTCCTCGCCGAACCCAGGAGCGTCTACCTGTCCTTCCTGGCCGGCCTGGCCATCCTTCGAGTGGTTGGTCTGATTCCCGTCCTCGGCGGACTTGCGGGCTTCCTTGCTACAGCGTTCGGCCTCGGTGCGCTGGTCGTCGCCGGAAGTCGGGCCGCTCGACGCCCGCCCACGCCGGTCGTCGCACAGCCGCTGCGTCGCGCACCGAGCGCCGTCGACGCGTAGAGCCTTGCAAGGAACTTCTGTCCCATAGCGGAGCCGGGCGGCATCCACCCGGCGAGGAGGAACGTCTGATGTTCGCGAATCTCGGAGCCTGGTGCCACGACCGCCGCAAGCTCGTGCTCGGGATTTGGCTGGCGCTGCTCGTGCTGGGCGGCGGCCTCTCGAACGGCGTGGGCAGTGCCTTCCGCGACGAGTTCAACCTGCCCGACGTGGAGTCGAAGACCGGCTTCGACATCCTCGACGAGAACTTCGGCGGGCAGGGAACAGGCCAGCGGGGCACCATCGTGTTCCGCGCCCAGCAGGGCGTGCAGGACCCGGCGGTGCGCCAGGCCATGCAGGGGCTCTTCGATAAGGTGGCCACCATCGAGGGCGTCGACCGGGTGGAGAGCCCGTACGCCCCCGAAGCGGCCCAGCAGATCGCCGCCCGGGGCCCCGAGGCGGGCAAGATCGCCTTCGCCAACGTGGAGATGCCCGAAGACATGGACTTCGCCCGTGGCTTCGAGATCCGCAGGGAGATCGCGGCTACGGCACCCCGGATCGACGGGTTGCGGGTCGAGTACGGCGGTGCCATCTTCGCCGAGTTCAAGGAGCCGTCCTCTGAGATCCTGGGCGTCGCCTTTGCCGTGGTCATCCTCATCGTTGCCTTCGGGTCGGTGCTGGCGATGGGCCTGCCCGTCGGCGTGGCGCTCTTCGGTATCGGCATTGGCTCAACCATCATCGCCCTGCTGAGCAACGTCCTGTCCCTGCCCGACATCACCACCTTCCTCGGGATCATGATCGGGCTCGGGGTCGGCATCGACTACGCCCTGCTGATCGCCACCCGCTACCGCGAGCAGTTGCGCGCCGGGCACACGGTCCGGGAAGCCATCGCCATCGCCATCGACACCGCAGGGCGATCGGTCACCTTCGCCGGCGTGACCGTCGTCATCTCGCTGCTCGGCATGCTCGTCATGGGCGTCGCCTTCATCCAGGGCGTAGCCATCGGCGCGGCGTCTGTTGTCGCCGTGACCGTCGCTGCTTCCATCACCCTGCTGCCGGCGCTGCTCGGCTTCGCCGGCGAGCGCATCGAGCTGACACGGTGGCGCGGACTGATCGCCGCCGGCCTCGTCGCCGTCGCCCTGGTAGGCGTGGGTCTGAAGATCACGCCACTCATCATCGGTGTGCCCTTGGCCGTGCTCGTCCTCATCGCCGGGTTCTTTGTTGGCCCGCTGAAGAAGGAGGTCCGCCGGCGGCCGCCCAAGCCGCTCGAGCAGACGCCGGCCTACCGCTGGAGCCACCTCATTCAGCGCCGGGCGTGGCCGGCGGCCATCGCTGGTGCGCTGGTCCTGATGCTGCTCGCCGTGCCCGTGTTCCGCCTTCGCTTGGGGTTCGCCGACGAGAGCAACTATGCCGATGACACCACGACCAAGCAGGCCTACGAGCTGCTGGTAACCGGCTTCGGTCCTGGGTTCAACGGCCCGCTCATCCTC
>CAYZMG010000068.1:20176-25503 GCA_964479465.1 uncultured Acidimicrobiales bacterium
GTCGAACGGCACGGACGCAGGCCGCCTGACCGCGGTGACCGACGCCGTCCGCGCCGATCCCGGGGTGGCGTTCGTGTCCCCGGCCCAGCTGAACGACCCCTCCCGGCCGACGGCCGCCCTGTGGAACCTCGTCCCCACGACCGGGCCCCAGGACCAGGAGACGACTGCCCTGCTCAAGCGCCTCCGCGGCGAGGTGCTGCCCCGTGCTGAGGCGGCTGCCGGCATCGAAGTGGCCGTGACCGGGACGGTGGCGGTCAACAACGACTTCTCCAACTACCTCGAGGCCCGCTTGCCGTTCTTCTTCGCGGCCGTGCTGGCGTTGTCGTTCTTCCTACTGATGGCCGTGTTCCGGTCGCTCCTGGTGCCACTCAAGGCGGTGATCATGAACCTGTTGTCGGTCAGCGCCGCCTACGGGATTGTGGTCGCCCTCTTCCAATGGGGCTGGCTGAGCGATCTGACCGGCGTCCAGCCGGCGCCCATCGAGCCGTGGGCGCCGATGATGCTCTTCGCCATCGTGTTTGGCCTCTCGATGGACTACGAGGTGTTCCTGCTCTCAAGGGTGCGGGAGGAGTGGCGCCGCACCGGCGACAGCCGGACGTCGGTCGCCGATGGCCTGGCCGCCACGGCCAAGGTCATCACCGCGGCGGCGGCCATCATGGTCTTCGTCTTCGGCAGCTTCATCCTCGAGCAGGACCGGGTGGTCAAGCTCATGGGGGTGGGGCTGGCCACCGCCATCCTCCTCGACGCCACCATCGTCCGCATGCTCCTCGTGCCGGCGACGATGGAGCTCCTTGGCGACCGCAACTGGTGGCTGCCCCGCTGGCTGGACCGGGTCCTTCCCAACGTCGAGGTCGAGGGCCATGCCGGTCCGGCCCGCGATGAGGACGTCCGGGGCGCCGAGCCCCAGCCCGTCGCCAGCACAAGAGCACACGCGTAGCAGCGAGGGGAGACGACATGGATACGAAGAGAACCGGACGGATCTT
This sequence comes from uncultured Acidimicrobiales bacterium, assembly GCA_964479465.1. Lineage (GTDB taxonomy): Bacteria > Actinomycetota > Acidimicrobiia > Acidimicrobiales > AC-14 > CADCTB01. Next base: position 21,160 of record CAYZMG010000068.1, read on the forward strand.
CGGCTGGTTTTTCATCGGTACGTTCATCACCAGCATCCCGGCCAGGCTGCTTTTCGTCGATGGGCTCGGCGCCAGCTGGGACGACATGCGCTTCATTCCTGGGGCCGGTTCCGACACGAGCCTGCATCTCGGCGCCATCCTCGAGTTCCTTCTCATCGGCGCCAACATCGCAACTGCGGTCGTCATCTACCCGCTGGTGAAGCGCCAGAGCGCGACCCTCGCGCTCGGCTACGTCGGCGCCCGCATCATGGAGTCAGTCTTCATCGCAGTGGGTCTCATGAGCATCATCTCGGTCTTGAGCGTGAACGATGCCTTGGCCGGGGCGACTGGCGCGGAGGCGGCCGCCCTCGCCGCACAGGGGAGTTCCCTGGTGTCGACCTACGAGTGGGCCTTCCTGTTCGGGCCCGGGCTCGTCGTGGGCTTCGGGAACGGCCTGATGCTGGGCTACCTCATGTACCGCTCGGGGCTGGTACCTCGTCGCATGGCCATGCTCGGTCTCGTCGGTGGCCCGATGCTGATCCTCTCCTTCGTGCTGATCCTGTTCGGCGCCTACGACAACGGCCCCGGACCGGCGGCCCTGATGGCACTGCCGGAGATCGCTTGGGAGGCGTCGCTCGGTATCTACGCGGCGTGGAAGGGCTTCCGGCCGAGTCCCATTGCGGGTGACGGGGCGGCACCCGCACCGGCGCCTTACGCGTTCAGCAACTAAGAGTACGCACTAGGGAGTCGAGGCAGGGTGCTGCCAGTCATGGCCAGATTGGCGTTTCCGAACGCCCTCGCCGAGCTCGCCGGGATGACGGAAGCCGCCGCATAACCGCGCCGTCGAACAAGGGTCGTAGTCACCCGAATAACAGCAGCGGCTCAGCGGCCAGCCTCGTCTGGTGCTGGGCCGATATAGACCAGCTCCTCTAGTGGCTCATCGTCAGGAAATGCGACCGTCACGCGCCCGACCCGGGTCCAGCCAGCCTTTTCGTACAGCCGAATGGCGTCGCCGAAGTGGGCAGCGACATCGAGGATCGGCCAGAGCCCTCGGGCAAGCCCTGCATCGGCAGCGGTCGTGAGAAGGGAACCACCCAACCCCTCCCTTCGATGGGACGGCGCGACGAAGAGCCGGGACTCATCGAGATCGTCCTCTCTCCGCACCCTCAGCTCCACCCCGACATCGTCGCGTGTCCCGTACAGGGAGGGTCCCGGAACTTCGGCGCCTCCCTGTGACGGCGTCGCCCCCTCGGGCGTCAGCTCATGTCGTTCGCAGTGACCGGGCACCGACGGTCATCCGACAGACCAGTCCGAGAGAGCGCAGACCCTCGGTCCTGCATATGCGCTCGGATGCACCGCCGACTTCGGTCTGGAGGAGTTGATACGCAGCCCCGTTCCGTTGACCCCACAGCATCGCGGCCCGCCACAGGGCTCGTCCGTACCCCCGGCCGCGCCAGCCAGGCAGCACGCCGAAGTACTGAGGGAGCAGTCGCGCTGCGCCGTTGGAGTCGCTCATAATCTCCATCGGACCGATGGCGCCCACTATCTGGTCCTCGTCGACGGCGACGAGCACCGGCCCTACCCCGCCGCCGGTCATGCGGCTGTGGAGAAAGGCGAAACCCTCATCGGCCAGTTCGCTGACGAGGCTGACGAACGTCGCCTCGACGGCGTCTGCGCATTCGTCCAACCGGTGGACCTCGGGCACAGCGGCGCGCTCTTCCGATGTGAACGCCTGGAGCTGGATGCTGGTCACCTGCGCTCTCGGTGGCGAGTGATCCTCTCCTCCGATGAACCAGACGACGGAGGCGGTGGCCGCGCCATGCGTGGAGCGGAGCTCGGACGCGAGCTGTCGAGCGTTCTGATGGTCGTCCGGAGACGTGCCGTAGACGTAGAGGGTCACTGAGCCGGCGCCGCGGCGGGACAGGACCGGTAACCATGTCTCGTGCCGCCGGTGAACCATGTCGTCGACCAGAACGCTCTCCGCCTTGGCGTCGAACCAGCGCCGATCCTTGTCGTAGGCCAGGAACCTGTGCGTGCCGGCGACGCTGATCACGTCCGAGAACAGCCCGGCCCCGACCTCATCTGGGTGTGCCGGGCCAATTGTCGGCACGAGGGGGACGGTGACCAGAGGTCCGAGCCAGTCCCACCGGAGCCGCACGACGGCACGCTACCCAGAGAGCCTGCCGCGCGAGTGGGAAACGCCGGGTTCTATCTCCTGTACGCCCGGGACCGCGGGTCATCTCCACCGCGTACCGCCGGCCCCGGTCCGCTCCCCTAACCCCGGCTCGCCTGGGCTGGGGGCGTTGCTGCACAAGACCACAGCCGGGGCATGGCACGATGAACTCGATCGGCGTGGAAGGCGGCTGGCGTGAACTTCACGGATGTCGAGCGGGTGTTGCACGGCTGCATGGTCGGGATTGACGACAGCGACGCTGACCGGCTCGAGAAGCGAGAGCGCCGCCAGCAGGCCCAGCGTGACCTCGAGGCGCTGCTGCAGACCACCGAGCCGACGACACAGGATGCCTACGGGCTGGCGCTGATCCTCAGCCGCGCCGGATCCGGCGACTACTCGCCGCTGCATCTCGGGCTCGACCTCGCCCGCCGGGCCCATCGCAACGGACACCCCGAGGCCGGCCTGCTGGTGGCTCACTGTGTCGACCGCCTCCTCTATGTCGAGCACAAGCCCCAGCGCTACGGGACGGTGCGACCCACGATCGCCGGAGAGGCCCGCCTGCCCGCCCTCGATCCCAGCGTCACCGACGAGGAGCGCGCCGAGCTGGGCCTGCCTCCCGCTGCCCAGCTGCGCCGGGAGCTCGAGCAGGCCAACCGGGAGGCTGCCCGCCACGTTGCCGAGCATGGGCTTCCCGAGGGGGCAAACCTACGCCGGGTGCATCGGGGCCTCCGGGCGGCGGAGCTGGCCGGGATCCTGGGTGAGCGCACGGAGGGTGTGTGGCGAGACGGCGACGACGTGGTCTTCTGCTGGCGAGGCGCCGCACCCACCATGACCGTCTGGTTCGGCGTCGAGATGGCCATGGAGCAGCTGGAGGGCTCCGACCTGTGGGTGCTCGTGGTCCGCATCCGCGACGTCGACCGTGCCGCCTTCAGCTACCGCTTCCTGCCCGGGGAGGGCATCGAGCCCCGGCGGTGGGCGGAGCGGTCTGGCACGTGGCGGGGACCTGAGGCACCGCCGGCGCCGGCCGTGGCGCAGACGCTCGTCGGCGAGCTGCGGACCGTGGACCTCGACAGCGCCGCCCTGGGCGAGCATCGACGCCTCCAAGTGTATCTGCCCCCCGGCCACGATCGTCGCGACCGGCCCGGAGTCCTGTACGCCACCGACGGGCGGGTGAGCGCCGAGCTGATCGAGCCGTTGATTCTCGCCGGCCGTATCCCCGCCATGGTGTCGGTCGGCGTCACCTTCGGGGAAGACCCCGGCGCCGACCGGCGAGCCCAGGAGTACCTGCCCGGGTTCCATCCGGAGCGCTTCGAAGCGCACCGGCGGTTCTTCGTGGAGGAGGTGGCGGCGTGGGCGGAGGCGGAGCTGGGCGTGACGGCAAGCCGGGAGGGTCGCGGTATCCTCGGTGTCTCCAACGGCGCGGCGTTCGCCGCGGCCATGGGCGTACGCCATCCCGAGCGGTTCGGGACGGTCATCGCCTTCTCCCTGGGCATCATGGGCGCAGCGCCGGCCTGGGCCCCGGGTGAGGCACCCCGCCACTACCTGTGCGCCGGGTCCCTGGAGGAGGGCTTCGAGCGTGGCACCCGGAGATGGGCCGAGGTGGTGCGGGCAGCCGGTGCCGAGGTCTTGCACCGGACGAGGGTCAGCGGTCACGACCCGGTCATGTGGGACGGCGAGCTTCCCGAGGCCCTGGAGTGGGCGTACTGCTACCAGCGTTGAGTTGCGGGACGGCCAGCAAGTGCCGTCGCCGTGGCGGATGACGCCCTGGGCCGCGTTCGCCACTCAGCTGCCTGGGCTTGTTCCCTCCGTTGACCTGAGCCCCCTCCGAAGCGCGGAGCGGGACACTTCGAGCGCACGGCAGCGCTCATCGTAGGCGGGGTCTGGGGTATGGCCCTGACCGGTGATCTGATCGCGGCGACCGATCGGGTTCGCATCCTTCTTGTCCTGGGCGGGGCGCCGGGTTCGAAACGGCGCCGGACCACCATCGGACCGTGTCGGACTCTCCGACGTGGCCGCATGAATCCGGGGTAGTGACGTTCAGCCGCAAGGACCGAGGACGGACGTCGGCGGGCCGGCGGGACTCCACCCGCATGCTCCTCCCGGGAGACGGTGGTTCTTCTCGGTAGCGAGAACGCCGGCACCGGCGTAATCAGCCTTCAACGCCGGAGCCCTGCGACAGCACCTGCGCGGCC
>CAYZMG010000069.1:0-25217 GCA_964479465.1 uncultured Acidimicrobiales bacterium
CGGCAGTGCCGACGCCGGGCGCGCCCGCGCCGCCGGCCGCGCCGGCCGCGCCGGCGCCTGCGGCACCCGTGCCGCCGCTGGCGGTGTTGGCCCCGATGACGATGTTCAGGCCGGCGCCGCCGGCGCCGGAGGTGGAGGTGGCGACGCCGCCGTTGCCACCGAGGCCGCCGAGGACGGTGGCGGTGGTGGTGTTGAAGGCCAGGCCGGTGATGCCGGTCACGGCGGAGGACGAGGTGGCGGCGCCGGAGTTGGCGAAGGAGTTGGCGGTGCCGATGGAGGTCACCGATCCGGTGTTGCCCGAGCCGCCCGAGTTGCCGGAGGTCACCGGGGCGCCGACGAGGTCGACGACCTGGGCCAGGGCGCTGCGGGGGCCGAAGACGTTGGCGATGCCGAGGATGCCGGTGTTGAGGGCGAAGGGGTTGGAGACCGGGGTGCCGGGGGTGCCAGGGGTACCGGAGTTGCCCGACGTCGAGATCGGGTTGGAGGTGGCGGAGGAGATGGCGGCGCCGGTGTTGCCGGTGTTCGAGGCACTGGACTGGGTGTTGGCGACGCCGGAGTTGCCGGAGGTGGCGTTCGGGTTGACGGTGAGGGTTGCCGCCCCGCCGGCCCCGCCGTTGGCGGCGCTGGTGCCGACGGCGTTGCCGCCAGCGGCGGTGGCGTTGACCGCAGCCGCCGGGCTGCCGACGGCCACGTTGGCGGCCGGGCCGCCGTTGCCGGCGGTGGAGTTGGCCACGCCACCCGTGCCGCCGGTGCCGCCGGAGACGGCGGCGTTGGTGGTGTTGCCCGCAACGCCGGTCAGGCCGGAGGCGGCGTTGGCGTCGGAGGTGGCGCCCGAGTTCGAGCTGCTGGACGAGCGGCCCGAGCTGCTCGCCCCACCCGTGTTGCCGGTCGCCGACGTGGTCGTGGTGTGGTTCGACTCAGCCGTCGAGGAGGGGATGGTCGGCGGAGCGGACTCCGCCGGGATGGTCGCCGGCGGCGTCTGGGCGACCGCCGCTCCCCCGCAGAAGACGAGGATGGCGGCGATGAGTGCGCCCAAGGAGGCGGACACGCTCGAAATCTTGGAACCCGGCTTGCTGTTCATGCTCATCCCTTGTTGGTTGGGGTCCTCGACGACCCTGTCGGTGCTCGCAACGCCTGCTGGGGTACTGAAACCGAACGGCGGTACCGCTGGCCGCCGATCGCCCGCGAGACAGAGGGGTGTCCCTCCATCTGACCGCTGTGGTCTAACACGCCGTTCGCCGCGACGAAAGGATGCTTTTCGGCCCTCTTTGGCCCGCTGACCTGCACTTTTGCGCTGTTGGACCGCCGTTGGAGGGCCAACGCGAGACGTTGGAGCGGCTTCGGGGCCGTTCCCGTGGCCGTTTGCGTACTGTATTGGCCTGAAAGCAACTGAGAAGACGTGACGGCCACCACCGGTCGGCGGCGGCTGGCCCCGGCAAAAAGAATTCCCCCCACCAGCATCAGGAGAGCGGCCACGGCGACCAACGAAGAGGTGTTGGTGCCGGTCAGGGCCAGGGCGGCGGGGGTGAAGGAGGGGTTGAGGGTTGAGGGCGACGGGGCCGGCGGCCGGGACGTGGTGGCCGCCGGCGCGCACCCCGAGGCGACGGAGCCAGCAGTGGCACGGGAGCAGCCCGAGGCCACCGAGCCGTCCCTTGCGACCCCGTGGCCGGAGGCGACGGAGCCGTCGATGGCGGTGGCACAGCCCGAGGCCACCGAGTTGCGGGCGGCGAGGGCGCAGGTGCCGGAGGCGACCGAGGTGGCGTCGGCGGCGACCGCCGAGCCCGACCGCAAACCGGGCGAGGCGGGGGCGGGACGGAGCGCGCCGGCGGTGGAATCCGCCCCACCGCCGGCGCTACCGCCGCTCGGGCTGGTTCCGCCACCCGAGCTGGTGCCGCCACCTGGCGAACTGGAAAGTGCTGAGCTGGGGCCCGCGGCCGCCTCGGCGGCCAGGAGCGGGGCGGCCGGCTCGGCGGCGCCGCCGGAGGCGGCACCGGAACCGGAGAGCAGGGCGGCGGCGCCAGCGGCGCCGGCGCCGGCGGGAGCCTCGGCGGCGGCAAGGCCGGCGGGGGCGCCGGCGCTGGCCCCGGTGGCGCCGCTGGCGCCGGTGTTGGAGGTGGGGCCGGCGATGGAGCTGCTGTTGGAGGACCCGGTGCGCCCGCTGTTGGAGGCCGAAGAGCCGGCGTCGGAGGAGCCGGAATGGCCGGTGGTGGCCGCCGGTGCGGCGGTGGCGGCGCCGGCGGCCCCAGCCCCACCGGCGCCGGCCGAGGTGGCCACCGAGGCGCCGGCCACCGCGGTGGCGACGGTCGGTCCAGCCACGAGCACGGCGTTGATGGCGGCGCCGCCGGCCGCCGAAGCGCCGAGGGCCGCTCCCCCGTCGCCCCCGGCGCCGCCGGTGGCGAGGAGGTCGGAGATGTTGAGCGCCGTACCCGTAGCGCCCGAGAGAGCCTCTGCAACGGAGCCGGCGCCGGAGTTCGCCGCCGAGTCGGCGGCGGCGCGGGCCAGGGCGGCGCCGGTGACGCCGGTTGCACCGGTAGCGCCCGAGGCGACGGGGCCGGCGACCACGCTGGCCAGGCCGAGGATGCCGTCGTTGTGCGCCCTGGCGTCGGACTTCACTGCGCCCGTCGCCCCGCTGGGTCCGGAAGCGCCGGAGGTGGCGACCGGGGCGGCGGCGGCGGCGCTGGTGGCGGCGCCGGTCGTACCGGTGTTGGTCGAGCTGGACCGGGCCCAGGCGGCGCCGGAGTCGCCCGAGGTCGCCGTCGGGGCCAGGGAGGCGGTGCCGGCGCCGCCGGCGCCGCCCCGGGCGTCACCCGTACCGACGCTGGAGCCGCCCACCGCCGTGGCGGTTGCGGGGCTGAGCACACCCACGGACACGACCACGTTGGCGGCCGGGCCACCGGTCGCAGCCACGCCGGCGCCGATGCCGCCCGCTCCCCCTTCGCCGCCCGCAGCGGCCACCAGGCTGTCGTTGGCGGCGGCGCCGGAGGCGCCCGAGACGCCGTCGGCCAGGGACAGGGCGCCGGTGTTGGCGCTGGAGGCGGCCTCGGCCAGGCCTGCGGCGGCACCGGTGGCGCCGGTCGCACCGGAGTCGCCGGAGCTCGCCGGACCGCCGGTGACCGTGGCCCGGCCCAGGATGGCGGTGTTGGTGGCGGTCACCGAGCTGCTGGCGGCCCCGGTGGCGCCGCTGGCGCCCGAGGGACCGGAGACGGCGGTGCCGCCAGCGGCCGCGGCCGACATCGCCGCCCCCGTGAGACCCGTGTTGGTGGAGCTGGACTGGGCCACGCCGGCCCCAGTGGTGCCGGAGGTGGCGGTCGGAGCGATGGTCGCCGTCGACGCCCCGCCGTTGCCGCCGCCGGCGGCGACAGTTGCCACGCTGCTCCCGCCGGTGGCCGTGGTCACAACCGGGCTGAGAACGCCGGCGGACAGGACCACGTTGGCAGCGCCGCCGCCGGCGTCCGCCGTCGCCGTCGGGGCCAGGCCCCCCGCACCGCCGGCGCCGCCGGCGGTGCGGGGGGCGGTGGCGTTGGCGGCGGCGCCGCTGGGGCCGGACTCACCGATAGACGTTGCGTTGGAACCGCTGCTGGCGTTGGAGCGGGCGTTCGACAGGGCGGCGGCGGCGCCCGTGTCACCGGTGGCGCCCGAGTCGCCGCTGGTGGCCGGCCCGCCGGTGGCGGTGGCCGAGCCCAGGATGGCCGAGTTGGTGGCGGTGGCGACCGACGTCGCCGGCCCCGTGCCCCCGCTGGCACCCGAGGCGCCGCTGGCGCCGGCCGGCGTCGCTGCCGCCGACGACGACGCCGGCCCCGTCATGCCCGTGTTCGTGCTGGATGACTGGGCGACGGCGTCGCCGGTGTCGCCCGACGTGGCCCGGGGGCTGGCGGCGAGGGTCGACGCCCCGCCGGCCCCGCCGGCGGCCGCCACCGTGGCCACGCTCGAGCCGCCCACCGCAGCGGAGGTGACCGGGCTGGAAACGCCGGCAGCGACCACAACCGCCGCCGCGTCCCCGCCGGCGCCGGCGGTGGCCGAGCCGGCCAGGCCGCCGGAGGCGCCCGTGCCGCCGGCCGAGGCCAGGACCGAGTCGTTGGCGGCCGTGCCGGACTCGCCGGAGCCGGCCAGCGAAAGGGCGGTGGCCCCGGTGGTGGCGTCGGAGAGCGACGACCCATCGACGACAACGCCGCCGGTAGAACCGGTCGCACCCGAGTCACCGCTGCGGGCCGCCCCGCCGGTAGCCGACGCCGTCCCCAGCGCCGGCACGGTGATGGTGATGCCGGCGACGGTGATGGAGAGGCCGGTGTTGGAAGTGGTGGAGCTGTTGGAGGCAGCCCCCGTAGGACCGCTGGCGCCCGAGTTGCCGGAGACCCCGTTGGGGTTGGAGACGGCGTTGGAGCTGGCCGCCCCCGTCGTCCCGGTGTTGGTGGCGCTGGACTGGGCCGTGGCCGGGCCGGTGTGGCCGGAGAGCGCGACCGGAGCCGCCGTCACCGTCGAAGACCCGCCGGCGCCGCCGGAGGCGTCCAGGGTGGCCACGCTGGTGCCGCCGGTGGCGCTGGCGACGACCGGGCTGAGGGCGCCGGCGCTACCGACGGCGACGGCGGCCGCCCCGCCGACATCCGCGGTGACGGTGGCCAGGTCGCCACCGTCACCGCCCGCCCCGCCTACGCCCAGGATGTCGAGGGTGTTGCCGGCCGGGCCGGAGTCGCCCGAAGTGCCGTCGGAGAGCGCCGAGGCGCCGGTGCCGGCGATGGAGCGGGCCGTGCCGGTAACGTCGACGTCGCCCGTGCGGCCGCTGTCGCCCGAGCGGCCGCTGGCGGCGTCGCCGGCCGTAGCCGCCGTGGCCGAGCCGGTCACGCCCGTCGCTCCGGAGCTCCCGCTGCGGCCCGCCGGCGCAGCGGAGGCCGACCCGGTGGCCGAGCCGGTGGTGCCGCTGTTCGTGGCGCTGGCCTGGGACACGGCAGCGCCGGTGTCGCCGGTGTCGGCGACCGGGGTGGCGGTGACGTCGGAGGCGCCCCCATTGGCGCCGCTCACGTCGAGAGTGGCGACCGACGAGCCGCCCCGTGCGTTGACAACGACCGGGCTGGCGGTGCCGGACGAGTCAACGACGGACAGGGCGGGTGCGCCGGCCGAGGCAGTGACGGTGGCCAGGTCGCCGCCGGCGCCGCCGGCGCCGCCGACCGAGACCACCGTGAGGTCGTTGGTTGCCGGGCCGGAGTCACCGGAGGTGGCGTCGCCCCGGGCGATGGCGCCCGAGCTGGATGCCGAGAGGGCGTCGCCCTCGACGGTGACGTCGCCGGTGTCGCCCGAGTCTCCCGAGCCGCCGGAGGCGACGGCGGGGGCGGTGACCTGGGTGACGGGGCCGGGGCCGGTCACCGTGCGGGTGACGGTGCGGCTGCTCGAGGAGATGGTGGCGCCGGTGGGGCCGGTGGCTCCCGAGGTGCCGGAGGCGGCGACCGGGTCGGCCGAAGCCGCCGAGGTCGCGCCGCCCGTCACACCGGAGTTGGTGGCGCTGGACTGACCGTCGGCCGAGCCGGTGGCGCCGGTGTTGGCCACCGGCCGCAGCGTCCCCGAGGTGTCGCCGCCGTCGCCGCCGCCGGCGGCCAGGGTGGCGACGGAGTTCCCGCCGGTGGTGTTGACGGTGACCGGGCTGAGCACGCCGGTGCTGGTCACGATGGTTGCCGCCGGCCCGCCGGCGTCGGCGGTGGCCGTGGCGCCGAAGCCGCCCTCGCCGCCGGCGCCGCCGGCGACGAGCAGGGTGCCGGTGTTGACCGCCGGGCCGCTGGCGCCCGAGTTGGCCTCCGCACCGGCCAGGGCGCCGGTGTTGGCGTCGGAGCGGGCCAGGCCGTCGGCGACGACGTCGCCACTTTCGCCCGAGTCGCCGCTGCCGCCCGACGCCGCAGGGACGACGGTGAAGCTCACCGGGCCGCCGCCGGCGACGGTGAGGTTGACGGTGCGGGCGCCGGACGAGGTCACCGGGCCGGTGGCGCCAGTGGCGCCCGAGTGGCCCGAGGTGGCGACCGGGTCCGACGAGGCGGTCGAGGCGGCGTCGCCGGTCGAGCCGCTGTTCGTGGCCGACGTCTGCGAGCTGACCGGCCCGGTGGAGCCGGTAGTGGCCCGGGGCGCCGCCACCGCGGTGGCCGAACCGCCGTCGCCGCCGGAGGCGTCGACCGTGGCGATGGAGGTACCGCCCCCGCTGGTCACGGTGACCGGGCTGGACACGCCCGAGGACAGGACGACATTGGCGGCCGGCCCGCCGGCTGAAGCGCTGGCCAGGGCGGCGTCGCCCCCGTCGCCACCGGGGCCGCCCAGGGCCACGATGCCGGTGGTGTTGACGGCCGGGCCGCTGTCGCCGGAGATGGCGTCGCCGGCAGCGACGGCGCCGGTGTTGGCGGTGGAGTCGGCCCGGCCGGCGGCAAGGACGGAGCCGGTGGCGCCCGAGTTGCCGGAGTCGCCCGACTGGGGCACGACGACGACCTCGGTCACGGGGCCGGCGCCGGCGGCCACCGTCAGGTTCACGGTGCGGGCGCCGGTGGCGGTCACTGCGCCGGTCGCACCCGTCGAACCGGAGGTGCCGGAGGCTGCGACCGGGTCGGAGGAGGCGGAGGACTGAGCCGAGCCAGTGCTGGCGGAGTTGCTGGCGCTGGCCTGCGACGAAACCGACCCGGTGTCGCCCGACTGGGCGAAGGGTGCCGCGTCCACGGTCACCGAGCCGCCGTCGCCACCCGACGCGTCGACCGTGGCGATGGACGAGCCGCCCCGCGCCGTGGCCGTCACCGGGCTGAGGACGCCGCTGCTGTCGACCACGTTGGTGCCGGAGCCGCCGGCGCCGGCGGTGCCGATGGCGATGTCCCCACCGTCGCCACCGGGGCCGCCCAGGGCCACGATGCCGGTGGTGTTGACGGCGGCGCCGCTGTCGCCCGAGCGGGCGGAGCGGGCGGCGTCCGCCGAGGCGCCGGTGTTGGCCACGGAGTTGGCCTGGCCGTCGGCGGCGGTGACGCCGGTAGCGCCCGAGTTGCCGGAGTCACCCGAGAGGGCGTTGCCGGTGGTGCCGGTGACGGTGCCGAGAATGGCGGTGTTGGTGGAGGTGCGGTTGGAGCTGGCGCTCCCGGTGGCGCCGGTGTTGCCCGAGTTCCCGGAGGAGGCCACCGGGTTGGAAGACGAGGTGCTGTGGGCGTCGCCGGTGCTTCCGGTGTTGGTGGCGCTGGTCTGGCCGGTGGCCGACCCGGTGGAGCCGGAGATGGCCGTGGGGGCGGCGTTGACAGTCGTGGAGCCGCCGTCGCCGCCGCTGGCGTCGGCGCTGGAGATGCTCGAGCCGCCGCCGGCGATCAGGGTGACCGGGCTGAGGACGCCGGCATCGACAGCGGCGTTGATGGCGCCGGCGCCGTTGCTGCCCAGGGCGATGGCCGTGCCGCCGGCGCCGCCGGCCCCGCCACCGGAGACGATGGCGGTGTCGTTGACGGCCGGGCCGCTGCTGCCCGAGATGCTGTTGGTCTCGGCGTTGGCCCCGGTGTTGGCCGTGCTGTTGGACGTTCCAACGGCGACCGTGGCACCGGTCAGGCCCGAGTTCCCGGAGTTGCCCGATGCTGCCCCGCCGCCGCCCGCACCCCCACCCACGCCGCCGGCGCCGGCCGACGCCGTGCCCAGGATCGCCGTGTTCGTCGCCGTGGCGTTCGTGGTGGCGACGCCCGTGGGGCCGGTGGGGCCCGAGTTGCCGCTACGGGAGACGGGGTTGGCGTCCGAGGCGCTGGCCGAGTCGCCGGTGTCGCCGGAGTTGCTGGCGCTCGTCTGGGCGGTGGCGTGGCCCGAGCTGCCCGAGGTGGCCTTGGGGGTGACGGTCGTGGTGTTGGCCCCGCCGCTGCCGCCGGCGGAGAGGGCGGAGGCCACGGTGCTGCCGGAGACCGCAGCCGCGGCCACGACCGGGCCGCCGGCCACGTTGACGGCCGCGCCGCCGGCCAGGGCCACCGGGGCGGCCAGGCCGCCGGCGCCGCCGGTGCCGCCGGCGGTGGTGACCGTGGTGCGGTTGTCGGCCACGCCGGTGTCGCCGGTGAGGGCGTTGGCGGCGGCGTTGGCGCCGGAGTTGCCGATGGAGACGGTGTCGCCGAAGGCGCCGGCCGGGCCGGTGTCGCCCGAGCCGCCGCTGGTGCCCACCGTCGCCGAGTTGCCGGCGACGGTGGAGCTGGCGGCAGCCGAGCCCAGGATGCCCGAGTTGGTGGCCGTGGGGTTGGAGGTGGCGTGGCCGGTGCCGCCGGAGGCGCCGGTGTTGCCGGACGTGGCCGACGGGTTCGAGACCGAGGAGGAGTCGGCCGAGCCGGTGTTCCCGGAGTTGGTGGCGCTGGCCTGGGCGCCGGCATCGCCGGAGTCGCCCGAGGTGGCGGTGGGCGTGACCGTGGTGGTGTTGGCGCCGCCGGCGCCGGCGCTGGCGTCGGCGGTGGCGACCGAGGAGCCGCCTGTGGCGGTGGCGGCCAGGGGCACGACCAGGCCAAGCACCGTATTGGAGGCGGTCCCGCCGGCGCCGGCCACCGGGGCCGACGAGCCGCCGGCGCCGCCGGCGCCGCCGCCGCCGGTCACGATCGTGGTGTTGATGGCGGCGCCGGTGTCGCCCGAGGTGGCGTTGGCAACGCCGTTGGCGCCGGTGTTGGCGATGGAGTTGGAGTCGCCGCCGGCCAGGGCCGGGCCGGAGTCGCCCGAGGCACCACTGCCGCCAGAGGCGGCGCCGTTGCCGCCGCCGGCGGTGGCCGTGCCCAGGAGGGCGGTGTTGGTGGCGGTGGGCGAGGAGGTGGCCGACCCGGTGCCGCCGGTGGCGCCGGTCCCGCCCGAGTTGGCCGTCGGGTTGGAAGCCGAGGTCGACCAGGCGTCGCCCGTGTCGCCCGAGTTGTCGGCGCTGGCCTGAGCCGAGGCGTCGCCGGAGTTGCCGGAGCGGGCGGTCGGGGTGACGGTCACGGTGTTGGCCCCGCCGTCGCCGCCGCTGGCGTCGCCGGTGGCCACCGAGGAGCCGGCCCGGGCGGTGGAGGCGAAGGGGAGGTCGACATCGGCGCCGGCCACCAGGTTGACGACCGCCCCGCCGGCGCCCGAGACGGCGGCGGTGTCGCCGCCGGCGCCGCCGGCCCCGCCGGCCGAGTCGACGACGGTGATGTTGCGGGCGTCGCCGGTGTCGCCCGAGCGGGCGTCGGCCGTGGCGTTGCCGCCGGTGTTGGCGATGGAGTTGGAGTTGCCCTCGGCGATGGCCGCCCCCGAGGCGCCCGAGGGGCCCGAGGTGCCCGAGCCCGCTCCACCGCCGGCAGCCGTGGCCGAGCCGAGGAGGCCGTTGTTGGTGGCAGTGGGCGACGAGGTGGCCGAGCCCGTGGTCCCGCTCGAACCGGACCCCCCCGAGCCGGCGACCGGATTGGCCGCCGACGACGACGTGGCGTCGCCGGTGTCGCCGGAGTTGGAGGCGCTGGACTGGGCCGAGGCGTTGCCGGTGTCGCCGCTGATGGCCGTGGGGGTGACGGTGACGGTCGACGCCCCGCCGTTGCCGCCGGCGGCGTCGCCGGTGGCGATGCTGCTGCCGGCGACGGCGTTGACGGCCAGCGGGGTGTTCGGGCCGGAGATGACCGTGTTGGTCACCGAGCCGCCGCCGGCGGAGACGGTGGTGGCCGTGCCGGCCCGGCCGCCGGCGCCGCCGGTGGAGTTGATGACCGTCACGTTGGTGGCGTCGCCGCTGCCGGCGGTGACGGCGGTGGCGTTGGAGTTGGCCCCGGTGTTGGCGATGGAGTTGGCGTTGCCGCCGGCGAGCGCCTGGCCGGTCGGGCCGGTATCGCCCGACCCGCCAGACGCCGCTCCCCCGCCACCTGCGGTCGAAGCCGTCCCGAGGATCCCGTCGTTGGTCGCCGACGGGTTCGACGCCGCCCCACCCGTCGCACCCGACCCGCCCGAGTTGCCGGACCCGGCCACCGGGTTCGAGGTCGAGCCCGACGACGCCGAGCCGGTGTTGCCCGAGTTCGTCGCGCTCGACGACGCCGAGGCGTCGGCCGGGGCGCCGCTCCCGCCATTCGCGGTCGGCGTCACGTTGACGACCGAGGCGCCGCCGTTGCCGCCGCTGGCGTCGGCGGTGGCGATGCTGCTGCCGCCGGTGGCGACCGCGGTGATCGTGCCGCCGCCCACACCGATCACGGTCTGGTTGGCCGAGCCGCCGGGGCCGGCGATGGCGACGGCCGAGCCGCCGTTGCCGCCGGCGCCGCCGCTGGAGGCGATCGTCGTGTTGTTGCCGCCGCCGCCGTGGCCGGAGGTCGTGGGGTTGACGGTGACGTTGGAGGCCCCGCCGTCGCCGCCGCTGGCGTCGGCGGTGGCGATGCTGCTGCCGCCGATCGTCGTGGCCGTGACCGAGCCACCGCCGATGCCGATGACGGTGTTGGTGGCGTCGCCGCCGGTGCCGGACACGGCGACCGCCGTGCCGCCGGCGCCGCCGCTGCCGCCGACCGAGACGATGTTCGTGTTGTTGGTCGCCGCGCCACTCGAGCCGGTCTGGGCCGTCGCAGTGGAGTTGGCGCCGGTGTTGGCGACGCTGTTGGCGTTCCCCTCCGCGATCGCGTTCCCCGTGTTGCCGGTCGAGCCGGACGGGCCGCTGGTCGCCCCGCCTGCCGTCTGGCTGGAGGAGCCCAGAGGAGCGGTGTTGGAAGCCTGAGGAGTCGAGGAGGCCGAGCCCGTCCCGCCGGTGTTGCCGGAGAGGCCGGAGCCCGCCTGGGGGCCGGCGCCGGCGGAGGATGCCGCGGAGCCGGTGGTGCCTGAGTTGTCTGAGGAGGCGCCAGCTGCGGTGCTGCCCCCGGTGCTGCCTGTCCCTGCTGTCGGTGCTGCGGTGACGCCGGAGCTGCCACCGTTGCCGCCGCCGGCGTTGGCCGTGCTGCGGCTGGTTCCTCCGAGGGCAGTACCACTCACTGGCCCGCCGCCGATGGCGAGGGCGAAGTTCGTGGCACTGCCTGCAGTGCCACCTTGAGTGTCACCACCCACGGCGATCCCATTTGCATATCGGCCTTTGCCGATTGCAATGGCCAGCGTTTCGGCATTCCCGCCTCCATATCCACCGATTGACGTGCAATCGGCATCACCACGAATGGCGATACAGGAGGCCTTTGCATTTCTGCCATTCCCACCGGTGGTAATCGAGTTGGCGCTGGAACCAATCGAGATCACCATGTGGGAAGCGTCGCCACCGAGGGGGTTGCGGTGCGAATCCTGCGAGTGGCACCCCGAACCGATCAGCACTTCGAGCAGGTTGCCGTGACCGTCGTCGTCGCGCACGGCACGGCAGCGCGTCCCGTTCGCGTTGCGGGTGAAGGTCACGCCGTTCACCGGGCTGACGCTGGTGCCGCCGTCGTCGTTGTCGACCTCGTCACTGTTGTGACCCGAGAGGGCGCCGGAGACGGCCGTCCTGCCGGCAGCCGACGGCGACGTCGACGGTCCGGCGATGGTGGCCGCGGCGGCGAAGGTCGTCAGGGCTGCGGGGGAACTGCCACCCGAGCCCGACGCCGGACTGGCGACCTGCGCGGCCGGGGCGGAGCCCTCACCCGTCGCCGTCGACGTCTGGGACACCGTGGTGGTGCCCGCCGTCGTCGGGGCGGTCGTGGTGGGCGTCGTCTCGGACGGCTTCACGGCGGCCGACCCACTGGGTTGCGTCGGTACGGTCGTCGTGGTCGCGGTGATCTGCTGGAGCACGGCGAACGACGGCTTGGACCCACCGCTGCCCATGGGGACAGTGGTGGTCGGCGCCGCGGTCGCGGTGGCGGGTGCAGCCGTGGTCGGCGTGGTGGCGGGTGCCACCGTGGTGGGGGTTGTTGCAGTAGTCCCCTGGGACTGGGTACCCGCGGCCGTGGAGGCCGGAGCAGTCTCGGCGGAGGCGGGGCCGGCGTTCAGCACCAGGAAGAGACCAGCGAGAAGCGCGAAGGATGCGACCCACCTCAGGGGCCTCACCACCTCGTTCCTCGTGCTGGAGCTCATCGGGCTGAACCGGCCGCCTTCGTTGGGCTGCGAGCGCGGGGGTCGTGGACCTCCGCAGGGACGAGGGAAGTAAATCACGACCGGGACAGGCTGCCAAGGGACCTTTGGCCTCCTGACCTGCGGTTTTTCGCCTGTTGGAGCGTGTTGGAAAGCACCAACGGATCCCGTTGGAAGACCCTTCCCTGCCTAGCTCCGCCGGCCGCCGGCGTTATCCACAAGATGTCACGGCCAAAGAATTTCTGCCGTGACCGGGGCGACGGGGCCGGGCCCTTGGTCATGATGGAGAAGACGAGCCTCCGCACCGGCCTCCAATGTGGCCCTGATGGAAAGAGAACCCCCTCCTTCGACGGTGGCGAGGGTCCTGTTGGAAGCGCCGGCTCCAACCGCGGTCAGCACCAGCCGGGGTCGTCCGCCGGTGGCCTGACCGTCGAGGACGAAGGCGCCGGCCCTCGCCGGCACCAAGGAGAAGGTGGCCTGGCACGGGCCCGCCGCGCACCCGCCGGGTCGAGCCGGGGTGACGACAGTGATGGCCCGGGACGCAGGGAGGTAGGTCACGGTGAGCTCGTCGACCATCGCCGCCGTCGCCGTGGCCCGGACCTCGAGCCCGCCGAGGAACGCCAACTGGACCGCGCCGTCGGCCGGTAGGTCGACGCACGCGCCGTCCCTCGGGGACGGGATGGCGAGGGCGATCGGGCAGACCGACACCGCCCCGCCGCGGCCTTGCCGGTTGACGCTCAGCCGCTCCGACGACGAGCGCACCAGCAGCCGAAGGCCGGTCCCGCCCGCCCGCACATCGGGGAGTGTGAAGCCGCTCACGCGAAAGGTGACCGACCCCGCCGGCGCGCCCGTCGTGGTGGTCGACGGCGCCGGCGCGACCATGGTCGACGGCGCGACAGACATCGACGTCGACGTCGGCTCGTGCGTGTCGAAGGAGGTCCGGTCGCCGGCGCTGCAGGCGCCGGCGACGAGCGCGGCCAAGGCGACGGCGAGAGCGGGTCCAACGCGCACGGGGTGGGCCCGGCTGGGATCGAACCAGCGACCGACGGATTATGAGTCCGCTGCTCTGACCGACTGAGCTACGGGCCCCGTGGGGGGCGAATTTTCGTGGTCCGGGAAGCTCCGCTTCCGAGTGGCATCGCTCCGGGGGTGGGACTCGAACCCACAACAAACGGCTTAACAGGCCGGTGCTCTGCCGATTGAGCTACCCCGGAATCGTCGCCGATCGTAGCAGCGCCGGCGTCACCTGCCCGGCGACGGGGTAGACAGTAGGTATGAGATTCCGCTTGGGATTTGTGACAGGAATGGCGACCGGGTATTACCTCGGGGCAAAAGCCGGTCGCCAGCGTTACGACCAGATCAACAGGACCATCGCCAAGGTCAAGCGGTCGGAGGCCTACGAAGAGGTCACCGACATCGCAAAAGCCAAAGTCGAGGAGGCGGCGGAGAAGGCGAAGTCCGCGGTCGAGGAGGGTTTCGAAAAGGCCCGTACCGTCATCGAGTCGCGTACCGACGATGACAGCAACGGGCACGGGGATTCCGAAGTCACCGACCTCGGCGGTTACTCCTCGTCGAGGTAGTCCCGCAGCTTCTGGCTGCGGATGGGGTGGCGCAGTTTGGCGAGGGTCTTGGCCTCGATCTGGCGGATGCGCTCGCGGGTCACGCCGAACTCCTTGCCCACTTCTTCGAGGGTCCGGATCTGGCCGTCGTCGAGCCCGAAGCGCAGCCGCACGACGGCGCGCTCACGGTCGGTCAGCTCCTCCAGAGCCTCCCCCACCGCCTCCGAGAGCAGGGCGCGCGTCGCCGCGTCGGCGGGAGCGACGGCCTGCTGGTCCTCGATGAAATCCCCGAGGTGGCTGTCGTCCTCGGAGCCCACCGGGGTCTCCAATGACACCGGCTCCTGGGCGATGCGCTGGATCTCCCGCACCCTCGCCGGCGGCATGCCGACCTTGTCGGCCACCTCCTCGACGGTGGGTTCGCGGCCGATCTCCTGGAGCAGGAGGCGCTGCATCCGCAGCACCGTGTTGATCGTCTCGACCATGTGGACGGGGATGCGGATGGTCCTCGCCTGATCGGCGATGGCCCTGGTGATGGCCTGGCGGATCCACCACGTGGCGTAGGTCGAGAACTTGAAGCCCTTGGTGTAGTCGAACTTCTCGACCGCCCGGATGAGGCCGAGGTTGCCCTCCTGGATGAGGTCAAGGAAGAGGAGGCCGCGGCCCATGTAGCGCTTGGCGATGGAGACGACGAGGCGCAGGTTGGCCTCGATCAGCTGCTTCTTGGCCTGGAACCCGTCGGCCACCAGTCGCTCGAGGGGCTGGCACTCGTGCTCGGGGATGGGCACGCCGGGGCCGTAGGCGTCCTCTAGTTCGGCGATCTTGGCCACCGCGTCGAGCCCGGCCTCGATGCGCTTGGCGAGGGCCACCTCCTGGGCGCCGGTGAGGAGGTTGACCTTGCCGATCTCCTTCAGATAGGTGCGGACGGGGTCGGCGGATCCTCCGCGGCTGTCAGCCCGGCCGCTTTCGTCGAGCTCCGGTGCCCGGCGAGGGGGCCGGGCCGCCACTGGCGGGACGGCCGGCGCCGGCGGGTCGGCGGCCTCCGGCGCCGCCGGCGCCGAAGGTTGAAAAGGGACGGTGAAGCGGGAGGCCGGCGCCGGCTCGTCGGGGGGAACCAGGTCGGCGCCGTTGAGCTCGACCTCGGCCTCGTCGAGGTGAATGCCCTCATCGGTGAGCCGCCGGCGGACGCCGTCGATCAGATCTTCGCTGAGCTCGACGTTCTTGAGCAGGGCCATGACGTCATCGACGCTGAGTCCGCCACGCTCCCGGCCCTGGGCCAGCAGCCGGGAAAACTCGTCCGCTGACACTCCCGCCGGTGGCGTGAGCGCATTGCTGCTCTGGCTCATGCTTCCACCTCAAAACGGTCGACGATCCAGCGTACCAACCTGCCCGTCTCCTCGACGCCCACGGCCGGATACGGCATGTCGTCGAGTGCCTGCTGGAGCCACGCGATCTGGTGGGAGTCGTCGAGCGCGCCCCGCTTCCTGAGCTCGGCAAGGACGCGGAGGCCCGCCTCGCGCGCCACAAGCGACAGCACGTCGGCCGCCGTGGCGTCGGCGTCCTCGACCGCCAGCCGCCGGAGCAGGGTCGCCGGTTCAGGATCGGCGGTGTCGATGGCCTGGGCCAGGGTGGTCGCCGCGCACAGCGCCCGGTAGCCGGCCAGCACCACGGGATCGACGAACAGGACCTCGTGCAGCAGCTCGGCGACCTCCTCGGGACGGTGGACGGCCAGGCGCAGCGCCTCCACCTCCGGCCCCTCCTGGCGGGCCTGGCGGGCCGGCGGGCGGGGGGGCCGGCGGCCCTCCAGGAGCATGCGCAGGCGCTCGGGCTGGATGCCCGTCCGGCCGGCGACGTCCATCACGTACTGGTCCCGCACCAGGTCGCTGGGGTGCTCGCGGACCGCCTCCATGGCCGCCTCGGCGGCCCGGGCCCGGCCCCCCGGCGTGCGCAGGTCGGCCCGCAGGAACAGCCGGTCGAGGCGGAAGGTGAGGAAGGGCTTGGCCCCCTTGATCGCCGCCGCCAGTGCCGCCGGGTCCTCCGTCGCCAGCTGTCCCGGGTCGGTCCCGGGGGGCAGGTCGGCCACGGCCAGATCCAGCTCGTAGCGGCGCTCCCACTCGTAGAAGTGCTCGGCCGCGGCCTGGCCGGCGGCATCGGCGTCGTAGGCCAGCACCACCCGGCGGGCGAAGTTCTTGAGCACCCGCACGTGCTCGTCGGAAAGAGCGGTGCCGCACGTGGCCACCCCGGTCTTGACGCCGGCCCGGGCCAGGCCGATCACATCGGTGTAGCCCTCGCAGACCACCACCTCGTTGGTGTCGACCACCGCGGCCTTGGCCCAGTTCAGCCCGTAGAGCACCCGGCTCTTGGAGTACAGCGGCGTCTCCGGCGAGTTCCGGTACTTCGGCCCCTCCCCCTCCGCCAACCTGCGGCCCCCGAAGGCCACCGGGTCGCCCCGAACGTCGAAGATGGGGAACAGCACCCGCCCCCGGAAAAAGTCGTTCAGGCGACCGACCTTGTTGACGAACCCCAGCCCGGTGTCCTTGGCCACGTCCGCCGGCAGCTTGAGGGCCCGGCACAGCTCGTCCCAGCCCTCCGGCGCCCAGCCGATCCGGTAGGCCCGCACCACCTCCCCGTCATAGCCCCGGGAGCGCAGGTAGGCCCGGGCCCCTTTGGCGTCGGGGCCGGCGAGGAGGCGCTCGTGGTACCAGTCGACCGCTTGGGTCATGACGGCGACGAGCCGGGCCTTGCGCTGGCGCTCCTGGGAAACGGCCTCGGTGTCGTAGCGGATCTGGATGCCCGAGCGGGCGGCCAGGCGCTCCACCGCCTCGGCGAACTCCAGGTGCTCGATCTCCCGCACGAAGGTGATGACGTCGCCGCCGGCGCCGCAGCCGAAGCAGTAGTAGAGGCCTTCCTCGGCGTTGATCGAGAACGACGGCGACTTCTCGGCGTGGAACGGGCACAGCCCCTGCCAGCGCCGGCCGGCCCGCTTGAGGGCGATGTGCTCGCCGGCGACGGCCACGAAGTCCGTCGCCGCCCGTACCCGCTCGATGTCCTCGGCCAGGATGCCCATCTACGGCGGACGGTAGCCCGCCCCCTCCCGTTCTGGCTGCACTGACGGTCGTATCCGACTGTCAGTGCAGCCAGTTCAGCCCTTGGCGCCGCCCGTGAAGTTCCACTCCCCCAGCCGGACGGTCGGCACGTGGTACGTCTCGTTGAACAGACGGGCGTCGTTCGCCACGCCCAGCACGTTGCCCGGCCGCAGGGCGTCGACATAGGACTGGGTGAAGCGCAGGTTGGGCACCCCGCCGACCACCTGCCCGCCCTCGATGAGGAACGTCCCGTTGCGGGTGAGGCCGGTCACCACCTGGGTCTTGGGGTCGAGGATGCGGGTGTACCAGAACTCCGTCACCAGCAGGCCCCGCTCGACGCCGGCGATCAGCTCGGAGACCGACTGGGTGCCCGGGGCCATGAACAGGTTGGTGGCGATGCCGCCCATGTCGCCCCCGAGACCGTGCCCAGTGCTTTCGGCGCCGGCCCGGGCGGCCGTCTTGCGGTCGTGGCACAGCGCCAGCGGGACGCCGGCGGCGACGAGGTCGACCCGGCGCTTGGGCGTGCCCTCGGCGTCGAAGCCCCGGCTGATGGCTCGGGGGTCGGTGGCGTCGTCCCACAGGGTGATGGCCGGGTCGAGCTGCAGCTCGCCCAGCTTCACGAACGACCGGTCCTCCTCCACCGTCCGGGCGTTGAACCCGTCGCGGAGGAACTCCAGCATGTTGGCCAGGCAGAACGGCTCCAGCACCACCTCGTAGCGGCCGGGCTCGATGTCGACCAGGTCGTCGCCCCCCCGGGCCTTCCCGGCCGCAGTGCGGCCGGCGGCGCCGCCGTCGATGTCGGACAGCCGGCTGGAGCTCTGCCATCCCCTCCCGTCCGACGTGGCCGTTCGGTGGATGGCCTCGATGGTCGACGAGCTCGACCGGCCCAGCAACCGCTGGCCGGCGGAGTTGGCGAACGCCGAGAACGATCCGTTGGAGTCGACGTAGCCCGCCGCTCGCAGTTCGGGACCAGCATCAACGAACTCCCGCACCACCTGGGCCCGCAGGGCCGGGTCGGCCAGGTGGGTGGCCTCGTCGTAGGCGTGGGTCTCCGGCGCCGGCGCCGGCGGGGCCAGTCCCGGCCACTCGGGGTCGACGGCCCGCATGGCCGCCGCAGCCAGGCTGCGCTCGACCAGCCGCTCCAGGCTTTCGTCGGTGGGGCGGTCGGTGCTGGCCGACGCCACCCGGCCACCCATCGCCACCCGCACCCGAGCCCACACGTAGTCGTCGGCCACGTTCTGGTGGATGGAGGAGTTGGCGAAGCGGGTCAGCGCCGAGCGCCCAGTGCTGCACGTGGCCTCGGCCTCGGCCCGGTCGCCGACCAATTCGATCAGCCGGTCGGCGATGGCCACCGGATCCATCACTTGGACCGCACCCCGACCCGCACGCCCCGGAACCGCCCCGGCACCGCCGGGTGGCCGGTGTGGCCGTACTGCTGGGGCTGGCCCTTCCCGCAGTTCGGTGTGCCCCAGAACACCCACTCGTCACGGCCGCCGAGCATGTCCAGCGACGCCCAGAACTGGGGCGTGATGCCGGTGTAGGTGGGGTTGCGGACCAGCCGCCCGAGCTTGCCGTCCTTCACCTCGTGGCCCCGCTCGCAGCCGAACTGGAAGTTGAGGCGCTTGTCGTCGATCGACCACGACCGGTTGGTCTCCATGTAGATGCCGTCGTCGGTGGCGGCGATGATGTCCTCCAGCGACGACTCCCCCGGCAGCAGCCCCACGTTGGTCATCCGCACCATGGGCAGGCGGTTCCAGCCGTCGCTGCGCACCATGCCGCCGGGCGGCAGGCCGGCGGCATGGGCCGAGTCCCGACCCGACAGCACGCCCACCCAGATTCCCTCCTTGACGATGTCGACCCGCTGCGCCGGCGTGCCCTCGTCGTCGTACCCGAAGCTGCCGAGGGCCCCCGGCAGGGTGGCATCGGCGGTGATGTTCATCAGCTCCGAGCCGTACTTCAGCCTGCCCAGCTGGTTCAGATCCAGGAAGGAGGTGCCGGCGAAAGCCGCCTCCCACCCTAGGATGCGGTCGAGCTCGATGGCGTGGCCCACGGACTCGTGGATCTGGAGGGCCAGCTGCTCCCGGCCCAGGATGAGATCGGTCACGCCGGACGGGCACTCGGGGGCCGAGAGCAGCTCGACGGCCTCCTCCCCGACCCGCTGGGCGTTGCCCGCCAGGTCGGCGGCCCGCACGATTTCGTAGCCCTGGGTGCCCCAGATGCCCCCGATACCCCCGTAACTCCGGCGCTGGGTCTCCGACTCCCCCACCGCGGTGGCCTCTATGGACGTCCCACACTCAACGAGATGCTGTGAGATTCGATGTCCCTGCGAGGAGACGAACCACTTCTGGGTGTCCCAGGCGTGCATGTGGCCCGACGCCACGCCCACGCCGGCCACCGCTTTCATGGTCGCGGTCACGTTCACCAGCAGGTCGCCCCGCTCCGACAGCGCCACCTCGAAAGGGTGCTCCTGGCACGGCGACTCCCAGTGGGCCTGGGCCACGCCCACGTCGGCCAGCTCCACCGCCGGCCCGGCCACCACCGCCGAGGCCTTGGCGATGGCGGCCGCCTCCTCCCCCGCATTCCTGGCCGCCTCGATCGAGGGGTCGGGCGTGGCGAAGAACCCCCACGACGACCCGATCAGCGCCCGCACCCCCACGCCGGCGGACTCGTTCTGGCTCATCCGCTCCAGCACGCCGTTGCGGGCGCCCAGCCCCTCGGACGCCTGGATCATGGCCCGGGCGTCGGCGTAGGTGGCGCCGGCCGCCAGCGCCCCCTCGACCGCCGCCTCGGCGAAGTCGAACATTGGTTAGGCGCCGGCGGCGAGGATGGCGTGGGCGGCCGACAGCCGGGCGATGGGCACCCGGAACGGTGAGCACGACACGTAGTCCAGCCCCGCCTCGCTGAAAAGGGTGATCGACTCCGGGTCCCCGCCGTGCTCGCCGCACACCCCGAGCTTCAGGCCCGGCTTGGCCTCCCGACCCCGCTGAGCAGCCAGCTTGACCAGCTCGCCCACGCCGGCGGCGTCGATGGTCTCGAACGGGTTGCGCTTCAGAAGGCCCTGGCCCAGGTAGGCGGGCATGAGCCGGCTCTCGACGTCGTCCCGGCTGAAGCCGAACGTCATCTGGGTGAGGTCGTTCGTGCCGAAGGAGAAGAAGTCGGCCACCTCGGCGATCTCGCCGGCCCGCAGCGCGGCCCGCGGCGTCTCGATCATGGTGCCGATGGTGACGTCAACCCCCGAGGAGACACCCTCGACCGCATCCTCGACCCACCCGCGGGCCAGGGCCATCTCCTCACGGCCCACGGTGAGCGGGATCATGATCTCCACGACGGGCTTGCCCCCGGCCGCCACCCGGTCGGCGGCGGCCTCCATGAGAGCTCGCACCTGCATGCCGTAGAGCCCGGGCTTGATCACGCCCAGGCGCACACCCCGCACGCCGAGCATGGGGTTGAACTCGTGCCACGACTCGGCCGCCTTGAGGAGCTTGCGCTCGTCGTCACTCAGGCCTCCGGTCTTGGCCTGCTTGACCATCAGCTCCTCGGTGCGCGGCAGGAACTCGTGCAGCGGCGGGTCGAGCAGCCGGATGGTGACGGGCAGGCCGTCCATCGCCTCGAGGACCTCGTAGAAGTCGGCCTTCTGGGCCACCCGGAGCTCCTCCAGGGCGGCGGCCTCGGCCTCCTCGGTCTCGGCGAGGATCATCCGCCGCACGATCGGCAGCCGGTCCTCGGCCAGGAACATGTGCTCGGTGCGGCACAGGCCGATGCCCTCGGCCCCGAACCGGCGGGCGTTGGCGGCATCCGCGCCGGTGTCGGCGTTGGCCCGCACGTCCATCTTGCCGGCCCGGACCTCATCGGCCCAGCCCAGGACGGTGGCGAACTCCGGCGGCGGCTCCGACACCGTCACCTCGACGGCACCGAGCATGACCCGCCCGGTCGAGCCGTCGACGGAGATGGTGTCGCCCTCCTCCACCGTGACCCCGCCAGCGGTGAAGCTGTTGCCTTGTATCTTCACGCCGTCGGCGCCGACCACCGCCGGCGTGCCCCAGCCCCGGGCGACGACTGCGGCGTGGCTCACCAGCCCGCCCCGCGAGGTCAGGATGCCCTTCGAGACGATCATGCCGTGGACATCCTCCGGCGACGTCTCGCTCCGCACCAGGATGACGGCCTCGCCCCGGCCAGCCGCCTCGGCGGCGGCATCGGCGCTGAAGTAGGCCCGGCCCACGCCGGCCCCCGGCGACGCCGCCAGCCCGGTGGCGATGACCTGCACGTCGCCCCCGCCGACCTGGGGGTGCAGGACCTGCTCCAGGTGCTCGGCGGTGACCCGCAGGACGGCCTCCTCATGGGTCAGCTTCGTGCGCTCGTCGGTGGTCATGTCGACCGCCATGCGCAGGGCGGCCACGCCGCCCCGCTTGCCCACCCGGGTCTGGAGCATCCAGAGCTTGCCCTGGTCGATGGTGAACTCGGTGTCGCACATGTCGCGGTAGTGGCGCTCAAGCCGGTCGAAGATGGCCAGCAGCTCGTCGTAGATGCCGGGGAACAGGCGCTGCATCTCGTCGAGGTGGAGGGTCTTGCGTATGCCGGCCACCACGTCCTCGCCCTGAGCGTTGACCAGGAAGTCGCCGTAGGCGCCGGCCGCACCGGTGGCCGGATCCCGGGTGAAGCCCACGCCGGTGCCCGAGTTGTCGTCCCGGTTGCCGAACACCATGGCCTGCACGTTCACCGCCGTGCCGAGGTCGTGGGAGATGCGCTCCTTGACCCGGTAGGCGACGGCCCGGGCCCCGCCCCAGGAGCTGAACACGGCCTCGATGGCGCCCCGGAGCTGGTCGGCCGGCGCCTGGGGGAAGGGCTGCCCGGTGTGCTTGGCCACGACCTCCTTGTACTGCTCGACCAGCTCGGCGAGTGCCGCGGCCGGGATCTCGGCGTCGGAGGACACGCCCGACTTCTCCTTGGCCTCCTCGAACGGCGTCTCGAACTCCTCGCCGGGGACACCCAGCACGATGCGGCCGTACATGGAGACGAAGCGGCGGTAGCTGTCGTAGGCGAAGCGCTCGTCGCCGGTCTGGGCGGCCAGGCCCTTCACCGACGCGTCGTTGAGCCCCAGGTTGAGGACGGTGTCCATCATCCCGGGCATGGAGAACTTGGCCCCCGACCGCACGCTGACCAGCAGCGGGTCGGCCGGGTCACCCAGGCCCTTGCCCATGGACGCCTCCAGCTTGGCCACCTGGGCCTCGACCTCGGCGGTCAGCCCCTCCGGCCAGCCCGCCGCCATGTAGTCGCGGCACGCGTCGGTGGTGATGGTGAACCCGTGGGGCACGGGAAGCTCGAGTACCGACGTCATCTCTGCCAGGTTGGCCCCCTTGCCCCCGAGCAGGTCCTTCAGGCTCATCGGCGGCTGACTGTGCGGGTGGTCAAAGGCGTAGACGTAGGTCACAAGCTCTCCTGGACGCGGCGGAACAACCCTTCCAGCGTACTTGGACCGTTCGGCGACCCCTCCGGTTACGCCGGCGCCGGCCGGCGCTCACCGCTCCGGAGCGGTGCCCTCCGCGGCGATGGCGTCGGCCAGGATGCGCAACAGATCGATCCATCCCGCGAAGGCCCGGGGCTCGTCGCCCGGTGCCACGACCACACGGCCGGCGGGCGGCTGGGCGGCGTCGACCCAGATCTCGATCATCACGACGACTCTCCCAGGGCGAAACCGGCAGAACATCGCCCAGGTGGGTGATGTTTCGGGCCCCATCGACCAACAGGATCGGAGGACGGACCGGCAGGGGGGCACATGAAGCATCGGCAACGAGAACAGCCGGGGTCGACGGCACGGGCGAGGGACATTGGCATGAGAAACGAAGCGTCCGGGAGGGACACGATGGAGACACGATCGAACAACGTCCGACGGCGGGTGGCGACCGTTGTCATGGGCCTCCTGGGCGCGAGCCTCGCCACTCTGGCGGCGGCGCCGGCGCTGGGCGAGCCGGCCTCGGGCGTACCGGGTGCGCCCCGAGCTGCCGCCAGCCGGATCGACGTGAGGGGCCATTCCTGCTTCATCGACGGCGCCGGCGTCCTGTCGTGCTGGGGCGACGAGTCCGGCGGCGAGTTGGGCAACGGGGGCCCCCTCGCCGAGCAGCACGACCAGCCCACACCGGTCGACACAGCGGGCGCCATCCCCGACACCTGGACGGCGGTGACGGTCGGGTCCACCGGCTCCTGCGCGCTGGCCACCGACGCCACCGCCTGGTGCTGGGGCCGCGACTCGAGCGGGGAGCTGGGCAATGGCGCGGCCTTGACGGGCAGCCAGGCCTCGCCCACCCCGGCGGACACCGCCGGGACGATTCCCGACACGTGGACGGCCATTGCGGGTGGCGACTTCCACACCTGCGCCATCGCCACCGATGGCACGGCCTGGTGCTGGGGCGCCGACCCCTCGGGCGAGCTCGGCAACGGCGCGGCCCTGACCGGCAACCAGGTGTCGCCGTCGCCGGTCGACACCACCGGGCCCATTCCCGACACCTGGACGGCGATCACCGCCGGCGACGACTACGCCTGCGCCATCGGCTCTGACGGAACCGCCTGGTGCTGGGGCAACGACAGCAGCGGGCAGCTGGGCAACGGAGCAGTCCTGACCGCCAACCAGCCCTCCCCCACCCCGGTGGACACCGCCGGGCCCATCCCCGACACGTGGACGGCGATCACAGCCGGAAGCAACACCACCTGCGCCATCGCCACCGACGCCACCGCCTGGTGCTGGGGCAACGACAACAGCGGGGCGCTCGGCAACGGCGCGGGCTTGACCGGCCCCCAGGCCTCGCCGAGCCCGGTGGACACGGCCGGACCTATCCCCGACACATGGACGGCCATCAGCGCGGGGCCCGGCCACATCTGTGCCATCGGCTCGGACGGCACCGCCTGGTGCTGGGGGTCCGACTTCCGCAGCCGGCTCGGCAATGGCCCCGTCCTCACCGACGACCAGCCCTCACCGTCCCCGGTGGACACGGCCGGCTCGATCCCCGACACGTGGGTCGCAATCGGCGCCGGCTCGATCACGGCCTGCGCCATCGCCTCTGGCGGTACCGTCTGGTGCTGGGGGTCCGACCTCGGCGGCCGGCTCGGCAACGGCACCGTGCTCACAGCCGAACAGCCCTCGCCGTCGTGTGCGGTCGGCTGCGGCATCACCACCCAGGCCTCGGCGGGTGGCCCGGTGGGGACCGCAGTGTCCGACACGGCCACCGTCACCGGCACCTTCCCCACAGGAACGGTCACCTTCAACCTCTTCGGCGACAGCGCGTGCCTGGTCAACGTGTTCACGTCGCCCGACCGCCCCCTTTCCGGGGGGACGGCGACGTCGGCCACCTACCTCACCACCGCCCCCGGCACCTACTACTGGACCGCGGTCTACAGCGGTGACGGCCTCAATCCCCCGGCCTCCTCGCCGTGCGGGGCGCCCAACGAGTCGGTGACCCTCACTAAGGCCACGCCGAGCATCTCGACGGTGGCCTCCCCCGGCGGTCCACTGTCGACAGCCGTGCGGGACGTGGCGACCCTCGGCGGCGGCTTCAACCCCACCGGCTCGGTGACCTTCCGGCTGTTCAGCGACGCCGGCTGCAACACCCAGGTGTTCTCCTCCACCAACACCGTGACGGCCGGATCGGCCACCTCGGCGCCGGACTTCACCCCCACGGCCGCGGGCACGTACTGGTGGACCGCGGTGTACAACGGCGATGCCAACAACACTCCGGTCACCTCGCCGTGCGGGGCGCCGAACGAATCGGTGACCATCACCAAGGCCACGCCGAGCATCTCGACGCAGGCGTCCCCCGGCGGCCTCGTCGGGACGCCGGTGCGCGACGTGGCCACCGTCTCCGGAGGGTTCAACCCCACCGGCACCGTGACCTTCCGCCTGTTCAGCGACCCCGGCTGCGCCACCCAGGTGTTCACCTCCACCAACCCCCTGGGCACCCCCTCTGACTGGTTCACCCCGGCCAGCGCCGGCACCTACCGCTGGATCGCCACCTACAACGGCGACGCCAACAACACCGTGGTGTCGGGGGCCTGCAACGACCCGAACGAGTCGGTGACCCTGGCGCCGTTCGTGGCTCCCGCCTACACGCGCATCATCCAGGGCGACCTCATGGGCCCGGTCACCGTCACCGCCGGCGAGAGCGTCCTCATCGACGTCAACGCCCGCGTCGTCGGCCCGGTCACCGTCCAGCCGGGTGGGGCCCTCACGGTCACGACGGCCAGGATCCACAAGGGCATCGTCGCCGACAGCCCGGGATTCCTGAGCATCTGCGGCAGTGAGGTCGCCGGCCCGCCGCCGGCCCAGGCCCTGGGCGTCTCCAACGCCGCCGTGCCCGTCCGCATCGGCGACCCGGCCACGGGCTGCGCCGCCAACCGCTTCGCCGGCACCGTCACCCTCACCGCCAACCTGGCCGTGACGTTCGGGGCCAACAGCGTCTCCCACGCCACCACCGTCACCAACGGCGGCCCGGGCAACACCGTGATCAAGGCCAACACCTTCTTCGCCACCCTGGCCTGCTCGGGCAACACGCCGGCGCCCACCAACGCCGGCCAGCCCAACACCGCCCCGTCCAAGACCGGCCAGTGCGCCGGCATCTGACGGGGCCGTGAGGTT
>CAYZMG010000070.1:0-24312 GCA_964479465.1 uncultured Acidimicrobiales bacterium
ACATGGGGTGGGTCCTTTCGTTGATTGGTGGCGTGGGTTGGATCCTGCGAGGCAGAGCGACCTCAGGTGGTGGTGAACAGGCTGGACACGGCGCCGTAGACGACGAAGCCGCAGAAGGCGATGCCGATCAGCACCAGTGGCGCGGCCATGCGCACGGTGGCCGAGGACGCCCTGGCCTCGGCTTCGGCCAGCTGGTGGTCGCGGATGGATGCGGCCTTGGCCGTTAGGGACTGGCGCACGGCGGCGCCCTCGCGCTCGGCCAAAGACACCGAGGCGGCCAGCTCCTCCAGCTCGACTATCCCCAGCTCGGCCCCGAGTTGGCCCAGCACCACCCACGGGGATTCCCGCCTCACCCGGCCCCGGTTCAGTGCGCCTCGAAGTTGGCGGTAGGCCCACCCGTCGCCGGCGGCGGCGGCCTGGCGCAGGGCGGAGCCGATGCCGGCCCCACCGGCGAGCACGACGATGACCAGGTCCAAGAAGAAGGCCAGGCTGTGGCGGAATTCCTGGCGGCGCTCGACGGCCCGGCGCCGGGCCACGGTGTCGGGGACCACGAAGCCGACCAGCGCCGCTCCCAGGGCCAGCCATCCGGTCATGATCAGCGAAGGCCCCATGCCCACCAGGTGCAGGCCTGCGCCCACGACGGAGACGGCCATGATCCCGGCGGCGGCGCCGGCGGCCCGCAACGCCATGTGGTCCTCGACCGACCGCCCGAGCACGGCGAGGTCCGACTCCAGCTCCCCGAGGGTGACGTTGCACCGCTGCAGCGACCGGGCCAGCGGTGGACCGACCCTGGTCGCCCACCGCGCTGACGGCGCCAGCGTGGCCACCGGTTCGACGGCGACCCCGCCGTTCACCCGGGCCAGCACCACAGCCAGCGAAGGCCGGGCCGGGAACAGGGCCCGGGCCAGGAGGAAC
This sequence comes from uncultured Acidimicrobiales bacterium, assembly GCA_964479465.1. Taxonomy (GTDB): domain Bacteria; phylum Actinomycetota; class Acidimicrobiia; order Acidimicrobiales; family AC-14; genus CADCTB01. The sequence continues at coordinate 916 of CAYZMG010000070.1, forward strand.
ACCCCGAGACCGACAAGCGCGCCGGCGGTGGCGGCGGGGATCACGCCTCGTCCTCGCCGGCGGCCAGGGTGAAGCCTTCCAACGGCTGGGGCCGGCCCATCCGGGCCAGCATGGCGAACCCGGCCAGGAAACAGGCGCCGATGAGCCCCAGCACCAGCTGTCCCTCGGCGCTGTCATAGGCGGCCAGCAGAGCTCGGTCGAACGCCAGGAGCAGCACGACGCAGGCCACCGTGACCAGGACCACGCCCCGGACCTGGGTGCGGATGCCGGCCCGGTCACGGTCGATGCGCATGCGCAGGGCGGCCTGCTCGTTGGTGCGGACGGCCAGCATCCCGAGCAGCTCCCCCAGCCGACCCACCTGTTCGGTGGTGGCCACCACCAGCGACGCCACCACCAGGTCGGCCATGGGGTCGCCCACGTCGGCGGCGAAGGCCCGGAGCGCCGGGACGAGGCGGCCCCGGCGCATGCCCCGGGCGAGGCGGTCCACCTCGGCCCGGATCGGCGCCGGGGCGAACGGGGCGGTGGCCTCGATGGTCTCCAGCAGCCCGTTCCCGCCGCTGAGCATGTCGCGTAGCTGGCCGGTCCAGGTGGAGATGGCCTCGATGAGTGCGATCTCCGACGCCCGGGCCGCCTTGCCCCCGAACACCGACGGCAGGGCCAGGGCCACCCCGCCGGCCAGCAACGCTCCCACCGGCTGGCCGGTGGCGAGGACGACCACCAGCGCCACGCCGATGCCGGCGACGAGCTGCAACAGCCGCCGGTCCTCAGCCGGGCTGCGCGTGGCGACGAGGGCCCGCAGGTCGCGGCGCTCGGCCCGCCGTAGGCCCATCGCCATCAGGAACAGCCCGCAGCCCACCAGCGCCCCGGCGCCCAGGGCCAGTCCGGCGTTCATCGCCGGCGCTCCCCGCGGGCCCAGGCATCGGCGTTGAAGCCGGCCTCCTCCAGGCGGCGGAGGGTGTCGGCCTGGAACTCCCCGGCCGGGCCCGATCGCCCGTCGGGGCTGCGGCGCCACACCTCGTTGGAGACGATCTCACCCTGCTGCACCCGCTCCACCTCACGGATGGAGGAGATGTGGCGCTCCATGCCGTGCTCGGTCCTGCGGGCCTCCAGGTGGACGACGAAGTCCACTGCGGCGGCGATGAGCTGGTTGGCCTGCTCCAGGGGCAGGCGCTCGGCCGAGCGGGCGCAGTAGAGGGCGAGCTTGGAGAAGGCGGCCCGGGTGGAGGGGGCGTGGATGGTGGTCATGGAGCCTTCGTTGCCACATGTCATGGCTGTGAGCAGGGGCATGATCTCGCCGCCACCCCGGGCCTCGCCGACCAGGAAGCGCTCGCCCTCGGCCCGCAGAAGCCACTCGCCCAACTCGCCCATGGAGATGGAGCCGGCCCCGTCCACGTTGGCCCCCCGGGGGCAGACGCTGATGACGTCGGGGTGCAGCTCGGGGAAGCGCTCCAGTCCCAGCTCGGGGGTGTCCTCCAGGACGACCTTGCGCTCATCGGACGGGATGGCATTGGCGCAGACCCGGCACAGGGTCGTCTTGCCCGTTCCCATCCCGCCGGTGATGACGATGTTGAACTTGGCCAGCACCATGGCCCGCAGCAGGTCGACCTCGACCTGGCCGAGCATCCCGGTGTCGCGCAGGTCCTCGAGGGTGACCAGGTTGATGAAGTTGTGACGGCGGATCACGAACATGGCCTCGCCGCTCACCACCATCAGGGCGAAGACCCGGTCGCCGTTGGGCAGGGCGCAGTCGAGGCGGGGGCAGCCGGCGTCGAAGCGGCGCTCGATGCCGTCGAAGCGGTAGGCCTCCTCGGCCAGGCCGCGGATGACCTCGATGAGCCCGACGTTGTCGGCGGCGAAGGCCGGCCCCTTCACCTTGGTGCCGTCGGTGTAGGTGATCCAGCTGGTGCGGAAGTTGTTGGCCCGGACGCTGACCACGCTCGGGTCCTGGAGGTAGGGCTGGAGCTTGGAGCCCGCCGCGAACAGGTCGTCCATGACCGCCCGGGCCAGGCGCTCCTCCTCGGCCTCGGTCGGTACCGGCCGGCCGGCGTCGAAGCAGGTCCGGGCGAAGTCGGCGATTGCGGCATTGACCAGGCTGAAGGTCAAGGCCTCCTGGTCGAGCTCACTGACCCGGGCCCGGCGATCGCGCTCCAGGGTCTGGACGCTGCCCACCAGCTCGTCGGCCACCCGGGCCCGCAGGCCCCGTTGGGCCACGGCGAACTCGGCTTCGTTCATCGGCTTGCCACCTCCGGGACCGGGCGCAGTGCCACCGTCGATGGCGGCCAGGCCTCGGCCAGCGATCCCCACACGGCCTCGACCACTGGACGCGCCGAGCGGACCAGGCGGGTCCGCCACAGGCCGTTCAGCGATCCCGGTTGGGCGAACAGACGGCTGGCCCCGCCGGGGTCGTCGGCCACCGTCCCGTACACCGGGACACCGAGCGCTTCGGCCACCTCGTCGGGGCCATAGGCCAGCGTGTGGCGCTGGTGATGTTCGACCAGGACGACGCCGACGGGCCGGCCCTCCGACGCCAACTGTTCGACCCAGGGCGCCAGGTGCACCATGGCGACGACGGTCGGCTGGCTGACCAGCACCACCAGGTCGGCCGCAGCCACGACGCGCAGTGCCGGGGAGCTCGTGGCCAGGCGACCGCAGTCGGCGATGACGTCAATGTCGTCCAGGGCGGCGAGGTGGGCGCCCAGTCGGTCGGCCAGGATGTCCAGCGCGCTGGCGGCCTGGCGTGCGGCGGCGGGGGCCACCACGACGTCGAGGTTGTCGCCCACGCTCTGGGCGTGGGCCAGGGCGCCATGAGGGGCCAAACCCCGCCGGCCGGTCATGGCCAGGGTCACCAGCCCCGGTTCGGCCCGCACTCCCGGGCGCAGCAGCCATTCGCCCCCGGCCGGGTCGCAGTCCACCAGCAGAGCCGGCCGTGCATCGGGCCGGAGGAGCATCAGCAGCTCGGCGAAGGTCGACGCGCCCGGGGAGAACTTGGCCGAGGCCACGGCGATCAGGCTCATGGCGCCACCGGCAGCACGACCAGGCTCAGCTTCCCGTCGAGAGCCGCGGCGGCAACGGCCGGCGCCTCCGAGGCGGGCAGGGTGAGTGACACCACGGTGGTCCCGTTCGGCGATGTGTCGCTCCGGCCCACCGCCGACACCACTGCGCTGGTGCTGAGCACCACCGGGCGGGGCTGGTCTCCGCTGTTGGTCCGCACCGTGTCGACCACCTCCACCCGGGTGCCGGCCCGCAGCGACGCCGGGGCCTGGCCGGGCTTGATGGCAACGCCGACGACGGCTTGGCCGGCGGCCAAGGTGGAGGCAGCACCGACCTGCGCTGGGGCCAGAAGCGTGCCGGGCACCAGGCCGACGGCCGCCGTCTTGCCCACGACGTTGGCCCGCTGCGATGCCGCCACGGTGGCCACCCCGTCCGACGACGACACCCGCACCTCCCGCAGGTCGGCGGCGGTGATCACCTCTCCGGCGGCCACCGGTCGGACCACGGCCAGCACGGACCGGCGGCGGTCGACGCTGGTGTAGAGCGCAAGGAACAGAATGGCCCCGAGAACCACCGAGGCCACACCGACCAGGGCCATCGGCGCCGAGCGCTTGGCCGAGGTCAGGTCACGGCCGGTGACGCCCTTGGTCGCCCGTGGAGGGGTGCCGTTGGGTGTGGGGGATGCGGGCGGACGCGGGGAAGTGCGCATTGCCATCCGGGGGGTTCCCTTCTTCTACGAGCGGCTACCGGTGACGTTGAGGGCTTGGAGCTCGGCGACGCGCACCGAGATGGTGGAGGAGCGCCGGCTGATGCCGAGGTCGCCCCCGCCGGCGGCACCGCTCGCCGTCCAGGTGACGTGGTACTCGATGGTGGCCCGGACGGTGAAGGTCCTGTCGCCGGTGCGGGCGCTGGAGGCGGGGTAGGTGAACTTGCACGTCGACGGCTGGGCGTCGTCGGGCAAACTGGGGACGTAAGGCACGCCGGGACCGTCGCAGGTCACCGAGTCGCCCTGGCCCATGTCCCACACGACGCGTTGCGGCGTGGCCGTCACCGTGGAGGTGACCCCGCCGGCGCTGGCTGATGCGGTCTGCGGTCGCCATTGGGCCGGGTCGATCCACAGGAAGGTCGGCAGGTTGACCAGCAGGGGGATGGAGCCACCTGGGCTCATTTCGATCTGGGGTGCCGGCAGCGGCGTGCGCTGGATGGCCTGCGTGGCCAGCGCTCCGGGACTGGGGGCAGGTGCCGGGCCACCCCCGCCGGCGGGCGCGGCCGGTGTGGGCGCCGACGGCCGCTCGCAGCCGGCGGCCACCTCAACTGTCTCGCCGGTGCTGGTGTCGGTGCGCATGTCGCGGTAGAGGCGGCCCTGGGGTTCGCCCTCGATAGGGACGCACGGCCCGGCGAGGTACTGGCGTTCATAGGTGTAGGGCGAGGGCGCTGACGACCCGCCGCTGCTCCCTCCGCTGACCGGCGTGCCGCCGGCGCTCGTCGGCTGGTCGAGCGAGACCAGGTTGACAGCGGGTCCTCCCGGACTGGTCGCGCCGGCCGAGATGCCCGTCGAGTCCTGTAGGCCGGCCGCCGCCTGCGCGGACGCGACATCCTGATCGCCGACAACGACCGCCACGATGGCCGCTGCAAGTATCAGGCGGCCGGCGGCACGCACGAGCGCTTCTCATTGGTGAAGTCGCTGACCTTCCAGGCGCCGCCCTCAAACCTCAGCTTGGCGGTGATCGCGAGCCCGCCCGGAGGCCCGGCATCGACAACCGTTGTGCCCGTCCGTGCGTCAACCAACGCCGTCCGATCGAGGTTGCAATCGACGATGGTTGCCGTGTCCGCTCCGATATCGAGGACGGTTGCATGCACTTCCACGTCCCCGACGAGAACCAGGTTCTTGCTCTTGTTGTCTGCCACAGCGCGCTGCTTCGCGATGAGAGCCGACCCAGTGGAGTACCGGCTCAGCCGAGGATCATCAGGGCTGGGCGACCTCTCCTTCGCCACGGCGACGAACTCCTCGTAGGACTTCTTGTACGCGTCGATCACGGCAGCCTTCGCTGTGCCACGAGCGTCGAGGGTCGTCGCTGGGGCAGTCGATGCAACCGAAGTCGGAGTGCCCCCGTTGCTCGGGATCGGTGCCACATCGGCGCCGTCGTCCGACGTGATCCTCAGGGCTACCGCTGCCGCGACCACGAGGATCGCCGCGGCCACCGCGCCACCGAGAACCCGTGGGCGGGGACGGCGAGGTTCCCCTCCTGGTTCTCCCGTCGTCTCCGATCTCGACATCCGAGTGGTCATGAGCCGCACCCCATGGAGGGAACCATCCCCAGCGCCACACGAAGCATCCCAACAACCACCGTGTGTTTCAAGGATTTCCAGAAGTACGTGAAGGGATGCTGGGCCGCCTTGGCTGGCCACCGAAGGTGGGCCACTGTCGAGCGTTCACGCCCTGAGCCGCCGCCAGTACAGCTTGGTCACACGGATAGCCCGCAGTCACGAGGGCGGAACATACGGCGATCTGGCGCGTCGCGTGACGACCTCTTTGTGGAGGAGCCGCCATAACGCGTCGTCCCCCGGACGCGCCCCGGGGGAACGGTTTCCTTGTCCGAATCGAGTCCTGGGCGCGCCCGTAGTGCGCCATGAAGAAGCGACGCTCGATGCGGCGAAGCTGGCTCCTGGGCGCGCCCCTCTTGGTCGGTGCATGTGGCGGTGGCGGGACTCACACAATCCCTGCCTCACCCACTCCGGCCACGGCGACAACCTCGGTCTCGCGCGTCGGCGTGGAGGTGGCCGAGCAGGAGGACCACCCCTCCTGGTTGTCACCCGCCCGTTCCGTCGACCTGGGGCTGAGTACACCAGGCACGCTGACGGCGGCTCTGTGGTCCGAGCCCCAGGCCGTCGCTGCACACTTCGTGTTGGCGGACACCAGCTACGCGGCCAGCGAGGACCCGGCCGTTGTGAACGCTCGCCGAGGCGTCTTCGCCGCCTCGCGTCTTGCTGCTGACGTCAATGCCTCGTCCTCGGGTGCCGCCCGCCTCGAGGAACTGCGCCGACGTGGAGCAAGGTCGGCTGGCGAGGTTGAGTCGATCACCACCGTCGAGACCTCCGACATCGCGGCCGTCGTCGAGCTGACGGTACGGGTCACCCTCACCACCAACGACCGGCCCCCGGAGATCCGTCTGCGCTTCTATCGGCTGACCCTTGGGCGCGACATCGTCGGCGGCCGATGGCTCGTCGTCCGGGCCGAGCAATCTTGAGGAGACCTCCTCGCTCCGAGGCGGGGTCATCCGACGAGGAGGGAGCGGTCCTGCTCCTCGGTGCCCTGGTGCTCGGCCTCGTCGCCGCTGTGTTCGTCGGCTTCCTGGCGCTGATGCTGCTGGCCATGTCCGCCGCCGCTGGCGGTAGTACCGACAAGGGCTCCTCGCCAACTGCCAGGGCGATCGCCGACATCCCGCCCGAGCTGCTGCCGGTGTACCGCCAGGCGGCCAAGGACACCTGCGACATGCCCTGGGGAGTGCTGGCCGCCATCGGCTCGGTGGAGTCCGACCACGGACGCTCCGACCTGCCCGGTGTGCGCTCCGGGTCGAACTTCGCCGGGGCCCAGGGCCCCATGCAGTTCATGCCACCGACGTGGGCCGCCTACGGCGTCGACGGCAACCGCGATGGGTCGATCGACGTGTACGACCCCGTCGATGCCATCTGGGGCGCGGCCAACTACCTGTGCGCCAATGGTGCCGGCGACCCCGCCCGGCTGCGCGACGCCATCTGGAACTACAACCACGACTGGGCCTACGTCGATGACGTCTTGCGCCGGGCCGACGAGTACGCCAGCGCGCCGGCAGGGGGCACCGTCCCCTCCGGTGACGTGGGCGCGGTGATCAACAACCCGAACATCACCCTGTGCCCCGCCTGTCGCCAGGACCTCATCGACGGGGTGATCGACCAGCGGGTCGTCGACTTCCTGTCATGGGCCGCCCAGCGCCATCAGATCGCCGTCTCGGTCCTGAAGACAGGCCACAGCCAGTACGTGGCCGGCACCGACCGAGTGTCGAACCACTTCATGGGCCGCGCCGCCGACATCTACGCAATCGACGGCCAGGACGTCGCCCCGTCCTGTGACGTATGCCGGGCCTTCGCCAACGAGGTCGTCGCGCTGGGGACCGGGCGTCCCGATGAGATGGGACTTCCGTGGGCCGACATGGTCGGCGCCGGCGGGTGGAACGTGTTCGCTGACCTTTCGCACCAGGCTCACGTTCACCTTGGTTGGTCCGCGCCGTGAGCGCCGGCGCCTCTCGTCGAGCCCTGGTGCGGCGTCGTGCGAGTGGTCGGCCGTTCGCCGCCGGTCGGCTCGGCCGTGGTCGCCGTCCTCATCGGCGCCTCAAGGGCCGCTGCAATCCGCCGCTGAGCGTCGGTACTCGCTGGGGCTTCGCCCCTCCCTTGACCCGCCTCGGGGCGGCGACGGCATGGCTCGGATCGATCCGATGGCGAGCCCCGCCACTTCGTGGCCGCCATCGAATCGTGCAGGAATGCGAAGAGAGAGGAGGTCCGGATGATCCGGCAGATGTGGCGGGTCGTGGGTGGCGATGTACAGGTGGCCGCTGACGAGGCGGAATGGTGGGGGGCGTCGCTGGCCGTCCTGATCGCCGCCGTTCACCATCCAGGCGCGCTGGCAACCACCCAGCCGGCGACTGATCCCGGCGACGTCGCCCGCAAGGTGCTGGCCGAGGTGGCCAAGTTGTACGCGGCGACGGCCATCGCCGATGCCCAGGTCCAGCACGCTGAAGCGCCGGACCGGCCGGTCGCCGCATCGGTACGGCGGGACGGAGCGGAGATCGTGTTCGCTCCCGTCGGCGAGGTCGCCAACCTGGCCTGCTGCATCGAGGTCTTCGCCACTGCCGTCCTTGATCCGTCCGGTCCGGACGCCATGGTGGCTCGGGGCGCGACGGCATACGCGGCCTCGGCGTGGTCCACCGACATCGGCAAGGCGTCGGGCACCCTCGGTGCTAGCGAGCAGGGCGGGGAGGCGTGGCGATGACCGGGCGCCATGTGGTCGCGGCCGGCGAGGTCGGGGAGCCCACCCGTGATCTGCCCCTGGGGATCGGGTCGCCGTCGCCCATGGACGCCGCCCTCGCCTACGGGGCAGCTGGCTGGCCGGTGCTGCCGGTGGCGGGAGCGCCGGCCGGAGAATGCGCGTGCCGGCGGTCCTGTGAGAGCTGGGGCAAGCACCCGATCACCCGCCACAGTTTGCATGACGCCACCACCGACCCGGTGCTCATCGGGGAGTGGTGGCGCCGTTCTCCCGGAGCCAATCTCGGGATCGCTACCGGGGTGGCTTCGGGACTCGTCGTCGTCGACCTCGACCTGCCCAAGGGTGGCCGCGAGTCGTTGCAGGCCTTGGATGCCGAGGGCTTCAGCCTCACGCCGACCCTGGCATCCCACACCGGGGGTGGCGGGATGCACCTGTTTTATATCCAGCCGGCCGGCGTGGCGATCCCCAATGCTGTGGGTCGCCTTCCCGGACTTGTCGAGGCTCTGCCCGGCATCGACCTGCGGGGCGACGGCGGCTACGTCGTAGTGCCGCCGAGCGTCCACATCAGCGGCCGCCGCTACCGGTGGGACCGGCAACGGATCGTCGGTCTGCCGGGGTGGACCTGGCCGAAGCCGAGGGAGCGCGCTCCGGCGGTGACGGCCTTTCCGCCTATCGCCGGTGCCAGCGCCTACGGCGCTGCGGCGCTGAGCGGGGAACTGGAGACGGTACGGGGCCTGGTCGTCGGCCAGCGCAACGACGGGCTCAACCGGGCCGCCTTCTGCCTGGGCCGGCTGGTGGGTGGCGGTGAGCTGTCAGAGGCATTGGTAGCCGAGGCGCTGCTCTGCGCGGCGATGGCCATCGGCCTCGGCGAGTTGGAGGCGGAAGCGACCATCCGCAGCGGCCTGCGAGCCGGGATGGCGGTACCCCGCCGCGCGCCAGACAGCCCGGCATGGCGTACGCCGGGAGCCCGAGCCGCAATGCCGCGTCTTGGGCCCGCCAACCCGACCCAGCTCCGACGGAGGGAGGGAGTGCCGGATGTCGACCCAGCCAGCTGAGGGCAGCGCCCTGCTCGACGTCGCCGGCGCGGCTGCCCACCTCGGAGTGAGCGAGGCGTTCGTGCGACGCCTCGTGCTTGAGCGGCGGGTGCGCTACTTCAAGGTGGGCAAGTTCGTGCGCTTCCGCGCCGTCGACCTGGACGCCTTCGTAGAGGCGGGCCGGCAGGACCCGGTGGAGCTTCGGGTCCACGTCCAGTCAACGCAGCGTCGCAGTACCGGGCGCTCGAGCGTGCAGCCCAGGACCACCGGAGCCCAACCTGGCAACTCTGCCGTGCGGCGGCGGAGCACCGGCACCGGCTGAACCGGATCAGATGGGCAAGTACCCACCTTGACCCGTTGCCCTGGTCGCAGAGCCTCCGGGCCAGACAGGAGGGCGACATCTCGACTCCACGCACTTCGGGTAATGAGTTACCCGAACACCTGTTTGGTCTGTGTCGATTGGTATCGCTCAGTGCCTCTGAGCGGCGCTTTCGCGCTGGCGGCGTGTTCGCCCGTACTGCTCCGTAGCCGCTGACCTGTTGACCGCCATCGAGGTTGAGCACGGCTGCGACGTCCACTGTGATCAGGAGAACCGCAAGCCAGCGTCGAGGCCGGCCGCAGGCCGCCCGGAGGGCCTGGCCTTGACACCGGCGCTGATCAGCATCTTCGCGAACCAACAATGAGCTCGGCCCCCCTTGGGGGGCCTACCTGCCTGCCGCTTCTCGTGCTCACGTTGAACGTCGGCGTCGTGCCCAAAAAGCGCGGCGGCTAACACTGATCCGAGACGATCCGGTAGAAGATCCGGGCATCAGGCGGCCGGCTGTCCTCACAGTCCGATGGGCACCCGGCGATCCTCATCGTCGAACACCGCGACGAGCTCAAGCCGAGCACCGAGCGCCTCCAGGTACTGGCGCAACGTGATGCGGACGTCCTCGACACACTCACTCGAACTTGGAGATCGCCCGCTGCTTAACCTCCAACCGGCTGGTTCACCTGGTTCACCGCCTCGGCGTGGCGCAGCTCGTGGAGACGAATCTCCTCCAACGTCTCGGCGCGCTTGTCGGCCAGGCGCTCTTTGGCGCCGGGACGCGCCTCGAGCTGCTGGCGGAGGTCGGAGAACTTGTGTCGAGCCATCAGATCAACCCCTCGTCCCTCAACTCGTCGTACAGGTCATCGGCGGCAGGAAACGGCCGACCCGAGGGATTGCTAGGCGAGTGGGTGAAAATCCGGGCCTGTGAACGGCTTGTAGCCTGCTGGCCACGGCGCATTCGCTCGGCAGAGCAGCCGCATGTGGGGCGCCACCGAGGCGGGATTGACGTGCTCGACCGCTATCGCCGGTGCACTTCCGTTCAGCTGATCAAGCTCGTGGAGCAGGTCCAGAAGGTAGTCGGGCGCCCACCCGACGCCAGCGCCGGTCCTTGTGTTGAGCAGCAGGGCTCGCTGGTTGACCTCGTTCGTCGGCTCGGGCACCAGGATCAGCTCGTCACCAGCAGTAAGACCGTCAACAGCCTCGCTCGCACCCGCGAGGTGACGGATCCCTCGGGCGAAGAAGAGGGTGCAGAGCCTGCCGTCGGCAGCTGGCTCGGCGTCCGGGAAGACCTCGATCCGGTCGGTGGCTCGAACTCCCTCGCTTCGACCAAGCACTTCGAACGGGTCAGCCTCGACGGATAGATCCAGCTGTTCGACGAAGCTGCCGTAGTCGGAGCGATCACGCGGCATGACCCGGTTGGCGAAGACCGGGAACAGGGCGGAGCTTTCGTGGACCCGATGCAGGTCCGTCAGGCCGGGAAGACCAGGGAACTCGGCGTTCCGCTCGGCTCCCTTGAGGTACACGAAACGGAACACCGTGCCCTCGGAGCCAGTCTGTTGGGTGAGCCGGCCCACGGGCACGATGAGACGGTCAGGACGTCGCCAGGCGACGTAGAGGTGGCGTACCCCGTTCGTGCTCATGTGATCAGGCTACAGAGAGGGTGTGACAACAACCGCGACCGATTGACCTCGAACAGCTCCACGGCGAAGTGACCCGCGACCTCGGACGCGCGATGCGGCGGGACCATCGCCAGCACTCCCGCTATCGACGGGAGTCGGCGAACTCGCTCGATCCAGCGCTCGCGAGCGAGGTCGCTGGCCATCCCGAGAGCAGCCGCTGCTACGTCGCACGGATGCGCTCCGCCGTCAAACTTCGATCGAGCCCGGGACGCGTAGGCGGCGACGGTGCGGCGACGGTCAGCGGTTGCGAGCCTGGCAGCGCGGTCTACATCGTCGAGGAGGAAGCCGAGGCTTGACGCATGGTCGAAGGTGGGCGCAAGGCGGCGGTGTCCGTCGCCGATGACTGCCCAGTTCTCCTGGTGGCGGTCGGTGTTGCCGATGAGAGCATCGAGCACGACATAGCCGACCCACCAGTCCCATGCCGAGAGCCCGTCGCCGGCGATCGGCGGCTCGATGTCCCTCAAAGCCATCTGGACAGCCTCAAGCGTGTAGCCGGTCCTGTCCTTGGGTGTTTGTCCGCTGATGCCACTCTCGGCGAGAAGCTCGTTGCCGTGAATCAAGCTCTCGGTGTCACCGAGGACCTTCTTACTGATGACGCCGTAGGTCACTGAGTCGCCAGCCCGATGCAGGGCCAGCTGCACCTGCGCCGCGGGCAGGCCCAGGTCCTGCGCCACGACCGCTGCCACGCGTTCGGACCAGTCATCGCCCTTGGCGTAGGTAGATCCGTCAGCCCGGCGATTCCTGGTCACCTCCTTGAAGAGCCACATATCTTCGGCTGGATCCACCATCCAGCGCTTTGGTTTGGTTCCGAGTTGCTCGATGCCCCCGGCGAGCCAGTCAGTGATGTCGATCTCATCGAATACGAGTATCGATGACGATCCGGAGCTACTCAGCCGCTCCCGACTATCGCTCATGATCGGCACAATCGTTCAACACAATGCTGGCTAGGACATGAGGTCAAGATCGGCCCCGAGCTCGTAGCGCTGTGCGTCGTCCAACCACGACGTGCGGCACCCGCCGACCCCGTCAGGCTCGACAAGGAACACGTCCTCGACTCGTTGGGCAACCGCACCGATGTGAGTGATGAGGACTATGGACCGGCCTGCCGTCACCTCGGCGTCGATGGCGTCCAGCGCCAGATGCAGTGATCGCGAGTCGAGTCCCGAGAAGCCTTCGTCGAGAAACAGGGTCTCTAGCTTGACGCCAGCCCGGCCGGCGATCTCGGCGACGGCCAGCGCCAAGGACAGGGACGCCTGAAACTTCTCACCTCCGGACAGGGTTGACGCTGATCGGACGGCTCCCGTGTGACCATCGCGTACACGCAGGTCGTCCTCGAAGCGGTAACGGTCGGCTGACATAGACCCGAGATGATCTGAGGCGACCTGTGCCAGTTCGGCAGTTCGGATTCTGCGGGCGTACGCAGGAAACGCGCCCTTGTCGAGGATGTCCACCGCTCCGTGAAGGTCGGCTCGCCACTGACGCAGCCCGGCGAGGCGTTCGTCTATCTCGGATGCGCGGCTCTCTTGGTCTAGGAAGCGCATTTGGTCCCGACGGGCCTGCTGCGCCGACTCTTTGGCTTGGCCAACTATTTCACTGAAGACAGAGATCGTGGTGTTGGTCAGTGGTGCCTCGGTTGCGGCGGTGAGCCGCTCGAAGTAGTCGTGCCCTCCGTCGTCATTCTGTCGGGCAGCTACCGAAACAGCGACGGCCCGAACCAGCTCGGCTCCTCGCGAGAAGGCCGCATCGGCGCCGTCAGACGCCGCGACCGCCTTGGCGGCAGCTGCGAGAGCGAGGCCGGACGCGGTCAGCTCGACGGCGGCTGCAACAAGCCCAGCGGTGACAAGAACGCCGGCATCGATAGGTCCATCGGGAGCGGGTACATCCCAAGTCGTTCCGATCGGCTCCCTGAGGTCGGCGCCGATGTCTGCGATGACAGCGGTTAGGCCGACCAGTTCGTCGAGTGCCTTGGCTGCAGGCCTACCTACCTGTTGCCCGATGGCCAACTGAGCGTCACGAGCGACGTCCGCAGTATGTGCAGCGATTCCCTTCGCATCGGCGGCTACACCTGTCGCGAACTCCAACGCAACCTTGTCTCGCGCCAAGGCGTCAACTGCTGCGTCGACACCCTCGCCCAGCAGCGAGCGCCAGCGCGGAAGGACACGCTCCTGGCTCTCATCACGACGCCTCTCAGCGCCGACCAGCGCATTGCGTGCGGCCTCGACGTGGACTTGAGCCTTCGCCAAGTCCTTCTCGGCGTCTACTGCCGCGCCCGCCGCTTCCCGGGCGCGACTGGTCAGAGCGGCAGCAGACTTGGTCGCCTCCGTTGCGGCCGCCCGTATGCAGTCGGCGTCGTGCCCGTCCGCCACCAGTAGGTCGATGGCAGCGCGCTCCCAGCGGGCGACAGCGGCGGCATCGAGCTCGGGGGGCACCAGCCCTGCCGCCGCCGCTGCCTTCCTCGTCGCATCGACCGCATCGGAGGCCGCGCCCTGAAGAGTCTCGGCCGACATCTTCGCTCGTTCAGCCTCGCCTTTGATGGCGGCTAGGGCCTTGGTCGCCTCCCTTTCGTCACGATCAGCCATACTCATCGCGTCTACGGCGGCCGCCAGCCCGATGTCTGCAGGGGGCTCCCACCCGACAGGGAGCTCACGATCGCAAATTGGACAGGCGTCCCCCGGATCGCAGCCGCTCGCCGCGGCTGCCGCTGCCGCCAGCTGTTGGGCGGTAGCAAGTCGCTCCTTTGTCGCGACGAGAGCGCCCGCTGTATGTAGGGCCTGGTCCTCGGCAGCTTTTGCTGAGCTGGCAGCAACACCGGCAGCGAGGGCTGCCCGGGTGGCGGCTAGGTCAGAGGCCAGGGCCCGGGTTGCTGCATCGATCGCGGCCTCGTGGAGGCGACGCTGCTCGGCGAGCAGGATCTCGGCCTGCTGGGCGGCCTCTTCGGCCTTCGTCGCGGCGGTCGCGGCTTGCTCCTCGTCGATGGCAACCCGACTAGCGGAAGCTCGCTGGACCTTGGCCCGCCGCTCGGCTCCCTCAAGCTCCAGCTCGGCTGCCGCGATGTCGGATCGAAGTCTCGGAAGATCGTTCTGGGCGACGGCGAAGGCGACCAGCGCCGCCTCCGTCTGGGCATGATCAACCGCAGCGCCGCGCTCAGTCTCGACGGCAACGAGTGCCTTCGCCGACGTTGCCGCGACCTCGGCGGCCTCGGCGGCGTTTGCAATGGCGAGTCCTTCGGCCTCCTGGAGAGCCTCAGCCTCCGAGGCGAGCTCGGCGAAGCGCTCAGCCAAACGGCCCGCCACCTCGCCCGCTGGGCCCGAACTTGTCGGCACAATCGCTAGCCGGTCAAACCGATCGGCCGCCGTGCGAAGTTCGGCATGTTGCGCGGCGAGTCCGGCGAGAGCTGTGGCCGCTTGGGCTGCGGCATCATGCACGCTCTGATGCACTTCTGACCGCTCGTACGCCGCCGCCGCCGCAGCCCGTGGGTCGGGATCCAAACCATCCCGCTCGATCCGCAACAAGTCGACCTGATGGTCGACGACCTTCACCCGATCTCTTACAGTCGTTGACGCCTTGCGGAGCGCTGTTAACCCAAGAAGGTTGTCGAGTAGCTTGTTGCGTTCGTCGGGAGGGGCCTCGATGAGCGCGGCGAAACGGTTCTGCGGGAGCATCACCGATTGGCAGAACTGCTCGCGAGTCAGGCCGCCGAGGAGTCGCCGAACCTGCTCCTTTACCTTGGTCGCCTGCTCCCAGGACTTGACTGTGCGGCCGTCGGCGTCCATCTGGTGCACCCAGCATTCCTTGGTTGACCACGACGTCGACTTGCCTGCTGGCGGTGCGACGGAGCGAGTCAGCTGGTAGCGGACGCCTCCGACGGAAATCTCAAGCCGAACAACGATAGGCGTGCGCCCATCAGACGACAGATCACCAAGGGCGCTCCCGCCACGGCCACTCCCACCGCTGGTCGATTCGCCGAACAAGGCAAAGCACAGTCCTTCAAGGATCGAGGACTTGCCAGCGCCCGTGGGGCCGACAAGGGCTACCAGATCGCGGTCGACCAGATCGATAGTCGTCTCCGTCCGATGTGACCGCAGCCCCTGCATTTGGAGACGGAGAACCTTCATTCCTGCATCTCCTCCGCCGGGCCGGGCCGTGCGTCTGCCGATCCACCCGTGGCGCTTTCGTTGGCATCAGCGCTGATGACACTGCTTATGCTCGGGCCAAGATGGATGGTGATGATGTCCTCGCCGGCACCGAAGTCTCGAGCGAGCAGGACGCCGTCGATCAAGAGGTCGGCATCGAAGCGCACAGTGGTGTCGTTGGTCGCTCCATCAACGAGTGCTTCCACGATGGTCGCAGACCGTGTCGGGTCGGGCGCGCTGATCCGGTTCGAGTTCAGCCACGACTTCAGCATCCCTTCGAGGGTGCTCGCATCCGTCGAGCGGCCAGCATCCCGGCGGGCGAGTGTGCCGTGGCGATCCTCGTGGATGTTGAAGATGGTGGCCGTTGGACCAAGGACGGCGGCGACCCTGGCCGCCAGACCCGGCATCGCTTCGGTAGTCGTTACTTCAACCTTCACGATCGCGCCTGCACACCGTTCGGTCTGTCCCGCCAGCTCATCGACGGTGCCGGTCACCAGGACGAATGGCCGGCCGACACTGTGGTCAATAGTGCGAGGATTCGCGACTCCGCCGGCGTCGAACTCGACGAGTACCGTCGACTTGGTCTCCTCTCCCTCGCCGAAGTCGATCGGGATGAGGCTTCCGGCATAGCGACCAGGGACTCGCCCTCCGGGCAACGCCTGGGGACGGTGGATGTGCCCGAACGCCGCGTAGGCGACGGTGGGAAGCTGAGATATTGCGGCCGCGAAGTCGTCAGCTTCGTGGACCTTGCGCTCGCTACCGCCGGGCTGGGCACCCGAGACCAGGACGTGGGCGGCAGAAACGGCGATGTCGTGCGCAGGATCCATCGTTCGGCTCAGCCAGTAGCTGTAACGGCGGGCTAGCCTGGCCAGGCCGTCGGAGTAGACCTCGGGGGGTGACAGTTGCCGACGGTCGCTTTGAGGCGCGTCGGTTCCGTCGTCGTCGAGATTCCCACCTGCCCACTGCGCGAACGCATGCACAGAGATGTAGGGCGTACAGCAAACATAGAATGAGCCAGTTCCGTCGCGACGTGGGACGATAACGACGCCCCCATTCTCGGGTCCGCTCAGAAGCCCGCGGATGTGGATACGGTCGGTCGCTTGGTCAAGATCGAGCAGCGGCTGCCAAACGTTGTGGAGCATCGGCCCGTTATCGTGATTACCGGCGATCAGTACAATGGGGGCGATTTCGCTAAGCCGCCGGAAGGCTTCAACAGCCAGCTTCTGCGCAGGCGCGCCAGGTCGGGGACTGTCAAAAAGGTCGCCCGTATGGACGATCAGGTCAGGTGCGACATCGGTCGCCAGATCCACAAGACTTTCAATAGCTATGATGTGATCGGGTTGGCGGTCGATCTGGCCGAGGGTGGCCCCAAGGTGCCAGTCCGAGGTGTGCAGTAGACGGGGTGACGCCACGGGCGCTCCAGGGGTCGACGGATGTGCACGACTTTCCACGGGGACACAATGAAGAGGCGCCTAACCCTGTTCCGGGATGTCAAACGGGTCATCACCCTCAGGCGGGTCACCGGCATTGCCGCCACCGCCGGAGATCGCCGTACCCCCATGCGTGGCAGGCACCTCATCAGCGGAGGTGGCAAAGGGCGGAAAGGGGATGCGAATAGGCAGCGGAGCGGGGATGACGGGTTGATGTAACACCATGGACCCAGGGACGAACAGGGTGGCCCGCTGGCGCATTTCGACCGGCAGGAATCGGTAGGCGTCCAAGTCGCCGGCATCGAGGCGACCGACGAGCTTTACCGAAGCGTTGCGAATGATCGTCGGCGCGACTGAGCCGGCGTGCTGCTGTGCACTGAAGAGGATCACGCCCATGGACCGGCCTCGTTCGGCGATGTCAACGAGCAGGTCCTTGAGCGGACTACGGCCGGCCTCCGGCGCGAACTTGTTCGCCTCGTCCATCATGATGATCCGCAGCGGGTCGCGGCCCGAGCCTTGCTTGTCAGTAAAGATGCGATCCGCGAGCGCTCCCACGACAAAGCGCTGAGCGGAGTCATGGAGTGCGTGGATGTCGACCACGGTGACGCGCCGCTCGAGACTGGGCGCGGTGACGCCGAGTCGGATCAGGTGGCCTAGCCGGGGCATCATCGCCCCAAGCCGTCGCAGGAAGGCCAGGCAGGTGTTGGCCTGCAACGAGCCATAGAAATCGCCGCCGCCGCCTGCCTGCTCGAGGTCGAAGCGGTCCTCCAAGAACGCGACGAGCTCGCCGTACTCCGTGACTGCGGTATGGGTACCGGGCGGAGTCTGAGTGAGGCGGCGGCCGCTGACGTATTCAGTTGCCCGCTCGAAGCTGCGTGGCACGTCGTCGACGCCCGCCGGGTCTGCAAGAGCAATCCCGCCAGGGATCCCTGGTAGGGGCCAACACCAGCGGGTCAGGGCGGCGCGGACCCGCTGCTCGACAAACGACAGCTGGTTCCTGGCATCATCAGCGTCAGCAAGGACGTAGGAAAGGAGCCCGCCAATGACGAACTCCCAAGGTGTCCACCCGAAGATCGAGACATCGGCCCGCGGGCGGGAGGAGACATCGGCAGTCGGAATGGCAGCGTTCCCGCCTGGCTTCGGGGGCACGTGGAACGACACGGACGTGAACGGCCCAGGGGTACTTACACCCATTGCTGCCCACCCGTCCCGGGCGTTCGCATCGAATCGCACATTCGGCTTGTCCAAGTGCAAGAGATCCTCGTTCTTGACTGACAGAATGAGAACCCGCGCCTGGGCGCCGGCGACCCCGAGATGACGGAGACCCGTCGGGGTCTCGAACAGCTGATAGAGCATCGTGAGCAGGGACGATGTCTTGGTCGCAACACCGCTGATGCCCGACACGTTGACGTGGCCGCCCTTGGTGCCGTCGATGAAGTCCACGTCCACCATCACTGGCTGACGACGGGCATCGACCCCGACAGGTAGAGGCCTGCCCATGTGATCGGCAAATAGGGCCTGGTCCCGCTCCGTGCCGACAGCTCGGCGAACTTCCTGTCCGGGCTCGGGCGCTAGCCAGCGCTCTGGATAGGGCCGTAGGACTTGCACGGTCGCCCGCCGCACGATCGACCCTGGCTGAGTGTTCTGACTGAACCGAACACTGTCTGAGGACCAAGAAGCACCCTCGATCGCCCGATCAAGCGCGACGACGATGCCATAATGGGTCACCTCATCCTTATCGGCAGTGGTCTGGCTCACCCCCACCAGATCATCGAGTTCAACGGTCGCTTCCTCGTTGATGACGATGGTAAATGTCGAAGTGGTGCATTCCTGGGTGCCATCGGCCACGCCGACAACCTCAGCAGTGAGTACCTTATGGGCGGTGATCTGCCCGGCCCCATCGGCGATAGCCGCTAGAGTCGGCACCCAGCCGGGCAAAGACGGGTCTTGGTCGAGGGCAGCATTCGGGTCCATAAAGTCCTCTACTTAGGCAGCGCCACGGGCGCGCTCGTATAGTAAGGCGGCATCCCGGCACGCCCGCAGCGCCCCGATCGGATCCCCAAGGAGATGCCGGAGCTGACGTTCGAGTGCCCCGATCGTTTGCAAGTTCGCTGGGGCTCGGGGGTCGATGTGTGCAACGCCGGGATAGTTGACAATATGCGCACACACCTCGTCGGCCAAGGCAACAACCGCTCCCATGCCGCCAGCGGCCGGCAGGTCGATACGGACGATCCCTGCCCAGGGACCGACACGTCCTACGGTCGGTAGCCGGAGGTAGCACGCCCATACGTCGTCCCGCAGAGAGAACAGCGTTGTGCGCTGGCCGACGGCGAGCGTGCTCGGCACAGTGCGGTGAAGATCGGGGGGCAGGTGTGGCTTGTTGTGAGACTTGACGAGCCCGGTTACATCGCGAACGACGCCGTGTAGACGAAGCAGCGGACCATCCCGCACGATCAATGCACTGCCGCTGACCAGTTTGGCGGCCAGCACCGCTTCGGCGCGACGCATCTCGTTCTGCAGACGCTGGAGAAGCACGTCAGCAGTCGTGGCGGTAAGCGGGTCGACCGGCCAGAACCACCCTGAAACCTCGGGGAGTTCGGCATCGAATCCGTGAGTCCAGATAAGGCGTCGGTGCACCGCCAGGTGCTCGAAGGTGGGCCGACAGTTGGCGCGACAACACACTCCGCCAACACCGAACGATCCAGCGAGACCCCGCATAGTTCGGCCCACGTCATCAATTTCGTGGACTCTGGCATCGGTGCGCCGCACACCATCGATGAACCATACGTCGCGGTCGTGCCGCCTTGGGGGTAGCTCGTGCGCGACGAATGTACCCTCGCCGTCTTCCTCAAGAGTCACATCTTCGGGCCCGGCGTCCTCGTCATCGATCTCGTAGGCGTCGCGGTAGCCGGGGTCGGGTTCGACAAACATCTTCCAGAAGGATAGGGCCGGGGTACGACAGTTACCGAGAACCGCCCTGTCGCTCTCATCCCCTCACTGGGCTGACAGCTCCAACCGGGGCGTTGCCACTGCGCCAAGCCGAAATTTGCGCGTCTGCCCCCCCACGGACGGCGGTGATGGCCCGTGGGGACCCCTTGTGAGCACGTCGGCGCTTGCTCCCGGCGTGAGGAGGGATGTCCTCGTCGCCAACACCCCGAACGGCCGTCGGGCTCGCAACCTGGATGCCTCAGCGAGGGGCCTCGGATGGGCGACTGCTGGCCAGTACCGGAGACCTCATCGGGAACACACGAGGCCGCCGGACGCCCCAGCGTCGTACCGAAGGGCGAAAATCGGCACGTGCCGCCTCAAGGAGCCCCGACCGTCCGCCGATACTCCTGCGAAACGGGAGGTCTTAGGATGGGCACGATCGAGGACTTGAGCGCCAGAGCGTGTGGGTCGACGGAGGAGGAGAACCTCCGCGACCTCGCGAAAGAGTACGCAGAAGCCCGAGACCTGGTTAACGAGGCAACCAGACGGAAGGAGCAGCTTCGTGAGCAGATTCTCGCTCTGGTGGGCGACGCGAGGAAAATAGTTGCCGGTCCCTTCGTCATCGCCGTTACCGACCAGAGTCGAACAACCCTCGACCACGACGCCCTCCGAGCGGGGGCCGCGCAAGCGGGATTCGACCTCACGCCGTATAACAAGGTCAGCACAAGCAAGGTATTGCGGATCACCTAGTTCACATGGCCGCTCATCGCGGTCGACAATTCCCATCCACCGTCACCCCGATTGATCTTTTCGCGCGTCGGCACTGAATACGGGCATTTACGGACTAGCGAATCGCGCGGGCGATTGTGCTTGCCGATCGAACAGCGGCGGACCCGCCTCGGTCAGCCGACAGGGCGTCCAAGCAGGTGGTGGTTCTTGGCCGCTGAACTCGACAGGATCGAGAAATGGACCTGTCCGTCATCGTCGACTGCGACGATGCGAACAACGGCCAGCGCAGCCTTGATTGCCGCGACGTCCCGCAGGGGAAGGGCGTCGTCTCAGAGATTCTCGGGTCTGTCGTTCGTGACGATCACCTCCTTCAACAGCACCTTTGGCCGCCATGTTCGCTCCACGTGGAGGACGAGTGGTGGACCCTCTGGTTCGGTTAACGTGCCACATGTAGATGTCGAAACTGCCCTCCGTGGCGTACCGCAGGATCGACACCTCGGCGTTTCTGATTGCCTTGGCGTACGATCCTCCCGTCGCGCTTTGCTCGACGTCCACCGCCGCCACGGGCAATCAAGATGATGGAGGGTTGATGGCCCTGGCTTGAACGCTGGTCCCGATGCCCACCTTGTCGGTGGACGCCACGAGCACAGGCACTCGCCCGTCCGCGGTAGGCGGCGAACAACTTGGCCTTGGCCACGCCAGTGCCCCGCCTCGTGGATGAACCGGACGGAATCGGCCGGGCGACCACCGACATCATGTAGCCGGCCCGCATTCCCCGGAGAGGGGGGCCGTGGCCCTACCTTGGCCGTGCAGGGACCCGTATCCCCAGACGCCGCGGCGGATCACCTCCGGTCCGCTCTGGATGGAGCGTCGATAGACGGTCGCTGGACGGCTCAGGCCGCGGCCAGGCCGCGGCCAGGCCGCGGCCAGGCCGCGGGACATCTCACAATAGCGCTCAACAGCGGGTAACCAGGAATAGACAAAGCCGCAGGTCAGAGGCAGTTTTTGGGCGTTGCCGCAGGTCAGCGCCACTGCCTGATCATGCTTTGCAAGCAGGCGGCCGTCCTGGGGTGCGCCTCCCCCGATCGGGATCGGCGTGCGCCGCGGCGGTCCTCTCCCCGGGGGAGTGCGAGTCGGTTCGGCAGGGCTCGGCTGCGTCTTGGTCCCGGCGGCTCATATGCCCCGGCCCATCGGCGGCCCACCCGTGCGGCGTGGGCCACGATCGGGCCACAACGAACGCGGAAAAGCGAGCAACTCAGCGCAACACCGCATCACAACGCATGCCTTCTGACCTGGGCTTTCGCGGGAATGTGCTGATGGACGGCCTGGCGCCGATCAGCTTCCCAAGCTGAGAACGCGAGTTCGATTCTCGTCGCCCGCTCTCCACAGAAGCGACAGCTCTGCTCAGAGGCGGTTCCCGGGCGTTCGCGGCCTCAGCCATACCGGCAGGATCGGTTTCGTGCCACATCCGTGCCACATCGATTCAGCGGAGCGTCGAGGAGCTGGAATGCGTCGCCCAGAAGGCCGCCGTTTCGCGAACCGTGGGCCGGGGCCTTTGGGTCGATACCAACAACGTTGGCTTCCGCATTGAGGCCAACTACGTCGAGGACAACGACGGCGAGGGCATCTACTACGAGATCAGCTCCAGCGCCCGCATCGCGGCCAACACGCTGAAGCCCAATGCCCTGGTAAAGGGCCGGGCGTTCGCCGCCGCCGGCAACGGGTTCCCGGTGGCGGCCATCTACATCGCCGAGAGCGGCGGCGAAGCGAGGCTCGACAGCGGGACGTACGCGACCCTGGAGATCACGGCAACTACCTGGAGGACAACTCGGGCGCGTCGGTGTGCACGCTGGTCGGCGCTGCCTCGTTGGAAGCGTGCGTGGCCGGCGCCATCGAGAGCGAGCCGTACTACAGCGACTGCCGGTGGAAGACCCAGAACGTCCTCGTCACCGCAACTGTGCGCTACTAGGAGCGTCCGCGTGGGTCGACCAATCGAACCACGTCCGAACGGCGGAAGCGACGATGGCCTCCGAGGGTGACAATGTGCGGGATCCGACCCTGATCCGCCCAACGACTCACTGTTCGTGCCGACACGCACAGCAGGCGGGCAACGTCGGCGGGGGCCAGGTACTCCTCAGGCGCCTCCGACGGCTCCATTCGGTCTCCCCTCGCGATGTCGAACAGGTTACTCCTACTTCTACCTGGGACCGGCATCCATGGATCGGCACCTGCGCGTCTTTGAGTCTCCTGGTCGGCAATCGTCGGCAGGGTCCTTGAGGGGTACAGGAATAAATGAGCTGAACGGCTCAGAAGGTCCGATCCTGACGATCCGGTCGAATAGTGCACCCATGTCGAGTAGTTGGACTCGACCGTTTCGTCTGGTTCGTCCCAGGGCATACGATGGGGCGACGCCGCGTGAAGAAGTCGCCGACGTCCTGCGAAAGAGGGCCCAATGTCGACCGAACGCGAATACCTCACCCCCGGCGAAGTTGCACGGGCTCTTCACGTGTCGCCCAAGACGATTATCCGATGGGCGAACGACGGAATGATCCCCTACATGATGACGCTGGGGGGCCACCGGCGGTTCCTCCGCAAGGATATCGAGGCGGTGGTTGCTCGAATGGAGGCTGGCGTCCCTTTGGCGCGGGAGGGCTGAACCGGCAACAGCCCAGAGGGGCGGGACGTCTAGCGCGGATCCCTCGAACCCTGTCCCGAACGGCACCACTTCGCTGACGTCCTGACCCAGGATTCGCTTCCTCGTCGCCTTCCGTTCACCTTCGGCTCCCGATCCGTTTACCTCGGACCCGTACCGTCGGAAGACATGAGACAAGCGGCTGAAGAGAAAGTGGTGACTGTGCCTACCACCCGAGTGTTCACGTCGAGACGCAGGTCCCTCGGGGTGGTGATAGCAGCTCTGGCGGTCACCGCGGCGGCGTGCGGTGGTGACAGCACCGAAGGCACCTCGCCAACCGGACAGGCCACGGCGAACCTCAGCGGATCCATCAGGATCGACGGCTCAAGCACCGTCGCTCCCCTCAGCGAGGCCGCGGCCGAGCTGTTCCAGGGCCTGCACCGCAACGTCCAGGTGACCGTGGGCACCTCCGGGACGGGCGGGGGCTTCGAGAAGTTCTGCCGGGGCGAGA
>CAYZMG010000071.1:0-17794 GCA_964479465.1 uncultured Acidimicrobiales bacterium
TCCGCGAGCACCGGGAACCAAAACCGGGTCGCCAATCCGGTCGGCGGAGCATTGGACCCGATGGTCAACGGGGGAATCCCGGGATCGCTCTGAATCGAGACGTGATAGACGCTCCGCAGGCCGGAGTTGGATTGGGTGTCGATGACCACCCATCCGTCCCTGTCAGCCGGGATGACGGTGGTCAGATCCTCGGTCTGCCAGGCGAACTTGATCCGGCTGTCGGATCCGCTGCCTGCGTTGACGGCCACCGTTCGGCCCGTAGCCGCCGCCAACGCTTCCACCCGCTCCATCATGAGCGGGCCCACATCGGTCGGCTTCGACTTGAGCTCGACCCGGCCCGCCTCGATGCGGCTCGACAGCAGCAGGCGGTCGATGATCTTGGTCAGCTCCAGGGTGCGGCGCTCGATGGCCGCCAGCGCCTTGTCGCGCATCGCCGGGTCGGGTTCCGGGTCGCCCCGCAGGGTGGCCGCGAAGCCGCTGATCACCGTCAGCGGCGTCCGCAGCTCGTGCGACGCCGTAGCGAGGAACAGGGTCTTCGCCTCGTCGGCCTGCTTCACCTTGGTGATGTCCCGCAGCGAGTGGACGACCTCCACCGAGCCGTCGGCGCCGCCCACGGAGACGGCGGTGGCCAGCAGGGGCTGGCGGCGCCCGTCGAACCCGGCCCGCCACACCTCCCGGTCCAGGGCAGAGTCACCGGGCCAGGCGCTGGCCAGGAGGGCGCAGCCTTGCGTGCAGTCGAGGGCCCGTTCGCCGACCCGCAGGCTCAGCACCTCCGAGCAGTGGCGGCCGAGCAGATCCTCCTCGGCGCGGCCCAGCAGGCGGGCCACGGCGGGATTGCCCTGCACGGCCCGGCCGGCCCCGTCGGTCACCAGCACGCCGTCGGCGATGTTGGCCAGGATGGCATCGGAGCGGCCCTCGAGACGGTTGGAGCGGGCCACCTCCCGCCGCTGGACGCTCACCGTGCGGTCGAGGAGGAGGACGAGGGCGACCAGCACCGCGCCCAGCGCCGCCGCCGAGCCGTCGATCCTCGAGGACGGGTCCAGCAGCTGGGCGGCGACGGCGAAGGTCAGAGCCGCAGCGGCGAGACACGATGCGAAGCGCCGGCCGGCGGTGTAGGCGGCGAAGGCGACGACGGCCACGTACCCGGGGAGGGCGGCGGTGGCGATGCCCGGAGCCAGGAGCTGGACGGCGAAGAGCACGAGGAGGTCGCCGGCCGGCCCTCCGAGCACGCCGAGCCGGTTCGTCGGGTTGTCGGCCGCCAGCAGCACCACGCTGGCCCACGGCACCCACAGCAGGCCTATGGCCAGGAACAGCCAGGCCCGCCGGCCCGACACGTCGGGCAGGAACGAGCCGGTGGCGGCCACGCCGATGGCCACCGCCACCCTGATGCGCGCCACCACGCGCAGAGCGAGGGCGTCGGGCTCGTCGCGCGCCTTGGTCACGGCTGTCAGGTTGGCCAGAACGTCCAAGGCGCGGGTGGCTCCTCCTTCGAGACGCAATCATCCGGCGCGCCGCTCCATGACGTCTCTACGCCGTCCCAACGCACGCCCAACTCTGAGAGCCGGGCCCGAGCGGCCCGACAGAGCGGGGAACAGGGCCCGACAGAGTGGGATGAATTGTGCAACCGGATCGCCGACGCGGTGTTCTTTACCGTGTGACCGACCATCTGGACCCGCCTCCCGGGCGGCTCGCCGATCTGGCGCTGCGGCTCCGCGACGACGTGGAGGAGGCGTTCCCCGACGTGGTGGTCACCTACCAGCACGCCGTCTTCACCACCGCCCTGCGGGTGTCGGGCTGCCAGGAGGACGCGGCCGACATCGCCGCCGAGGCCTTCCTCCGGGCCTATGCCGCCCTGCGGGCCTACCCGCCCGAGCGCCTCGGCCAGCTCCAGCTGCGCCCCTGGTTGCTGACGATCGTGCTCAATCTGTTGCGCAACCAGGCCCGGTCCGCCGGCCGCCGGCCGGCGCAGGTCCGCCTCGAGACGTGGGGGCCGGTGCCCGACGGCAGCGAAGGGCCCGAGGAGCACGCCCAGCGCCACGACGGGCAGTCCCGGCTGGGCTCGCTGCTCGCGGCGTTGCCCGAGACCCAGCGCACTGCGGTCGTGCTCCGCCACGTCGTGGGCCTGCCGTATTCCGAGATGGCCGCGGTCATGGCCTGCCCGGAGGGCACGGCCAAGTCCCACGTCGCCCGGGGCCTGGATCGCCTGCGGACGTTGCTTCCCGAGGAGGCTCGATGACCCCCCTTCCCACCGACGACGCCATGTTGACCGAGGAGCTCGCCGCCTTGGCCGCCACGGCCCCGGCCGCCTTCGCCGACTCGGTCTTCTCCTGCTGGGTCGAGGTCGACGGCCCCGTCGGCCCGCTGTACGTCGCCTTCACCGACCGGGGCATCAGCTACGTGTGCCCGACGGCGTGGATGGACGGCGACCGGGACCGGTTCGGTGACTACTACCGCCAACGGTTCGGCCGGCCGCTGCGGCCGGCGGCCAAGGGCCCGGCGGGGCTGGCCGGCGCCCTGCGCTCGGGTCGCGGCACCGGGCTCACCTACGACCTACGAAGCGTCGGCGAGTTCGACCGCAAGGTGCTGGCCAAGACCCTGGAAATCCCCCCGGGCGAGGTGCGGCCCTATGCCTGGATCGCCCGGGAGATCGGCCATCCAGCCGCCGTGCGGGCCGCGGGGTCGGCCCTCGGACGCAACCCGGTGCCGATCCTCATTCCCTGCCACCGCGTCGTGCGCAGCGACGGCGCCACCGGGAACTACGGCTTCGGTCCCGCCCTGAAGGTCGACCTGCTCCTCGCCGAGCGGGTGAACCTGGAGGAAGTGCGGGCCCTGGGCCGGCGGGGCGTGCACTACGTGGGCAGCGACACCACCGGGGTGTTCTGCCACCCGAGCTGCATCCACGCCCGCCGCATCACGCCGGCCCACCGGGTCGAGCTGGCGTCGGCCGGCATCGCCACCGCCGGTGGCTTCCGGCCCTGCCGCCACTGCCGGCCGGCGGGCTAGGCCTGGTCGTCCGCCGACGCCCGCACGTCGAGGCCCGCCTCGGCCAGGCGGTCCTCGAGCGTCAGGCGGTCGGCCTCGCTGAGCAGGAACTGCTCTCGGCGCCGGCTGGCCGGCGCGGCCACTGAAAGCATGGCTGCGGCCTTGAGGAGCCGCCGGTCGTAGCGGTCGATGTCGGCGGCCATCTCCTCGTCCTTGGTGGGCCAGGAGTGCTGGTTTGCCTTCTGGTTCTCGATCCGCGTCCGTAGCGTGCGCAGCTGTGCAGCCACGCTCTCGATGGACATTGCGCTACCTCCGGCGCAGGATCGAGCCGCTGGCACAGCTCACGCATTGGCTGGCCTCGGGGACGGCTTCGAGTCGGGCCACCGGGATCGGTCGTCGGCACGTCCGGCACGCGCCGTAGGCGCCGGCGTCGAGCCGACGGACGGCGGCGTCGACGTCGTCGAGACGCTGGCGGGACAGGGCCTGCAGCGACTGGAGCCGGTCACGCTCGACGCCGATCGAGTCGGCCTCTGCGAACCCCTGCTCGTCGCCCAGGTCCGGCGCATCGCCGGCGTCGGCCAGTTCGTCGGCCGCAGCCGCAAATCGCTCGACCTGCTCGCGATAGGACTGCCGGCGAGCGTTCAGCTCCCTGCGCTGGCGGAGGAGGAAGCCGTCCTCGACCTGGACGATGACGGACGCGGTGGTTGAGCTCATGGAGTGTGGTTGTCCTTCGCCTCGGGCTTCTTCGGGGGCGCCTGCCTGCTCAGGCCACTCCCGTCGGACGTTGCCCCTTAGTTCTTCCCAGCGTGGGCGACTCGGACACCAAGAGGGTCAGAGCTGGCCCCGAGCGATGTGCACGGCCTGCCAGCAGTACCAGGCGGCCACGGAGCGGATGGGCCGGAGAGGGTCGCCGAGCAGCTCGAGCGCCTTGGGGGTGGGCTGGATATCGAGGCCGTGGGCCAGGCGCCAGCCCTCCCGTACGGCCAGGTCGCCGGTGGGCCACACGTCGAGCCGGCGCAGCTCGAAGAGCAGGAACATCTCCGCCGTCCAGCGCCCGATACCCCGCACCGCGCTGAGTCTGGCGACGATCTCGTCGTCGGGCAGACGGGGCAATGCGGCCAGGGCCAGCTCCCCGCCGGCCGCTCTCGCAGCCAGGTCGCGCACGGAGGCGGTCTTGGCTGCGGAGAGGCCGGCGGCTCGCATCTCGGCCTCGGGCAGGGAAAGGACGGCCTCGGGGGTCAGCGGGCCGGCGATGAGGGCCCGGAACCGGCCGTGTATGGCCGCCGCCGCCTTGCCGGCGAGCTGCTGGTAGGCGATGGCCCGCACCAGGGCGCCGAAGTGGCCGTCGGGGTCCTTCGTGCGCATGCGGGTGGGGCCGGCCCGTTCGATGACGGGGGCGAAGGCCGGGTCGAGCCGGGCCAGCTCGGCGGTGGCTGCGCTCCAGCTCAGTCGGGCCATGGGAGCCATCCTCGCTCCGTCACGGCATCGACGAAGCGCCGGTAGCTCTCCTCCAGCCGGTCGCCCTCCGCGGCCACCGGCTCCACGGGGGCGCAGGCGTCATCGGCCATGGCGTCGGTGGCGCCGGCCAGGGTCGGGTGCAGCGTTCCGGCGGCGGCGAGGATGCAGGCACCGAAGGAGGTGGTGGCTGTCGCCGGCCGGGTGATCGGCACCCGAAGCACCGTGGCCCGGATGGCCGTCCACACGTCGCTGCGGCTCCCACCGCCGGCGCTTCGGAGGGGGCCGGCGAGCGGGGCGCCGAGCCGGCTCAGACGCTCGTATCCCAGGCGCTCGACGAAGGCCACGCCCTCGAGGACGGCCCGGTACTCGTCCACCGGACCGAGGGCCGGTGCCGTCCAGAATCCCTGGGCGTCCTGGGCGGCGAACGGGAACCGCTCGCCCGTCCGGGTGAGGGGGTAGCACGCGCTGCTGGCCGGGCCGTGGGCGCCGGCCTGGCCGTCGAGGTCGGCCAGCTCGTCATGGGAGAAGCGGGCCGCCAGCGGGCCGGCCCCGGTGTTCGACGCCCCGCCCGGCAGCCACCACCCGTCGGGGTGGCGGTGGCTGTAGACCCCCGAGGCGGGGTCGTCGATGCGGTCGTCGCTGGCGCCCTTCACCGCCAGGGTGGTGCCGAGGACGCTGACGAACCGGCCGGCACGATCGGCGCCGGCGCCGATCTGGGCCGCGCAGGCGTCGGTCATGCCGAGGCGGACGTCGCAGCCGGCGGGCAGCCCGGTGGCAGCCGCGGCTTCCTCGCAGACGGTGCCGGCGGACGACGTGGGGCGGAGAACCTCGGGGCGCAGGTCCGCCGCCGCCCCGGCCCCGCCCCACCGCCCGGCGCCGGGGTCGTAGCCGGTCTTGAGGGCGTGGCTCCAGTCTGTGGGGGGCGACGTGGCGGTGAGCCGGGCGACGACAAGGTCCGAGGCGTGCCAGGCGTGCATGGCCCGGGCGCCGGCGCCGTGCTGGTCCAGCAGCCAGTCCCAGCGCTCCGGTGCCGGCGCCCGGCTGTCGTCGTAGAGCAGCGCCGGCCCCAGCGGCGCCCCGCTGCCGTCGGCGAGCACGACCGTCCCCGACGTGGCCGACACGGCGACGGCCACCACCTCGCCGTCGATGGGGCCCAGCGCCTCGCGCAGGGCCCGAGACACCGCCGGCCACCAGGTGGCGGCGTCCTGCTCGGAGATCCCCGGCGCCGGCCGTTGCGGTCGGGCCAGGGGCGCCGAGGACGTGGCCACCACCCGACCGTCGCCGGCCGCGACCGTCACCCTCACGTCGGCCGTGGCGACATCTATCCCGGCCACCAGCGGGCTGCGGCGATCGGATGGGGCCATGGTCGCCGGTCAGCCTACGATTGGCGGCCATGTCACCTGAGCCGGACGCGTCACCAGAGCCCGAGTCGATCACGGGCTTCAAGGCCCTCGTGGTCCAGATCGTCGACCCCTCGCTACCGGCGACGGGCCGCATCGCCGCCACCAACGCGGCCCGGAGCTTCCTCGAGGCCATCACCCGCAACCTCGTCGCCGAGGCCCGCAAGGACGGCACCACGTGGCTGGAGATCGCCGACCTGTTCGTGACCAGCGAGCGAAACGTGAAGGCCCGCTTCGGCGACATCCGCGAGTACGAGGACAACGACGACTGAGTTGATCGAGCCCGGCGACAAGCGCGAACGGCTGACCGAGCGCCTGCGGGACCTGCGCCGGCGGCTCGACCAACCACCCACCGACCCCGACGTGTGGGAGCTCGACCTGTACAGCTACGACGAGTCGCTGATCGTGGCTGCTGACCTGCTCGACGTCGAGATTCCCAAGGGGGCGCGCGACGAGATGAGTGCCGAGCAGCGCCAGGTCGTCGAGGAGCGCCTGGCCGCCGCCGGCCTCGACGTCCGCGCCGGTTAGCCCCCGCGGCGCTCGACCTGCTGGAGGGGCGCGGGGACGATCTCGCTGGTGGTGAGCAGCGCTCTCCCGTCCAACCGGTAGGCGATGGACTCGCCCTGCAACCGGGGGCCGAGCGAGACCGGCGCCGGTGGCTGGGACCAGATGTCGTCGAAC
Organism: uncultured Acidimicrobiales bacterium; assembly: GCA_964479465.1. GTDB lineage: Bacteria > Actinomycetota > Acidimicrobiia > Acidimicrobiales > AC-14 > CADCTB01. The sequence continues at coordinate 6,522 of CAYZMG010000071.1, forward strand.
GGCCCGCTGGCCGGCGCCTCGAGCTCGTATCCCTGGGCGTAGGTCGACAGGGCGACCCGGCGCCCGTCGGGGGAGATGTCGGCCCCGGTGACCTGCTCGAGGCCCCGGGAGCCCGCCCCGAGCCGGACGTTGCCGACCTGAGTCATGGTCGTGGCCTTCGACGCGTCAAGCGGCGCGGTGGCCTTGTACACCCGGGCGGCTTGGGCGTCCTTCGAGATCACGTAGATGTCGCCCGTCGTGGGGTGGACGGCCAGCGCCTCGGCGTTCTGGGGCCGGTCGGGGAAGCGGAGCGTGAGGGCCTCGGCGGGGGCGGAGGCGGCCGGCGCCACCTTGGTCGGCACCGTCGCCCCGGCGGCGATCGCGACCGGCTCGGGGATCCGGTAGACGATGATCTCGCTGCGGCCGTCCACGTTGTCGCCGATGTCACCGAGGTACAGGTAGGGCTCGCCCGGGCGGGGCCCGGGGCCGGCGGCCATGTCCTCCCAGTCCCAGGCCTCGGCGCCGGTGACCCGCCAGACACCGCATGTCGCGCCCGTCAGGTCGAGGCAGTAGACGAGTGGTTCGTCGCCGGAGTCGTTGTGGGTCCACAGGAGCCCGGGGTTGCGCCGGGAGGCGGCCAGGCCGCTGCTCTCGCTGATGCCGGGGTCGGTGATGGTGCCCAGGAGGGTGAAGGGCTGGTAGCCGGCGCCGGCGGCGCCGGTGGCGGTGTTGCCACCGGCCGGCGCCGGCGGCTCGGCCAGCGGATCGCCGTCACCGGCGGAGCCGCCGCAACCGGCGGTCAGCGCCAACGTGCACAGGACCGCCGCCCACTGGCGACGGGTCACTTCTTGGAGAAGCCGTGGTTCGCCAGCCACTCCCGGGCCAGGACCTCGGGGTCGGTCTTGTCGATGCTGGCCCGCCGGTTGAGCTCGATCAGGTCGGTGGTGGTCAGCGCAGCCGACACCTTGTCGAGGGTGTCGCGCATGTCGTCATCGACGATGTCTTTGCGAATGGCGGGAACGATGTTGTCGACGGTCTGCAGCTTCTTGTCGTCCTCCAGCACCACCAGGTCACGGGCCGCCACCGCACCGTCGCTGGAGAACACCAGGCCGATGTCGATGTCGCCCTGGGTCAGGGCCTCGATGGTCCGGGGCCCACCGGAGTCGAGGATCCGGATTGGCTTGAACCTCAACCCGTAGGTCTTCTCGAGGCCGGGCAGGCAGAAGGGTCGCGCCGGGCACTCGGCGCCGGCCCCCAAGGTCAGGGTCGAGGCGACGGCGGGCGTGATGTCCGACAGCTTCTTGAGCCGCAAGCGGTCGGCAGTCGCCCGCGTCACCGCGAAGGCGTTCTGGTCGGCGGCGGGCGACGGCTCCAGGGCGGTGAGCCCCATCGGGTCGAGGCGGGACCGGAGCTTGGTGACGCTCTCGTCGAGGTTGCCGCTGGCCTCGCCGGCGTTCTTGTTGACGTACTCGAGCAGAGTGCCGACGTACTCGGGCACCAGGTCGACTCCGTTGTCGGCCCCACCCTTCTCCAGCGCCGGCATGTAGATCTCCCGCTGCCCCAGGCCTTTGCGCACGACGACCTGGTAGCCCTCGTTCTTGAGGGCGCCGGCATACATGTTGGCGACGATCTGGCTCTCGGCGAACGGGGCCGAGCCGATGACCACCGTCTTGGACGCCTTGGCCGTGTCGTCGCCGTCGCCGCTGCACGCCGCGGTCACCAGCGTTCCCAGGCAGATGGCGACGACTGTGCGGGACTGAACCGAGTTCAGTGGCATGCCTTGTTCCTCCTCGACGGTGTCACGCCGCCGCCAGCGATTCATCGACGGGGGCCACATGGGCCCGCAGGCCCTCGGACACCATCGCTCGTTGCAGGCGGGCGAGCACGAGCTCGGTAATCAGGGCGAGCATCCCGACGAGCAGGGCGCCGGCGACGATCTGGGCGTTGTCCCGCTGGCCGAAACCATCGACGATGAAGCGTCCGAGCCCACCCCACGCGGTCACTGCCGCGAGGGTAGCCGTGGCGACGACCTGAACCGCGGCAGTGCGCACGCCGGCCATGATCAGCGGCAGGGCGATCGGCAGCTCGACGCCCCACAGGAGCTCGCCGCCCGTCATGCCCATCCCCCGGGCGGCCTCGACCACGTCGCGGTCGACGCCCCGCATGCCGACGTAGGCGTTGGTCACCAGCGGCGGCACGGCCAGGGCGACCAGGGCCACCAGCGCCGGCCGGGCCCCGAAGCCGGGCCACCCGCTGAGCCCGATCGCCTGGTGGACCAGGGCGAGGATGGCCAGCGACGGGATGGCCCGGCCGAAGTTGGAGAGGTTGATGGCCAGGGCGCCGCCCCGGCCCCGGTGGCCGAGCCAGATGCCCAGGGGCAGGCCGATGATCAGCGCCGCGGCCAGGGCGCCGGCGGACATGAGCGCGTGCTCGGTGAGCCGGTGGGGCACGCCGAACTCGCCCCGCCAGTGCTCGGCGGTGGTGAACCACTCGACCACTTCGGCGGGCAGGCTCACCGCCGGCTCCATGGCGACAGCAGGCGGGCGGCGCCGGCCAGCGTCACGTCGGCGATGACCGCCAGGGCGATGGAGCAGACCGAGCCGACGACCAGCGGCGTGCGGAAGTCCCGGTTGATGCCGTCGATGATGAACGCGCCCAGGCCGCCCTGGCCGATGAGGCCGGTCACCGTGACCAGGCCGATGGTCGTGACGGTGGCGATGCGGATGCCGGCGACGATTGCGGGGACGGCCAGCGGGAGCTCGACGCGGACCAGCTGGGCCAGTGGGCGGAAGCCCATGCCCTGGGCCGCCTCCCGCACCTCTGCGGGGACGCCGTCGAGGCCGGCGACGATGTTTCGCACCAGGATGAGCAGCGTGTAGCCGACCAGCCCGATCTCGGCCGTCGTCCTCGACAGGCCGGTGAGGGGGACGAGCAGGGCGAACAGGGCGAGGGAGGGAATGGTGAACACCACGCCGGTCAACCCGAGGATGGGGCCGGCGCTTCGCCGCCACTTCCTGGCCGCCAGGGCGAGAGGGAAGGAGATCAGCAGGCCCAGGGCGACGGCGATGAGCGTGAGCTCGGTGTGCTGGCGGGTGGCGGCGAGGATGTCGTCGCCGTGATCCCGTATCCAGTCCCATCGCACCCAGGGGTCCGGCACTGCCGCGAGACTATGCCAGCTTAAAGTCGAAACCTTGATCCGCCTCGAGTCGCTTACCAAGCGCTGGGACAACGGGCAGGTGGCGGTCGACGCCCTGGACCTGGAGGTGCGCGAAGGCGAGATCACCGTGCTGGTGGGCCCGTCGGGCTGCGGCAAGACCACCACCCTGAAGATGGTGAACCGGCTCATCGAGCCCTCCAGCGGGCGCATCTTCCTGGGCGGCGACGACGTGACCGGCGCCGACCCGGTCGAGCTGCGCCGGCGCATCGGCTACGTCATCCAGCACGTCGGGCTCTTCCCGCACCTGAACGTCGCTGACAACGTGGCCACCGTCCCCCGCTTGCTGAAGTGGGACAAGGGCCGGATCAGGGCAAGGGTCGACGAGCTGCTGGAGCTGGTCGGGCTCGACCCGCCCCAGTACCGGGGCCGGTACCCGCACCAGCTCTCGGGCGGGCAGCGCCAGCGGGTGGGGGTGGCGCGGGCCCTCGGTGTCGACCCGCCGGTGTTGCTCATGGACGAGCCGTTCGGTGCCATCGACCCCATCAGCCGGGATCGGCTCCAGGGCGAGTTCCTCCGGCTCCAGGCCGAGGTGGGCAAGACCGTGGTCTTCGTCACCCACGACATCGACGAGGCCGTCCGGCTGGGCGACCGCATCGCGGTGCTCCGGGAGGGCGGGGTGCTCGAGCAGTACGCGCCGCCGGCCGACGTGCTGGGCCGGCCGGCGTCGCCGTTCGTGGCCGGGTTCGTGGGCGCCGACCGGGGGCTCAAGCGGTTGAGCGTGATCCCGATCGACCGGGAGCGGCTGGAGAAGCCCGTGAGGCTGTCGCCTGAGATGTTGTTGTCGCAGGCCCGGGCCGTCCTCGGCGGGGGAGCGGCAACCGTCGTCGACGGTGGGGGCCGGTTCCGAGGGCAGCTGCTGGCCGATGACGCCGGTGGGGAGGGGACGGTCGGGGAGCGGTGCCGGCCGGCGTCGACGGTCGGGGCCGGCGCCAGCCTGAAGGACGTCACCAGCGCCCTGCTCCTGTCCGACGCCGGGTGGGTCGCCGTGGTCGACGGCGACCGACTGCTCGGCGTGATGACGCCCGAGTCGGTGCATGCCGCTGCCCGGCGAGCGGCTAGTACCCTCCCGAACCATGGCTGAACTTCAGGCCCAGATCGAAGAGCTCTGGGAGCGCCGCACCGAGCTGACCCCCGCCGACCACGACGCGCTCGCCGTGGTCCGGGAGGCGGTGGCCCTGCTTGACTGCGGCGAGGCCCGGGTGGCCGAGGTCGACGCCACGACCAATGAGGTGGTCGTCAACATCTGGCTGAAGCAGGCGATCCTCCTACTCTTCCGGCTTTCGGAGCTGGAGACGATGGAGATCGGCCCGTTCGAGTTCGCCGACCGCATCCCGCTCAAGCGGGGGTGGGCCGAGGCCGGCGTGCGGGTGGTGCCCGGGGCGTCGGCCCGCTGGGGCTCGTTCATCGACCGGGGCGCCGTGCTCATGCCCAGCTACGTGAACATCGGCGCCCGGGTCGGCGCCGACACCATGGTCGACACCTGGGCGACGGTCGGCTCCTGCGCCCAGGTTGGGGCCCGGGTCCACCTGTCGGGCGGGGTGGGCATCGGCGGTGTCCTGGAGCCGCCCCAGGCGGCCCCGATCATGATCGGCGACGACTGCTTCATCGGCAGCCGGTGCATGATCGTGGACGGGGCCCGGGTGGGTGACGGCTCGGTGCTGGGCGCCGGCCTGATCCTGTCCCGCTCCATCCCGGTGATCGACGCCGAGTCCGGCGCCGAACTGGGCCGTGGGGAGATCCCGCCGTGGAGCGTGGCGGTGACCGCCACCCGTCCCCGAACCTTCGGCGGGGGGGAGTTCGGGCTGCCGTGCGCTCTCGTCATCCGGCGGCTTCCGGAGGGAGAGCGCCACGACAAGGGCCAGCTGGAGACGCTGCTCCGCCAGCACGGCGCTACCGGCGCGTGAGGATGGGGTGGCCGACCTTCTCAAGCTGACGGCTGAGCTGGTCGATATACCCTCGGTGAGCCACCACGAGGGGGCGGTGACCGACCATCTGCAAGCCGTGCTCGAGCCCGTGCCGTGGCTCGCGGTAACGCGCGTGGGCGAGAACCTGGTCGCCCGCACCTCGCTGGGCCGGCCGTCGCGCCTGATCCTCGCCGGCCACACCGACACCGTCCCGCCCAACGGCAACGAGCAGGCCCGGATCGACGGCGACGTCCTGTGGGGCCTCGGCGCCTGCGACATGAAGGGCGGCGTGGCCGTCCTGGCCGCCCTGGCGACCACCGTGGCCGAGCCGGCGGTCGACACCACCTATGTCTTCTACGAGTGCGAAGAGGTCGACTCGGCGTTCAACGGGATCGAGCGGCTCTTCGGCGAGCGGCCCGACCTCCTCGAGGGTGACGCCGCCCTTCTCGCCGAGCCGTCGTCGGCCCGGGTCGAGGCCGGCTGCCAGGGGACGATGCGGGTCGAGGTGACGATGACCGGCGAGCGGGCCCACACCGCCCGGGCCTGGCTGGGTCGCAACGCCATCCACCGGCTGGCGCCGCTGCTGGCGTCGGTGGCCGCCTACGAGGGCCGGCAGGTGACGATCGACGGCTGCCACTTCCGCGAGGGCCTCCAGGTCGTGCGGATCGGCGGCGGGGTGGCCAACAACGTGGTGCCCGACCGGGCGACGGTGACGCTCAACCACCGGTTCGCTCCCGACCGCATGCCCGAGGAGGCCGAAGCCCACGTGCGCTCGGTGGTGGGCGAGGTGGACGGCTTCGAGGTGACGGACATGGCCGAAGCTGCCTTGCCGGCGCTGGGGCACCCGCTGCTCCAGGCCGTGCTCGCGGCCAGCGGCGGCGAGGCCTACGGGAAGCTGGGGTGGACCGACGTGGCCCGCTTCGCCTCCCGCGGCGTGCCCGCCACCAACTTTGGGCCCGGCGATCCGGCCCTTGCCCACAGTGCCGGGGAGCGGGTGACCCGTTCGGACCTGGAGACGGTCTACGGGGTCCTGCGGACGGTTCTCGAGCGGGGGTGAGCGTGCTGCGACGGGCGCTCGCCGTCGCCGTGTCGGTCGTCGCCCTCGTCGGAGGGTTGGCCGGGGCGGCCTCGGCCACCAACGACACCTACTTCGGCCGCCAGTGGGCGCTGAGCCAGATCGGCGCCCCCCAGGCCTGGACCCGCTCCACCGGCGGCGGCGTCACCATCGGCATCGTCGACACCGGCATCGACGCCGCCCACCCGGACCTGGCCGGCAAGGTCGTGGCCATGGCCGACTGCGTGGGCAAGCCGTGCGTGGCCGGCCCCGCCCCGGACACCCACGGTCACGGCACGATCGTCAGCGGCATCGCCGCCGCGGTGACCAGCAACGGCAAGGGCATCGCCGGCGTCGCTCCCGACGCCCGGCTGGCGGTGGCCAAGGTGCTCAACGCCGGCGGCGAGGGCCGGGTCGAGGACATCAACAACGGGATTCGTTGGGTGGTCGACCACGGCGCCCGGGTCGTCAACCTCAGCCTGGGTGACCCCAACTTCCTGGCTGCCAGCGCCCTCGGGACCCCGCTGCGGAGTGGCATCGAGTACGCCTGGAGCAAGGGCGCGGTCCCTGTGCTGGCGTCGGGCAACTACGCCACCGGCGCCGGCGACCTCGGCAGTGAGAACTACGGCAACGTCAATGCCCTCGTGGTGGGCGCCACCGACCGGGCCGGCAACGTGCCGTCATACTCGAGCCCTATCGGCAACGCCAAGTGGGGTCTGGTGGCCCCCGGCGGCGCCGGCTCCGGCGGCGCCGACAGCAACGTGATCTCCACCTTCATCACCTCCTCCGGCGGCAGCGGGTACGCCTCGTCCGCCGGCACGTCGATGGCCGCCCCTCATGTGGCCGGCGCCGTCGCCCTGCTCCTGGCCCAGGGCCAGAGCCCGGCCGCCGCCGTCAGCCGCATCCTTGCCACCGCCGACAAGGTGTCCTGCGGGCGGGGCTGCCAGGGCCGCCTCAACCTGGCCGCCGCTGTCGGTGCCGATCCCGCGCCGCCCGCCACCGCGGCGCCGGCGACAACTGCCACGCCCAGGACCACGAGCGTGCCCCGCACCACCGTGCCCCGGCCGACGACCACCAAGCCGCCGGCGACGACCGTCCCGGCCTCCACCACCACCACGACCACGGTGGCGCCGGAGGCCCTGGCCGCCGAGCCACCGGCCGTTGCCCTGCCGGTGGCGGTTCCCCTGCCCCTGGGGGCGATGCCCGGCCGGGGACCGGCCGGCGTCGCTGCGGGCATGCTGGTGGTGGTGATGGGCTCCGCCGTGGCTGCCACCTGGACCCGCCGGCTCAGCGCCTGACGGGGCTCACAGGCGCCTCACCACGGTGACGACCTTGCCGTAGATGGTGACGTCGCCGGCGTCGAACTCCATGGGCTGGAACTGGGCGTTGGCAGGAAGCAGCACGATCTTGTTGCCCTTGCGGGTGAAGGTCTTCACCGTGCCTTCCTCGCCCGGGATGCCGGCCACGACCACGTCGCCCTTGCGCACGTCGGTCTCCTGGCGCACCACGACGAAGTCACCGTCGAGGATGCCGGCGTCGATCATCGAGTCCCCCCGGACCCGCACCATGAAGACAGGCCCGTCTCCTGTGAAGTCGGCAGGCAGGGGGAGGAGCTCCTCCACGTTCTCCTGGGCCAGCACGTCGGTGCCGGCGGCGACATCGCCCAGCAGGGGCACATGACGGGCCGGTCGGCGCTCACCCGACGCCCCTGAACCGGGGTCGTACCGGACCTCGATGGCCCGGGGCTTCGTGGGGTCGCGCCGCAAATAACCGAGGCGCTGGAGGGTGCCCAGGTGGGCGTGGACGGTGGATGTGGAGGTGAGGCCGACGGCCTCACCGATCTCGCGGACCGACGGCGGATAGCCACGGTCACGGGTTTCCGCCTCGATGAAGTTGAGGATTCCTCGCTGGCGTTCGGTCAGGTTGGAGGTCACAGGGAACACGATAGGACGGAAGGCGCCGGGATGCAAACGTATGTTCGAGATTTTCCTTGACCTCGAACGGGCGTTCGTGAAACGCTGTCCGGGTACCGAACAGCTGTTCCCGAACTGCAGAGGGAGGAATTCTCGAATGGTCGCGGTCGCTCATGCTTCGCCGGCGCAGTCGCCGCGCGCCGCGTGCCTCGTCGTGGTGCGCACCGCACCGTTCGTGCCGGCGCCGGCGCCCGCCCGCCTCCCCGTCGCCGCGGTGTACCGCCGGCGCCGGGTGGCCGCCGTCCTGCTGGTGACCAGCGTCGTCGCCGCTCTTGTTCTCGCCGTCGGCGGGCTCCTGGCGTCGTTCGGGGGTGGTCCCCTCACCGCCTCCGAGCGTCCCGGAGCGCCGGCGGCGGTCTACGTCGTCCAGCCGGGCGACACGTTCTGGGAGATCGCCCGCCGCCTTGACCCCTCTGGTGATCCCCGCCCCCTCGTCGCCCGTCTGGTGGCGGCCCATGGCAGTCCCGTGCTGGTCCCGGGCGAGCGGCTGGCATTGCCCGCCGCCGCCTGACGGGGCCACTTTCCGTTCAGCGCCGGTCGCGCACTCGCTTCGGTCGGAGTCCCGACACGACCGAGTTGAGGGTGATGCCGGCGCCGAGGCCAATGATGATCCAGATCAGCAGGTGGCCGGCCAGCAAGCCGATCCCGATACCCAGCAACAGCGGGCCGATCACCATCGGGGCCTCCGTTTCGCCGCCGACCGGCATTTGCCGGCACCGTCGGACATTCCGCCTCAATGATCGCACCGCACCGGCCTGTGTGCAGGGGCGGGGGTACCGTCGATGTATGCGTTGCCCGGCCTGTGCCTGCCTCGACGACAAGGTGGTCGACTCGCGCCAGGCCGACGATGGGCTTGCCATCCGCCGCCGGCGCGAGTGCCTGGGGTGCGGCCGGCGCTTCACCACCTTCGAGCGCATCGACGAAGACGGCTTGGGCGTGGTGAGGCATTCAGGGGTCAGGGATCCGTTCCGGAGGGACAAGATCGTGGCCGGCGTGCGGGCCGCGGCCAAGAACCGGCCGGTCAGCCCCGAGCAGCTCGAGGGCGTGGCCGCCGATGTCGAGGAGGCGCTTCGCCTCGAGGGGTCCGAGGCCAGCAGCGCCCGGGTGGGCGCCATCGTGCTTGAGCGGCTGCGGGCTCTCGACGAGGTGGCCTACCTGCGCTTCGCCAGCGTCTACAAGAGCTTCGAGGGCCCGGGTGACTTCGAGCGGGAGGTGCTGGCGCTGAGCCAGCCCGACCCTCCGCCGCTTCCTCCACCGCCGGCCGACTGACGTCCACAGGGTTGCTCCCCTAGCCGTCCACAGGGGGCGCTGCGTACGGTTCGGTGGTCGGCACGAACGGGTGGTTGACACGGTAGAATCACGGTGATGTAATTCCTTCCCCTGGGGGTCGAGCGGGCACCCACCACAACATCTTGTGGTGTCAGGTGCCGACCGCCGCGCAACGACGCGCGCCCTCATCACACTTTTTTTCGATAGGGAGGCTTGCCGTATGGCGATGGCGCCGGAGCAGACGGGGATCGGCATCCGCCGGCACTTCACCACCGAGGGGATCCACCCTTACGACGAGGTGGTCTGGGAGAAGCGTGATGCCCGCATCACCAACTACCGCGACGGCGTGGTGGCCTTCGAGCAGCTCGGCGTGGAGTTCCCTGCCGGCTGGTCACTCAACGCGGCCAACATCGTCGCCCAGAAGTACTTCCGGGGCACCCCCGGCTCCCCGGAGCGCGAGCAGTCGCTGCGCCAGGTCATCGACCGGGTGGCCGACACCATCACCGCCTGGGGCGTCAAGGACGGCTACTTCGTCGACGACACCGAGGCCGAGGCCTTCCGGGCCGAGCTCAAGCACCTCGTCGCCCACCAGAAGGCGGCCTTCAACTCTCCCGTCTGGTTCAACATCGGCGTCAAGGGTGAGCCGCAGCAGGCGTCAGCGTGTTTCATCCTCGCCGTCGACGACACCATGCAGTCCATCCTCAACTGGTACGTCGAGGAGGGCACGATCTTCAAGGGCGGCTCTGGGTCGGGCATCAACCTGTCGAACATCCGCTCCTCGTACGAGTACCTGAAGGGCGGCGGCACCGCCTCGGGCCCGGTCAGCTTCATGCGGGGCGCCGACGCGTCGGCGGGCACAATAAAATCGGGCGGTAAAACAAGACGCGCCGCCAAGATGGTCATCCTCAACGCGGATCACCCCGACATCGAGGACTTCATCTGGTGCAAGGCCATCGAGGAGCGCAAGGCCCGCGTCCTGCGCGACGCCGGCTTCGACATGGACCTCGACGGCAAGGACAGCCACTCCACCCAGTACCAGAACGCCAACAACTCGGTCCGGGTCACCGACGAGTTCATGCAGGCCGTCGTCGACGACGCCGACTGGCACCTGCGGGGCGTCACGAGCGGCGAGCCCGTTCGCACGATCAAGGCCCGCCAGCTGTTCCGCCAGATCGCCGAGGCCACCTGGGAGTGCGCCGACCCCGGCATGCAGTTCGACACCACCATCAACCGCTGGCACACGGCCGCCAACACCGGGCGCATCAACGGGTCCAACCCGTGCAGTGAATACATGCACCTCGACAACTCGGCGTGCAACCTGGCCAGCCTCAACCTGCTGAAGTTCCTGGGCGACGACGGCACCTTCGACGTCGCCGGGTTCAGGGCCGCGGTCGAAGTGGTGTTCACCGCCCAGGAGATTCTCGTCGGCAACGCCGACTACCCCACCGAGAAGATCGGGGACAACGCCCGCCGCTTCCGCCAGCTCGGCCTGGGCTACGCCAACCTCGGCGCCATGCTCATGGCCCTCGGCCTGGCCTATGACTCCGACGCCGGCCGCACCTGGGCCGCCGCCATCACCTCGCTGATGACGGGCCACGCCTACGCCACGTCGGCCCGCACCGCGGCCCGCATGGGGCCGTTCGCCGGCTACAGCGAGAACCGGGAGCCCATGAACCGGGTGCTGCGCATGCATCGCGACGAGGCCGCCACCATCGACGACAGCCTCGCGACCCGGGAGCTCGTCTCCGCCGCCCAGGAGGCGTGGGACGACGCCGTGGAGTGGGCGGAGGACTGGGGCGTGCGCAACGCCCAGGCGTCGGTACTGGCACCCACCGGGTGCCTCGTCGGCGGCTCGTTGGTTGCCACCGAACGAGGTC
>CAYZMG010000071.1:17804-24070 GCA_964479465.1 uncultured Acidimicrobiales bacterium
CCTGGGTGACCCCGGCGGCGCCCAGTGGCAGGACCTCGGCGTGCAGGTCGCCACCGACGAAGGTGCCCGCACCGCCACCAAGTTCTACGTGAACGGCCTCGAGCCCGTCGTCAACGTCGACACCGCCCGGGGCTATCGCATCCAGGGCACCACTCAGCACCGGGTGAAGGTGGTCGACGAGGCCACCGGCGCCTGGGAGTGGAAGCGCTTCAGCGACATCGCCGCCGGCGATCTCGTGCCGCTGGCGCTGCACCAGCTCGTCGGCGAGCCGCAGACCGTCCCGCTGCCGCCGCTGCCGGAGGCCTACTGGACCGGTGAGCACCACGTCGAGGCTCCGCGCACGGTGTCGGCCGCTCTGGCCGAAGTGGTCGGCTACTTCATGGGCGACGGTTCCCTCCACTCCCGTGGCCTCCGCTTCTGTGTCGCCGACACCGACTTCGATGTGGTGGAGCGCCTCGAGCAGCTCGGCAAAGAGGTGTTCAACCTCGCAGCAACGGTGTCACCGAAGCAGGGCTATACCGAGGTCGCCTTCACGTCCGTGCGGCTGACGCTGTGGTGGGAGGCGTGCGGCTTCGCCAAGCGGCGCCCCACCGAGGGCCACACCGGCAAGGGATACACGGCCCACATCCCCGACGCCATCCTCCACAGCAACGACCCGGAGGTGTACCGGGCCTTCCTGCGCGGCCTGTTCGAGGCCGACGGTACGGTGACCGCCGGCGTTCCGAGTTTCTCCACCACGTCGCTCGCCTTCGGGTCCGACGTCCAGAGCCTTCTGCTGGCGCTCGGCTACCCAACCACCCGGAAAGTGGAGACCACCCGCACCGGGTCGGGGCAGGCCCCGATCGCCGTCCTCCGCCTGCTCAACTCGGCCTACGCCGGCCGCTGGTCGGCCGAGATCGGCTTCATGGGGGGACGGAAGAGCGCTGCGGTGGCCGCCGGCGGCGTGTCCCAGGCCGGGCGCCTCGACTACATCCCCGTCACCCGGGCGATGATCGACCGGCTCGCTACGGTCAACGACCGGCTCCGCAGGGTGCTGCTCATGGAGCTCTCTCGGAACCGGGTCTCCCGCCGCATCGCCACCGAGCTGTTCGAGCGCACCGCGGATGTCGAGCTGGGTCACCTGCTCTCGTTCTTCTACGACCGGGTGGCCTCGGCCGAGCTGGGCGACGAGGAGTTCACCTACGACCTGTCCGTGCCCGACAACGTGACCTACGTCGCCAACGGGTTCATCAGCCACAACACCATCGGCCTGATGATGGACTGTGACACCACCGGCATCGAGCCCGACCTCGGCCTCTGCAAGACCAAGAAGCTGGTCGGCGGGGGCACGATGTCGATCGTCAACCAGACGGTGCCCCGGGCCCTACGCCGGCTGGGCTACTCGCCCCGCCAGGTCGAGGAGATCGTCGCCTACATCGACGAGCACAAGACCATCCTGGGCGCCCCCCACATCGCCTCCGAGCACCTCGATGTGTTCGCCTGCTCCATGGGCGACAACGTCATCCACTACCTCGGCCACGTCCGCATGATGTCGGCGGTCCAGCCGTGGATCAGCGGCGCCATTTCCAAGACCATCAACATGCCGGAGTCGGCCACCGTCGAGGAGATGGAGCAGCTCCACATCGACGCCTGGCGCATGGGCCTCAAGGCCGTCGCCGTCTACCGCGACAACTGCAAGGTGGCCCAGCCCCTCTCCACCACCAAGAAGGACGTGGCGGCGGTCGTCCAGCCGATCATCGTCAAGCAGCCGGAGCGGCAGCGCCTGCCCCGCATGCGCCACTCCAAGACGTTCTCCTTCCGGGTGGCCGACTGCCACGGCTACGTCACCGTGGGTGAGTACGACGACGGGCGGCCGGGCGAGATCTTCCTGCGAGTGGCCAAGCAGGGCTCCACCCTCGCCGGCGTCATGGACGCCTTCGCCATCTCGGTCAGCCACGGCCTGCAGTACGGCGTGCCCCTGAAGGCGTTCGTCGACATGTACACCAACATGCGCTTCGAGCCCGCCGGCATCACCGACGACGCCGAGATCCGCTTCGCCAGCTCCCTGGTGGACTACATCTTCCGCCGGCTGGCGGTGGAGTACCTCCCGGCCGACGAGCGGGCCGAGCTCGGCATCCTCACCGTCGACGAGCGCATGCAGCCCACGCTCCCCGGCGTGGAGGAGCAGTCCACGCCCACCAGCACCGGCTCCGAGGTCGTCCCCGACCCCGCCGCCCACCGGGCGCCGGCCCCCCAGCTCACCATGAGCCCGGCGGCGTCCGACGCCCCCTACTGCTACGTGTGCGGCGTCGTCATGCAGCGGGCCGGCGCCTGCTTCGTGTGCAGCGGCTGCGGTACTACCAGCGGCTGCTCCTGATCCCCACGAACTGGTGACGCCGTCGTCACCGGTTCGGTCCGGGAACACGCCCGAGGGGCCCATCTCTGGTCTCGATGGCCGCCGACGCTGTGGTTCTGACGGGCTCGGGAGCGTCGATCGGCGAGCGGATCGTCTCGGTCTCGGGTGAAGGGACGCGAGTGGCGTTCGTGCAGTGGCAGAAGGATCGCAGCATGGTCTACGTCCACGAGGTTCGCACCGGTGTCCAACGGCCGTCGATCGAATCGTCCCGGCATCGGGGCGTGGCGGAGGGTTCCCTGCGGGGTGGCGGCCAGGGCTACTCCTGAGCCCCGCGCACTGCCGACGCCGGCGTGCCGCCGTCGCCGGCTCGCTAGGATGCATGCTGTTGGTATGCCTCTCAACTGCCGTGACTGATCGCAATGGCGGTCAACCGGAGCCGTAGGGCCAGGAGCGCGCAGAAGCGCAAGCGCCGGATGGGACGGGTCGACCACGACCTGACCGAGGCGCAGTGGTCTGCGCTCACCGCGGCGTGGGTCGGGTGTGCCTACTGCGGAGCGGTCGACGTACCGCTGCAGCGCGACTGCGTCCTGGCCATCTCCCGCGGCGGCCGTTACACCCTCGCCAACATCGCGCCCGCCTGCGCCTCCTGCAACGCCAGCAAGTGCAACGCCGAGGTAACGGTTTGGCTGCGTCGGAAGCGCCTCGACGAGCGGACCTTCCTCCTGCGCCACGGCGAGATCCAAGCCACGCTGGCCATCCGGTTCGTCGTCGTACCGGAGTCCTGACAGGGCTGCGGCGCGTAGCGTGCGGCGATGTTCCGCTTCCAAGCCCCGGCCGACTACCGCCGGATCCGGGAGACACTGGCCGGCGCCGGCTACGACGACCGCGGCGTCACCGAGCTCCTCGGGACGAACCTCTCGTCGTTGGGCGGAAAGAAGCTGCCACCGCTGTTGCGCCGGACCGCCGGCGGCACCCCGCTGGAGACGCTGGTGCGGCTGTTCATCCTCGGAGCCGGCGTGCCTTCGGAACGGGCCAGGGTCGTGCTCGGCGAGCTCGAGTGGTGGGCCGATGGTGGCCTGCTCACCGTCGCCGGCGAGGAGGTCCAGGCCACTGTGCAGTTGCGCTGCTACCAGGGCCTCGTCGTCGCCTTCGACTTCCACCGCCGGGGCGGGGCGGCCCTGGCCGCCGACTACGTCATGGGTATCAGCGCCAGCTCGTTGACCCTGGCCGGCCTTACCGTCCGCCGGCCGAGCCGCTCGACGCTCGACCTCGGCACCGGCAACGGGTTCCAGGCCTTCCTCGCCGCCCAGCACAGCGAGCGGGTGGTGGCCACCGACCGCAACCCGCGGGCGGTGGCGATGGCGACGTTCAACGCCCGGCTGAACGACCTCGACACCGTCGAGTGCCGCGAAGGTGACCTCTTTGAACCCGTGGCCGGTGAGACGTTCGACCTCGTCGTCTCCAACCCGCCCTTCATCGTCTCTCCGGACAACACCTTCTACTTCCTGCACAGCGGCATGCAGGGAGACGAGGTGTGCCGCACGATCGCCCGGGCCGCACCCGAGCACCTCAACGCGGGCGGCTACTGCCAGTTCCTGGCCAACTGGACGGTCGTGGCCGGCGAGGACTGGCGCGCCCGCCTGGCCGGATGGTTCGAGGGCACGGGCTGCGACGCCTTGGTCCTGCGGCGAGGCTCGACCGCCCCCGACGAGTACGCCGCCATCTGGATCTCCGACGACGACTTCGACTCCGCGTTCGACACGTGGATGGACTACTACGCCCGGCTCGGCGTCCAGGCCATCGACAGTGGCCTGGTCACGATGCGCCGGTCCGCCGGCGGCGCGTCGTGGTTCCGGGCCGAGGACAGCCCGGAGACGATGACCTTCCCCGCCGGCGACGACCTCGTGCGGCGGTTCGAGTCCGAGGACTACCTGGCCGCCCACCACACCGACGAGGCCCTGCTGGCGACGAGGTTCCGCATCGCGCCCGACGCCCGCCTCGACCAGCAGCTCATCCCCGCCGAAGGCGGCTGGGGACTGCTCGACAACCAGCTGCGCCGGACCGGCGGCCTCCACTGGTCGGGCTACGTCGACGCCGACGGCGCCGACCTGCTGGCCCGCTGCGACGGCACGGTGACGATGGCGAATCTGCTGGCGGACCTGGCCGAGGCGGTCGGGCCGGAGGCGGCCGAGCTGGCGGCGTCGTGGCCGGCGACGGTCCGCCGGCTGGTGGCGTGCGGGTTCTTGCTGCCGGCATATTAGGTGGGCGGCCCGGCGGCGATGAGGGCCCGGAGAGAATCGATCCATCCGGTCACCATGAGCCACGTGGCGCCGGCGCCGCTGACGGCGTCGCGCCCTCCGGCTCAGACCTTGGTGTTTTTCGAGTCCCAGCCCGCGGTGACGCTGTCGCCCGGAGTGCCGTCCGGCCGCTGGCCGGTGTAGGCGATCTGGACCTTGCCGAAATTCATCGACACCTGGTCCATCGGCAGGCCGGCGCCGGCGGCCTGGTTCCAGCCCGAGATCTGGACGTCGCTCATCGTGACCTTGAAGAAGTCGTGCTGCTGGGCCCCGGAGCGGCGGACGGTGAGCAGCGCGGTCTTGATGCGCCGGCGCTCGACGCAGGCGAGGAAAAGCTTGGGCGACGCCCGGGTGACCGGCGTGGTGAAGCTGAAGTCCTCCATGGTCACCCGGCCCGTGCTCCCTCCGCCGCCGCCCGGGCCGGCGGTCCCGGGGGCGGACGCGCCCCACGAGAAGCTCTCGATCTCGATCTCGCCCTTGTGCTTGGCGTCGTTGCTCTCGCCGTCGATGCCGTCGATCTTCAGGAAAATGTCAACCGCCATCGCGGTCGACTCTACCGTAGGAAGCCCGTGATGCTCGCCGGCGGGGTGATCCCGACGTCGCCCGGCTCAAGGTCACCAGTCGACGGGTCGATGCAAGTCGGATGGGACGCTGGCGGGTTCGGGCCGGGTGGGTGTCGCTTCTCGTCGTGGCAGTCGGTAGCGCCGGCGTGGCCGCAGCGCTGCCGGGCTCGTCGCTCCGGAACAACGCTTCGACGTCACTGACCGCCACTCGCGTCGGCGAGGGTGCCGCAGTGGCCGACCAGACCACGACCACGACGGCGACCACCGTTCGGGCCACGACATTCACGGCGCCCACCACGGCACCGCCGACGACGACCCGGGCCACTCCGACCACCTCGACCCGCCGGGTGCCGCCGACGACGGCCCGCCCTACGCCCCCTCCCAGTCCGGGCTTCACGACCACCACCGTGGCCCCGGGCCAGCCGGCGCAGACGGTCCCGGCGCCGGTGAACCCTCCGGCGTGGACCTTCTCGGAGGACGGGGTGTCCGTCCGGCTGCGGATGACGCCGACCGCCCCGCGTGTCGGTGACACCGTCGAGTTCACCATCGAGGCCTGGACGGATCTGCCAGGCGTCACCTGCTGCAACGTCTTGCTCCTGTTCTCACAGGACACCGTCTTCCGCCGCTGGCCGGACATCGGACCGTGCCCCGAACGACCGCCGCGCGAGGCTCGGGTGAGCTACCGGATCACCGAACCCACGGGCTCCCCGATACCGGGGCCGTTCGTCACCGTCCTGTTCCTCTTGCGCGTGTCGACGACATTCGACCCGTGCGCCGGCCTGCAACAGGAATCGAAGGGGGGCGTGTTCGGCGTCCCGGTCGTCGTCCGCCTACCCGGGACTTGATCACGCCCCGACGCCTCGAGCCTGAATCTCGGCACTCGCGGCAGCGTGGAGTTCTGCTCGGTCGATGCCCATGCGACGAAGTGCTCGAGACGATCGGCCAGGCGTCGGAGGGCGACCACCGATGCGAACGCCGCTTCCGGTCGGAGGGATCCGGCACGTTGATCGTTCCAGTGAGCTACACCTCTGCCAACCTACGTTGACGGTCCGATCCTGTCAACCCAGGTTG
>CAYZMG010000072.1:0-1029 GCA_964479465.1 uncultured Acidimicrobiales bacterium
GGCCGCCACGAGGGCGTCGCCTGGCTCGCCGGCGGCTTCATGTTCATCGGCTACCTCGTTCACCTGACGCTCGACGAGATCTACTCCGTGGATGTCATGGATACCCGCGTGAAGGCGTCGTTCGGGACGGCGCTCAAACTGTTCGACCGGCGATATCCCTACGCCTCGCTCGGGATGCTGGCCGCGACCGCCGCCGTGATGAGCCAGACCCCGCCGACCCGGACCTTCATGGACGGCATGGCCTCGCGCAACCTGTGGGCCGGACTGAACGAGCGCCTGCTGCCGCAGGACAAGTGGTTCGGACTCATAAGCCGCCACTCCGGGCTGGCCAAGGTGGGCGCCACCCCGGGTGCCGATCTGACGACGGGCTCCCTCCCCGACGCGCCGTCAGCGACCCCCAACGCCGAACCCACGCCGGCCCCCCAGCCCGCGCCCTGAGGCCGCCTGCGGAGCCCGCTCGGATCAATTCCCCTGTTTGCGCAATCCGCCAAAGCCGCTACAACGGCCAGGGGAGATGCGGAGCCACAACCCGCGGCCCGACTAGGGGAGTACCATTATGACACCGACGATTGCCGGCGTGCTCGCGCTCGCCCTGCCTCTGCTGCTCATTGGCCTCATCTTTCTGCGCCGCAATGGCACTCTGTTTTTATTCTACATCGTGCTCAGCGCCGTCGGCATCGGCTACCTCGTGACCACCGGGGCCATCGACGAGATCGGCACGCAGGTCCTCGACATCATCGGCCAGGTGACGGCGGAGAAGGACGCAGGTCCGGCGCCCGCAGCACCGGCGACGCCATAAACGGTTCGGGAGGCGCAGGCAGCCCTGATCAAAGTCAGGCGCAGGTCTGAGTCCCTTCGAAGGCAATGCTTGCCGCATTTCTGGTCCTCGCCTAAGACACGGGGCGGCCCGCCAGAGATCCCGAAGTCATGTCCGAACTCCTGATTGAACTCTTCTCAGAGGAAATCCCCGCGCGCATGCAGGCGCGCGCCGGCGAAGATCTCAAACGCCTCGTCGGCGACGGGCTGACG
>CAYZMG010000072.1:1039-23052 GCA_964479465.1 uncultured Acidimicrobiales bacterium
GGGCGTGTCGTTTGCCACCGCGCGCGCCTTTGCCACGCCGCGTCGCCTCGCCCTCGTCATCGATGGGTTGCCGGCGATGTCGCCGGCGGTGTCCGAAGAGCGCAAGGGACCGCGTGTCGGCGCGCCCGACCAGGCGGTGCAAGGCTTCCTGAAGGCGGCGGGGCTGTCGGCTCTGGGCGATGCCGAGATCGTCAAGGACGAGAAGAAGGGCGACTATTACACCGCGCGCATCGAGAAGCCCGGCCGAAAGGCGGCTGACATCGTGGCCGAAGTCCTTCCCGCGGTCCTCGCCAAATTCCCCTGGCCCAAGTCCATGCGATGGGGCGCGGGCACCTTCGAGTGGGTCCGGCCGCTGCATTCGATCATCTGCCTTCTCGATGGCAAGGTGGTGCCGTTCGTGGTCGCGGGGATCGCGAGCGGCAATACCACCCGCGGCCACCGTTTCCACGGCAACACGCCGTTCAAGGTCAAGTCGTTCGAAGACTATGTGACCCAGCTCACGGCCCACAAGGTGATGCTCGATCCGGCGGCGCGCGCGGCCACCATCAGCGAGGCGGCGCACGCGGCGGCAAAGGCCGCCAGGCTGCACCTCGTCGAGGACGACGCGCTCGTCGCCGAGAACGCCGGCCTGACCGAATGGCCCGTCATGCTCATGGGGTCGTTCGACAAGGCCTTCCTCGATGTGCCGGGCGAGGTGGACCTGGCCGTGATCGCCGTCCCGTCGGGAGCGGTCGCCGGCGTCATCCGCCAGTGTGCCGAGAAGGGCGTGGTGGGCCTGGTCGTCCTCTCCGCCGGCTTCGGCGAGGTCGGCCCCGAGGGCGCCGCCGCTCAGCGCGAGCTGCGGGAGCTGGCCCGCCACAACGGCATGCGCATGGTCGGCCCGAACTGCATCGGCGTCGTGAACACCGCGGTGGGGATGAACGCCACGTTCTCTCCTTATGCGCCGCAGCCGGGCCGCATCGCCATGCAGTCGCAGTCGGGCGCCCTCGGGATCGGCATCCTGGAGCGCTCCACCCGCATCGGCATGGGCGTGTCGAGCTTCGTCTCCGTCGGCAACAAGGCCGACGTGAGCGGCAACGACCTCCTTCAGTACTGGGAGGACGACGCCGGCACCGACGTCATCCTCCTCTACCTCGAGTCCTTCGGGAACCCGCGGAAGTTCAGCCGCATCGCCCGGCGGGTGTCCCGGCGCAAGCCCATCGTGGCGGTGAAGAGCGGGCGGTCCGCCGCCGGCGTGCGGGCGGCGTCGTCGCACACCGCCGCCATGGCCACCCCCGACGTGGCCGTCGATGCCCTGTTCCGCCAAGCCGGCGTGATCCGGGTCGACACCCTCGACGATCTCTTCGACATGGCCGTCCTCCTCTCGTCCCAGCCGCTGCCCGCCGGCCGGCGGGTGGCCATCGTCGGCAACTCCGGTGGTCCGGGCATCCTGGCCACCGACGCCTGCGACGGCGCCGGCCTCGAGGTCCCCGAGCTGTCGCCGGCGACCCAGGCCGCCTTGCGGGAGGTGATCGACCCGAACGGAGCGACCGCCAACCCTGTGGATCTCGTGGCCGGCGCCACGCCGGCGGGGTACGAGGCCGCCATCCGTGTGCTGCTCGCCGACGAAGACCTGGACGCGGTGATCGTCGTCAACACCGCCACCTTCGCCGCGCCTTCCCGGGAGATCGCCGGCATGTTGCGCCGGGTCGCCGTCGGGGCGACGAAACCCATCGTGGGGAGCTTCCTGGCCTGGCCCGACCTCGAGCCACTGCTGCGGCCGAGCGGGGCGGAGGAGGCGGCGGTGCCGGCCTTCGCCTCTCCCGAGCCGGCGGCCCGGGCCCTGGCCCGCGCCGCGGCCTACGGCGAGTGGCGGCGCCGGCCGCCGGGGACCGTGCCCGACCTCGACAACTTCGACGCGGCCCGGGCCCAGCGGGTGGTCAACGTCTTCCTCCGCGACCAGCATGATGGCGGGTGGCTGCCGGCGGCGCGGATCACCGAGTTGCTGGGCGCCATCGGCGTGCCGGTGCTGGAGACCGTGCCGGTGTCCTCCGATACGGTGGCCGCGGCCGAGGCCAGCCGGCTGGGCTTCCCGGTGGTGCTCAAGGCGTCAGGGCCGAACCTGGTGCACAAGAGCGACGTCGGCGGCGTCGTCCTCGACCTCGAGTCGGCCGACGACGTCGCCGCCGCCTACCGCGAGATGACCGCACGAGTGGGCTCGGCCATGACGGGCGCCGTCGTCCAGCGCATGGCCCGCCCCGGCGTGGAGACCATCGTCGGGGTGGTGCTCGACCCGCTGTTCGGGCCGCTGGTGATGTTCGGCATGGGCGGCATCGCCGTCGAGCTCCTTCGCGACCGCGCCTTCCGCATCCTCCCGCTCACCGACGCCGACGCCGGCGAGCTGGTCCGTTCGCTGCGGGCGTCGCCCCTGTTGTTCGGCTACCGCGGCTCGACCCCGGTGGCGGTCGACGCCCTAGAGGACGTCCTCCAGCGGGTCGCCCGCCTGGCGGCGGTCGTCCCCGAGCTGGCCGAGCTGGACTTCAACCCGGTCATCGTGTCGCCGGAGGGCGTCGAGGTGGTCGACTGCCGGGTGCGCATCGTGCCGGCGCCGCCGGCTCCCGACGAGCACCTCCGCCGGCTCGGTTGAGGCTACCGAAGGACCTCGATCGGGCACCGAGAACCTGGTGCCTTGACGAGCTTCCCGTCGGCGGTGACGAGCGTGACTTCAAGCAGCTCGGCGAGCGCGATGTAGGCGGCGTCGTACGCGGTGACGGTGCCCGGGAGCTCCCAACAGCGATCGAGCAGGGCTCCGTGCCGTACCCGGTCGACGCGCAGCCCCTGGAGGTCGGCGAGGGCCAAACGAGCTCGGCGCTCGTCGAGCTCGCCGGCCGCAACGAGGCGGCGCCATGCCGAGGTCACCTCCAGATCGAGCAGGTGCGGCGCAGCCAGGCGCTCACCTCGGAGGCGCTCCCGAGCGCGATCGCCGTCGGGCCCGTCGTCGGCCAGCGCGGTCACCACGACGCTGGCATCGACGACGATCAACGGGCGTCACGGTCAGCACGCACGGCGGCCGCAGCCGCCTGAAACCCTGCGCGACCGCCAGCGCGGCCTCCTGCCCGGTCGAGCAGCTCGTCGAGCGTTGGGGTATGTGCTTCCTCGACGAGACGGGTCAGGAGGTATTCCTGCAGCGACTGGCCGGCGACCGCGGCACGCCGGCGGAGCGTGGCGTGAACGTCGTCGGGTACGTCCTTGACCTGGATGCTCGGCATACGGTCAGCGTAGCGCCAGTCTGGCGCTACGACACCTACTCTGGCGCCACTTCCGCCGCCAGCTTGAGAGCGGCGAGCGTCGCCCGCACACCCTCCTCCATGTCCGCCGGCCGGTCCTTCACCCCGGTCGTGACCCGGGTGACGAGCCGGGAGCCGAGCCCGAGCGGCTTGGTCAGCTCGAAGGATTCTGTCACTCGCACGCCATCGGCGACCGGCTCGAAGCGGTAGCGCCAGACCGTCTCCGGCTTGGCCACCTTGCCGACCGCGAACGCGAACACCCGTCCGGACTCGGACTCGATGACCTCACACGTCGTCGACCACCGCGTCCGGCCCTTGCGGTTGTGGCCCTTGAACCGGGCGCCGACCGCCGGGCCGGTGGCACCGTCGATCCACTCTCCGCGCTCGGTCTCCGGGCTCCACTCGCCCATACGCGTCACATCGGTGACCATCGACCACAGCCGGCCGGCGTCGGCCTTGACCACCACGCTGACCTCTCTCCCGTCAGTCATCGATCAGACCCTGTTCGAGGGTCGCCCGTGCTTGCGCCACCCACCAGTCCAGGTCGGCCCGCTCCCGGGCCCGCACCGCCGGGTCGGGATGCCCGACTGCGTCTAGTGCCTTGTTCCAGCCCAGGTCGGCCAGCCCGGCGAAGAGGGCCAGCCGGAGGGCCACTTCGTCGTGTTCGTTGCCCCACAGAGAGCGGAAGTCGGCGACGACCTCGTCCCGGCCGGCACGGATCTGCGACGAATTGCCGTTGAGGAACAGGGCCAGCTCGAGCGCCGGCGGTGCCCACGTGGCGAGGTCCCAGTCGACCAGCGTGACCCGTTCCGCCTCGAAGGCCACGTTGACCAGCCACAGGTCGCCGTGAATCAGGGTCGAGGGGCGACGGGTCAACGGCCCGGCCAGCCGCGGCGGCTGGTCGAGCACCCCCAGAACGGCCGCGACCACGTCCGGGCTGACCATCTCGGCGAAGCGTTCCCACCCGTGGAGAACGTCCGAGGGCAGACGGTGCCCGGAGGCCAACTCCGCCCTCATCTTCCCGGGGGCGAACAGGGACACCCGGTCGGCGAGCGGGACCAACCCCTCCGGCGGCTCTCCCGCGAGCGTTCGGTGCATGTCCGTCGCCGCGGCCCAGAGCCGGCGGCTCTCCTCCCGAGAGATCGTCCGGCTCCATCCGACGACGGCGGTGCCCAGATCGCGCATGACCAGAACTGTCTCGTCGCCGTCCTGCCAGGAATCGACGAGGGCGTGCCCGATCCCAGGGGGCAGGCGGTCGAGCACACTCCCCTTCCACAGCCGGTGCTCGCGCGAGACGGTGGACCCGGTCATCCGCATGGCGAGGTCGACCGAGGGCGACGTGCGCTTGACCACCAGCGGGGTGCCGTCGTCGAGGCGGACCCGCTCCAGACGCGCCCCGGAACGCCCGTCGTGGCCGGCGAGCGGCGCCCGCTCCACGACCCGGGCGAGGAGGGCGGCCGCCACGCTCACCGCCGCACCATCGGAGCCTCGACGGCCTGGCGGGCGATGGTGGCCGAGTCCCAGATGCCCGTGCAGTACTTCAGGTGCTCGGTGATGGCCGCCCCGTCCGTATGGAAGAGGTGGACCTCCCGCCACTGACGCTCCTCCCCGTCCTGCTCGAAGCGCACTTCCAGTTCGACGACCACACCGTCATCCGTCCGCGTTGCCCGCTGGCCCGTGACACGGGCGCTCCCGCCGAGGGGTGCCAGTTCCTCGGCCAGCGCCTGGCGGATGGCCTCCCGTCCCTGGAGCTGGTAGCGCCACTGGGGGACGCTCACGTCGAGGAGGGCGTCGGGCCGGTAGAGCTCGGCCAGGCCGTCGAAGTCGAGGGCGGTGAGCCGGGCAGTGATGCGCTCGGTGATCGTCACCGCGGGCGCTAGCTGGTTGCGCCGGCCGCGGTCATGGCGGCCAGATTCGCCATGACGACCTCGACGGTCTTGGTGAGCTCGTCGGTCGGGCTGAACTCGATGATCTCGGTCCCGGCCGAGAACAGCGGCAGGTGGCCGGGGCCGACGGAGTAGGCCTCGCCGGCGCCGATCACGTCCTCGGTTCCGTCGGCCAGCCGGTAGACGAGCGTGCCCCTGACCACCACGCCCCAGTGCGGGCACTGGCAACGGTCGTCGGGCAGGCCCTGGAAGAGGGGCGCCGGGTCGGCGTCCTGGGTGTAGGTCTCGAAGCCGACGGTGGTGCCGGTGAGGTCCTCGTAGTGACCCTCGAAGCCCTCCATCTCGTACACCGTCGACGTCTCGAGCTTGGCGATCTTGGCCATTGTTCCTCCCTTGGATTGGACGTTCATCCGGGAGGCGTGAGGACGGTCCTCGCAGTCGCGAGGCGTGGTCCCTACAGCGTCCAGTTGACCGGCTCGGCAGGGGCGTAGACGCAGAACGTGCCTGTTCGCACCGACCGGCGTAGGTGCCGACCGAGGTCCGGATGCACCGCCTCGACGCGGGCCAGCCCGTCCCTGATGCGCCAGGTCACGGCCTGACGGGCCCGCTCGGTGTCGTCGCCGGCTCTTCGCGGCCGACCACCCAGGCCGAAGGCGCCGGCCAGCTGGCCGAGGATCGCGTCCCGCTCGGTCTGGGCCCGGGCCGAGCGCGCGACGTCGCCGGCGGCGTCGGCCAACTCCAACTCGTCGTCCAGCTCAAGCAACCGGGCCTTGTACGCGTCGCGCGCCTGACGGTCCAGCACCCCGCCCAGCCCGGGCTGCGTCACCGCGCCCGGTGCCCGGGCCAGGTCGGCGGCCGCCACCTCCCGCCCGGGATGAGCGAGCAGGGTGGCCAGATCGCGCAGGCCCTTGACGTCCTTGAGGAGCACGACCCGCCCGCCGTACCCGATCGTCCACACGTCGCCCTCGCGGTGGAAGACGTTCACCGGTGGCGGGGGTGCCGGCGCCGGCGCGACGAGATCCTCGAGCTCGGCCACCCTTCTGCTCACGCCCAGCTCCCGGAAAAGGGCGAGTGCGGCGGCCAAGCGGTCCTGGTCGCCGAGGGCCAGGCCGGCGTCCCGCAATGTCACGGCCACGTACAGCGGCCAGCCGGCGGCCCGGTTGGCGGCCACGGCAGCGTCGAAATGTTGCACGGCCTCCCGTGTGCGACCGAGCGATGCCGCGAGGAGGCCGAGGGGACGCTCGACCGAGCCCCAGCACGCGGCGCCGATCCCCTCGACCCCGAACCGGTCCCGGTGAGGGAGCAGCGCTCCGTACGCCCATTCGGCGAGGTAGTGACCACCGATCCGGGCGATGGCCTGGGCCAGCTGCGCCAGCACCGACAGCCACTCCGAGTCCACCGGCATCGCTCGTATGGCCGCCGCGTCAGCGTCGAGGCGCGGCCCGACCTCATCGATCCGGCCGGCGTCGGCGACCATCAGGGTGCTAGCCACGCGGAACTGCACGCCCATCACCGCGCTGAAGGAATCCAACGTGCCTTGGAGGGCCAGCGGGCCCGCGGTGTCACCCGCGTCACGCATCAGGTACCAGCGCAGGGACTCGGTGAGCATGGTGGCGTTGTCGCTGTGGGCCCGGGCGCCCTGCTCGGCGGCCTCGTCGATCAGCCGGGCACAGGCGTCGAAGTCGGCGCGCATGAGGGCACGCATGGCCCGCCACAGGGGCACGTACCAGCCGTAGAGCGGCTGCCGGACGACGTCGGCCAAACGGGCGTAGGCCTCGATCTCGGCATCGACGGCGGCGATGCGGCCGAGCTCGAGGAGCGCGACCAACCGGAGCCGGCGCCCGAGCAGCTCGGTGGAGCGATCGCCTCTCGACACCGCAAGGTCGACGATCTCCGAGGCCTCCTTCAGCCGGCGCTCGGTATCGGCGGGCCCGGCGATGGCGTCGCAGTGCGCGGCCAGGGCGTAGGCCAGCGCGCCGGCGTCGTCTGCGGCCCGGGCCATGGCCACCGCTTCTTCGCTGAGCGCCAGCCTTCGGTCGTCAGCGCCACTCAGTGACAGGGCGACCGAGAGCCGGGCGGTGACCTGGGCGAGGAGCACGGACGGCTCGGTGCCGAAACCCCGGCGAGCCTCCTCCAGCAGGTCGATCTGCTCCCGGTCGCCGAGGGTCACCTCGAAGCCGGCTCCCCCGCCGACGCCGAGGGCGGCACGGGCCAGCTGGTCGGCCCGGCCGGCGACCCGGGCCAGCCCTGCCGCCTCGAGGTGGACGGCCCGGGCGACCGGCTGCCGGCCGGCGGCCAGCTCGGCGGCCCCGAGGCCGAGCAGCACCTCGCACCGGTCGGCGACCGTCGGGTCGAGCTCAAGGACGGCAAGCGCCTGCTCGTACAGGCCGACCGCGCTCTCATACGCCAGGCGGGCCATGGCCAGGCGTGCGGCTTCGAGCGCGTATTCGGCCGCCTTCGCTGCTGTGCCGCCCGGCGCCGCCTCCAGGAAGTGGTGGGCGAGGGCGGCTGGGTCGACGTCGCCGCCCCGCGCCCGGCGGGATTCGAGGGCGACTCCCACCCGCTCGTGCAGCCGGACCCGCCGGGCGATGCGCAGGTCGTCGTAGAGGGTCGCCCGCACCAGGGCGTGGGTGAACGCATAGGCGGCCACGCCGGCGACCCGCACGATGTGGGCGCGGACCGCCTCGTCTACCAATTCGAGGAGGTTCTCGCGACCGAGGCCTGTCACCACCTCGACGATGTCCGGGCCGAACTCGTCACCGACGACCGTCGCCACGTCCAGCACGGCCCGGCAGGCCGGCGTCAGCGCGTCCAGGCGCCGGGTCAGCACGCCCCGCACGGTCGCCGGCACCGGAGGCATGTCGCCGGCGTCGAAGGTGGACCCCGTTCCCTGCGCGTCGAGGAGCCGCGCCAGCTCCAGGGCGAAGAGCGGGTTGCCGCCGGTGTGATGGTGCAGCGCACCGGTGTCGATGTCGTCGGCCACCGAGCCGACGAGGGCAGGGATCTGCTCGGCGTCCAGCCCGGAGAGGCGAACATTGCCGGCGTAGCCCTGGAGCACACCGATGGCGTCGCCGGCGGCGGAGCCTGGCGTGGCTTCGAGGTCTCGGGTGGTGGCCAGCACGAAGGCGGGGAGGTCCCGCAGCTGGGACGCGAGATAGGCCAGCAACCGGATGGAGGCCACGTCGGCCCAGTGGAGGTCGTCGACGACAAGCACGATGGGAGCAACCGACGCCGCCCGCCGCACCCGATCGACGACGTGGTCGAAGTACCGCTGGCGGGCGATGTCGGGGACCTCAGCGGCGCTCCCGGGGTCGACGGCTGGCAGGGGGGCGTCGGTGAGCTGGCCGAGCAACTGCTCCCAGAGCCAGAACGGTGGCACCGAGCCCGCCTCCCAGCACCGGGCCCACGCCATGCGTACGCCGTCAGCCGCGGCCCGGTCGGCCAGCTCCTCGCAGAGGCGCGTCTTGCCGATGCCGGCTTCGCCGGAGACAAGGATGAGCCGGCCGCGGCCGGCGACTGCCGACTCGAGCCCACCGGCCAGCTCACGCAGCTCTCGTTGGCGGCCGACGAACGGTGGCACGCGCCGAGTCTGCCGCGCCCGGCCGACTTTGGGCGCCCCTTCGCTGAGAAGGTCAGGCGATGGTCAGCTTCCCCGTCTGGCCGGCCTGGGTGTGGCCGGCCTGGTCGCAGAAGATCGTGTAGGTGCCGGCTTTGATGCCGCGCAGATCGACGATGATCGACTGTCCGGGGGCGATGGCCGTGGTGCCGACGCCGGCCCCCTGCAGGATCCACGAGTGGGCGACGGCGCCCACGTTGACGATGTTGACGATGGCGTCGAGCTGGACGGTGAACTCGGCAGGCTTGTACCAGAAGTCACCCATCTCCACGGTGTCCGCCGGCGTGGCGTTGGGCTTGTCGTCCTCGCCGCAGGCGGATAGGAGGGTGGCGGAGACTCCGACGAGAAGGGCGATGGCGAGCGAGCGGCTCCGGCGAAGGTGCATGGGACACAGTGTCGCTCGTGGCGGGCGGGGAGGCAGGGAGACGCGCGAAAGCCCCGGACGCTTGGGACGTCCGGGGCTTTCGGCTTCCGTCGCCACCCGACGGATCGGTGGTTCAGGCGGCGGGCTTGCGGGCCGGGCCCAGGTGCAGGGCCCGGGGGTTGGCGGCGGCCACCTCGGCGCGGTGGGCGGCCTCGACCTTGGAGATCACGTGACCGAACTCGTCGAGGGTGTCGCGGGTGGGGTCCGGCATCGAGGTGCGCCATCCGGTGTCCGAAGCCCCGGCGACGGCGCCGGCCTCGGTGAAGGTGGGGCCGTGGCCGGCGGGACGGGGCTCGGAGACACCGGCGTCGGGGTTGGGGTAGGCGGTCTTCCAAGCGGCTTCGTTGGCGCCGGGGGTGGCGCCGGCGATCGAGAACACGGGGTTGGCGTGGGTCTCGGGCTCCTGGTCCTGGTTCTTGTCCATCTGTCTCCCTCTTTCCTGTCGGGGTGGCGGTTGGTGCGACATCAATGTCGTCCTTTGCCGACCCTGATCACAGAGGCTCTGGTCATGGAATTGGGGTGCCGAACGGCATGGCGCGGCGACGGGTATTGCGGCGCCGTTGGACCCGCCGGAAAGGGACTTTCGGCCCTGTTCAGGCCGCGAGCGGCGTGTGGTCCTGCGCCGGCCGGAGTGCCGCTCCCTGCTCGGTTCGCTCCTTCTTCAGCGCCACCAGGATCAGGACGGCGGCGGCCCCGCCTGCGGCCAGGCCGCCGCCCAGCAGGCCGATGCCGATCGGTAGCAGCAGGCCGGTCTTGACGCTCACGGCGATGTCGACGCTCACCCCTCGGCTGGCGTCGGCATTCATCACCACCACGTCCCAATCACCCGGTTCGATGTCCCAGGTCAGGGTCTGCGGGCCGGCGCCGGCCACCGACGCGGCCCAGAACCCCTGCCCGCCGGGAGCGGCCGGCGGGGTCTCGCCGGCCTGCCGGCGGTGGTAGGTGGGTACGAATGGGTCGAACGAGACGTCGGCCAGCTGGTCGTGGGCACTGGCGGCGAGGAAGCGCTCGACGTCATCGTGACGGCCGATCCCGACGAAAACGGCCGCACCCTGCGCCGACTGGGCCTCGATGCGGGCGGTGCCGATATCGCCGAGCGGGCCCCAGTCACGGCCGTCGGCATCGACATGAAGCTGTATGTCCTCGGACGTCAACGCGTAGGTCGGCGTCTCGAAGCGCTCGGTCGAGGTTGTGTAGTAGCCGTCGCCGTCGCGCTGGGTGGCGTGGATCCCGACCAGCACACCGCCGGCCGCCGTCAACGCCAGTCCGAGCAGGGCGGCAATGCTGCCGAGGACGAGCAGTACGACCTTGTGAGGACGCATCAGTGACCACCTCCGAACGTTCGTGTCCCTCTCAGTAGAGGTCCGCTACCGGCGAATCACCCGGGGCCGGAAGTCCCGTTCCGGGCGGGCCGAACGTCACATGCGCCATCGATACCTGAGAGGGGACTTCTGCCTCTGTTCGGAGACCGGCTTGCCCCATACCGTCGGATGGAACAGAAGGAGCCACGATGAAGACCAGAGACCTCATCGCCAAGCCGCCGGTGGCGGTCACGTGCGAGACGACGGTGCAGGACGCTGCGGTGCTGATGGAGTCGGCCAACGTCGGCGCGTTGCTGGTGATGGACGGCGACCGGCTCGTGGGCATCGTCACCGACCGCGACATCGTGGTCAGGGCGGTTGCCGGCGGCTACCCGCCGAACGCCCGGATCGACAGCTTCATGTCGACCGAGATCGTGGCCGTCGACGCCGACGCCGATGTCCACGAGGCATACCGGATCCTGGGTACCCACGGGGTCCGCCGGCTCCCGGTTGTCTCCGGCGACGACATCGTCGGCATGCTGACCGTGGACGACCTGATCGTCGGCCTCGCCACCGACCTCGACCGGCTGGTGCAGCCCGTGGTCGGCGAACTGATCTTCGGGCACCACCCGGCTCCCGTGCCGGCGGTGCGGGCCGGCTCCCAGCTCAGTTCTCGTTGAGAGCGGAGCTCAGTTCTCGCTGGGGAGCGTCACCTCGTCGAAGACCCGCCCGCTCTGGTTCACGCCTCGGACCAGCAGGTGGTCGGCGAAGACGTTGAGGTCGACGAAGTGGTGCCATGAGACCGAAGCTGCGGTGAAGTCGTCCTTCCCCGAGCGTCGGGTGTCGGCCGCGCCGCCGGTGACGATATAGGTCACACCGTCGATGGGCACCGACCGTTGGTAGTCGTGCTCATGGCCGGACAGGGCGAGCTGCACGCCGTAGCGCACGAAGAGCGGGGAGAAGGCCTCGCGAGCGTCGAGGCTGGAGCCCTGGTAGCCGGCGGAGTACGGCGGGTGGTGGAGGGCGACGATCTTCCAGGTCGTCCGGGCCGCGGCCAGAGTCTCTTCCAGCCACGCCAGCTGGTCGGGGTTGTTCGGATCGGTGGAGTCGAGGGCGACGATGGTCAGATCGCCGATCACCTCGGAGTACCACCGCCCCGGCATGCCGAGCGCGGCGACCTGGGCATCGGTGTGGCCGTCCTTCACGTCGTGGTTGCCCAGGATGGCGAGCAGCCTGGCGCCGGTGTCGAGTACCGGGCCGAAGGGCTCGAACACCGTCGCCGGCAGCCGGGCGGGATCACCGGAGGGGTAGACGTTGTCGCCTAACAGAAGCAGGGCGTCGTAGGGGCGGTCGGAGCCGGCGGCAACGATGGCCGCCGCCGTCCTGGCCGCCCGGTCGTTGGCATATCCGACGTCGCCGGCGACTGCGATCCGGAAGAGAGGGCCGGCGCCGGCCGGGAACGGAGCGAGCGGCTCGGTGTGGGTGGGGCTGCCCCGGATGTGGGAGACGTAGGACACGATCTGGCGGCCGTACAGGCTGAATGCGGCGGCGGTGCCCACCGCCACCACCGCGACGAGGGCGGTGACGACGCGCCGGCGCCGCCCCCGTGAGGGGACGGCGCCGGCACGCACTGAACCGCCGGACATCAGAACCCGGCTTGTTTCCCGGTGACGAAGACGTGCTTGTTGAGCACGCCGGGGTAGCCACCGAACACGCCGCCGGGGGTGAAGTACCAGGCGTCGAACAGGCTCTTGTTGAAGAGCTGCATGCGATTGGGGACGTAGAGGGAGATGATCGGCACGTCCTCGGCGACGAGCCGCTGCATCTCCTGCACCGCCACCTTGCGCTCGGCGTCGGTCTTGGCCACCAGTTGCTTGGCTGCGGCCTCGTCGAACGCGGGGTTGTTGTACCCGCGGACCCGGGTGAAGGACTGGCCCGTCGCAGTGGATGACAGCCGGGTACGCAGGCTGTCGGGGTCGCCACCCATGCCGCCGTAGCCGACCAGCGCCATCTGGTAGTTGCCCTGGGCCGAGCTGGCGTCGGCCGCCGCCGCGTCGAGGCTCTTGATGGTGATGTCGACGCCGACGGTCCGCATGTACTCCTTGATGGCTTCGGCCGTCTTGGGCGAGAAGCTGGAGCTCGTCTGGAGCTCGGGCGCGAAGGCCGAGCCGTCCGGGAGATCCCGGACGCCGTCGCCGTTGGCGTCCTTGATGCCGATCTCGTCCAGCAGGGACTTGGCCTTGTTGGTGTCGACGTCGTAGGCGGGCAGGCCCAGCTCGGCGTAGAGGTTCGACGGCGCCAGGTCGCCCATGCTGCCGGGCACACCCTGGCCGAGGAGGATCCGCTTGACCAGGTCCTTGCGGTCGACGGCGTAGGCGACGGCCTGGCGGAACGCCTTCTCGTTGAAGGGGAAGCCCTTGCTCATGTTGAAGTGCAGGGCCCGGTTCCACTCACCGGGTGCGGTGATGATCCCGTACTTGGGGTCGTTGCGGTACACGGCCAGCGCGTCCTCCGGGTACCCCTCCTCGGAGCCGGGGCTGGCCAGGTCGAGCCCGCCCTGGCCGAGCGCCAGCAGCTGGTTCGGGGCCTGCACGAACTCCAGCCGGCGCACGTAGGGGACGCCGAGGAAGTAGGTCTCGTTGGCCTGGAAGGCGTACTCGCCGGTGGCGGGGTTGTAGCTCTCCAGCTTGTAGGGGCCGGAGCCCATCGTCGCCGTGGGCCCGGTGAACTTCACCGGGTCGGTGACCGGCTCCCAGATGTGCTTGGGGATGATGGCGATCCGGCCGGCGATGGTGACCTCGAAGGGCGAGAACGGCTTGGTGAGGTTGACGACCACCACGTTCGTGCCCTCGGTGGCGACCGTGGCGCCCGGGATGGAGCCGAAGAGGTTGGCCGGAGCCGCCTTGCCGGCGCCGGCGGTCATGTACTCGAAGGTGAACTTCACGTCCTCAGCCGTGAGCGGCGTGCCGTCCTGCCAGGCGATGTTGGGCCGCAGGGTGAACCGGTACTCGAGCGCGTCGGGCGATCGGGTCCAGCTCTCGGCCAGCCACGGGATGACGTTGCCAGTGGAGTCCTTCCACAGCAGGGTGTCGTACACGAAGTTGACGTTGATCGTCCCCGGACCGCGGGGGTTGGCGGCGAAGGGGTTCGGCAGCCCGTTGTCGCCGCCGGGCAGCTTGATGCGCTCGACGAACGCGGGCCGGACCGTCTGCTGGGGGGCGTTGTCCGAGCCGTTGTTGCAGGCGCCGAGCACCGTCCCGAGGGTGACGATTCCGACGACGAATGTGAGCGCGCGACGTCTCTTCATGGTGTTCCTTCTCTTCTCAGGCTGCGCCGATCGACGCAGTGGTGGGTTCGCGGGGCGCAGGGGCCGGCGATTCGCCGTCGGGGTCGTCGGCGAAGAGCTCGTCGCGGCCGGAGGCGGCCAGCAGTGACTTGGTGACCCGGTGCTGCGGCTTGGTGAGCAGGCGGGTGCCCGTTGCCTCCTCGACCACCCGCCCGTGGTCGAGGACGACGACGCGGTCGGCCACCCGCAGCACGATCGCCAGCTCGTGGGAGATGAACAGCATCGCCATCCCGCGGTCGACCTGGAGGGTCTTGAGGAGCTGGAGCATCTTCGCCTGTTCGGAGGCGTCGAGCATGGCCACCGGCTCGTCGGCGACGAGGAGCTTGGGCTGAAGGACCAGTGCCCGGGCGAGGGCCACCCGCTGGAGCTGGCCGCCCGACAGCTCGTGGGTGTGGCGCCCGAGGAACCCCCCCGATGCCGGCAGCCGGACCTGGGCCAGGGTGTCGCGCACGAGCGCGTCACGCTCGGCGCCGGTGCCGATCTTCTGCACGTCGAGCGGCTCCCGCACGGCATCGGCGACGGTCATGCGGGGCGAGAGCGTCTCGTAGGGGTCCTGGAACAGCAGCTGCACCCGCCGGCGCATGGCCCTGAGGTCGCCGCCCTTGGCCGCCAGCAGATCCTGGCCCTCGAACCAGACCGATCCGCCATCGGCGTCGAGCAGGCGGACGAGCATCTTGGCGATGGTGGACTTGCCGCTTCCGGTCGGTCCGACGAGGCCGACGACTTCGCCCTCCCGGATCTCGACGGCGACGTCATCGACTGCGGACACTCGCTCGTGGCCGATGAGCCCGCTCGGCATGTCGTAGGTCTTGCGGAGGCCTCGGGCGGAAAGTACCGAGAGGACTCCGCCTCGGGCGCACGCCACAGTGCGCTTGCCGTCCTCGCCGTGGGGGGTGATCTGCGGCGGTCGATCGCCACCGCACAGCTCGTTGGCCTGGGTGCACCGTTCGGAGAACGGGCAGCCGACGGCGACGTCGATCGGCCGGGGCGGCTCGCCCCGGATACCGCGCAGGTCCTTGATGGTCCCGAGCGTGGCCCGGGCGTTCAGCAATCCGAGGGAGTAGGGGTGGCGGGGGTTGGTCACGACGCGGCACGCCGGCCCCACCTCGGCCTGCCATCCCCGGTACATGACCATCACCCGGTCGGCGATCTCGGTCAGGACGTCGGGATCGTGGGAGATCACCAGGAGTGCCTGGCGCGGGCCGGCGACAATGGCGCGCAGCAGGTTCAGCACGGCCTCGCGCGTGACGGGGTCGAGGCCGGCGGTGGGCTCGTCGAGGACGACGACGTCGGGGTCGCAGGCCAGGGCCATGGCGATCAGGACCAGCCGGCGCTGCCCGCCCGAGAGCTCGCGGGGGTAACGCGCCGCCGCCCAGCCCCCCAAGGTGACCGAATCGAGGAGTTCTGTCACCTTGGCCGCCGCCGCCTCCTTGGACATGCCGAGGTGCACCCGCAACGGCTCCGAGAGCTGGTCGCTGATACGCAGCACGGGGTTCAGGGCGGTGGGCGACTGGAAGCCGAGGGAGATCCGGCGCCAGCGGACGTCCCGCCAGGCGTCCTCGTCGAGGGTGGTGAGCTCGGTGCCGCCGAGACGGACGGTCCCCTCGACGCCGGCCTCGGGCAGCAGCCCGAGCAGGGTCTGGGCCAGCGTCGACTTGCCCGAGCCCGACTCGCCGAGGATCCCCACGCACTCGCCGGGATCGAGGTCGAAGCTGAGGCCGTCGACGGCTCGGACCGGTGGCGGTCCGGGATAGGTGATCCGCAGATCGCGGACCGCCAGTGCTGGCTTCAGAGTCAGCGCGGGCTCGGTCATCGTGGTCTCCTGTGTGCCGTCGCGTGGCGGGCCAGCCGCGGGTTGATGCGCTGCTCGAGGGCGATCCCGAGGAACGTCAGCCCGAGGAGGAAGAAGGTGAGGCACACCGCCGGCGGGAGCAGCCACCACTGCCACGCCGAGGTGTTGAAGAGGGCGTCGAAGTCGAGGGCGTCGCGCATGAGGCGGCCCCAGCTGGCCCGGGTGGGGTCGCCGAGCCCCAGGAAGGCCAGCCCGGCTTCCATCATCACGGCCCGCCCGGCGGCGCCGACGAAGGAAGCGGCGGCGATGAGCCCGACCTCGGGCAGGACGTGGCGCCGCAGGATGTGGGTGTTCCGAGCCCCGAAGCCGACCGACGCCTGGAGGTGGGCGCGCCGGCGCAGCGACAGGACCTGGGAGCGGATCACCCTGGCGCTCGGGGGCCACGCGGTGGCGGCCACGATGATGGCGATGGCCGTCATCGAGGCGCCGGCGTAGGCGCCGAGGACGATCAGAAGCGGCAGGGTCGGGATGACCAGGAACAGGTCGACGACGCGCATCAGCACGGCGTCGGTGCGCCCGCCGGCCCACCCCGCGATCATGCCGACCAGGGCGCCGGCGAACACGGTCAAGCCGCCGGCGACGATGGCCATGAAGAGCGACACCCGGGCGCCGTAAACGATCTGGCTGGCCACGTCCTGGCCCACGAGGTTCGTCCCCAGGAGGTGGCTTGCGCTCGGAGATTCGAGCGGCTCTCCGGCCAGCTCGGTCACCCGGTAGCCGGCGAGGTCGGGGGCGAAAACGGCCATGCCGAGGACCACGGAAAGGAAGAGGATGCCCAGCCAGCCGATGCCGGGGCGCCGGCGCCGGGTCTTCGCCGGCGGCTGCTCGTCCTTTGCGGGCGGCGCTGGGTCGACCGCCGGGACGACCGTGACGGTCATGACGACGACCCCACCCGGGGGTCGAGGCGGGCGTACACCAGCTCGATCAGCAGGTTCACGAGCAGCACCGTGGTGGCCAGGGCGAGGAAGCACCCCTCCAGGACGGGGTAGTCGCGCTGCTCGACGGCGCGCAGGATCAGCGTGCCCATCCCCGGGTAGGCGAAGACCGACTCGACGAAGACGGACCCGCCGACGGCGAAGCCGACCTGGATGCCGAGCACGGTGAGGAACGGCAGCAGGGCGTTGCGGCCGGCGTGGTGGAACTTGAGCCGGCGGTCGGAGAGACCCTTGGCCCGGGCGAGGACCATGTAGTCCTCGCCCAGGACCCCGATCGTGGTGTTGCGCACGAGCAGGAACTTGTTGCCCATCAGGCCGAGCGTGAGGGCGGCGGCCGGGAGCACGAGGTGGCGGGCGACGTCGAGGACCAGCGCCAGCGGCGAGGCGTACTCGGCGAAAGGCGTCTTGGCGCCGTAGAGGGGCAGGATCGGCCACAGCACGGCGAAGACGATGAGCATGACGGCGGCGATGGCGTACTCGGGGACGGCGCGGGCGCTGGTCATGGCCACCACCAGGACACGGTCACGCGCTCCACCCCGCCGCCAGGCGGCGCCGATGCCGGCCAGGAAGGAGATCGCCGAGGAGAGGACCAGCGCCGTGCCCATGAGCAGGAAGGTCCAGGGCAGGTGCTTGCCGATGAGCTCGCGCACCGGCATGTTGCGCGAGATCGACCAGCCGAAGTCGCCCTTCACGATGCGTCCCAGGTACTCCCGGTACTGGACGACGAGCGGCTTGTCGAGGCCGTAGTAGGCGAGCATGCGCTCGCGGACGGCGGGGTCGCTGACGTAGAGGGAGTCGGTCGGGTCCTCGCGAGCGGCGATCGGGTCCCCGGGCATGGCCCGGGGGATGGCGAAGATGACGGTGACGACGATGAACATCGTCACCGCGTAGAGCACGATCGCCCGGGCCGTGGCCCGGAACTGGGTCAGCCGGCGGGGTGACAGCGCAGGATCGGTCGCCGCCATGTTGCCGAGGCCGGAGAGATCCACCGTCTCCTCGGTAGGCACGAGCACCCCACTTGATCGGACCATCGCTTTGACCATAAGGACGGGCACGCACTAGCGGCAGAGGCCGATGGCTCGGATCAAAGGGCCTTTGGTCCTCCATCAGCCCCTTGCGCCGGCGGGCGTCGGGGGTATGCTCAAACT
Source organism: uncultured Acidimicrobiales bacterium (assembly GCA_964479465.1). GTDB lineage: Bacteria > Actinomycetota > Acidimicrobiia > Acidimicrobiales > AC-14 > CADCTB01. The sequence goes on from CAYZMG010000072.1 coordinate 18,814, forward strand.
GCCGCTTGGGCCTAGGTCGGGAGGACAGCGATGGGCGAAATTTTCCACGCGCTCGAGGTGCTTAACCGCACCATGAAGCTCGGGCTTCAGCCGCCGGAGATCCTCCGGGCGGAGATGGGGTTCAAGTCCGCCCTGGCCCGCCAGGGCAACCCGGACCCGACACTGCCGGCAGACCCGGTGGCGCTGGCCGAGGGCTTCGAGCTGGTGGCCAAGCTGCAGCCCCGGGCCGAGCCTCTGTCACTGGGTCAGCTCTCGACGCTGGCCAAGCGGGAAATGACCAGGCCCCGCACCAAGGTCGATGCCCGGACCCTGAAGCAGATCGGCAAGGCCCTCGACGCCACCGTGCTGGAGAAGGTGCCCGCGACGGTCACGAAGGTGCCGGCCCCCGCCGCCGCGGCCAAGAAGACGGCGACGGCCAAGAAGACGGCGGCCAAGACGACGGCGGCCAGAAAGACGACGTCCAGGAAGACGACGTCAAAGAAGACCAGGTAGCCCTGCACGTCGCGGCTGCGCCGTGAACGCCTCGACGCCCGCCGCCAGCCTCCGAACCTTCGAGACGCCCGCGGCGGTCTACCGGGATCGACTGGCGATCGCGGCGCGTGTAGCCGGCGAGTCCGGGTCCCTCGTCGCCGCCCTCGTGGTCGGATCGACGGCGCTGCGCCGGTGCTCGGCGCGCGCCGACCTCGATGTCGTCCTCATCACCGAGGCACCCACCGGGCCCGACCGCTTTTTGTCCCAGGTGATCGACGGGGTGCGGGTCGAGGTCGAGCGGCTGGGCCGGCGCCGGGCCCTGGCGGGCACCGAGGGCGACGGGTGGGTGTGGGAGCTCCGGGAGGCGGCCCGGCTGGGCTGCGCCGCACCCGTGCTCGACCCGAGCGGTTTCGCTGCCGAGCTGGCCGGACGGGCGGCGGCGATGACGCCCCGGCGGGCGCGCGTGGAGGCGACGCTGCGCGACGTCTACGTCTCGCTGGTCGCGTTGGGCCGGGGAGAGGGTGACGGGTCGCAGCGAGCCGACGCCCTCCGCGGCTGCCTCGACAACCTCGTCCTGCTGGCCTTGCTGGAGCACCCCCGCAGGTACCAGAAGCCCAAGTGGGTCCTCGCCGACCTGCTGCACGCCGGCGAGCACGAGCTGGTCGACGCCGTCCTCGCCGCCTACGGGATCGATTCCGATGACCCGACGCCGGCACGGGCCGCGCTGGCCGGCGCCGGCGACATCATCGCCCGGACCTACGAGATCGCCGGGGTGCCGGCGCACGACGAGCTCCTTGCCATGGGCCACGCACCCGAGTTCGCCGAGGCGAGCTACGTCTCGCGCTGCCTCGACGACGCCGCCGACCTCGAAGAGTCGGGGCGGTTCGTCGAGGCCCGCTATGTCGCCCTGTTCGCGGCTCGGCTCGCCGCCGGCCTGCTGCGGGGCGCCGGCGGCGTGATCGGCACCTTCGCCGAGCGGGGAGGCGCCGAGCTGGCCCGGCGCTACCTCGCCCTGTTCGCCGGCTGCGAGCCGGGCGACGCAGTCGTGGACGCGGCGCTCGCTGCCGCCGACGCCCGGCGAGAGCGGTTGGAGCGGCCGGCGTGACGGTCGCCGCCGGCACGACGTCCCTGGAGGCGCCGGCGGGCGCCATCGAGGTATGGGCGGGCTGCGAGCACACGTTGACGCGGGCCGAGGAGGCCCTCGTCGCCTCGCCGCCGTTCCAGCGCCTGCGCCGGCTGCGGCAGATGGGCCTGGCCTTCCACGCCTGGCCCAACGCCGAGAACACCCGGGCGTCACACAGCTTCGGGGTCGCATACTGGTCCGGCCGGTACCTGGATGCCTTGCGCCGCGACCCGGACGTCGCGACCCGGGCCGGCCTCAACGAGGCGGCCGGCGAACTGGACGGCCTGTCGTTCGACGTCGTCCTGCGCCTGTTCGCCTTGATCCACGACATCGACCTGCTTCCGCTCGGTCACACGCTGCGCTACCAGTCCGGCCTCTTCGCCGAGGCGCCGGGCCGGCCCCGCCTGCGGGCGTGCGTCGATGCCGTCAAGGCCGCGGCCGGCGGCCTCCCCGGCTTCGACCGCCACCTCGACGCCGCCGCCGGCATCCTGGCCGACGAAGGGGCGGCGCACGCCCGACTGCCGGTCGAACTGGTCAACTCCGGCCTGGGGGCCGACCTGGTCGACTTCGCGCTGCGGGACTCATTCGCCATCACCCGGCGGCAGATGTTCCCAGCGGGCCTGGCCGAGGCACTCCGATTGGTGGAGACCGAGGACGGCTGGGGTCTCGCCCTCGACGCCAGTGACCCGGCCACCGCCCGGGCCCGGGTTTCGCTGGCTGACGGCCTCTACCTGGCCCGGTTCGAGGTCTTCGCCGGGTCGGTGTTCCATCCGGTCAAGCTGGCCGCCGACGCCATGCTGGACCTCGCCCTACGCCGGCTGGGCGTCGATTCCTGCCGGGCGCTGCTGCCCGAGGGCGTGTTGCTGGCGATCGGGGACGACGAGCTGCTGGCCCGGCTGGCGCCGGCGGAGGAGGCGGCGGCCCGGCGCCTCGGCGCCGAGCCCGTGGTGGCAGCGCTTCAGGTCGGGCGCCTGCACACGGAGGCGTGGCGCACCGAGGACCTTGTCGGGTTCCGCCGCCGGCCGGAGTCGGCCCCGGCGCTCGCCCTCGACCCGGCCTGGCGTGACGAGGCCGAGGCCGCCCTGACCGCCCGCCTGCCGTGGGCCGGCGCCGGCGACGTGATCGTCGCCGTGTCGGCACCGACCATGCAGGCCAAGCCGGCCAACGCCCGCTTCGCCGGCGCCGGCGGCGAGGTGTTCACCCTGGCCGAAGCGCCGGCCCACGGCTACGAGGTCCGGGCCGGCGACACGGCCGGTCGGTACGCGCGGCTGTGGTCACTGCGGGTCTACGTGTCGGCCCGCCGGCGTGAGCAGGCCGCCGACGTTGCTGCGGTCGCGCAGGATCTGTTCAGGTGACGACGCACTCCGTCGTCCAGGACGAGGACCAGTTCTGCGTCTACCGCTCGGTGGAGAGTCACGGCACGCGGGTGCTGTGGGAGCTGACCAGCGCCTGCAATCTCAAGTGCGACTTCTGCCTGGTGGAGATCAAGGGCCGCCACCTTCGGGTCGCCGACGCCCTTGCCATCGCCGACGAGCTCGTGGCGGCGCGCGTCGACAAAGTCCTCCTTTCCGGCGGCGAGCCGCTGCTGTACCCCGGCATCGAGGCGGTCATGCGCCGGCTGGCCGGCGCCGGCGTCCTGGTCAAGCTGCTGACCAACGGCACGATCGACCACCCCGAGGTCTTCGCCCTGATCCGGGCGTCGGACTCCATCGAAGTCTCGCTCAGCCTGCCGACGGTCGACCCCCTCCAAGCGGACCTGATCTTCAAGCGGCCTGGCACGCTGGCCAAGATCACGGCCACGATCGACGCCCTGCCCAAGTCGCGGCTCAACGTGATCTGCGCGGTGAGCACGCTGAACGCCGGCGCCGTCGAATCGGTCGTCGACTGGGTGGCGGCGTCCGGCGTCGCCTGCCTGAGCCTGACCGACATCTTCAAGGACCCGAACAGCCCAGCGCGCTTCCGCGACGACTGCCGGGACCTGCGCATCGACGACGCCCAACGGGAGCAGCTGTTCGCGCTGGTGGCGGCCAAGCGGGAGCAGTACCGGGGCCGTCTCGCCATCCGGACCACCCAGTTCGCGGTGCAGGCCGGCGAGCGGTGCATGGCCGGCCGGACCGTCTTCTACATCGACCCCATGGGCGTCGTGTCGCCGTGCACGGTGACCGACAACACCATCTGGCGGGAGGTGGTCAAGGACATGGGAGTGGGCCAGGCCATTGCCTACTACCGCTCGACGCTCGACGATGCGCCGCCCTCGTCGTGCTCGGCCCGCCTATCGGCCGGGCGCTAGGTCGAATTCGCCTCCAGTTTACCTGCCGTTCACCTTGGGACCCCAAGCCATTCACCTTCGCTCCGTAGCTTGAGGGTGATGCTTACCTCCGGAATCCCCAAGTCCAGACGTCGATCGCTCGGCGTACTGGTGGCAGGCTTGGCCTTGGTCGCCTCGGCCTGCGGCGGGAGCAGCGGGGAGAACGGTCAGGGGGCATCGAACCTCAGCGGATCCGTCAGGATCGACGGCTCAAGCACCGTCGCTCCCCTCAGTGAGGCCGCGGCCGAGCTGTTCCAACAGGAGCACCGCAGCGTCCGTGTCACCGTGGGCACCTCCGGGACGGGCGGGGGCTTCGAGAAGTTCTGCCGGGGCGAGA
>CAYZMG010000073.1:0-22161 GCA_964479465.1 uncultured Acidimicrobiales bacterium
ACTCGATGAGAGATTCGGATCGGCTCAGGTCATCTCATGAACGGTCGGGGCTAGTATCACGGCGCCAGACTCGACGGGGGGTCAGTGGGCGAGCACGTCACAACCGAGCAGCGGCCGGCGGCCGAGCACGCGCCGACGACCGGTGCCGCCGACCCGGCGCGGTCGGGCGTCGCCGACCCGGCGCGGACTGGCGTCGCCGACCCGGCGCGGACTGGCGTCGCCGGCATCGTCGTCCCCACCCACAACGACGGCGCCAACATCGGTCCCCTCCTGACCCGGTTGCTGGAAGAGTCCGACGTCGGCCAGATCGTGGTGGTCGCCAGCGGCTGTGACGACGGCACGGTCGCCACCGTGTCGGCCGTCATCGCCACCCACCCCGGCACGGTCCGGCTCTACGTCGAGAAGGAGCGCTCAGGCAAGGTCTCGGCGGTCAACTTCGGGCTGGCCCAGCTGCGCACGCCGGTCATGGTGGTCGTCTCCGGCGACGTTCTTCCCGAGCGGGGTTCCATCGCCAAAGTGGTCAAGGCGCTGCAGGCGCCGGGCGTGGGCCTGGCCGGCGGGCGGCCGATGCCGGTCAACGAGCCGGGCACTCCCATCGGCCACGCCGCCCACCTGCTCTGGCGCCTCCATCACCGCCTGGCCCTCCACCAGCCCAAGCTGGGCGAGATGATCGCCCTGCGGGCCGAGGCCGTCGTCGCCCTGCCCCGCACGTCGGTCGACGAGGCCTGCTTCCAGGCCCTGCTCGAGCACGCCGGCTGGCGGTCGGTCTACGTGCCGGACGCCCTGGTGTGGAACCGCGGCCCGGGAACGCGGGCCGACTTCATCAGCCAGCGCCGGCAGATCCACACGGGCCACCTCTGGCTGCGCCGGCGCCAGCACTACGCGGTGCCCAGCCTGCGGCTCGGACTCCTGCGCAGCGAGTTGTGGGCCGACGTCAGGGCCGAGCCGAAGGGCATGTATCCCCGGCAGCTAGCCTGGACGGCTGCAGCGGTCGGCATGGAAGCCTGGGCGCGGCTGCTCGCCCGGCTCGATTACCTCCAGGGGAAGGAACACCATGTCTGGGCGATGGTCGAGAGCACCAAGGCTCCGGCGCCTGACGCGCACGGCCTGGAGCTTCGGCACAGCTAGCTCCTGGCGGGCCCGGGGCTGGCCTCGCCTCCTCCCCGTGAATGTGACGGTGAGTACCAACTTCCGCTGCAACTTCAAGTGCCTCACGTGCAACGTCTACGACCGCAAGGTGGTCGAACTGACGGCCGAGGAGTGGACCACGGTCTTCGAGTCCCTCGGCCGGGCGCCGGCGTGGATGACCTTCAGCGGCGGCGAGCCGTTCCTGCGGGGCGACCTGCCCGACATCATCCTGTCCGCCATCCGCATCTGCCAGCCCGCCGTCGTCAACGTCCCCACCAACGGGTGGTTCACCAAGCGGGTCGTGGCCGGCGTCGAGCGCATCTGCAAGGAGAGCCCCGGCACCCAGGTCGTCATCAACCTCTCCTTCGACCATCACGTCCCCGAGCGCCACGACGTCATACGCGGCGCCGAGGGCTCGTACACCCGCCTCACCGACACCCTCGCCGGCCTGCGGGCGCTGAACCTGCCCAACCTCACCGTCGGCGTGCACACCGTGGTGTCCAACGAGAACGAGGGCGACTTCCCCGCCATCGCCCGCGGCCTCTCCAAACTCGGAGCCGACTCCTACATCGCCGAGCCGGCCGAGGAGCGGGTGGAACTGCAGACGATGGGGACAGGGATCACGCCGGGGTCGTCGACCTTCGGCCGGGCCGCGGCCGCGGTGCTGGAGGCCGAGCAGGCCGCGAGCGGCGCCGTCGCCCGCATGGCCCGCACGATCCGCAACGAGTACTACGCCCGGGTGACGCGGTTCCTCGACGGTGACGTCACCGCCATGCCCGTGTGCCACGCCGGCTTCTTGTCGGTGCACATCGGCGCCGACGGCGACGTGTGGTCGTGCTGCGTCCTGGCCCGCTCGTTCGGCAACCTGCGCGACTACGGCTTCGACTTCCGCAAGGTCTGGTACTCGCCGGCGGCGGAGGAGTTCCGCACCTGGATGCGCGAGCGCCGCTGCGCCTGCCCCCTGGCCAACGCCGCCTACACGAACCTCCTCGCCGAGCCGGCGGCGGCGGCGCGCATGGCCGCCGGCATGGTGAAGGCGCCCAAGCGCATCCCGGTGAGCGCCGGTTGATCCTCGTCACCGGGGCGTCCGGGTTCATCGGCCGCCACCTGGTCGCCGCCCTCGCGGCTGACGAGCGCCCCCTGCGAGCCCTTGTCCGGACCGACGCCGGCGTCCGCGGCCTGCCGGGGGGCGTCGATGTCGCCCGGGGCGACGTGGCCGATGTCGACAGCCTGCGCCGGGCCGCCGCCGGCGTCGAGCTCGTGTTCCACCTCGCCGGCGGCTACCGCGACGAGGGCCCGGAGCTGCACGCCACCCACGTCACCGGCACCGCCAACCTCCTCTCCGTACTCGAGCCGGGCACCCGCGTCGTCTACGTCAGCTCGACGTCGGTCTACGGCTGGGACCAGACCTGGCCCGCCCACCACAACAGCCCCACCCGCCCGGTCTCGCCCTACGGCGAGGCCAAGCTGGCTGCGGAGGCGCTGGTGTCGGACTGGGCTGGCGGGCCGACCGCCATTGCCCGGCCGACGATCACCTACGGCGCCGGCGACGAGCGAGGCATGCTGGCCCGGGCGGTGAAGTTCATGGCCCGCGGTGTGCGCTGGTTCCCGGGCGACGGGCAGAACCGCATCCACCTCCTCCACGTCGATGACCTGGTTCGGGGCCTGATGCTCCTCGGCGAAAAGGGTGCCGGCGTCTACGTCTTCGCCGGCCCCGAGGCCGCGCCGGTGGCCCGCATCTTCGCCCTGCTAGCCGCCGGCGCCGGCCTCCCCCAACCCAGGTTCGGCCTGCCCGCCGGCCCGGCGCGCCTCGTCGCCCGCCATGCCATCGATGTGCTCACCCGGGACCGGGCCTACTCGGCGGCCCGCGCTGGCGCCGAGTTGGGGTGGCGCTCCGAGGTCGGTGTCGAGGACGGCGTTCCGGCCGCCGGCGCCTGGCTGGCCGCCCAGCGCTCGACCGCCCACGGCTTCGACTGGCACAACTACGTCGACGACCCCGACGAGGGCCTCGGCACGGTCTACGAGCGTTTCGCCCTTCGCGACGTCATCCAGTCCGCCATCGACCGCACGGGGGCCACGAGCGTGCTGCACGCACCGGCGTTCGGGATGATGGGGTTCCCCGGCCTCGACGCCGTCTTCTGCGCCCGGGCGGGCGTGCGGGTCGGCCTGCTGGACTACGACGCCGAGCGGCTGCAGGCAGTGCGGGCGCAGTGGGCCGAGCTCGGCCTCGAACCGGAGATCCATCTCGTGGAGGACGCCGACCCCGGCACCTGGCCGGACCGGCTCCCCCAGAGCTACGACCTCGTTTTCAGCTTCGCCGCCCTCTGGTGGTTCGACGACCCCTGGGCCGTCCTGGCCGCCCAGGCCCGCTGGGCCGACAAGGCCGTGCTGTGCTGCGTGCCGAACAAGAACGTGTTCATGCAGCTGCGGGCCCGGCTGTGGCACAAGGAGCTGTTCCGGTCCGAATTGAACGAACATGCCCTCGACCGGCGGGCGGCGACCGCGGCCGCCGGCCGCCTCGGCCTGCGACCCACCGGCACCGGCCTCTTCGACATCCCCCCCTTCCCCGACACGTCGGTCCCCATCGCCAAGATCCTCCGGAGAGGGAAGGTGTCCGACGGCGGCGCCTGGGTGTGGTCGATCCTCCCCTACCTCAAGGGGGAGGACGTAACCATGGAGGACCGCATCACCCGCCTGGCGTCGTGGGAGCGGTTCGTGCCGGGCGCGATGGCGCCGGCGCTGGCCCATCACCGCTGGCATCTCTTCGAGCGACCTTTCTCCTAGCCGACGGGTATCCTCCCGCCAGTGCCTCTCCCGCGCTGGCGCAACACCGCGGTCGCGGTTGCCCTTCTGAGCCTGGCCGCGTGCGGAGGCGGCGGCGACAGTGACTCCGGCGTCGACCCTCTGGCCGTCGACACCACCGCACCCGCCCTCGCCGCCTGCCCGGCCGAAGGCCACGTCGACACCATGGGCGTGCGCGGCCTCACGCCCAACGAGATCGCCAACCTGCCGATCACCTACACGTTCCTCCATGTCGCCCCCGACGGCTGCACGCCGGCCCGCTTCAACCCCTGCGAGCCGGTGCACTACATCCAGAACGGCGCCGCGGCGCCGGCGTTCGTGATGGAGAACGTGCGCGAGGCGTTCAAGCGCCTAGGCCAGGAGACGGGCATCACCTTCATCGACGACGGCGAGACCGACGAGAACACCCGTCGCGGTCCCCATGTGCCCGAGCGGTACCCCGGCCGGTGGGCACCCATCCTCATCGTGTGGGAGCACTTCCCCGCCGAGCAGACCTCCGGCCAGCAGCAGATCCTCGGCAACACCGTTCCGTACCGGGTGGGCGAGGTGACGGTGTCGGCCCGCCTACGGTTCAACGTCGACGCCTATAACAACGAGGACACCAAGGCTCCCATCCAGGACGGGTTCGGGCCGCCGGCCAGCAGCGGGACCGGCCCGATCGGGCGCAACAACATCACCTGGGGGCGGATCATCCTCCACGAGCTGGCCCACGTCGTCGGGCTCGGGCACACCCGGGAGGAGGCGTCGCTGATGTACCCCGACGCGGCGCAGCAGACGACCCGGCCGACCGGGTTCTCGAAGTCCGATCGCGACGGCCTGCGCTACCTGGGCCGCGACGCCGGCTGTGTCCCGAACCCGCCGCGCCCCGGGGCATGACCAAGCGGGACTAGCCCGTGGCCTGGACGACGAGGATGGCCAGGTCGTCACTCACCACACCACCGGTGTGGTCGAGCACCGCTTGCTCGATGGCCTGCGCCAGTGGGGCGGCGCCCGCCGGGCCGGACGCCAGCGCCGCGCACACGCCTTCCGTCCCGAACATCGCCCGATCGCGCCGAGCCTCGATCACCCCGTCGGTGAAGACGATGAGGGCGTCACCGGGTTCCAGGGTCACCGAGGCGGCGCCGAACCCCACCCTGTGGAACACGCCGAGCAGCGAGCCGCCGACCGGGATCTCCTCGACGGCCCCGCCGGCCCGGCGGACCAGGGGGGCCGGGTGGCCGCCGCCGCCCAGGACGACCGTCGACGTGGGCCCGGGAGTGAGCACCCCGAACAGCGCCGTGCAGAAGCGGTCGCCCTCGAGGCCTCCGACTTCTGCGCCCAGCATGGCGCGGTTGACCTTGTCGAGCACCGACACCGGTGAGTTGTCGGTGGTCGACAGGGCACGAAGGCTGAACCGGACCATGGCCGTCAGCGCCGCCGCCTCGGGGCCGGTGCCCGACGCATCGGCGATCGCCAAGCCCCACTGGCCCCCGTCCATGGCCCAGATGTCGTAGATGTCGCCACCGAGCTCGGTGCCGTCGCCGAGGGAGTGGTACACCCCGGCGATGTCGATGTGGGGCGGCGCCACGAGGCGGCGGGGCAGCAGGCTGAGCTGGAGCCTGCGGCTGAACTCGAGGCGCTCCTCGTTGAGCTGGGCCCGGTCCAGGGCCTGCGAGGTCTGCGCAGCCAGGGCCTGCACGAAGCGGCGTTCGTCCTCGTCGAACAGCCGGGGCTGCGGGAAGCTGAAACGGAGCGCGCGCAGGCGGTGGTCACCGACGCTCAGGGGCACCGCGCACATCGACACGGTCCCTTGTTCGAGGATGGTCAGGTCAGGGAAGCGGCGGTCCCGTTCCTGGCGGGACTCGATCCAGACCGGCTCACCGGTACGCAGGGCGAACGCAGCAGGAAGCTCGGCATCCTCCGACTCGCCCCGAAGCTGGCTCACGAGATCCTCGCCATAGCCGATCGTGCCGGGGACGACGAGGCGGCCGGCGTCCGCCGCCAGCAGCACCCCACCGCCGGACGCACCCAGAGCGGCCACGCCCTGCTCGAGCACCGCGGAAGCCACGGCCTCTTGAGACGCGGCGCGCGCCAGCGCAGCCGAGATCTCATACAGCCTCGCCACCCGCTCCGACGCCGCCCGCGCCGCGGACGCCTTGTCGAACTCCTGAAGGAGGCGCTCCTCGAACGGGATCGGCTGCGGCGACGGCACGCCGGCCTCCGCCGCTCGCAGCTGGGCCACCAGCTCCCCCACGTACCACTGCCGGAACAGGCGATGCCGAGGGAGCGACTCGACGGTCAGCAGCCGCGCCGCGTGGCAGTAGCTGTCAGCCTCGTCCAGCGCCCGCAGATACTCCTCGCCGGCGTCGGCGGCGGTGGCCGGCAGGTCCAGCTCGAGACGGACGTGAGGGAGGCCCTGGTTGGCCGCGGCCAATGCCTGGCGCTTGATGGCCTGGCGCGCCTCGGAGAAGCGGGTGACCACGGTCTCGATCAGCGAGGCGAGGTGGGGCGGCAGCTGGCCGCTCACGTGGCTCTCGGCACCTCGCGCCGCCAGGGTGAACTCCCGCACCAGATTGTCCACGTGGGCCTTGGCCGAAAGCAGTAGTGACGTCGGCACCTCGCCCAGCCACACCGGGTAGCGGGTGACCTCAACCTCACCGTCGGACCAGCCGTCGTCGTCCCACCGCTCCAGCACGTCGTCGGTCAGAACGGGCGATGACGGGTGCCACTCGGACAGATCGGCCCAGACGAACTTTCCGCCCTTGTTCAGCTCGGCGCCCCACTCCTTGGAGAGCGCCGCCACCAGCCGCAGACCCCGACCGGTCATCGCCTCGACGGACTGGCGGGCGAGGATCGGCGGGACACGGGTGCGGTCGTATACCGCGATGCGCACGGCATCCCCGTGCTCGGTCACGCTGATACTGACGATCCCGTCGGCGTGGAGCAGAGCGTTCGAGGCCAGTTCGCTGGCGACGAGCACCGCGTCGTCGATCAGTGCGGCGCGCCCCAGCGTCCGCACCTCTTCGGCCACGAACGCCCGGACGCGGGAGAGCTGAGCACCGTCGTCGATGGTCTCGAACACGGCGGCTCCCAATTCACCTCCCAGACTTCGCGCTGAGGACGCCTAAGACGATGCTGCCATACGACGCAGACGAAGCCGCACTCGACGTCGCCTGGTTCCTACCCGGCGTGTCATGCCTGGGTGCCCCATTCTTCGCGCAGTCGCCCCGAGACGGTCATAGTCTTGTCTTCGTGGCAGAGGCGGAGTTCGACCGGGCCCGGGTACTCGAACGTCTTGGTGCGGATTCCTTCGACGTGCTCGTGATCGGCGGTGGCGCCACTGGGGCCGGGGTGGCGCTCGACGCCGCAACGCGAGGGCTGCGCACCGCGCTCGTCGAGCGGGGCGACTTCGGATCCGGGACGTCGTCGAAGTCGTCGAAGCTGATCCACGGCGGGATCCGTTACCTGGCCCAGGGCGACGTGAAGCTCGTCTACCAGGCGCTCACCGAGCGCCGGCGGCTACTGCGAAACGCACCCCATCTGGTGCGGATCCTCGGGTTCATGCTCCCGATCTACCGCAAGGGCGGGCTCATCCCCCGCTTCTTCGCCCGCGGCTTCGGGCTGGTGCTGTGGTTCTACGACCTGACCGGGGGCGCGCTCGTCGTCGGCCGCCACCGCCGCCTGAGCCGCGACGAGACACTGGCCCAGATGCCGACGCTGAGGGCCGACCAGATCGTCAGCGCCTACCTGTACTACGACGCCCGCGTCGACGATGCCCGGCTCACCCTGGCCATCGCCCGGGCCGCCGCCGACCACGGCGCCGCGGTCGCCAACTACTGCCGGGTCACGGGGATCCGCAAGGACGCCGGCGGGAAGGCAATCGGCGCCACAGTCGACACGGGCGCCGGCAGCATTGACATCTCGGCCCGGGCGGTCGTCAACGCCGCCGGCGTGTGGGTCGATGACGTCGGCCGCATCGACGTCGGCCCGGGCCAGGAGACGGTGCGACCGGCGCGGGGCGTCCACATGGTCGTGCCGTCGGCCCTGGTGCGCAACGAGGTGGCGGTGATCCTCCCCGTCGCCGGCGGCCCCGGGAGCGTGTTCGCCATCCCCTGGCACGAGGGCGACCTCACCTACATCGGCACCACCGACACCGACTACGCCGGCGACATGGACCAGATGATCGTCAACGCCGGCGACATCGACATCCTGCTGTCGCACATCAACCCGAACGTGCAGGCACCGCTGAGCAGTGCCGACGTGGTGGGCACATGGGCCGGCGTGCGCCCGCTCCTGAAGGGCGCGAAGACGGACAAGACGGCCGACCTCTCCCGCCACCACAAGATCACCCGCTGGCCGAGCGACGTGGTGAGCGTCACCGGCGGGAAGCTCACGACGTACCGGCGGATGGCCGAGGACACCGTGGACCAAGTCCTGGAGGTCCTCGGTCGCCAGGCGAAATGCCGCACCAAGTCGGTCGCGCTGCACGGAGCGAAGGGTCACGACACGGTGGGCGACGGCGGCCTCGGCGCAGGCGTGCGCGACCGGCTCGTCAATCGCTACGGAGCCGACGCCCGCCTCATCATCGAGATGGTGGTCGCCGACCGAGCCCTCGGTGAGCCTCTCGTCACGGGGCTGCCCTACCTGCGCGCCGAAGCCCGGTACGCGGCCGAGCACGAGATGGTCGTCAGCATCGACGACCTCCTCTCCCGCCGCACCCGCGCCCGGCTTCTCGCCCGCGACATCAGCGCCGAGGCCGCCGAATCCGTGGCCGCGCTGGTCGCCGGACCGCTGGGGTGGTCGGAGGAGGAGCAGCGCCGGCAGGTCGAGAAGTACCGGGCATCGGTGGCCGCCGAGCGATCAGCCCTGGAAGCGCCGGCGCTCGCCGGGCAGGGCAGCGAGCGCACGGTCGTGCCCGGCTGGATGCCCGGCATTTCGAAGGGACGGTAGGTGCCGTCAGCCGTCGAACCGGGCCGCCGGCTTGGGACGGGTGTCGACGGTGAGGGTGAACACGTCCGAACGGGAGTAGTGCCCGACCGGGTCGAACTGGCGGCGGGAGGCGCGGGCCCGGTTGGCATCGATCTCGGCCAGCACGATCCCCTCCTCCTCCGTCAGCGGCCCGGCCAGGATCTCGCCCTCGGGCCCGACAATGGCGGTGTTGCCCCGCGACAGCCAGTCGTCGTCGCCGGCGTAGATGGTGTCGCGCCCCGGGATGTCCGCAGGGACGTCGGATCCCCGGATGCAGAAGTTCACCCCGACGACGAACACCCGGCCTTCCTTGGCGATGTGGCGGAGGGTCGGGATCCAGACGTCGCTGTTGTCCCAGGTGGGGGCCAGGTAGACGTCGATGCCCTGGGCATACATCGCGGCCCGGGCGAGGGGCATGTAGTTCTCCCAGCAGGTCAGCCCCCCGAGACGGCCGAAAGGGGTGTCGAGGACCAGCAGCGTCGAGCCGTCGCCCATGCCCCAGACCAGCCGCTCGCCGCCGGTCGGCATGAGCTTGCGGTGCTTGCCGAGCAGCGTGCCGTCGGGGCCGAAGTACAGCTGGGTGTTGTAGAGCGTCGACCCGTCGCGCTCGTTGACCCCGATCGAAACGTAGGCGCCGGCGGCCCGGGCCGCCTCACCCAGCGCCTCGGTAGCCGGTCCCGGAATCTCGACCGACTGGTCGAGAAGCCGCTCGGTCCAGTTGGCCTCACCGTCGTCCCAGGGCTTGCAGCGCCACACCCAGTCCGGATAGGTGGGGACGAACGTCTCGGGAAACACAACCAGGCCGGCGCCGGCGGCCCGGGACTTGTCCACCAGCCCGCACGCCTTGTCGACGGTGGCCTCGCGATCGAGAAAGACGGGTGCAGCCTGGACCGCAGCGACGATCACGGGTTCCACGGCGATCACGAGACGGCGCTCACCACTTCCAGGAGGACGACAGATCCTGGCGCACGGTGGCGGCGTAGCCCTCGAGGGCTCCGAGCAGCTCCTCCGAGCTCAGCTTCATCTCCGAGGATCGCACGTGCCACACCGGCACTCCGTCCCCCCGCCGGGCCTTGATGACGGCGGACACCGACTCGATCAGGTACCCCTCCCCGACCCCCACCGTCTGGAAGCCGGCCAGCAGCTCGCTGAAGGGGATGGGGACCGGTCGGGACTGGGCGCCGGTGGTGGCCGTCGGCGCCTCCGTGCGCTTCCACGCCCTGGTAAGCCGCTCGCGGATGGAGGTCGTGAGCCCATCGACGACGCCGAGCAGCTCCTCCAGGGCGAGCGGCGCGCCCCCGCTTCGCACCGACCACGCTGCGCTCCCGTCCTCGGCGCGAACCTTGAGCAGCGCGAAGACCGATTCGATGTTCATGTCCTCGCCGAGCGTGGTGGTCCCATAGCCGGCCAGCAGCTCACTGAACGGTACGGGTTCCTCGGTCACCGGGCTCGTCCCCCCACACACCTCACGGCCGAGGACGGTACTCGCCTCACTCCCGGTCTGTGAAGCTACCGGAGTGGCGAGTGGCTATCGGTAGCTGCTGGCCTGGAGGCTGTAGAGCTCGGCGTAACGGCCGGCGGCGGCCATGAGCTCGTCGTGATCTCCGCGCTCGACCACCCTCCCGTCCTCGACGACGAGGATCAGGTCGGCCATCCGCACCGTCGAGAATCGGTGGCTGACGAGCAGGGTGACGGCCCCGGTGCGGCCGGCAGCCCGTCGAGCCTGGCCGGCGAAGCGCTCGAAGAGGGCGTGCTCGGTGGCGGCGTCGAGGCTGGCGGTTGGCTCGTCGAGCAGGAGGAGAAGCGGGTCGTCGCGCATCATGGCCCGGGCCAGGGCCACCTTCTGCCACTGGCCGGTGGAGAGGTCCACGCCGCCGTCGAACTCTCGACCGAGCTGGGTGTCGAGGCCCGCCGGCAGCTTGGCCACCAGGTCGCCGGCGGCGCCCCGATCGAGGGCACCGACCACGGCGGGGGTGTCGTCGAGAGAGGGCAGGGACCCGACACCCACCGACTCGCGCGCCAGGAACTGCAGCTTGGCGAAGTCCTGGAAGCCGGCCGAGAGACGGTCGCGCCACGCCTCGATCTCGAAGCGGCGGATGTCCACACCATCGACGAGGATCGCTCCCTCGGTCGGCTCGTAGAAGCGCATGAGCAGCTTGGCCAGCGTGGTCTTGCCGGCGCCGTTCTCGCCGACGATGGCCACCGTCGCTCCCGCCGGTAGGTGGAGGTCGACGTCGGTGAGCACGGTCACATCGGTACCCGGATAGGTGAAGCCGACGCCGGCGAAAGTGATTCCCGACGACAGGCGGCAAGGCACGGGCGCCGGGTCGGCCGGCTTGAGGGCGGCGTGGGCCCGCGCCGAGTAGTCAGCCAGCCAGCGGTACCGACCGACGGCCTGGGTGGTCATGAGGAACCAGCGGGCGTTCTCAACCAGCTCGGCGACCTGGCTGTTGACCTGGGCCCCCAAGCTGAGGGTGACGACGACAGCGCTCACCGACAGGTCGCCGGCGACAGCCCCCACGACGACGAAGGCCACCGCGGCCATATAGCCCAGGGCGAAGCACGCCCACCCGCCGGCCGCCATCACCCCGGCCCGGACGTCGGCCGCCCGCTCCCGCCGGTCCATGGGGGCGAAGGTCTCCCGGTGCCGGCGCTCCAGCTCGCCGGCGAGGTCGAAGACCCTGATCTCCTTGGCGGCCGGCGCCGTCGTCGCCACCTCGAAGAGGAGCGCCATGCTGCGCTTGGCCTCGGCGTGCTCCTTGCGCACCCGCTCCTTGAGCCGTTCGATCCGGAGCCCGGCGACCATCGACGGAAGCGCGGCGGCCGGGAGCAGGAGCAGCAGCGGGTGAAGGCTGCCCAGCACCGCCAGCGTGGCCAGCATCTGGACCACGCTGCCCAGCGTCCAGGCGATGGGCATGAACGGGTTGTTCAGCGCCCACCGCTCCCAGCGGATGAGGCCGAGCTGGTCCTGGTGCGCGGGAAGCTCGTGGTGCTCGAGACCGGGTGCACCGGCGACGTAGCCCATCACCTGTTGGTCCAGCAGCAGGATCGTGTGCTCCCGCAGACGCATGCGCACGGTGACCGACGCCCAGTCGAGCAACCCGTTGGCGGCCACGAGCACGGCGACGACGACGGCGCCGGTGAGGGCCCGGCGGTCGTTGCCTCTCACCACACCGTCGGCCAGCAGGCCCAGCCCGACGGCCTGGAGCGACCGGCTCACCGGGAGGAACGCGGTACTGAGCAGCGAGCCGATCGAGCGGGCCTTGTCGGCCTGCCACGACACCGCGCACATGGCCCGCAGGTTGCGGAGCAGCTCAGCCATCGCCGTCGCCCTCCACCCAGAACCGGCTGGCCTGGAGGGCGTACATCGATGCGTACCGGCCGCCGTCCGCCACCAGCTTGTCGTGGCTGCCGTCCTCGACGAGGCGCCCCCGCTCGAGGACGACGATTCGCTCCGCCCGGCGAACCGTCGAGAAGCGGTGCGAGACGACGATGGTCGTGACGCCGCGGGTCAGGTCGAGGAACCGGTCGTAGAGGCCGGCCTCGGCCCGGACGTCGAGCGACGAGGTGGGCTCGTCGAGTACGAGCACGCCGGCGCCGGCCGACACCGCGAACAGGGCCCGGGCCAGGGCGATGCGCTGCCACTCCCCTCCTGACAGGTCGGCGCCGTCGGTGAACTGGCGGTTCAGCACCGTGTCCCACCCCTTGGGGAGCGCGGTGACAATCTCCAAGGCGCCGGCCCGGCGGGCGGCGTGCTCGACGACGGAGCGGTTGCCCACCTGGGCCCGAGCGGCCCCGGGAGCGGGATGGCGGGCCAGCGCGCCGAACGCCACGTTGTCGTGGGCCGAGACCGGGTATTGGACGAAGTCCTGGAAGATGGCCGCCACCCGGCGCTGCCACTCCGCCGGGTCGAGGTCGCGCAGGTCGATGCCATCGACGGTGATGCGCCCGCCATCGACGTCGTACAGCCGGGCCAGCAGCTTGATCAGCGTCGTCTTGCCGGCGCCGTTCATGCCGACGATGGCCAGCGACTGGCCGGCGACGATGTCCAGGTCGAGGCCGTCGAAGACGTCCTCGTCGCGGCCGGGGTAGCGGAAGCGCACCCCCTCGAACCGGATGAGCCGCTCGGGGAGGCCGGTCGCCGGCAGCCGGCCGCCGAGGCTCTGGACCGCCTCGGGCACCGCCGCCTGCAGGCCGCGCAGGACGCGGAGCGACGCCATTCCGTCTTCGAGGCGGACGTGGTTCAGATCGAAACTGCTCAGTGCCGCGGCGCCGAGCACGGCCTGGGCATACACGACGGCAGCGCCGAGGGTGATGGTTCCCTGCACGCCGGCCCGGGCCACGAGGAGCAGCCCAATCCCGTCCAGGACCAGCATCACCAGGGCCACGCCCAGCGCTGGCGACAGGCCGGACCGGCGCTCCCGCCACACGGGCTCCATGGTGGCCAGGAAGCTCTCGCGGTAGCGGTCCACCAGCCAGCCGGAGAGGGAGAACAGCTGCGATTCCTTGGCCGCGCCCGGTTGTATGGCGAGCCGCCGGAGGTAATCGGCCTGACGGAGGCTGTCGGTGCGGTCGAACACCACCTGGGTGATGGCCAGCCAGTGCCGCCGGCGCCAGCGCAGCGAGACGGCGTGGCCGGCGGCCAGCATC
Source organism: uncultured Acidimicrobiales bacterium (assembly GCA_964479465.1). Taxonomy (GTDB): domain Bacteria; phylum Actinomycetota; class Acidimicrobiia; order Acidimicrobiales; family AC-14; genus CADCTB01. Next base: position 13,528 of record CAYZMG010000073.1, read on the forward strand.
AGGGGCAGCCACCACCGGAACCGAGTCAGGATGGCGAGCGCGGCCAGCCCCTGCAAGCGCAGCACCCACACTCCGCCGAGCACGGTGACCGTCCCGCCGATGGTGGCGCCGTGCACCGCGCCCTGGGCCTGGGCCACCCGATCGAGCACCTGCGGATCCTCGAGGTGGGCGATGCCTCGCGGCGCGGAGACCGCCCGCATCAGGTCGACGGCGAGCGACTCGTCGATCCGGCGCATGAGGATCTCGCCGACCATGGCCCGCACCGGCCCGACCACCTGGATCGAGACATAGACCAACGTGGCCACCAGCAGGGCAACGGTGACACGGTGACCCGCCGGCGAACCCATCCCCTGACCGACGGCATCGGGGACGCTCTGGGCCAGCGCGCCGGTGGCCAGGATGAACGCCGGCGGCAGCAGGCCGGCGGTCGCGACGAGCGCGCCGAGCACGGCGGTCAGCCCAGGGGCGGCGCCGGCGCTGGCCCTGACTAGGTCGACACCCGACGACGCCGCCACCCGCGAGAAGAGCCTGCCGCCAACCGCCATGCCCGCCAGTCTCGTTCAGCGGGCCGCCGGCAGGCGTCTCATTTTCTCCGGGCTCTGCCGCCTCAGGCGTGAGCCAGCAGCTCGGCGCCCTCTTCGCGGTAGGCCCGGGCCGTGGCGAGGCGCCGGGTCGGGTCGCCGCCGGACATCTCCATGAACCGGGCGATGAGCTCCTCGGTCCTGGCCTGCTCGATCCGGATATGGCCCAGCTCGGTCTCGGGCGACTCGTCGAAGGCGGAGTTGAGGTTGGCCTCGGACTTGGCCAGCCACCGGGCCGCCTGGTCGAGGAACTGCTGCCGGCGGTCAGGGTTGTCTTTCGCCAGCTGCATTCGTTCCTCGGCCACGTGGCGGGAACAGATGCCGCGCATCCTCCGGCAGTAGTCGTTGCGGGACTGTCCCACGGACACGGCCTGGCCAAATCTGATGTGGGCCTGCTTCCAATGGCCCTGGGCCTGGTCGTGCTCTGCTTCTGCGATCAGTTCTTCGTACGGAGTCATGTCTGCTCTCGTCCTTGGAGTGTGATTCAGCCTGTGTTTCGAAGTCCGTTGGCGATTCCGTTGACCGTCAGCAGCAGCGCCCGCCGAAGCTCGGGGTCGGCCCGGTCGCTGCTGCGCAGCCGGGCCAGGAGCGACACCTGGAGGAAACTGATCGGGTCGAGGTACGCGTCGCGTGTCTCGAGGGTGCGTCGGAGCAGAGGGTGGTGGTCGAGCAGCCGGTCGCGGCCGGTGAGGGACAGGATCTGGTCGACCGTGCGGCGGTGCTCGGCGGCGATGCGGTCGAAGATGTCGTGCAACGACGGGTCGGCAAGGCGATCAACGTAGCGCCGGGCGATATCGAGGTCGGTCTTGAACAGCACCATCTCGACATTGGAGACGAACGTGCGGAAGAAGTGCCACTCCTGGTACATCCCCGCCAGCCGCTCGGACCACCCCTCGGCCCTGGCCTCCTCCAGGCCGGCGCCCACGCCGAACCAGCCAGGGACGATCTGGCGGGACTGGGTCCACCCGAACACCCAGGGGATGGCCCGCAGCGATTCCAGCCCCTGGGACCTACCACCGGCCCGGCGGATGGGCCGGGAACCGATGTTGAGGGCGGTCAGCTCCTCGACCGGCGTGGATGCCCGGAAGTAGTCGACCAGCCGGGGGTCGTCGATGAGGGTCCGGTAGGACGCGTGGGCGGCGTTGGAGACGACATCCATGACCTCGTCCCACTCCTCGATCACGCTGAGGGGCACGCGCGACTCCCGGTGCATGAGCGACGCCTTGATCACCGCCGCGGTGGCGAACTCCAGGTTGCGCCGGGCCAGGGTGGGAAGGCCGTACTTGTCGGAGATCACCTCGCCCTGCTCGGTGATCTTGATGGCGCCGTCGAGCGTGCCGTAGGGCTGGGCCAGGATGGCGTCGCCGGTGGGGCCGCCGCCGCGGCCCACGGTGCCGCCCCGGCCGTGGAAGAGGCGCAGCAGGACGCCGTGGCGGTGGGCGACGTCGCGCAGAGCCCGCTGGGCGCGGTGGATCTCCCACAGCGACGTGGTGATGCCGGCGTCCTTGTTGGAGTCGGAGTAGCCGAGCATGACCTCCTGCACGCCGCCCCGCAGCTCGACCAGGCGCCGGTAGCCGGGGTCGCACAGGAGGTCGTCGAGGATGGAGCCGGCGGCCCGCAGCTCCTCGACCGTCTCCAGCAGGGGCACGAAACCGATCCGGGCCACGCCGGCGGTCAGGTCGACCAGGCCGGCCTCGCGGGCCAGGACGGCGGCGGCCAGGACGTCGTCGGGGCCGCGGGACATGGAGATGACGTAGCTCTCGATGGCCTCGTCGCCGAAGACGTCGAGGGCCTCACGGATGGTCTCGAACAGCCGCAGCACCTCCTCGGCTTCCCCGGTGAGATGCGTGGCCGGCGACTTGAGCGGCCGGGCCGAGCGGAGCTCGGCGGAGAGCCACTTGGTGCGATCGGCACGGGACAGGTCGCCATAGCTGGCGCCGGCGTCGAGCCGGTCGAACAGGGCGGCGAGGGCGACGTGGTGGCGCTCGGCATGCTCGCGGATGTCCATCGTCGCCAGGGCCATCCCGAAGGCGGCGGTGACCCGGATGACCCGGTCGAGGCTGCCCCGGGCGACGAGTTCGCCCCGGTTCTCGATCATCGACGCCCGCATGAGCTCCAGCTCGTCGAGCAGCTCGGCGGTGCAGGCGTATTCGAGGTGCGGCCGGGGCGGCGCGCCCTCGGTCAGGCGGGCCTGGGTGTTGAGGAGGCGCTGGAGGATGTAGGAGCACTTGAGCCGGTAGGGCTCCTCGGCGTTGAGGCTGCCGAAGCGGGCGTAGACATCGGGCAGGAAGACCTTGTCGGCGGTCAGGCTGGCCTTGAGCGCCTTGGAGATGCTGGTGACCCGGGTGGAGGTGCTGAGCGTGCTCACCAGTTCCTGGACGGTGGTGGTCAGCCGGCGCAGGGCCAGGCTGCGCTGGAGCCCGAGCACCTGCATGGTGACTTCTGGGGTGACGTTGGGGTTGCCATCCCGGTCGCCGCCGACCCAGGTGCCGAAGCGCACCGGCCGGGCGCGGGGCGCAAGCTCGACACCGATGCGAGCGAGGTGGGCCGTCAGATCGTCGAGCAGGTCGGGAAGGACGGCGCCGAAGAGGTCGTCGAGGTAGAAGACGACCGAGCTGGCCTCTTCGGCCGGCGTGGGCTTGTTCCGGCGCAGCTCATCGGTCTGCCAGATGAGGTCGACGACCTCGGCGATCTCGCGCTCGTTGCGCCGGCGGTCGTCCTCGGTGGCTCGGGGGTTCGACCGCTCGTCGAGGAGCTCGGCGATCCGCCGGCGCTTGGCCAGGATCGACTGGCGCACCGCTTCTGTCGGGTGGGCGGTGAGCACCAGGCGCAACTCGAGGCGGTCGAGCAGGCCCTCGATCTCCGCCAGCGGCAGGTGGGCCTCGGCCATCTCCTCGATGGCCCGGCCGAGGGGGCCCTCATGGGCCGCGATCTGGGTGCGCTCGTCGGCCCGGTGGACCTGCTCGGCGATGTTGGCCAGGTGGAAATAGGCCGAGAACGCCCGCACCAGCACGGTGGCGGTGGCCAGGTCGACGCTGGAGAGGCACCGGTCGAGGTCGGCCGCCGTCGATTCCGAGGAGTCGTCCCGGGTGGCCTTGCTGAGCGCCCGAACCCGCTCGACGAGGTCGAAGAGCTCCTCACCCTCGTGGCGGACCAGCGTCTCCCCCAGCAACCCGACCAGCAGCTTGATGTCGCGGTTGAGCGCTTCGCCGTCCAGGGCAGCCAGGGCGGCGTTCTCAGTCATCCGCCGCCCAGCCTAGGACGGGGTGGCTAGCGGCCGAGAAAGCCGCCCAGCACGCCGCTGGCGCCGCCCGTCTCCCCCGGCATGATCGACTTGATCCAGGCCTGGAGGGCGCTTGGGTTGCGCGACTGGGTCATGACCCAGCCCGGGCCGGTGAAGTCGAAGACGAACCCTTCGCCCGACTTCAAGGTCTGGACGACCCCGCCGGCGACTTTCCGGATCTGGCTGCTGATCGAGGGCTCGAAGGCGACGACGTGGCCGGTGTCGATCGTCACCGACTCGCCAGCGGCGAGCTGGATGGTGTCGATGGCGCCGTAACAGGCGAGGAGCACGGTGCCGGTGCCGGCGGCGTGGACGAGGAACCCGCCCTCACCGCCGAAGAGGTTCTTGAAGCCGCCCCACTTGGCGTCGAGCTCCACGCTTGCAGCGGAGGCCAGCCAGCAGCCCCGGGTGATCGACAGCGGTCGCTCCGGCGAGACGCTGGTGGTGATGACGTCGCCGGGCAGGTGGTGCGCCACGTCGACCCAGCCGCCGCCGGCCGGCGCGGTGAAGGTGGTGACGAACAGGCTCTCGCCGCCCAGAACGGAGCGCTTCAGACCCTTCATGACCCCGCCCTGGGTGCTGGAGGTGACCCCCATGCCGGCCGACATGGCCATCATGGCGCCGGATTCGGCGCGGATCTCCTCCCGGGGGTCGAGGGTGATGCGGGCGGCGGCGAAAGAAGGGCTGTGGCGGATCGAAACGTCCATAGGCGGACGCTACCGCTGCGCCCGCAGTTCAGCAGGGGGCGACAGAGGGCAGCGGCTCGCAGCTCGGGAGGGCCAGGACGTGGGCGGGGACGGGCGAGGTCGAAAGGCGCTCCACCGGCACCGGGCACTCGGTGCCGCCGACGGTGGCCGCCGTGGTGGCGAAAAGGTCTTCGGTGGCCGTCGTGTTACCCGTCGCCAACCAGGCATGGGCCATCCGCAGCTGGTCCCCGCCGGCGGGAATGATCTCGTCGGGCACGGATCGGGCATTGCTGCGGCCGAACTTGAGGAAGAAGGTGTTCGAGCCGGCCACCCGGAGATACACGACAATCGAGCTGAGCCGGACGGGAACCGGATTCGGGTTCGAGAACGTGAGGGGCTGCTCCCACAGCACCCCGCCCTCACCGGGTGGGGGAACGGTGCTCGCCTGCCACCGCTCATGGACAAACGTCAGCGGTTTGAGCGCGCAGGGGCCGGCCGGCGTGGCCGGGGCTGCCGTCGTGGTCGCTGCGGCGCCGGCGGTCGTCTCGTCGTCGCCGGCGCTGGAGCAGCCGGCGAAGGTTACGGCGAGAAGGACGGCGGCGAGAAGGACGGCAACTCTTCGCACGAGCCGGAACCTATCCCGTAGGTTCGGTCGCCATGCCGTCCCCCGGCGCCACGCTGGTGGCCACCGATATCAGCCGCTCGCACGGGGTTTTCGTCGTCCTCGACGGGGTCAGCGTGACCGTCGGGCCGCGCTCGCGGATCGGCGTCGTCGGCCCGAACGGGGTGGGCAAGACCACGCTGCTTCGGATCCTCGCCGGCCTGGAGCCGCCGGACTCGGGGCGGCTGACGCTGGCGCCGCCGGCGTTGAACGTGGGCTACCTCCCCCAGGAGCTGGAGCCGAGGTCAGGCGAGACCCTCGGCGCCTACCTGGCCCGGCGCACCGGCGTGGCCGCCGCCGAGGCAGAGCTGGAGGAGGCCGCCGCGCTGCTCGAGCAGCCGGGCGCCGAGGACCGCTACTCCCATGCCCTGGAGCGCTATCTCGCCCTTGGGGGCCCCGACCTGGAGCCGCGGGCCGCCGAGGTGTGCGAGGACCTCGGGCTGCCGGCGGACCGGCTCGGTGTCGAACTGGGAGCTTTGTCGGGCGGGCAAGGGGCCCGAGCCGCATTGGCCGCCATCCTGCTGTCGCGCTTCGACGTCCTCCTGCTCGACGAGCCGACCAACGACCTGGACTTCGCCGGCCTGTCCCAGCTCGAGCGCTTTCTGCGCGACCTGGACGGGGCGTTGGTGGTGGTCTCCCACGACCGGGCCTTCTTGGAGGCGACCATCGACCGGGTGCTGGAGCTCGACGAGCACACCCGAAAGTCGACCGAGTACGGCGGTGGCTGGCTCGGCTACCTGGAGGCCAAGGCCACCGCCCGCCGCCACGCCGAGGAGGCCTACGGCCAGTACCAGACCCAGCGCTCGGGGCTCGTCGACCGGGCCCGCACTCAGCGCCAGTGGGCGGTGCAGGGGGTGCGGACGGCCAAGAAGAACCCGCCCGATAACGACAAGGCGCAGAAGGGGTTCCGGGTCAACCGGACCGAGAAGCAGGCGGCCAAGGTGCGGATCACCGAGAAGGCCCTGGAGCGCCTGGAGGTGGCCGAGAAGCCCTGGGAGGGGTGGGACCTCCACCTGGAGCTGGCGCCGTCGTCCCGCAGTGGCGACGTGGTGGCCCGCCTGGTCGATGCCGTGGTCGAGCGGGGGACGTTCCGCCTGGGGCCGATCTCCCTGGAGGTGGCGTGGGCCGACCGGCTGGCCATCGTCGGGCCGAACGGCTCGGGTAAGACGACGCTCCTGCGGGCCATGCTGGGCGAGCTGCCCCTGGCCTCGGGCGATCGGTGGATGGGCCCCGGCGTGGTCGTCGGCGAGCTCGACCAGGGCCGGCGCCAGTTCGCCACCGACGAGCCGCTGATCACCGCTTTCACCGCCGCCTCCGGGCTCTTGACACAGCCCGCCCGGTCGCTGCTGGCCAAGTTCGGCCTCGCCGCCGAGCACGTCGGGCGGCCGGCGGCCAGCCTGTCGCCCGGCGAGCGGACCCGCGCCACCCTGGCCCTGCTCATGGCCGCCGGCGCCAACTGCCTCGTACTCGACGAGCCCACCAACCACCTCGACCTGCCCGCCATCGAGCAGCTCGAACAGGCCCTCGACGACTACGAGGGCACCCTGCTGCTGGTCACCCACGACCGCCGGCTCCTGGAGGCGCTGGAGATCACGAGGACGGTCGAGCTCGGCTAACGCACGTCTGCGATCGCTCGGGTGGCAAGGCCGCCACGGTCGACCGGGAACTGCACGCCCTGACCGCTACAGCTCGGCCGAGTCGTTGCGGCGCACTCAGCCGCGGCCCGAATATCGAATCATGAGCCACCCAATAAGGAGCAGCGCGACGATGCCGATCGCAATGGCGGCTGCGGTCGTCGGAGCGTCGTAGCCGAGGCCGACGCCCTTCAGTGCCAGAGCGAGCACAAAGGCGACCCACAAGACAGGCACCCGACAAGAAGCTGCGCATTCGACCGTTGATGCCAGAAGCGGGATGGGCGTCTTGATCGCCCGCCCAGCGGCGTCGGAACGTGCGCCAAAGGAGGAACTCAACGCCAAGGCCGACGACTGCGAGCAGCCCGAGAGCCACGACGCCGCCCAGCGAGGGACGGAGGAGTGTAAGCACGACCCCGCCGATAATTACTGCGGGAATCGGTACCACCCACCAGAATGCCTCGTTGTACCTCCAGGACCCCACGCCCCAAGGTACGCCGGCGACGCCCTGCGTTAGCCGACGGAGCGCGGAAGCCGCCGATGATGTCCGACCGCATTGCCCGGGTCCTCGGGCACCCGAAGCCACGACTTGATGCCAGCGTGACCGCTCAGTTCGGCCCTCGGAGACCAATGACACACGGCACATCTTGCTGGCTCCTACGGCCCGCTGAAGAGTGAATCCCCGGTTACGGTGAGCGACAGCGGTCTGCTTGGGAAGCTGCCCTGCGGCAAACGGCACCGCTGTCCTAGCCTGCCGTGATGAGGTTGCTGCGCCGAGCCACTTTGGCGGCCACTGCAATCGCCCTGATAGCCGGAATCGCTCTTGGATCAACGTCGATACGCGCAGAGGTCCGGGAGTACGAGCCCCCGCCGGGCGTAATCGAGGTCGACTGCGGCTCGGTATTCTCGGAACACCCTCAATGGGCCGGGGACGAAGGGTGCGAAGGCGCGCTGATGCACAGATTCGGCTACGTCTTCATGTCGTTCTTCCTTGCACTTATCTTCGGCGTGATCTCGGCAGTACTTGTGCTCATCTGTGTTCGGCGCGTGCGCAACAGTCCAACCGCTCTCGCTTGAGGCGGCTCCGAACCAGCAGTGGGCAGCATCGGCACTTACCCATTGATGACAGCCTTCGGGACGTACCATGGCCCACAGGACCTGCGGCGGCCGCGAGGGCGGGAGACGGAGCGAGGAATGAACGACGAGCGGCGCAAGGCGAGGCTGCTGCTCCGTGCTGCGGGGGTGCTCTTTGCGCTCTCCCTCCTCTCGGGTTCATCCCGGTTCGTGCGGGTATCTCGTATGAACCGACGAGGGTCGTGAACTGCGGGTCCCTCTTCATCTCGACCGACTGGAGCGGTGACGAGGGGTGTGACGGAGCGTTCTTCGACCGTATCCTGTGGGCGGCTGGGGCGCTCCTCCTAGCGGTCCTTCTAGTGCTCGTCGCGGGGGTATCTAGCGCCGTGAACAGGGAGTGAAGTAGTGCCCACCCTCCGCCCCCCCCGAGGGCAGAGGACGACCGGCAAATAGCGCCGGATACCGTCCACCCGGCGAAGGCGAGACCAACCCGTTTCTCGGACGACACTGGATCGGCTATGACGTTCGGCCATAGGAGGTTTCGCAACGCCCGACGCGCCCTCGTCTACTTTGAGATGAAGACTCACCGTCCGAACCGCCCGGCCCGGTCGGCGCCAGCGAGCAGGAACCCCGGGCGGTCTGGGCTTTGCGCTTCAGGCCGCGGGCTCGTGGAAGGAGACCGCTCCGGGGTCGAGGCGCTCACCGCTGGGGTGCGACC
>CAYZMG010000074.1:0-21476 GCA_964479465.1 uncultured Acidimicrobiales bacterium
CTCGATGTCATCCCCGAATGCTGTCGATTCCCGGGCCTCGCGCTCCTCCCGCCGCCGGCGGGAGGTTTCCGATCGCAGCAGATCGACCGACCTGCCGTGGACCTGGGCCAGCAGGTAGGCCCGCAGGCTTCCTCGCTCCGAGTCGAAGCGCTCCGGGTTGTTCCAGAGCCGCAGGATGACCTCCTGCAGGATCTCCTCGGCCAGGTCCTTGTCGTTCAGCAGCCGCCGGGCCAGCCCGAAGGCTGCCCCGCCGTGCCGCCGGTAGACCTCGGCCAGTGCGTCCTCCTGCCACCGGCCGATGGCCACGACAAGCGATGCATCACTCGCTTCTCGGAGATCGTCCATGTTCACAACATCCCTTTTACGGAGCCGGCCGTATGACTGGACGTACCTCGGTCCGGATCTGCGACGGGATGTGAAGCATATGACCCCTTTGAAGCCCCTCCCTCGATGGGTGGCGGCCCTCGCCCTGCTGGCCGCCGCCTGCGGCGGTGGCGAGTCCGGCGCCGGCGCCGGCGCCAAGACGGTCACGATCTCCAACTTCGAGTTCTCGCCCGACACCCTGGAGGTCAAGGTGGGCGACGTCGTCACCGTCGACAACAAGGACCAGACCGAGCACACCGTCACGGCCCGGGACAAGTCCTTCGACACCGGCACGTTCACCGGCAAGACGACCTTTACCGTCACCAAGGCAGGGACCTTCGAGTACATCTGTGAGATCCACCCGTTCATGCCCCCCAAGACCATCCGGGTGGTCGCGTAGGCTCCATGGGTGTCAGGACTCCCCCGCCGGCGCGTGCTCGCCCTGCTGGGCGGCGGGGCCGTGGCCGGCGCCCTGGGAACGCCGGCCGGCGCCGACGCTGCGCTCGACGTCCGCATCCTCCAGACCGCGTCCTCGCTCGAAGCCCTGGCCGATGCGGCCTGGGCCCGGATACCCGGCGACGCACTGGCCGGCTTCGGCGCCGAGGCCGCTCGACGGCACGCCGAGCAGAAGCTCGCGTTCCAGGCCCAGTCCACCGCCCTCGGCGGGCGGATCCAGGACGCGCCGAACCCCACGTTCGGCCCCCTGCTGGCCAGCCCCGACCCGATCACGGCGGCCACCACGATCGAGAAGGTGCTCGTCGACACCTACCTCGGCAACCTGACGATGCTCCAGGACCGGCGGGCCAGGGAGCTGGTGGCCGCAGCCATGGCCGCCGCAGCCCAGCATCTGGCCTTCCTCCGGACGGCCGGCGCCCTACTCGCCGGCGGGGCGCCTCAGCTGGTCAGGATCCCGTTCCCACAGGCCGACCTGGCCAAGTTGCCCCCTGCGATCGGCACCGTGGCCACCCCCGACGCACTCCACCGGCTGAGCGGGCCCGAGCTCATCGCCGACCCGGCCAGCGGGGCCCTCGGATGACGGGCGGGGTCAGCCGGCGCCGGTTCCTGGCCGGGGCGGGGGCGCTGGTGGCCGGCGCCTGCTCGGACGGCGGCGCCGGCGATGCCGACCTCGACTTCGCCGCCGACGCCGCGGCCATCGAGCAGCTGGCCGTGGACCACTTCACCGGAACCAGCCGGCTGCTGACCGACGGCAAGCTGGGCGCGCTGGTCCCCCAGGCCCTCGCCGCCCTGGTGGCCGGCGCCGTCGGGCAGCACCTCCAGGCCCGCGACGCCTGGAACAAGATCCTGACCGGCGCCGGCCGACCAGAGGTCGCTGCGCCCCCGGTCAAGGCGCTGGAAGCCGTGAACGCCGCCGGCGTGCGGGTGACCGACGTGCTGGCCGCCGCCAGCCTGGCCCTCCGGCTCGAGGATTACGCCTGCCAGGCCTACCAACGGGCACTGCCCACCCTCGCGCGCCCCGAGACCATCACGCTGGCGGCCCAGGTCAGCGTGGTCGGCCACCAGCGCCAGGCCGTCCTGCGCTACCTCCTCGGCCGCAACCCCGTCGCCCCCGCCGGGGCCGACCCCCAGCTTCGACTGCTCAGCGGGTGAACGCGCCGGCAGCCCGCCTCCGAAGAGACGGGCTGCCGAGGCGGGGGCTTGATGGAGTTAGAACTTCTCGGGGAACTTCTTCACAGTGGCGTCCGCCAGCACGTCGGCCGTCGCCGACATGTGGGCCACGGCGGCACGCAGGGTGGTGGCCGTCAGGGTGGCGTCGCCGGCCTTCTGGGCGTCGATGACGGCCTTCAGGGTGGTGGCGTGCATCTTGATGGCATCCTCGACTGCGGCGGCGGGCAGGTTGGCGTTGACCGAGTTCAGCGTCGTGCCGAACGTCTTGGCGTAGGCCAGCAGGTCGTTGACCGCCTTCGTGGCCCCGGCCTGGTTGTTGGCGGCGACGGCCTGGGTGTAGGCGACGACAGCCGGGATGTGGCCCTCACTGCGCCACAGGCCGTCGAAGGCCCGACCCACCTCGGCACCGTAGACCGACGTGATGGCGGCGACGATGTCGGAGGTGTTGCTGTTGGACGGGCCGTTCAGGGCGGTGGCAGCCGCTTCGAACTGAGGCGCCCGGCCGCCGAGGGCGCCGCCGGTGGCGCTGGCCGCGAGCAGGACGTGCTCACGCAGCAGCGACGTCATCCCGGCCCGCAGCGTGGACGCCTTGGAGTCGGCCATGCCGTCGATCTTGTCCGGGAACTTGGCCTGGGTGGCACCGGCCAGGGTGCCGGCGAACTCGCCCATGTGGCCGTAGGCGACCCGCAGGGAGCTGTAGACGAGCGGCTGGTTGCCAGCCTTCTGGGCGTCGATGACGGTCTTGAGGGTGGTGATGTGCGACTTCACACCCTCCTCGACCGCGGCGGCGGGCAGGTTCGAGTTGACCGAGTTCAACGTGGTGCCGAAGGTCTTGGCGTAGGCCAGGAGGTCGGCGACGGCCTTGTCGGCCTTGGCCTTGTCGTTGGCGGCGATGCCCTGGGTGTAGGCCACGAACGCAGGAATGTGGCCCTCGCTGCGCCACAGGCCGTCGAAGGCCTTGCCCACGTCGGCCCCGTAAACCGAGCCGATGGCGGCGGTGATGTCAGCGGTGTTGCTGTTGGTGGGGCCGTTCAGGGCGGTGGCGTAGGCCTCGAAGCCCTTGGTGTCGCCCCGCAGCGCGGAGCCGGTGGCCAGGGCGGCCAGGTAGACGTGCTCGGTGAGCAGACCGGTGAGGCCGGCTCGCAGGGTGGCCGCCCCGGTGGTGGCCGAGGGGCCGGCGGCTGCCGTGGTGGGCGACGCCTGGCCCTGGGGCGTGGCGTCGTCGTCGTCGGAGCCGCAGGCGGCGCCGACGAGGGCCAGCGCCACTGCGGCACTGCCGAGTCGGAGATGGAGCTTCTTCAAATTCGTTCCTTTCGTGGACGTACTTCAGGGAAAGATGTAAAGGGTGCTATCGACTGATTTGAGATCAAACGTCGGGTTACCTGACCGTGATCTCTCCTCGCATGGTGGCCGGGTGGATCTTGCAGAAGTAGGAGTAGGTGCCGGCCTCGGTGAAGGTGAAGGCGAAGGTGGCGTTCTGCTTCATCGACCCTGACTCGAACTTCCCGTCGACCGCCGTGGTGACGCCGCCGGTCGCCTGGGAGACCCCTCCGGAGGTCACGGTGTGCTCGGAGGCGTCCTCGTTCTTCCAGGTCACCGTGCTTCCTGCGGCCACGTTCAAGCGCTCCGGCGAGAAGGCGATCAGTTTCAGGGCCACCGTCTGGCCGCCGCCGGCGGCGGCAGGCGCCGCCGTCCCCTCGCTGTCGCCACCGCCGCAGGCCGAGGCGACCAGGGCGAGGCCGACGATGGCCGAGGCCACCACGGTGCGGGGACGGTTCCGTTGTTTGCTCACGTCCTAACTTCGGGACTGGCTCGCCCGCCGGATGACTATTTCTCGGGAATCCAAAGCGAGTGTTGGCAACGAAGGAACGGCATGAAGCGTACGTTTAGGCTCATTGCCGCCGGCGCCGGCCTCGTCATAGCCGCCACGATCGGCGCCGTCTCCCTGACCGCCGGGCCGGTTGCCGCCCACGAGGGCACCGCCACTACGGGGCCGGCGTCGGGGCCGGCGTCGGGACCGGCAGCACTGCCGACCGGCGAGCCGACCGGCACCGGAGTTCTTTTCGGCGTGCCCGAGTTCGTCCCCACCGCGCCGCCCACCGCTGCAGCGGCCAGCGACATCTTGACCTCCCCCTTGGTGGCTCTCGCGGCCACTGGGGTGCTCGCCGCCGGCGCCGGTGCCGTCGCCGTCCGCCGGCGCCGACCGGCGTTGGCATGGCCCGGTGGGCTCCGAGCCGGCGGCGCCGTGGCCCTGCTCTTCGCCGGCCTCGGCCACCTGGCCCAAACGCCCTCGCACTGGGCCGAGGGCTGGCACCTGGGGGCCTTCTTCGTCGCCAGCGGGATGGTGCTCGTCGGCCAGGCGGGGCTGGTGCTGCTCCGACCCTCACCCGCCGTCTACCGCTCGGTGGTCGTATCGACGGTGGCCATCATCCTGCTGTACGTAGCGGTTCGCCAGTTCGATCTGCCCCTCGTCAACCACCAGGACCCCTACCTGCTGCGGGAGATCCCGGTGAAGCTGGCCGAGCTCTTCGCCATCAACGTCGCCCTGACGGCACTGGCCAAACTCCGGTCGCCGGAGCCGGCCACCCCCCGGTTGGCCGGCACCTTCGGCTAACACGATCGGGCTGAGCGGCCAGAACGTCAACCTGATCGGTCCGTCCCGGCGAGGCGTACACTTCGAGGCCGGACCGAGGAGGACCCCGAGTCAAGTGCTGGACGATCTGGCCACCTGGGCCGCTGACGTCGTCGAATCCCTCGGTTACCTCGGCGTGGCCCTGCTCGTCGCGATCGAGAACCTGTTCCCGCCGATCCCATCGGAGGTGGTACTAGGGCTGGCGGGATACACCGCGTCGCGGGGTGACGCGTGGGTGATCGGCATGATCATCGCGGCCACGATCGGCTCCGTCAGCGGAGCGTGGGTGCTCTACGGGGTCGCAGCGGCAGTCGGGCCCCTTCGGCTACGGGCGATCGTGATCCGCTACGGCCGGTGGATTGGTTTCAGTGAGACCGACCTCGATCGGGCCGAGGCGGGGTTCGACCGGAGGTCGCGGTCCGCAGTGCTTCTGTGCCGGTGCGTGCCGCTCATCCGCTCGCTGATCTCGATCCCCGCGGGGTTCCGGCGGATGCCGCTGGGCCTGTTTACGGTCCTCACCCTGATCGGCAGCCTGATCTGGAACACGGTGCTGGTCATGGCCGGGTACATGCTGGGCGAGCAGTGGGACAGGGTGCTCGACTACACCGAGCCGTTCCAGAACCTCGTGGTGGTGCTCCTTGGCGTGCTGGTCGGAGCCATCATCGTGCGCAAGGTGGTGCTGACGAGGAGGCAGCGCGCCGCCGGGGAGCTGGCGCACCCCGGCCTGACGCATGAGCGGCTCGAAGAGATCGTCGAGGAACTCGAGGAGCAAGCAGAGCACGATCCCGCACTGCGCCGGAGGCTCCACGAGGACTGACACCGCGGGCCGAAGACCGAGGAGCCGAACCTCTCGCTCGATTGGGTCAGTAGTCAGTGATGTCGTTGATGTTGGACTGGATGGCCTTGTACTCCGGGCTCTGGGTCAACGGCAGGAGGCTCATCAGCTTGCCCATGTTGCTGCCGGGCACCACCTTGATCCGGCCCTGCATGAAGGCGGCGTTGGGGTCCAGCTCGCCCTTCTGCATCTTCACCGCGTCGTCGTAGCTCATGGACAGGGTGATCTCGGCGTCCGGGTCGTCGCCCTTGGTCCACTCCTTGATCTTCCCGCTGTCGACGACCCAGTAGTAGTGGACGTCGCCCTCGGGCGCCCCGACCACCTGATACTGCAGCCGGGCGGTGGCGCCGGCCCGCTCCGGGAACTCCTGAGCCAGCTCGCGGCCGGCGTCCATCCACTCCTGGGAAAGGTACTCGGGCATTGTTTCCTTCCCGGCGGCATCTCGCCGCCTCCTCCCCAAGGGTGGGGCCCCTGCCCCACCCGGGGCCGTTTTGCCGGCCAGCCTAGCGGCGGCATCTCGCCGCCTCCTCCCCAAGGGTGGGGCCCCTGCCCCACCCGGGGCCGTGTTGCCGGCCAGCCTAGCGGCGGCGCTAGCGACCTAGCTCGGGTTGGACCCGCTCCCGGATGCCGGCGAACAGGTCGCCCTCGGGGAAGTAGGGGGGCGTCTCCACGAACGACCGGGCCAGGATGTAGTCGTCCCACGGGTAGACCGACGTGACCTCGGGAGGTAGGCCGAACCAGAACGGCGAGTTCGGGTCGATCTGGGTGGCGTGGGCCAACAGGGCCTCTTTGCGGATGTTGTCGCCGGCGCTCACATCGATCTTGGTCGTGATCCGGTCGTCGAGGCCGGGCCGGTCGAACCACTTGTCGCTGTAGGGCGACTCCATGCCCAGCTCCAGGAACTTCTCGTGGATGGCCACCATCCGGGCCCGGGCCCAGGCGCTGTAATAGAGCTTCAGCGGCTGCCAGGGTTCCCCAGCCTCGGGAAAGGCGTCGGGGTCGCCGGCGGCATCGAAGGCGATGACGCCGATGTCGTGGACCCGCAGGTGGTCGGGATGCAGGTAGCCACCCTGGTCGTCGGGATAGATGATCATGACCTGCGGCCGCTCCCGGCGGATGATCGCCACCAGCCGGCCCACCGCTTCTGCCTCCTCCGCCATGGCGAAGCAGTCGGGGTTCTCATTGGCGGGGCTCTCGGGCATACCCGAATCCCGGTAGCCGAGCATGACGACCTCGTGGAAGCCGATGATCTCGGTGGCCCGGGCCAGCTCCTCCATCCGGATCTGGTGGAGGTTCTCCCGCACCTCGGGCCGGTCCATGGCCGGGTTGAGGATGTCGCCCTCCTCACCACCGGTACAGCACACCAGCACGCACCGAACTCCCTCCCGGGCGTAGTGGTGGACAGTGGCCGCGCCCTTCGACGACTCGTCGTCGGGGTGGGCGTGCACGGTCAGCAGCGTCAGCCCTTCACTCATCCGATTCAAGCTACCTCCCGTCCCCGGCGTTCTCAGCCGAGTGGTGGCCAATGAATTCCGGCCGGGTGTCTTAGCATCCCGGCATGGAGATCAGGCGCCTCGGCGACGGCTTGGACGTGACCGCGCTGGGCCTCGGGCTCATGGGGATGTCGGGGGTGTACGGCGCCGCCGACGACGACGAGTCCGTCGCCACCATCCGGGCCGCCCTCGACGCCGGCGTCACCCTGTTCGACAACGCCGAGGCCTACGGCGGCGGGCACAGCGAGGAGGTACTCGGACGGGCCCTCGCCGGCCGCCGTGACGAAGCCGTGGTGACGACGAAGTTCGGCCTCACCTTCCGCAACGGCGTCATGGGTGAGGACGGCTCACCGGACAACGTGCGGCGCTCCCTGGAGGCGAGCCTGCGGCGGATGGCCATGGACCATGTCGACCTCTACTTCCAGCACCGGGTCGACCTCGGCACCCCCATCGAGGAGACGGTCGGCGCCATGGCCGAACTGGTCGCCGAGGGCAAGACCCGACACATCGGGCTGTGCGAGGTCTCCGCCGCCACGCTGCGCCGGGCCCACGCCGTCCATCCCGTCGCCGCCGTCCAGTCCGAGTACTCGCTGTGGCACCGCGATCCCGAGGACGAGATCGTGCCCGCGTGCGGAGAGTTGGGCGTCGGCTTCATGGCCTACAGCCCGCTGGGGAGGGGCATGCTCACCGGCCGGGTGCGCCGGTTCGAGGACCTGCCGGCCGGCGACTTCCGGCGGGTCTCGCCCCGCTTCCAGGGCGAGAACTTCCAGCGCAACCTGGACCTGGTCGACAACGTGACTGAGCTCGCCTCGGCCAAGGGCGTGGAGCCGGCGCAGCTCGCCCTGGCCTGGCTCCTCACCCGGGGGCCTCAGGTTGTCGCCATCTTCGGCACCCGCCACCAGACCAACCTGCGGTCAAATCTGGGGGCGCTCGATGTCGAGCTCACGGCCGACGAAATGGCCCGGATCGACGAGATCGCTCCGAAGGGCGTGGCCGCCGGCGCCGCCTGGCCGGCGGCGTTCATGGACCAGCTCAACCGGTAGGAGCCGCCTCGTCCTGCTCGAGCACGCAGGACCGACGAAGGGTTTACTATCGCAACCGGGCGAGAGTGGGCGTCCTTCCATCACGGACGAAGCACTACGAGAGGGGTTCTGGATGGGCAAGAAAATCCTGATCGTCCTGTCCGAGTCGTGACCGCCAAGACCGGCCGCTTCGCCATGATCGAGCAGTTCATGGCGGATGGTGTCACCCACATGTTCGGGAACCCCGGCACCGTCGAGCAGGGCTTCCTCGACGCCCTGAGCGAGTACCCGGACCTCGAGTACATCCTCGCCCTCCAGGAGGCCGTGGTCGTCGGCATCGCCGACGGCTACGCCCGGGCCACCCGTAAACCAACAATCGTCCAACTCCACAGCGGGGTCGGGCTCGGCAACGGGATCGGCATGATGTACCAGGCCAAGCGGGGCCACGCCCCGCTGGTGGTCATCGCCGGCGAGTCAGGCGTGCGCTATGACGCCATGGAAGCCCAGATGTGGGCCGATCTGGTCGACATGGCCGCCCCCGTCGTGAAGTGGGCCACCCGCGTCGTCGACCCCGGCTCGCTGCTGCGGGTCCTGCGCCGGGCCATGAAGGAGGCAGCCACGCCGCCGATGGGACCGGTGTTCGTGTCGCTGCCGATGGACGTGCTCGACGCCCCGAACGACGAGGAGATCGTCCCCACGTCGTTCCTCGAGTACCGCTCGGTCGCTCCTCGCACCGAGATCGACCGCGCCGCCAAGCACCTCGTCGGCGCGTCCCGGCCGATGATCATCGCCGGCGACGGCGTCGCGTCCTCCGACGCCCAGCCGGAGCTCACCCGGCTGGCCGAGCTGTGGGGCGCCGAGGTCTGGGGCGCCGACTGGTCGGAGGTGAACATGGACCACAACCATCCCCAGTTCAAGGGGATGCTCGGCCACATGTTCGGCGACCACAGCAAGGGCATCGTCTCACCTGCCGACGCGGTACTGATCTGCGGCACATATGTGTTCCCCGAGGTGTTCCCCGAGCTGTCGGGGATGTTCGGGCCCGGCGTGCCGGTGATCCATGTCGACCTCGACGCCCACGAGATCGCCAAGAACTTCCCGGTCACCATGGGCTTCGTCTCCGACCCCAAGCTCACGCTGGCCGCCCTGGCCGATTCGCTCGAGGCGATGATGGACGACGCCCAAGAGGCGGCCGCGGCCAGCCGGGCCGGCGCCATGGGAGCGGCGAAGGAGCAGGAACTGGATGCGGCGAAGGCGCGCGACCGGTCGTTCCACGACGCCCTGCCGCTGCACGCCTCGATGTTCGCCGAGGAGCTGGCCAAGCACCTGCCGCCCGACGCCATCATCTTCGACGAGGCCCTCACCACGTCGCCGGAGCTGACCCGCTACATCACCCCCACCGCACCGGGCACCTACTTTCTGACCCGTGGCGGGTCCCTGGGCGTCGGCATCCCGGGTGCCATCGGCATCAAGATCGCCAATCCCGACAAGGTGGTGTTCGGCTTCACCGGCGACGGCGGCAGCATGTACACGATCCAGGCGCTGTGGACGGCGGCCAAGTACAACGTGGCCGCCAAGTTCGTGGTGTGCAACAACCACAGCTACGAGCTGCTGAAGCTGAACATCGAGGAGTACTGGGAGGAGAGGGAGATCCCCGAGCACGACTTCCCCGTCGGCTTCAGCCTGACCGAGCCCGACATCAAGTTCGCCGAGCTGGCGCAATCGCTCGGCGTTGCCGGCGTCCGCGTGGAGACGCCCGACCAGATCGGACCGGCAATCGAGCAGGCCCTCAGCCACGACGGGCCGTTCCTCATCGACCTGGTGATCGCCAACCAGGTCAAGGGCACCCGCACCATCGCCGGCGCCGACAAAGCCTAAGTCATCCCAACCTTGCGCCGAAGGCGCGCACCAGCCTGAAGGAGGATCCAATGGCGGATCTCGCACCGCTGACCGAGGACGAGGTCAAGCGGTTCATGGAGCGGTGGTACCTGGAGCTGCTCGACACACACGCGCCCATGGATGATGTCGCCGCCTGCGTGGCCGAGGACGCGGAGATGCGCTTCCCGGAGGCCACCGTCAAGGGCATCGACGCCTTCCGTGACTGGTACGACCGCATCGTCAACACCTTTTTCGACGAGGTGCACGAGATCACCCGGCACGACGTCACCATCTCCGGGGACGGGCAGTCGGCCGAGGTGAAGATCGACCTCAACTGGCAGGCCAAGGTGTGGATCCCGCCGGCGGCCAAGAGCCAGTGGATCGGCTTCGACGCCGGCCAGACCCACGAGGTGCGGCGCTCGGCCACGACCGGCGAGCCCGTCATCCAGGTCTACGGCGTGGACACGTTCGTCGCCATGCCCGGCTCGTCGAACCTCCCCGTCCTGGCCCGCGAGATCATCGGCCAGTACTACTCCTACGTGAACTCGGGCGACTGGGACGGTTGGCTCACGCTGATGAGCGACGACCTGGTGGTCGACGAGCAGATCGACGGCCATGTCGAGGGCAAGTCCAACCTGCTCGGGATCGGCGACCACTTCCGGAAGGTGTATTCGAAGTTCCTGATGCACCCCCAGCAGATCATCGTGCAGGGCGAGCACGCGGCCGTGATCTGGCAGAACGAGTCCGCCAACGCCGCCGGCGTGCCGATCAGCGCCATCGGGGCCAACTACTTCCAGGTGCGCGACGGCAAGATCACCTACATGCGGACGATCCACGACACCGTGCCGTTCAAGCCCATGACCGAGCAGAAGTTCGAGGACTGACCAAATGGCGGAATACGACTTCATCGTGGTGGGGACCGGCGCCGGCGGCGCCGTCATGGCCAACCGGCTGACCGAGAATCCCGACGTGTCGGTGCTGGCCCTCGAGGCCGGCGGTGGCGAGGTCCCCGAGATCGTCCACAACGCCGCCGACTGGCCGAAGATCTGGGGCACCGAATGGGACTGGAGCTACAAGAGCACGCCCCAGGATGCGCTCAACGGCCGCCAGACCGACGAGCACCGGGGCAAGCTGCTCGGCGGCAGCAGCGACCTCTACATCATGATGCACATCCGCGGCCACGCATCCGACTTCGACGGCTGGGCCGCCAACGGCTGCCCCGGGTGGACCTACGACGAGTGCCTCCCCTGGTTCCAGAAGCAGGAGGACCAGGAGGACGACACCAACCCCACCGCCGGCAAGGGCGGCCCGCTTGCGGTCACCAACGCCGGCCTGCACGAACCCAACCCGGCGTCGGCAGCTTTCATCGAGGCGTGCGTCGCCCTCGGCTACCCGCGGACCGAGGACTTCAACGGCCCGCAGATGGAGGGCGTGGGCTGGCACCACATCAACGTCAAGGACGGCCGGCGGGTGGGAACCTACGCCGGCTACCTGGAGCCGGCCATGAGCCGCCCCAACCTCACGGTCAGCACGAACTCCTTCGCCTCCCGACTGGTGCTCACCGACGGCCGGTGCACCGGTGTCGAGTACATCAAGGACGGCCAGGCGGTCACCGACACCGCCCGCAAGGAGGTCATCGTCTGCGGCGGGGCGCTGGAGTCGCCCAAGCTGCTGATGCTGTCGGGGATCGGGCCGGCACGCCACCTCCAGGAGGTCGGCGTCGAGGTCAAGCTCAACCTGGCCGGCGTGGGCGAGAACTTCCACAACCACGTGCTGGTGCCCGTCGTCCAGCTGGTGAAGGAGTCACTGCCCGAACCGAAGCAGAACGCCTCCGAGGTGGCCCTCTTCACCAAGTCCGACCCGGACAACGTGGGCCCCGACATCCAGGTGGCGTTCGTGCACATCGTGCCCGGCCTCCCCGACGCCGTCGTGATCCTCCCCGGTGTCGTACAGCCGAAGTCGCGGGGGACGATCCGCCTGGCCAGCGCCGATCCCGCGGACCTGCCCCTGGTCAACCCGAACTACCTCGGTGACCCGGCCGACACCGAGCGCCTGGTCGACGGGGTGGAGCTGGCGCGGAAGATCTTCGCCACCGAGCCGCTGTCGGACTTCGTGAAGCAGGAGCTGGCCCCGGGCCCCGACTGCTCCGGCCGCGAGGCCATCAAGGGCTTCGTGACCGCGGCCGCCGACTCGTACCACCACCAGTCGGGGAGCTGCAAGATGGGCTCCGACGACATGGCCGTGGTCGACCCGCAGCTCAAGGTCCGCGGTGTCGAGGGCCTGCGCATCGCCGATGCCAGCGTCATGCCCGTCGTCCCGTCGGGGAACTGCCACGCCGCCATCGTCATGATCGCCGAACGGCTCTCGGACATGCTCAAGAAGGACCATGACCTGTGAGCGGGCGGAGCGAGCGAACCATAGGCACAGCGCCCCGTCTCTCGGGGCGGCCGCCGAAGGCGGCGACCCGATGAGGCCCCGCATCGAGGGCAAGAAGGTCGCCGTCCTCATCGAGAGCGACTTCTACGAGCCCGAGATCCACTACTACCAGCGGCGTTTCCCGGAGGAGGGGGCGGAGATCCACTTCCTGACCAACCTCTGGGGCCAGCCCTCGCTGACCTTCACCGGCCATGAGTTCAAGGAGCCCTTCCAGGCCGACGAGAGCTTCATGGATACCGACCCCAAGGACTACGACGCCGTCATCGTGCCGTCGGGCATGGTGTCGGACCGGCTGCGCTACACCGACGACTTCTCCAAGCTGCCGCCGGCCACCGACTTCATGAAACGGGCGTTCGCCGAGCCGGCGGTCCTCAAGGGGATCATCTGCCACGGCATGTGGCTCATGGCGCCGGTGCCCGAGCTGATCAAGGGCCGGCGGGTCGTCGTGCACAACAACCTGCACGGTGACGCCATAAACATGGGGGCGGAGTACGTGGACGAGGACGTCGTCGTCGATGGCGACCTCGTCACCGGGCGCTCGGGTGGCCACTGCCACCTGTTCGCCCGCCGCATCATCGACATCCTGGCCGGCGACGAGAAGTAGACGGAGGAAAACACAGTGGCGTACGTCCTGCACCACGTCGGCATGTCCTGCACCGACCCCATCGCCCTCGAGCGCTGGTACACCAAGCACTTCGGGTTCACGCGGGGCCGCGTGTACGCGCCCGGCGAGGGCCAGGTCGTGATGATCCAGGCCGGCGGCGTGTACCTGGAACTGTTCTCTTCCACCGAGGAGCGGCCGGCGCCCAAGGTGGAAGGCGCCGGCCCCGACTACTCGGGCTTCCGCCACCTCGCCTTCCTCGTCTCCGACCTCGACGCGAAGCTGGCCGAGATGGGCGACGACGCCCGCATCACCCTTGGCCCGCTCGACATGAGCGAATTCATCCCCGGCATGCGGGTGGCGTGGATCGCCGATCCCGAGGGCAACATCGTCGAGCTCAACCAGGGCTACATCGACGAGGACAGCCCGCCGGCGCTGCCCGAGTAGCCCCTTCGTTCTGGCTGCACCTGCCCGTCGTATACGCGGGTAGGTGCAGCAAGTTCGGGTTCGGGGGCCTAGCCGTTTCGCAGCCCCGAGGCGTAGACTCGACCTTGGAGGGGGGCGGCGTGGGTCGGCCCTCAGGTCCCATCGCCCGTCAAGCCTGGAGGAAATCGCATGGCAGATTCGATGGCAGTCGTCGACAAGATGTACGAGTGCTTCGGGAGAGGCGACATGGAGACCCTCAAGAACGAGGTCTTCGCTCCTGACATCGTGTGGCGCCTTCCCGGTCACCACCCGCTCTCGGGCGCCAAGCAGGGCGCGGACGAATGCATCGCCTTCTTCGGCGCCCTCATCGCCACCGGCGTCAATGTCGACAACGTGTCCTTCGGCACCATCGGCGACACCATGGTCGTCGAGAAGCACACCGGCCACGGCACGGTGAACGGCCGTGACTACATCTTCCCGACGTGCAGCGTCTACACAATCGCCGACGGCAAGATCGCCGAGGTGCAGGTGTACACCGCTGACCAGCACGGCGTGGACGACTACTTCTGGCAGGCCAACCCGCTCAAGCCGCTCCCCGACCGGCTGGCCTGAACCCTGACATCCCGCAGCAGGCGCGCTCCGGCGCGTCCGCTGCGTCGCGTCCATCGACAGGAGAACAGATGTCCGTTGACGAAGACACCACGTCGAAGGCCAACCTGCTCGACCGCATCTACGGGTCGAAGAAGGCCATCGAGATCGCCAACAAGGCGGTCATCGCCCGCTACGTGGAAGCCACCAACCAGAACGAGCTCGACGTCCTCGACGAGCTCGTCTATCCGGACTACGTGGAGCACGACCCGGTGCCCGGCCAGGAGCCCGGGCTGGAGGGCCTGAAGAAGGCCTACACAATGTTCAACACACCCTTCCCCGACCTCAAGTTCATCTTCGACGACGTGATCGCCGAGGGCGACATGGTGTTCGGGCGGGGCATCATCTCGGGCACCCACGAGGGCGAGTTCTTCGGCGTCCCCGGCACGGGGAAGAAGGTGCACTGGACCGGCACCCGGCTGTTCCGCCTACGCGACCTCAAGGTGGTCGAGGGCTGGGTGAACATCGACATGATGGGCCTGATGCAGCAGATGGGTGTGGTACCGACACCGCCCGGGCCAGATCCGTCCACCATCCCGCCCGGCCCCCACATCACCGGCGCACCGTCGACGGCGGACGAGAACCGGGCGCTGATGGAGCGGTTCATCGACGAGGTCTGGAACAAGGGCAACCTCGACGTGGCCGACGAGATCTTCCACCCCCAGGCCACCAGCCCCAGCGCACCGACGCTGCCGCCGGGGCCGGAGGGCGTGAAAATGATCGCCACCATGTTCCGCAGCGCATTTCCCGACTACTGGATGACGATCGACTACCTCGTCGCCGAGCCCGACCGGGTGGCGGCCCGATTCACACAGGGCGGCACCCACAACGGTGACCTGTTCGGGATTCCCGCCACCGGCAAGACGGTGAAGTTCACCGAGATGGGCATCCTGCGCGTCGCCGACGGCAAGGTCGTCGAGAGCTGGTACGACGTCGACATGCTCGGCATGATGGGCCAGCTCGGCGTCGGCGGCTAGAGAACGAACCGGCTGCACTGACGGTCGCATGCGACCGTCAGTGCAGCCAGAACGGGAAGGTCAGTGGCCCCCGGGGCCGGGCGGGGGTGGGATGGCGCCGATCTGGGTCATGAGGCCCATCAGGTCGGGCAGGCCCCAGTGCTCCTTGATCCGACCGTCGACGTAGCGGTTGATGCCGAAGGCCGCCCACGTGCAGCGCCGGCCCGTGGGCGCCACGCCCATGAACGGGCCCTCGTGGGTGCCCTCCCCGATGACGTAGGTGCAGACCTTGTCGCCCTCGGCCACCAGGTCGGTCACGTTGAACACCACGTCGGGAAACGCGGTGCGGAACATGCGGAACACCATCTTGATGGTGTCGACGCCCGGCGGGGCGCCGGGTGGCCCGCTGTGCTCGGTGTAGTCGGGGGCGAAGAACTCGCCAACGCCGTCGATGTTGCCCTTGTTGAGCTCATCGACGAACGCGCGGTAACGGGCTTTGTTGTCTTCTTCGACAGACACGTTGGTCAGCCTTTCTGGATCATCCGCCGCCGGGGAGCAGACCGATCTGCTGGAACAGGGTGAGGGTGTCAGCCGACACCCAGCGTTCGACGATCCTGGTGCCGGCGAACCGGAGAAAGTCGGTATGGCTCCAGGTGACGGACTTGCCCGTGGGCGCCACCCCCAGAAACTCGCCCGTGTGGGTGCCGGTGAACAGGGTGTGGACCACCGCCTGGTTGCCCTCGACCACGGTGTTGGCCCTGTCGACGTTCACCGCCAGGTCGGGGAAGCCGGCGCGTACCGCCTTGGCGCCGGCGAGGACGCCCGCCCAGTCGTCCGTGCCCCACACCGGGTTGTGGTCGACGAACCCGCCCTGGTCGACCAGGTCGGCGAGCACGGCCTCGTCGGGCTGGCCGAGCGCGTCCACGAAGCGCACCGCCAACGCCCGGAACTCGTCGCGCGACGGGCCGGCGCCGGCGGTGCGGGCCGTACTCACGTCCGGCCCCCACTCCGTCGACCCGCCACTGGCGAATGCGCCGGGGCCGACGACCGGCATGGCGCCGAGTTGCTGCATCATGCCCACCATGTCGAGCTCGCCCCAGCCCTCGACGACCTGGCCGTCCTTGACCCGGTCGAGGCCGACGGAGGTCACGTGGACCCCCTTGCCGCTCGGGGGGATGCCATAGAACGACTCCGTCTGGGTGCCGTGCCACGTGTTGCGGATGCCGACGAGGTCGCCCTCGACGATGATGTCGTCGACGGTCATCTTCCCGTCGGGGAACGCCGTCCGCCACGTCTTGATCAGGTCGATGAGGCCCTCGGGCCCCATGCCGACGGCCTGGCCGCCGGCGCCGTGCACGGTCATCACCGGGGCGATGATCTCATGGGCCAGGTCGTAGTTGCCGGCCGACCAGCCCTCGTCGTTCCACCGGCGGATGATCGCCTTTGCGTCTTCGGATGTGCTCACCGAACCCCTTCAGGCCCCACCGGAGCCGCCGGCCCATTGCTGCTGCGCCGCCTGGCTGGCCGCATCGCTGCCGCCGGCAGGATCGGGGTCGGCCGGCGCCGCAGGAGCGTCACCGCCGCCGCCCTGGGACGCCACGTAGGCCCGCATGACCGCGTTGGCGTTGGCATGCATGGCCGCGTACTCCGGGCCATAGAGGAAAGGCAGGTCGGGCAGGGGCACGCCGGCCAGCGACCACTCGTACAGGGGGGTCTCCTGGATCAGGCAGTAGGTGTACGGACGGGCGAGCTCGCCGACCACGCTGATGAAAGTGTCGGTCATCTTCTTGAGCAGGTCGCGCTTCTGCTCGTCGCTGGTGAGGACCACGCCTTTGATGGTCTGGATGGTGATGATGGGCATTTCCCGGCTCCTCCCTAGGACCAGAACTCGTCGTACTGCGCTGTGCCGTCGCCGAAAATGCCGCCCTTGCCGGCGATGACCTTGCCGTCCCGCCAGCGCAACACGTGGGCCACGTCGATGTTCAGCTTCTTGCTGGGGTCATGGGCGCGGGAGCCCTGGTTGTTGGTGACGTCGCAGGAGTAGTCGTCGTTGACCATGATGGTGATCACCGACATGTTGAAGCTGCCGCCGCTCAGCTCGCCGACCCTGGCCATGAAGTCCAGGAACCCCTTGCGGCCGTACTTCCATCCGGACAGCTGGTTGTGGCCGGGCACCAACCAGACCATGTCATCGTCCCAGTAGTCGGCGATCAGAGATTCGTCGCCTGAAGCCAGGACCTTGTAGGCGTTCCCGACATGCTCGGGTGTGAGGTGGGTCATTCTGGAAGCTCCTCGCTCGATGTCCGCGCGGCCGCTGTGTGGGCAGTGCCCCCCTTTGGTTCCGCATCTTCGGGTCCCGCTGATCTTTAGGTCACACTGTGAACCTTCATCCCGCTGAGCGCCACCCCCTCGAGGACCCTCTGGCAGTTGATACCACCGACGGGCGGCCTTTGCACGCGGTCCGCTCACACTTGGCCGGGAGACGTGGCAAGCTGGCTTGACTGCGACGTACGGAGGTGGGATCAGCCGTGACGGATCCGGATGACACCCGCGTCGACCCGCCCGCATGGCGGCCCTCGATGACCGACCGCCGGCTCTTCAAGATGGGGTCCATCGCCGGCATCTGGGGATCGATCGCCGCCTTCCCGTTCGTCGTCACCCACCCCCACCTCCCGCCCGGCGACGCCGTGGGGGTGCTGGAGGTGGTGCGCGACTTCGGCCCGTGGCTGTTCCTCCACATGGGCCTGATGTTCGTCCTCATCGTCATCCTGCTCGGCTTAGCCGCCATCTCCCGATCGATCGAGGAGGAGAAGGCATCGTCCTGGGCGACGTGCGCGTTCTGGGTGGGTGTGATCGGGACGGTCTTCGGCATCCTCGGCCAAGGGGTCGACGGCTTGGGCTTCGAGGTGGCCAAGGACATCTGGACCTCCGCCCCCCAGGCCGACCAGGGCACCGCCGTGCTCGTGGCCGGCGGCGTCGCCGGCGTGGCCACCGGTATCTTCATCCTGGTCCTGTTCTTCTACTTCGGGCTGACGTCGCTGATGTACGGGCTCACGTTCGCCCAGTCCAAGGAGTACCCGGCGTGGCTGACCGCCATGACGCTGCTCGCCGGCACCCTCGGGATGAGCGCGGCGCTGGCCACCTACTACGACGACTTCTCCGACCCCGTGTATTACGGGATGTTCATCCCCTCGGCGGTGCTGTTCCTGCTCTGGGTCCTCGCCGCGTCGATCATCCTCTACCGCAAGCACGTCTGGGTCTCGAAGCCCAAGGCGCCCAGGGCCAAGGCCAACCCGGCGAAGCCGAAAGAGGCCGAGCCTGCGGCGGTGGCGGAGGGCTAGGGAGCGAAGGCGCCGGCGTTCTCCGTCGCCCACTCCTGGAACGTCCGGGCCGGCCGGCCCAGCAGGTCGGCCACCGTCGAGGTGACGATCTCGAACTCGCCGGCCTTGACCATGGCGTAGTAGCGGGCCAGGTTGTCGGCGACGGGTGCCGGCACCCCCGCCTGGGCCATACCGTCGCGGAAGGCCTCGTCGGGAACGTCGACGTGCTGGATCTCGCGACCGAGCGCAGCGGAGAGAGCTGCCGCGCAGTCGGCCGAGGTGATCGCCTCCGGACCGGTCAGCTCATACGTCTGGCCGGCGTGGCCGTCGGAGGCCAGCACCTCGGCGGCCACGTCGCCCACGTCGGCGTGGTGGACGACGGCGTGGCGCCCGGTGCCCGTGGGCTCGTAGACGACTCCTTGGCCGACGATCGTGTCCCGCCACATCATGGCGTTGGCCATGTAGAAGCCCGGGCGGAGAATCGTCCAGCCCAGCCCGGACGAGCGCAGCTTCTCCTCCCCCGGGGCGTGGAACGGCCCCGACGCCACGGCCGCTTCGACCCCCAGGGAGGACAGCAGCACCACGTGGCCGACGCCGGCCCCCTCGGCGGCGGCGATGACATTGGCGTCCTCGGCCGGGACGTCCCAGCCGCCGGCGACGATCAGCACCTTGTCCACGCCGGCCATGGCCGGCGGAATCGTCTCCGGCTCGTCGAGGTCGCCGACGACCGCCTCGACTCCCAGACCGAGGGCCTCGACCTTCGCCGGGTCCCGGACGAAGGCCCGCACGGCGAGCCCTTTCTCCACCAGGCGGCGGAGCGCCTGGCCGCCGACCTTCCCGGTCGCGCCGGTGACGAGGATCATCGCTGCCTCCCGATCGAGCCGGGCCCGACCGCCGGGCTTCCGCTGCCAGCCAGCCTACCTGCGGCCCACAGCCGGGGCTCGGGGCGGCCGTTCCCCAACGGTTCCCCAACTTCGACCTCCCCCGCGAACCGTTCTCGGGACCCGGTGTTATCGTCGGTTCGCAATTAGTGGATGGCGGGCTGGGATTCCCGCCGGCCCCAGGCGGTCTTCGAAGGGGAGTCGAGATGGCAGACCAGCTGGTGGTAACAGCGGGCCGTGCCCAGCCGTTAGGCGCCACAATCGACGCCAACGGCGTGAACTTCTCGGTGTACTCCGAGTACGCCACGTCCGTGCAGCTGCTCCTTTTCGCCGACCACGACGAGCCTCTGCCCAGCCAGGTCATCGACCTCGACCCCGAGACCAACCACAGCTTCCACTTCTGGCACGTCCACGTCTCCGACATCGGCACCGGGCAGGTCTACGCCTACCGCATGGACGGTCCAAGGGACACCAGCCGCAGCGGGTGCCGCTTCAACCCCAACAAGGTGCTCATCGACCCCTACGCCCTGGGCAACGTGAACACCCTCTGGGACCGGGGCCAGGCCGTCGGCCCCCAGGACAACGTGGCGGCGTCGATGCGCAGCGTCGTGCTCGACCCCGACGACTACGACTGGGAGGACGACGTGCTCCCGGACCACCCCATCTCGGAGACGATCATCTACGAGATGCACGTGCGGGGTTTCACAAAGTCGCCGACCTCCGGTGTCGCCAACCCGGGCACCTTCGCGGGCGTGGTCGAGAAGATCCCTTACTTGAAGAGCCTGGGCGTGACCGCCATCGAGCTCCTGCCGATCTTCGACTTCGACGAGTCACAGGTCCTGCGCAACGCGCCCGACGGCACGCCGCTGCGCAACTTCTGGGGCTACGACCCCTACGGCCACTTCGCGCCACAGTCGTCCTACTGCGTCGAGCCCGAGGAAGGCGCCCACCTCGGCGAGTTCCGCGACATGGTCAAGGCCCTGCACAAGGAGGGCATCGAGGTCATCCTCGATGTCGTCTACAACCACACCAGCGAGGGCAACCAGAACGGGCCGACGATGAGCTTCCGGGGCATGGCGAACGAGGCCTACTACCACCTCGTCCCCCATGACCGGCAGTACTACATGGACTTCTCGGGCTGTGGGAACACCTTCAACGCCAACCACCCCGTGGTGACCAAGTACATCATCGAGTCGCTCGAGTACTGGGTCACGGAGTGCCACGTCGACGGCTTCCGCTTCGACCTCGGCTCCGTCCTCTCCCGGGGGCCCGACGGCGGGCCGATGGACGTGCCCCCGGTCCTCTGGAACATCGAGCTCTCGAAGATCCTCTCGGAGACCAAGGTCATCGCCGAGGCGTGGGACGCCGGCGGTCTTTACCAGGTGGGGCGCTTTCCCGGGGAACGCTGGTGTGAGTGGAACGGCCCGTACCGCGACGACATCCGCCGCTTCCTCCGGGGCGAGCCCGGCATCATTCCCGCCGTGGCCACCCGGATCGCCGGCAGCGAGGACCTCTTCGGCTCCCAGGGCGAGAAGCCCAGCAACAGCATCAACTTCATCACCTGCCACGACGGGTTCACGATGAACGACCTCGTCAGCTACAACACCAAGCACAACGAGGCCAACGGCGAGCAGAACCGGGACGGCTCCGACGACAACCGCAGCTGGAACTGCGGGGTGGAGGGCCCGAGCGACGACCCGGAGATCGAGGCGCTGAGGTGCCGGCAGGTCAAGAACGGGGCGGTGATCCTGCTGGTCAGCAAGGGCACGCCGATGCTGCTGGGCGGCGACGAGTTCCGCCGTACCCAACGGGGCAACAACAACGCCTACTGCCAGGACAACGAGATCAGCTGGTTCGACTGGTCACTGGCCGACGAGAACGCGGAGATGGTGCGGTTCTTCAGCCTCATGGTCGCCTTCCGCCGGCGCCACTCCGTCTTCGCCCATGACGACTTCTACACCGGCGCCGTGAACGACCGCGGCCGGCCCGACATCGCATGGCACGGATGCCGGCTGAACCAACCGGCGTGGACCGATCCCATGTGCCGGGTGCTCGCGTTCACGGTGGCCGGTCGCAACGAGGACCCCGACATCCACGTCATGCTGAACATGTACGACCTCGGACTGGACTTCGAAGTCCCCCAGTTCGCGGGGTCGGGGTGGGGC
The DNA here is from genome assembly GCA_964479465.1 of uncultured Acidimicrobiales bacterium. GTDB lineage: Bacteria > Actinomycetota > Acidimicrobiia > Acidimicrobiales > AC-14 > CADCTB01. The sequence continues at coordinate 21,283 of CAYZMG010000074.1, forward strand.
GTGGCCGTCGACACCGGCAAGCCGGCGCCGGCCGACATCGCGGACCCGGGATCGGAAGTCCCGGTGGCAGGCAGCACCTATCACGTCTTCGGCCGCAGCGCGGTCGTGCTCGTCTCTCAACCAGGAGGAACGGTTTAGTGCACCATTTCGTAACTCCCAGTGGCGTCTCGCCGGCTCTCGACGCCGCTGGCTGC
>CAYZMG010000075.1:0-21109 GCA_964479465.1 uncultured Acidimicrobiales bacterium
GGGTGGGCGAGTGGATGCCGGCCACCTGCCAGATACCGGATTCCAGCACCTGGGCGAGCAGGCCGACCAACCGTCCGGTGGTGGCGTTCAGCACCCCGCACGTGAGAGCGATCTCCGCTTCCAGCTCGCTCGATACCGGCTCCCGGTTGCACTCCTCCACTGGGTTCATTGTACCAAACACACGTTCGATACGCCAGGCTATTTGCTCTATTTCTCGGGTTCTCGCTCAGCGCGCTCGGTAGACATCGCGTCGGTGGTCGACCCGTAGGACGACAACCTCGTGATTGGCCTCGTCAATGCGGTACACCACCCGAAACGTGCCCCGGCGGGCGACCCACAGACCCTCGAGCTCACGGCGCAACGGCTTGCCGACACGGCGCGGTGCTGTGACGAGGTCGCCGGTGACGAGGGCAATGACTGCTGCACCAACCGCCTCGGGCATGACCTCCGCGATGGCTCGCGCTGCCGGCCCGGCCACGACAAGTGCGTACGGAGCGGCATCATCACCCACCACGCAGGTCGCGGACGGCGTCAACTCCCCGGACGACGTCGCCGGCGGCCACCGCAAGCTCGGCGTCTCGCAGTTCTTTGATCGCCTTGCGGTCCGAGAGCAGGTCGAGGGTCTCTTCGAGGGAGTCCAAGTCGTCAGGGCTGATCAGGACCGCAGCGGGCTTCCCGTTCCGGGTGATCACGACGCGGTCATGCTCCTGCTGGACTCGATCGACGAACTCGGACAGACGGTCCTTGACGGTCCGAAGGGCCTCGGTGCTCATGGCTACAATTGTGCCACACCGGCCTCCGCGCCCGAGTCCGCTACAGGTAACGCCGGGCGCCCCAGAACTGCCGGGCGTAGGCCGGCGTGTCGACCGGGACGGTCTCCACCGTGCGGCCGGTGGCCGGCGCCTGGATCATCATGCCGTTGCCCACGTACATGGAGACGTGGTGGATGGAGCGCTGGTCGGCGCCCGACGCGTAGAAGAGCAGGTCCCCGGGCTGGAGGCGTGACCGGTCGACCGGCGTGCCGGCGCCGGCCTGGTCGTCGGCGTCGCGGGGCAGCACGATGCCATGGACGCTGTAGACCGCAGCGGTGAAGCCGGAGCAGTCGTAGCCGGCGGACGACGTGCCCGCCCACAGGTAGGGCAGACCGGAGAACTGGCGGGCGCCGGCCACCAGTTCCTCGCCGGTGACCGGCCGGGGCCCGGGCCCGCTCACTGCCACGTCGCCGGCCGCCAGCCGGCCGCGGCTGCCGGTGGGCAGGGCGACGGTCACCTCCTCCGCGCTTGTGGACAGCACCGGCAGGCGGGTGTTGTAGCTCAGCTCCAGCGGATCGCCGGCCCGGAGGGTGGTGGAGGCGCTGGTCACCACCGCCGTGTTCGGCGCCGATGGAAGCTCGCCGGCCCGCAGCTGGGCGACGGGCATCCAGCCGGGGTAGCCGGCGGGGTCGAGACGGGACGCCTGGCCGGTCACAACGACCCGGGCCCAGTCGCCGCTGATCTCCTCGACCCGCACCGCCTCGCCGTACAGGGCCTGGGTCACGAGGTGGTCGACCAGCCACAGCTTGTCTTCGTGGGTCATCGCCGCGATCCAGCCCTTGATGTCGACGGGGTTGCGGAGCGACGGAGCGTCGACCGGCCGGGCCCGGCCCGGGGCGCTCCACACGTTGGCGACGGTCACCGTCACGAGCGCCGGCCGGCCGGGAGCGAGAGCCTCGGCGGGGGGCGCCGGCGGCGCCGGCGGCGCCGTCGCAGCCGAATCCGGCGTGGGATCGGCGGCGCGCTCGGGCCCCGGCCCGGTACAACCGGCCACCAGCAGGAGGAAGATGACCGGTAGCCACCGCCGGCGCCGCCCCAGCCCCATGTGTCAAATCTACCGGCGGATGACCGCTACCGTCGCGGGGAGTGAAACTGCGCCCGCTGACCGTGATCCTCGTCACCCTCCTGACCGCTGCCGCATGCAACTCCGGCGCCGGCGACGAGGCCGTGATCGACCGAGCCCAGGATCAGGTCGAGACCACCGTCGCCCCCACGACGACCCCGCCCGCCTCCACGACCACCACCGAGCCCGACCCCGCCGCCGCCAAGGCGGTCACCACCGCCGCCGGCATCGTCGTGCCCGTGATCTCCCGGGAGGGTGACGGCTGGAACATCCGAACTCCGTGCCACCGGACCGCCGCCCTGACCCAGGCCCGCGCCAGGTCCGCCGGCTCCCCGGTCGTCGTCCTCGACCCGGGCCACGGCGGAGCCGAGCCCGGCGCGGTGTCGCCCTCGGGGCTGGCCGAGAAAACCGTCAACCTGGAGGTCGCCCGCCACGCCCAGGCCGCCCTCCAGGAGGCGGGCGTCGCCACCATCCTGACCCGGACGGGCGACTACGAGGTCGCCCTGGCCACCCGCTCGGAGATCGCCCGCAGCGTGGATCCCAAGGCTTTCGTCTCCATCCACCACAACGCCGAGCCCGACGGCCCCCGTGACGGCCCCGGCGCCGAGACCTACTACCAGATCGGCTCGGCCGACTCGAAGCGCCTCGCCGGCCTGCTCTACGAGGAGATCGTCAAGGCCATGTCGCAGTACAAGGTGGCCTGGGTGGCCGACCGCGACGCCGGCGCCAAGTACCGCCCCGGCAGCAACGGCGACTACTACGCCATGCTCCGCCAGCCCGGCAAGGTGGTCAGCGTTCTGGCCGAGCTGGCGTTCATCTCCAACCCGGCCGAGGCCGAGCTGATCGCCCGGCCCGACGTCCAGAAGGTGGAGGGCGAGGCCGTGGCCCGGGGGATCATCCGCTACCTCACGACCAAGGATCCGGGCTCGGGGTTCGTCGAGCCCTACCCGCGGGTCGACCCGCCCGGCGGGCCCGGCGGGCCCGGTCGGACCTGCCGCGACCCCCAGCTGTGACAGGGTTAGGGGCATGAGCGACGGACAGAAGCCCCAGGTGACCGTGCCCGCCGGCGAAGCACCGCCCACCGACCTCGTGGTCACCGACATCGAGGAGGGGACCGGCGCCGAGGCCGTCGCCGGCAAGACCGTCGATGTCCACTATGTGGGCGTGTCGTGGAGCACCGGCCAGCAGTTCGACTCCTCCTGGGACCGCCGGGGCAACTTCAGCTTCGCCTTGGGCGCCGGCCGCGTCATCGCCGGCTGGGACCAGGGAGTCGCCGGCATGAAGGTCGGCGGCCGGCGCCGCATCACCATCCCGCCCCATCTGGGCTACGGCGACGCCGGCGCCGGCGGCGTCATCAAGGGCGGCGAGACCCTCGTCTTCGTGGTGGACCTGCTCGGCGTGAAGTGACGCTCAGGCGCAGCGGGTGAAGGTGACCGCCGGCAGGCGGGCGGTCACCGGGTCGACCGTGGCGCCGGCCCACTGCCGCAGGCCGGCGGCCAGCTCGGCGGCCTCGGCGGCGTTGTCCATGACCACGGTGGCCCGCAGGCAGGTGCGAGCCCCGGCGGACCAGGCGACGTAGCGGTCGCCGGCCCAGCCGGCGGCTGCGACGGCGGCCCGGTCCCGGGGCAGCGAGCCGGCCAGGACCAGGCGCAGGATGACCTCGCCCAGCACGCCCTCGTCGATCACGCGTCCCTCCGCCCTGACCGGGGGCACGCCGGCCCGACCGGGCCCGTCGAGGAACCGTTCCGGGTGCAGGACCTCGGCCGAGCTCACTGGCGGCGACCGGAAGGCGGCGTCCAGCCGCGCCGGGCCGCCGGCGGCCAGCAGGGCGGCGACCAGGCGAGGGCCATCCCGGTACGGAAAGGCGCCGAGCTCGGCCACGATGGCGGGGATGCCGCGGCCGGCGTCGCCGAAGGTGGACTCCTCCTCGGCGGCGGCCGCCTGGCGCTCGGCCTCGGGCAAGGACGCCAGGTAGGGCGCTCTCCACGACCACGGCGTCGCCCTCCACCAGTGCCTCGAAGGCCATGGCGGCCTCGTCGTCGGCAAAGTCGGGGTCGAGGTCGAAATGCTGGTCGTCGAGGGCGTGGGTCAGCTCATGGACCAGCACCTGGCGGACGAACGGGGTGAGGCGGGTGCCCCGGACCACCAGCTCCTTGGTCCCGGTGTCATAGAAGCCGGCGACCGTGTCGGGGTCCAGCGCGCCGCCGAGCCCCTGACCGTTGGCGACCGGGAGCAGCCCCAGGGCCCGCAGGACACCGTTGGCGACCTCCACATCGGATTGCTCTATCGGCCGCCCGCCCGAGAGGAGCCGCCGGAAGGCGGCATCACCCACGACAGAGACGTCGACCGGCTCGCGGAACCGCAGGCCCCGGGTGACTTCCACGAAGGCTTGCAGCTCGGCGATGACGGCGGCGGTGCCGGGGTCGAGCCGGTCGGCCCGCTCGGCGTGGACCTGCGCCGCACCCCGAGCGCCGGCAAGAAAGGTGACGAGGATCACGACCCCGAGCACCGCGTGCACGGGTCGGAGGCGCACGGCCGGCACGGTCAGAGGGCGCATCGTCACGGGCATCGGCAATGTACCGGCCACAATGATCGGGTGGGCGCCCCGCCGGAGTTCTTCGGAGCACCGAAGGGCCCGAGAGGGTGGCTTGCGGCCCAGGTGGTCGCCCGCCTCACCGTCGAGGCCAACCGCTGGATGGTCGACCTGCTGGAGGCCGGCGCCGGTGACCGCGTGCTCGACGTCGGTTGTGGGCCCGGGCTGGCCGTCGCCGGCGCCGTGGCCTGCGGGAGCCGGGCGGTGGGGGTGGACGCCTCGCCGACGATGGTCCGCCACGCCGTCCGGCGCAACCGGGCCGCCATCCGCCGTGGCCAGGTGGAGATTCACCGGGCCGACGCCACCCGCCTCCCCTTCCCCGACGCCAGCTTCACCAAGGCGGGCTCGCTCAACTCGCTCCAGTTCTGGGGCGATCCCTGCAGGGGCCTGGCCGAGCTCCATCGGGTCCTCGAGCCGGGGGGGCGGGTCGCAGTGGTGCTGATGGCTCGGAGCGACGAGCCGGCGGGCGAGTCGTCGCCGGCGTGGGTGAACGAGACCGTCGCCCGCCTGGAGGACGCCGGGTTCGCCGGCGTGCGGATAGCCTCGCGCTCGTTCGGCGGCGTACTACACCGGGCATTGCTGGGCTACCGACCGGAAAAGGAAAGTGGCGCCCCTCTCGACCCCACGGCGGACGGGGTGAGGAAGGGCGCCGACCCCTAGTATACGTACGCCGTACGCTTTGTCGAGTCGAAAGTGGGGAAGTTTGAACAGGGTGGTCCTCAGTGCTGACCTGATCTTCGCCGCCGCCCTGCGCCTGGTGGACGACGAAGGGCTGGAAGCCCTGACCATGCGCCACCTGGCGGAGACGATCGGGGTGGCGACCATGTCGCTGTACAGCCACGTGGACACGAAGGAGGACGTGGTCCGGGGCGTACTCAACCTGGTCACCGGCGAGCTCACCCTGCCCACACCCGACACGCCGCCCTGGGATGCGCTCCGGATGATCAACCGGGCGTTCCGCCGGGCCGCGCTGCGCCACCCCAACCTGGTGCCGCTCATCATGCAGGCCCCACCGGCCGGCGCCGAGGGACTCCGCACGCTCGAGGCCGCCCTTGGCGCCCTGCGGCGGGCCGGGATGGAGCCGGCGCTCGCCGCCCCGGCCTACCGGATGATGGCCTCCTTCGCCATCGGCTTCGTCTCCCTGGAGTGCGGTGGGTTCTTCCGACCGGTCGACGTCGCCGCCGGCGAGCGGGACGCGCCCAAGGAGTCGAGTGCCCTGCCCCGGATCGCCGAGATGGCCCCCTACCTGGCCGACTGGGACCCGGGCGAGGAGTTCGAGGGGGGGATGGACGCCATCATCAGCGTCCTGACCACCTGGATCCGCTCACCGGAGACCGCTCAGGTGGTGGAGGGCGACAGCCGCGGCGGTGGCGACGTTCAGGGAGTCGACGCCGGCGACCATGGCGATGCGGGCCCGGCGATCAGAGGCGGCGAGCGCTCGATCAGAGAGCCCGGGGCCCTCGGCGCCCACCAGTAGAACCCGCCTAGCCAGTGGGCCGAGGGTCGTGATGTCCTCGGCGCCGGCGGCCGGCGTCAGGGCCACGACCTCGAACCCGAGGCCCTGCAGGGTGCTGACGGCCGCCGTCGCATCCGCCACGCGGGTGAACGGCAGGCGCAGGACATGTCCCATCGACACCCGGATTGACCGGCGGTAGAGCGGGTCGGCCGAGGTGGCATCGAGCACCACGCCGGCCACGCCGAAGGCTGCGGCGTTGCGGAACAGCGCGCCCAGGTTCTCGTTGTCGGTCACGCCCTCGATCATCAACACCAGGCCGGCGCCCTCCACCGCGGTGGCGAGGTCGGGCTGCCGGCGCCGGCCGGCCGACGCCAGCGCACCCCGGTGGAACCGGAAGCCGGCGATCGACGTCATCAGCGCCTGGCTCACCAGGTACACCGGGGCCTCGACCCCGGCCAGCGCGTCGTCCAGCGCGGCCAGGCCCTGGACCGTCACCAGCACCGCCCGGACCGGATAGGGCGACCCAAGGAGGTGACGGATCACCAGCGCCCCCTCGGCCACGAAGAAGCCGCCGTCGAGCTCCGTCGCCCGCCGGCGGTCGGCGTCGTTCAGGGCGAAGAAGTCGGCCACCCGAGGATCGTCGGGATCGTCGACCGGTTCCGGTTGAAACTTCAACGTTCTCGGTAGCATTGACAGGTGGCCGAGACCCGGTGGTTGAGCGAGGACGAACAGTGCACGTGGCGGGCCTTCCTGACCGCGATGCGCCTGCTGACCGACCAGCTCGACCGCGAGCTCCAGCATGACGCCAACATCCCCCACACCTACTACGAGATCCTGGTCGCCCTCTCCGAGGCGCCCGGGCGCCGGCTACGGATGAACCAGCTGGCCGAGGTGTGCCAGTCGTCGCGCAGCCGCCTGTCTCACGCCGTCAACCGGCTGGAGGAGGCCGGTTGGGTCCGCCGGGAGGCGTGCCCCACCGACAAGCGAGGCGCGCTGGCGGTCATGACCGACGCCGGCTTCGCCGCCATCGAGGCCGCCGCCCCCGGCCACGTCGAGGGCGTTCGCCGCCACGTGTTCGACGTGCTGACCCCCGAGCAGATCCGCCAGCTGGGCGAGATCAGCGCCGCCATCAGGGACGGGCTCCTCAGAAACTGAACGGGGTGGGGGTGCCAGCACCCTGCGTGCACGACCTCGTCAAAGCGGCCGGCGGGCCACGCATTCCAGGTGGGCGCCCCACCGGCTGAGCGTCGCCGGCAGCCTGGCCTCCAGCCCGTTCATCACGTGCCAGGCCCGGCGGTCGGCGCCGGCGGGCAGCAGCCAGGACGCGAACGACAGCAGGCTGTGCTGGCGGTGCTCGACCGGCTCCAGGCCGGCGCCGGCGACGTCGTCCAGCAGCGAGCGGGCGGTGAAGCGGGCGTGGATGCCCACGCCGTCCCAGGAGTCGTGCAGGCGCCGGCCGGCCCGCAGCAGCGGGTTGTCCTCGACGGTCTCGGCCAGGACCAGCGTGCCGCCGGGGCGCAGGACGCGCCGGGCCTCGGCCAGCACACCCGCCGGATCGGGCAGGTGGTGAAGGACGTGCAGGCACCACACCAGGCCCACGCTGCCGGCAGCCAGTGGTAGGTGGGCGCCGTCGCCGGCGACCACGGGACCGAAGCGGCCGGCCTGACGCGCCCGCGCCGGATCGTGCTCCACACCGACGGCCGGGATCCCCCGCCGGGCCAGGTGCTCCATCCAGTAGCCCCGCCCGCAGCCCAGGTCGAGCACGGGGCCGGCGCCGGCCAGGCGGTCGAGCCGGTCCTCGAGCCACGGGTTGAGCCGGGGAGCGCTCACCTGCCCCCGACGACGGTGACCATGTACAGGGCCAGGTCGGGCAGTTTGGCGGTCAGCCGGTCGTCCAGCGCGGTGACGCGGTCGAGCGCCGGCCCCGGTCCCATCGACAGCAGCCGGCGCGGGGTGCGGAAGCGGGTGGCGAGGGCCAACTCGTAGGGCAGCCAGCCGAACTCGGTGGTCGAGACGATCGGCGCGCCGGCGGCGATGAAGGCGGCGGCGGTGCGGCGGTAGCCCCGGAACAGGAACCGCTCCTGGCGGAACCACATGAGGTTGACCCAGTGGACCGGGCACCACATCCGGGGCTCGACGATCACCACCCGACCCTGCGGACCGACCGCCCGCATCGCCTCGCGGAGGAACGTCGCCGGGTCCTCCAGGTGGTGGAGCAGGTTCTTGGCCCAGATGAGATCCTGGCTGCCGGCGTCCAGGCCGGCGACGATCGCCACCGCGTCGCCTTCGACGAATGTGCCGTCGACGACGGTGCGGGCCAGCTCGATGCCGGCGGCGCTGAGGTCGGTGCCCGTGTAGACCGCCTCGATACCCCTCGATCGGGCCACCCGCTGGACGGCGGAGGCCACCAGCCCCTCCCCGCACCCCGCCTCCACCATCCGGCGGCCGCCCGCCGGCAGGGCGTCGAGGATCAGCCCGGCCAATCGGTCGTAGAAGGAGCAGAGGAGGGGGTGGGCCAGCTGCTCGGCCACGGCGGCGGCCATCTTGGGGTAATGGTCGTCGTAGGCCGCCCGTTGGTAGCCGAGCTGGTCGGGCATCAGTCGCCGGTCCGAATCGCCCGCACCACCATCACATCCTTGCGGAACGGGACGAGGTCGTAGACGGCGAAGATGGCCCGCAGGGCCAGGTCGACCGGGCGGGGCCGGCGGTCGGACCGCACCGCCTGCCACCAGCTCGAGCTGAACCGCCCCTCTCGGTAGGCGTCGAGGCGGAAGCCGTTGGCGGCCAACGCCTCCGTCAGCGCCCGCCGGGTGAACAGGTGGACGTGGCCCGAGGGCCGCCCCTCCCCGAACCGGCTCCCGTAGCGCCGGCGGGAGGAGCACTCGACGCCCGGCGGCTGCAGGCCCAGCAGCAGGGAAGCCACGACCAGGAAGGAGTCGAGGCGGGGGGTGGAGAGAATGAGAGCGCCACCGGGCACCAGGACCCGCCGGGCCTCCTCGAGGAGGGCGTCGGGGTCGAGGACGTGCTCGATGGCCTCCAGGGTGACGACCACGTCGAAGGTGCCCGGGCGGAACGGGAGCGGGCCGGGGAGGCGGGCCGTGACCTGAGCCACCGGCCGGTCGCGAGGAGCGAGCGGCGCCGGCGCTCCCACGTCGACGGCCACCGCGAGGCCGGCGCCGGCCGCGGCACCGAGGCGTGCAGTGATGAATCCGTCGCCGGCGCCCAGGTCGAGAAGCCGGCCGGCGCCGGCCGGCACCAGGTCGACCGCCTGCCCCACCCGGTGATCAAGGCGGACGCCGGCCCGGTCCGGCCGGTAGCCCCGGTAGCGGGGATCGGCCCCCGACCACATGCCGGCGGGCTGGGCGCGGGCGGCGGCGGTCGGTGTGGTCAAGGGATGGATCGTACGCAGGCCGGCGCGTGGGCGAGACTGACCGCCCATGGTGCTCGAGTTCCCGGTCCGGGCCAAGGACGACCCGCGTGCCGGTCATGGCGACGCCGAGCGCCTCCGGCTGCCCGAGCTGCCCGTCGCCGTCCGCCGGCGCATGCCCCTTGTCTGGTGGGCCAGGCGCAACCGGCGCCTGTTGACGGTGGTCACGTTCGTCTTCGCCGTCGTCGCCTTCTCGCGCGGGTGGACTGGGGGCGCCCTCGTCCTCGACGGGCCCGGCATCTCCCTCTACGTGCGCATGGCCCTCGACCACCTCGGCGCCTCCCGGACCGTGCCGTACTGGCTGCCGGACCTGTGGGCCGGCGCCCCCATTTGGGCCGTCACGCCGACGCTGCCCCTCTTCCTCCTCGTGCCCCTGGCCACCGCCCTCGGCCCCGACATCGCCGTCAAGGTGGGCGTGCTCGGCATGCAGGTCTTCGGCGCCTGTGGGACCTACCTCCTGGCCCGGTCGCTGTGGAAGAGCTTCCCCGCCGCCATCGTCGCCGGCGTGCTGTTCTCACTCCAGCCGCTGATGATCTCCCACGGCGCGCTGGCCGGCTCCCAACCCACGGTCGCCGTCATGGCCGCCGCGCCCTGGCTGGTGTGGGCCCTGCGCAAAGGCCTGCGCGGAGAAGGCAGCGGCTACCTCACCGCCTCGGGCCTCCTCGCCGGCTTCGCCGTGCTCATGCAGGCCGAGTACGCCATCGGCCTGGCCATCCTCTGTGCCTGCCTGGTGGCGGTCGAGCTCGGGCGGGTGGGCACCGGTCGCAACGACGCCGGCGTGGGCCGGCTGCTCGCCCGGGCGACCGCAGTCGTGGCGGTGGGTCTGGGTTCCATCGCCTATTGGCTGTTGCCCTTCATGAGGTTGGGCGATTCGTTCATCCTCTCGCCGGCCGAGCTCGTGCAGGGCGAGCTGTTCAACGGGAGCGGGGCGCTCGTCGGCCGCGAGCTCGGCGTGTTCTTCGGCCGCAGCCAGGGCCTGTCAGGCGCCGTGGGATTCAACCGGGAGGGTCTGCTCCCACTCTTCTTCCATGTCGGCTGGGTCGGGCTGGCCCTGACGCTGGTCAGCGTGGTGTTCCTCTCACGGCGGGATCGGGACGGCACCCTCACCGCCGTCCTCCTGTCCGCCGCGGTCGGGGTGTGGATGTCGACGGGCGTCGTGCCCCTGGCCTCGGGCGGGCCGGCGGCCCGCTCCCAGTGGGTCCCCCTCGCCATCGCCGGTCTGGCCATCGGCCTCCTGCTCGGCTCGCTGCTGCGTCCGTTGCGGCTGGGCCGGCTGGCGCCGGTCTTCGTCCTGGGGGCGGCAGCGTTCCTCGTCGCCGTCCCTTACCTCACACCCTTCGAGACCCTACAGAAGGCCATCCCGCTGTTCGAGAACTTCCGGTTCCCGCGCCTGTACACCGTCGCCCCGCTCGCGCTGGCTCTCGGGGCCGCCTACACGGTCGTCCTCGCCCAGGGGTGGGCCGAGGCCCGGCGGGCCCGGAACGCGCCGCCGGCGCTCCCCTCCGCCTTGGCCGCGGCGGTGGCGCTGGGCGTGGTCGGCGCCTTCCTGGTCGACGTCTGGCCGCTGCGCTCGTACTACCAGATCCGCCCGCCGGCCTCGGCTGGCGCCTACCGGGAGGTCGCCGCCCGCGTCGCCGAGGTTCCGGGCAGCTACCGGGTGGCGCCCACCGCGGTCGAGGCCACGGCAGTCGACTCCCTGCTCGACACCGGGCACACCGTCACCATCGGATGGCCCCACTTCGTGGCCGGCAAGCAGCTGTGGCGGGTGACCGCGGAGGCGTTCCTCACACCCAGCGCCTACCGGGAGCGGGCCTGGGGCCTCTCGGCCACCAGGTTCCAGGTGACGGAGCGGCCCACCGACCGGGGCACAGCGGCCGAAGCGGTGAACGCGATCGACCTGGCGCCCAACCCCCGGGCGCTTCCCATGGTCCGCGCCTACACCCATACGGTGGCCATGGCCACCCGCGACCTCACCCCCGAGCTGGCCGTGGCTCTGGCCCACCGCAACGTCGGCGTCTACACCGGCTCGCCTTCGGCTTCGCCGGCCCTGGCCGCCACGACCGTGGTCGATGTCCGGTCGCTTTCTCCGTGCGAGGACGACTCCGGCGCCCGCCTCGACCTCGCCCTGGCCAGCCAGCTCGGTGTGGCCTGCGCGCTGCACACCTGGCTGGACACCCTCTTCGCCGGCATCGACCTCGTGGGCGTCGGGCCTGGCGTGGGCGGGGTGTTCCGGGCCACCACCAACCGGTTGCAGGGTATCTCCGCCTACCTGGACCGGCCCCCGGACCGGGCCGAGCTCACCCTCCACGAGGTTGCCGCCGGCGGCCGGATGCTGGGGCCGGAGCTGGCCCGGGCCAAGGCGGTGGGCGTCGACGAGTACGGCATGGCCGCTTTCACGTTCGATCCGATCGCGACGTCGGCCGGCAAGGACTACGCCTTCGTGCTGACCTGCGCCGAGTGCCCGGCCGACAGGACGCCCAGGCTGGTGGCCGGGCACTCGGTGGACGAGCCGGGCAACCTCCTGGTCGGCGGGGAGCTGCGCAGCGACCGCGCCGCCGCCTTCGCCCCGATCTACGAGGCGGTGGCCACCGACCCGCCGGCGACCACGGTGGTCACGCCCGACAGGCCCAACCCCGGCCGCTGGCGGATCCAGGTCGAGGGCTCGGCGCCGGCGCTGGTGGTCGTGGCCGAGACCTGGTTCCCGGGGTGGGAGGCCAAGGTCGACGGGCGGAAGGTGCCCCTCGTGGAGGCGGACGGCGCGTTCCTCGGCGTGCCGGTCGACGCCGGCAGCCACGTCGTCACCCTCACCTACCACCGGCCGGCGGCCGCGGCCCTCGGCCGGCTGGTGACCTTCACCACCCTGCTCAGCGTCGCCGTCCTGGCCGTCCGGGGCCGCCGGCAGGCTCCGGCGGCTCCCCGCCCGCCCGCTCCCGGCCGGCCCGTCGCCCCTTCGGCGCCGGCGGTGCCTCCGCTGCTCGTCGCCCGCGAACGGCCGCCGACGGTGCCTCCGCCTTCTGACGACGTCGACTGGGACGACGTGGTGAAGCCCCAACGGCCGGCGCCGGAGGAGGGCCGAGATCCGCCGCCCCGCCGGCCGGGGACGGCGCGCTGGCCCCCCGAGCCGTTCTGACGCGGGCGAAGAGCAGTCCCGCCAGCCCGGCCAGGCCGAAGGCGGCGCCGACCCACGCCGGCCCCGTCGCATCGCCGGTGACGGGGCGTTCCACCGGCGTGAGGGCGATGGGTGGCGCGCTCACCACCGCCCCCCGGTCGACGGCGACCTCGATGGAAGCGACGCCCCGCACCGGGGCCGGTCCGCAGGCCACCACCGTCAGGATCGGCCGGTCCGACTGCACGCCGGCCACGTCGAAGCGCAGGAGGTACTCGACGTCGGTCCCCGCAGGGTCGACCAGCTGGAAGTCCTTGAGCGCCTCGCCGACGAACAGCTCGATCCGGTTGAACCCGGTCGGCGCCGACGCCCGGCCCCGCACGGTGACCAGGCCGGCGAACGTGTCGCCGGGAGCCGGCTCGACGATGTTCACGATGCCGGCGTCGGGCCCGCTGGTCGGGCAGGTGTTGGGGATGGCGCCGGCCGGCGCCGGCGCCAAGAGGCCCGACGCGACCAGCATCCCGAACAAGAGCACCCGGCGGGCCGTCACCCGCCCGAGGCTAGTGAGCGGGTTCCACAGCCGTAGATCGCCGACGAACCGATGAGTCTGCCGGCGCCGCCACGTCTACTTTTCCGACCAACCAACTCATCGGGAGGAAGGCATGGGCCTGATCCACATCGAGATGTTCGCGACCCTCGACCTCGTCGGGCAGGCGCCCGGCGGCCCCGACGAGGACCCGGTGGGGTTCCCGTTCGGCGGCTGGCAGGCCCCCCTGTTCGACGAGGTCGCCGGGGCGCAGGTCGCCGCCGCGTACGAGGGCACCGACGCCCTCCTGCTCGGCCGGCGGACCTATGACATCTTCGCCGCCTACTGGCCCCACCAGGAGGGCGGCGAGGACGGCGAGATCGCCACCCTCTTCAACCGCGTCCCGAAGTACGTGGCCTCCCGCGGCAGGCCCGACCTCTCATGGGCCGGGTCCACGCAGCTCGGCCCGGATCTGGCCGGCGCGGTGCGCGAGATCCGTGACCGGCACGAGAACGTGAAGGTTGTCGGGAGCCTGAACCTGGTGCAGACCCTCCTGCGTGAGAAGCTCTTCGACCGGCTCGACCTTTGGGTGCACCCGATCGTGCTCGGCGTCGGGAAGAAGGTGTTCGACGGTGGCGCGGTGCCCACGAACGTCACCCTCCTCGCGCCGCCGGCGGCCGGCCCGAGGGGCACCGTCTACCTGCGCTACGGGCTCGCCGACGGCGCCCCCGAGACGGGGGACATGACGGCGGACTAGGGGGCGGGCGGGGTACCGCCCTCCTCGTCGCCCACGAAGTCCTTCGCCGCCTCGACGCCCTTCTCGATCTTGTCGGTGTGCTTGCCGCCGGTCTTGTCGTCGACCACCTCGGCCACCTTGTCGATGGCGCCCTCGATCTTCTCCTCGTGCTGGCCGAGGAGAGCCTTGGCCTTGTCCAGCAACCCCATCTACCCCACCGACCCTTCCATGTTGAGCTCGATGAGCCGCGACCACTCGACCGCGTACTCCATGGGCAGCGTGCGGGTCACCGGCTCGATGAAGCCGTTGACGATCATGCTCATGGCCTGCTGCTCGGAGAGGCCCCGGCTCATCAGGTAGAAGAGCTGGTCCTCGCCGACCTTGGAGACGGTGGCCTCGTGGCCGATGCGGGCGTCGCGCTCGTTGATCTCCATGTAGGGGTAGGTGTCGGAGCGGCTGTCCTCGTCGAGGATCAGGGCGTCGCAGCGCACGTGGCTCTTGGCCCCGTAGGCGCCCGGCTCGACGCGGACCTTGCCCCGGTAGGAGGTGCGGCCGCCGTCCTTGCAGATCGACTTGGAGATGATGGTGGAGGTGGTCTCCGGCGCAGCGTGGACCATCTGGGCGCCGGCGTCCTGGTGCATGCCGGCGCCGGCGTAGGCCACCGAGAGCACCTCGCCCTGGGCCTTGGGGCCCATGAGGTACACCGATGGGTACTTCATGGTCAGGCGGCTACCGATGTTGCCGTCGATCCACTCCACCCGGGCCTCGGTCTCGGCGCGGGCCCGCTTGGTGACCAGGTTGTAGACGTTGGTCGACCAGTTCTGGATGGTGGTGTAGGTGATGTGGGCACTGGGCTTGGCGATCAGCTCGACCACGGCCGAGTGCAGCGAGTCGGTGCTGTACACCGGTGCCGAGCAGCCCTCGATGTAGTGCACGGTGGAGCCCTCATCCGCGATGATCAGCGTGCGCTCGAACTGGCCCATGTTCTCGGCGTTGATGCGGAAGTAGGCCTGAAGGGGCATCTCGACGTCGACGCCCGGCGGCACGTAGATGAAGCTGCCACCCGACCACACGGCGGAGTTCAGGGCCGAGAACTTGTTGTCGCCCGGGGGGATGACGGTGCCGAAGTACTCCTTGAGGATCTCCGGGTGCTCGCGCAGGGCGGTGTCCATGTCCATGAACAGGACGCCCTTGGCCTCCAGATCCTCACGGTTCTTGTGGTAGACGACCTCGGACTCGTACTGGGCGGTGACGCCGGCCAGGTACTTGCGCTCGGCCTCGGGGATGCCCAGCTTCTCGTAGGTCTCCTTGACCGAGTCGGGCAGCTGGTCCCACGAGCTCACCTGCTGGTCGGTGGGCTTGATGTAATAGAAGATGTCCTGAAAGTCCAGGTCGGGCATGTTGACCGCGAACCAGGGGGCCATCGGCTTGCGCTCGAAGGTGCGCAGGGCGCGCAGGCGGAACTGGCGCATCCACTCGGGCTCGCCCTTCATCCACGACATCTCGTTGACGATGTCCTCGTTGAGGCCCTTCTTGGGCTTGAAGACGTAGTCCTCGACGTCGTGCCAGCCGAGCTTGTACCTGCCCAGATCGAGTTCAGTTGTAGCCATCAGCACACCAGCTTCCAGAAGGGCTTCCGAGAGAGGAATTTCTCCTACGTAGATAGTAACAAACCCCTCCGCCGACATCATCCGATCGCGGTCATCCCACGAGTTTGGGCGGCGGTCACCCCGACCAGCGCGTCGTAAAGTTCCGGCAGCGAACCGCTGACACGAGATGGATGCGACTCTCGGCGGCTCGTGCCCGCAGTGCGGCCCGCGGCATGGCCACGGCCACCTTGATGATGTCCCTGGCGTTGGCCCCCTTCCCGATCGAAGCGTCCGCCGGCCGCCCCGGATACGACAACATCGACCAAGCCGTCACCTGGTCCCGCCGATCCCGCCTCGCTCGCTGCCTTCGGGAGCGTCGACAGTGGGCTCCGTGCCGAGACCGCATTCGGGGGGCGATCCTTCCCCGCGGGTGAGAATGGGCCTGACCGGGCACCTTTCATCGGCGCGTCGTTCCTGCTGTTGGCGGCCGTCGGCCTCGCGACGTACCGCGTCACCCTGCGACGGCCTCAGCCCTGAGGCGTTCCCGCTAGCGTCATCGGCCCACTTTGGCCCGGGCCGCGGCGTGCTCGACGAGCTGGCGGAACAGGCCCTGGTGCTCCGGCCAGTCCTCGAGGAGCTCGGGGTGCCACTGGACGGCCACGATGTGGGGGGCGCCCGGCACCTCGATGGCCTCCACGGTGTCGTCCTCGGCCCAGGCGACGGCCCGGGTGCCCGGGGCGGCCTCGTCGACGGCCTGGTGGTGCATGGAGTTGACGTCGATCTCGGTCGCGCCGATGGCCTCGGCCAGGTGGCTGTCGGGCTCGATCTTCACCTTGTGGACGGCGTCGTGCCAGAGGTCGATCCGGTCGTGCTCCTGGCCAGTGATGTGAGGCACGTGCTGGACCAGCGACCCGCCCATGGCCACGTTGAGCACCTGCATGCCCCGGCAGATGGCCAGCAGCGGCATATCGATCTCGATGGCAGATCGGATGAGCTGGATCTCGAAGGCGTCGCGCATGGGGTCGACGCTGTGGGTCTCGGCGATGGGCCGGCCGCCGTAGCGGGACGGAGCCACGTCGCCCCCGCCGGTCAGCAGGACGCCGCTCACCGCCGGCAGCATGTACTCGACGGTGTCCGGATCCAGGACGGGGAGGATCACCGGCACGCCGCCGGCCCGCTCGACGCTCTCGACGTAGAACCGGCTGGAGGTGTGCAGCAGCGCCAGCCCGGTTGCGGTCTCGACCATGCGGGGGTAGGCGGAAATCCCGATGACCGGCTTCACCTTCACCGGCCCAAATCTACTGAATTGCTTCGCCAGCGGCTGCCGGCGGTGCCCGGAACATTTCCGACAGAAAGGCGGCCAGGGCGTCGAGGCTCTCGGCCGTGCCGTCGGCGACGAAGACCGCCGGCCGGCCGGCGCCGGCGGCCTCGATCTCGCCCGCCAACCGGCCCAGGGGGCCGGCGTCGGGGCCCACCAGCACGACGGTGGCGCCCCGGGCGGCCATCCGCGTGGCCAGCTCGGCCAGTTCCACCGGCACCACGACGACCTTACCGGCGAGCTCCACGCAAACATCCTGCCCCGCCCGGAATGCTGACCGGGTTAGTCGGGTTTATAGTGTCGCCATGGTCACCCCCGCACCGATCGACCCTCGCGGGCCCCGCTTCAACCAGGCGGTGCTGGCCACCGCCCTGCTCGTCGGTTTCCTGGCCGACTGGCGGCCGGTCGTACCCATCTTCGCCCTCGTCCTGCTGGCCGGCGCCGCCCTCGGCCCGAAGTACGGGCCCTTCCTGGCCCTGTACGCCAAGGTCGTCCGCCCCCGCCTCGGCCCGCCCAAGGAGATGGAGGATCCCCGCCCGCCCCGCTTCGCCTCCGCCGTCGGCGTGATCTTCCTCACCGCCGGCTCGCTGACCTTCGCCGCCGGCGCCGCCGGCATCGGCTGGGGGCTCGCCCTGATCGTGGCCGCCCTGGCCGCCCTGTCCGCCGTCACCGGCATCTGCGTCGGCTGCGAGATCTACCTGCTGGCCGCCCGCCGGCGCCCGGTGACTCAGTGATGTTCCTCTCACGCGCCGTCATCGTCGTCGCTCTGCTCGTCGCCGTGGTCCTGGCCGCCCGCCTCTACCGGTCGTGGCAGGGTCGGGTGCAGACCCACCAGCCGGTCCACCCCCGGATACCGGAGACCCTGCTGGCCGGCGCGGCCCGCACGTGGGTGCTGTTCACGTCGCCGTACTGCGCCACCTGCGGCCCGGTCGAGGCCCGGCTGCGGGCGTGGGACCCCGACGCCCGGGTGGTCAAGGTCGACGCCACGCGCGAGCCGCACCTGGCCGACGCCTTCTCGATCCGCTCCGCCCCCACGGTGCTCCTGGCCGACGGCGCCGGCAACGTGACCGCCCGCCTTGTCGGCGCCGACGCAGTCGACAGTTACGTTCGCAGCCCCCAGTAGGGCTGGCGGCCGGGCGGGATGTCGGCCCGCATCGGGTTCTTCTTGTCCCGGTCGGAGAGGATCGGGTCGCTCAGCCGCCAGTCGACATTGAGCGCAGGGTCGTCCCACGCCACGCCGAGCTCGTCGTCGGGGTTGTAGTACTGGTCGACCATGTAGGTGATGGTCAGGTCGGTGAGGGCGGCGAAGCCGTGGGCCACACCCGGCGGGATGAACGCGCCCCGCCCGTCGGCCTCCCCGATCTCCAGATGGAGGGTGGCGCCGTCGGTGGGCGACCCCTCCCGCAGGTCGTGCAGCACGACGAGGGAGTCACCCTTGGTGAAGTACCAGTAGTCGGCCTGGTGCAGGTGGTAGTGGAGGCCGACGACGGTGCCCGCCATCTTGTCCGACCGGTTCCCCTGGACCATCTCCCGGCCGTGGGGGAACCAGGACCGGCGGTAACTCTCCACGAACCGGCCTCGGGAGTCCCCGAAGGCGGTCGGCTCGACGATGTAGACGCCCTTGATGACGTCGGACTCGGTGACGGTAGCGAAGCTCATGGTTCGAAACGACCGTAGCCGCCCCGGTAGAACACCAGGGGACGCCCCTCGTCGCCGACGTCGAGATCCTTGACCCGGCCGACGACGATCACGTGGTCGCCGGCGTCGTGCTCGGCGTAGACGTCGCACTCGATCCACGCCAGCACGCCGGCCAGGATCGGCGCCCCAGATCGTCCGGGACGCCAGCCCACGCCCAGGAACCGATCCGGGGGACGGCCGGCGAAGGCCCGCGACAGCGCCTCCTGGTCATCGGCGAGGATGTTGACGCAGAAGGCGCCGGTCGACCGCAGCCTCGGCCACGTCCGCGATCGCACGGCGACGCAAAAGGCCACCAGCGGCGGCTCCAGCGACACCGATGTGAAGGAGTTCACCGCCAGCCCCACCGGGTCGCCACCGGCGAGTCCGGTGACCACCGTCACCCCGGTGGCGAAGCGGCCCAGGACCTGGCGGAACCGGGCGTCGTCGATGCTCGTCGGAAGGGGCTCGTCCCCCGGCAGGTCGATGCTCGCCACGCTATGCGCCGGGGAGGCGAAGTCCGCCCGCGTCCGCCACGGCCAGGCCGTCGGCCACCAGGCCGGCGGCCACTCGCTCCGCTCGCGCCGGGTCGTCGGACCAACCCGCGGCCTCCGCTACACCGGCCCACGGCACCGGGCCGAGGCGGAGGGCGTCGACCAGGCGGCCCCGACCCTGGCGGTCGGAGCCGGCGAAGGTCGACTGGCGGCCGCCCTCTCCCGCCGATCCGACCGCCGGATCCGGTCCGCCGGCGCCGGCCCAGGCACAACACGCCAGCAGCGGGCAGGCGTCGCAGCGAGGGGAGGACTTGGTGCAGACGGTGGCGCCCAGGTCGAGCATGGCCTGGTTCCATGCCCACCCGCCGCCGGCGGGCACGAGGGCGTCGGCCAGCGCCTGGGCCTCCGCGGCCCGCAGCGGGCGGCCGGCGGCCGCTCGGGCCAGCACGCGGGCGCTGTTGACCTCGACCACGCCCACGTCGGCCTCGTAGGCGAAGGCCAGCACGGCCCGCGCCGTGTAGGGACCGACGCCGGGCAGGGCCACCAGCTCGGCCAGCGTCGCCGGCATCACCCCGCCGTGGCGCTCGACCACGGCCGCGGCGGCCCGATGCAGGTTCAGCGCCCGCCGGTTGTAACCCAGCCCGGCCCACGCCCGCACGACCTCGGCGACCGGCGTCGCAGCCGTCGCCGCCGGCGTGGGGAACCGATCGAGGAAGGCCTCGAAGCGGGGCACCACCCGGGCCACCTGGGTCTGCTGGAGCATCAGCTCGCTGACCAGCACGGCCCACGGGTCTCGCCTCCGACGCCACGGAAGGTCTCGCCGGGCTCCCTCCGCCCACATCGAGAGCGAATCCCGCAGGGCCTCCACGCGCCTCCAGACTGGTCCGGCCTCCCGGGCCGGACGCAGCGTAACGTCAGAGCTGATGATCGAACTGGGCCTGCGCAACGACGTCTACCGGCGGCCCCTCATGACCGCCCTGGACCGGCTGGGGCTCCGTGAGGGTTGGCGATGCGTCGACGTGGGCGCCGGCGGCGGCGACGTCAGCGTGGCCCTGGCCGAGATCGTCGGCCGCGACGGTCGCATCTACGCCGTGGACAGCGACCCCGCGGCGCGCGACCAGGTGGCGGCGCTGGCCGCCGCGTCCGCTCAGGTCGTCGCCATCACTCAGACCGGCGAAGACCTGCTCCTGCCCGAGGCGGTCGACCTGGCCTTCTGCCGCTTCCTGCTGCTCCACGTCCACGAGCCGCTCAAGGTGCTGGCTCGCATGGGCCAGGCGGTGCGGCCCCGGGGCTGGGTGGTGGCTCAGGAGCCGATCACCACCGCCGGCCGGATCGGCGGTGCCCCGTTCTCCATGCCCGACGCCCGCCACCCCGACATCGGCGCCCTGCTGCCGGCGCTGGCCCTCCAGGCCGGCCTGGAAGTGGTCGACGCCTGGGCCGAGGCGCCGGCCGGCGCCGGCCCCGGGCCGGTGGCCGACTACATCGCCCACCTCACCGGCGTCGACCCCGGCGACGACCCCGTCGTCCTCCCCCCTCTCGTCACTGTCGTTGCTCGGCGGCCCGGTTAGTCCTCGACGGACAGGCCCCGCAGGTAGAACCACTGCGTCCGCCACCGGACGACCCCGGTGGCGGGGAGGCCGATGAGGTGCCAGAACATCCGCCACGTCTCCCGGTACCCCCGCCGGCGCCCGAGCTTGTGCCGCTTGGTCCGGTGGTACACCCCGGGCATGATCCGCACCGTCGTCGGCAGGCGCCCCTCGGCGATGACCTCGTTGATCATGATCTCGATCGAGTAGCCCCGCCTCTTGGCCGGATGGACCGACTCCCACACCCAGCGGGGGACGACCCGCTCGCCGCTGGTCGGGGGTAGCCGGCGCACCAGCGGGTTCAGCATCCCGTAGTCGAAACAGCCCACGGACATGGCGGCGCGGCCCTCGATGTAGGGCAGGCAGATGTCGTCAAGGTGCGACGGCAACAGGCCCACCAGATCGGCGTCGCAGAAGAGGATGGCCTCGGCATCGCAGGCCGCCACCCCCACGTCCATGGCGCTGGCCTTCGACCCCGAGCCGCCCTCCCGGCGCAGGACCTTGGCGCCGGCGGCCGAGGCGACCTCCGCCGTCCCGTCGGTCGAGCCGTCGTCGACGACGATCACCTCACGGGTGAACCGGCAGGCCCGTGCCGCCGACACCACGTCGGCGACGGTGCTGGCCTCGTTGCGGGCCGCGATCACCACGTCAATGCCGGGCCTGCGCCCGGAGGTGTCAATGCCGGGCCTGCGCCCGGAGGTGTCAATGCCGGGCCTGCGCCCGGAGGTG
>CAYZMG010000076.1:0-10352 GCA_964479465.1 uncultured Acidimicrobiales bacterium
AGCGCCGGGTGAGATACACGCGGATACCAGATGGATCACCCGTGTATTAGGCGTTTGGTGACACCTAGACCCGATGATCGGCCGGCGTTCTAGGACACCCTCTTTGCGTCAGTGGTCAGGACTTGGAGCGAGGTGGCAGCTCCGGCAACCCGAAGTCCGGGGCAAGCCCCACGAGGACCCCGGGTCGCCGAATGCTGCGGCTCGTCGTTGCCGTCCCGGGGTACCGGTACCGCCGTACAGTAGGAATAGTTCTTGTTCTCTAACTGGGCTATGCTTCACTTCATGGTCACTCTCCGCAGCGCTGGCGTTCGGCTGACGCGACCAACACTGAGGTTGGGTGGGTGGACACCTGGCGCTCCTTCGGCTCGTCGGTCGCGGTGCGCACCAGCTCACCGGCTCCAACGTGGCGTTGAGATGCCCACCCCTCGGCTCGCTGCGGAGGTCCTGTTTCCGCTCATGGGGGTCGGTACTCGTCGCCCGGAGAAGTCCACGAAACTACACGAACAAGGAGTCATACAGAATGGTGAACAAGCTCAGCGACATCATCGCTCGAGGTGTATCCGCTGTTTGCGGCCTGGGTGTGTACCTCAACGAGGAGGGCAGGGTGGCCTGCAGTGGTTGCAAGATGCCGACCGACAACTGCACCAACCCGCCCGCCAAAGGTTGATGGGCCCAACAACCGGCGCTGACGCTGCCTTCAGCTGGATCGCAGTCGCCTCGTATTTGCCGTAGAACGGGGTAACCGGAAACCCGACGGCACGGAGTTCGTTTCGCAGGCGGGATGGCAGCGATTGCGGAGCTGAACAGGTGTGAGCTGCGCCCTCACGGCCCAAAGAGGCGGTTCGACTGGGCCAGGAAGCGCAGAGCCGTCTGCGTCGCGGATGTACGACTTTAGAACCCATCCCGATGGCCACGGTGGTTCAGATTCCGCTAGCTCGTCGGTGGCTGAGAGCTCAATGCCAACAGCTCGGCTATGCGACGCTCAAGCAGATCCGGCGTGATCGCACTCAAGATGGCGAGGCCCCGACGCTTGTCGACCCCGACCTCCTCGCCCTGGTCGACCGCGCGCACGCGCAGCTCGGTGTCTAGAAAGTAGGTCGCGGGCACGCCGGTGACACCCAAGGACGCGGCGACCGCGCCGGCGGTGTCGCGCACGTTTGGAAAGGTGACGCCGTTCGCGCTGGCGAACCCGGGATCGTCCGGTTCCAGCAGCAGACCCTGCTGGATCCCGAGCACCACGAGGCCTTCACCCTGGAAGCGCTGCCAGCTCCTCTCGAGCAACTGCAGTTGCTCAGCGCAAGGCTGGCAACCGGCCGCCCAGAACACCATCACCGTCGCCTTGCCCTGCAGGTCGGCGGTGCCGAAGAACTCGGTGTCACGGAGGCGAGGAAGATCGAACTGCGGTGCGCGCAGCCCGGCCCGGTGGGTCGGCCCAACGCACCCCGCCGCAGCCAGCATTGCCGGAACGAGCAGGACGAGCCCAGCGATCAATCGGCGCCCTATCACAGACCGAATCCAGCGAGACCAGCGGGAGGGCCGCCCCGTGGGTGACGGGCGGGACGGGGTAGCGGGAAGGATTCCAGTCGACGGCTCGACTTCGCTTCCTGTCACGCCCTGCGCTCGCGAAGGCGCGCTGGCTTCGGTGTCGGAAGGCTCGCGTGCATAGCGATGCAGGCTTCGAGCATCTCGACGAGCCCGCCCACACCCATGATCCAGTCGTCGAGCGCCCGCCGGCCGGCGTTGGTGATCTCATAGACACGACGAGCGGGCCCGCGCGTCTGGGAGGCTTCCCAGACCGAGGCCACCAGCCCGTCGACGTCCATCCGTCGCAGCTCCCGGTAGAGGTTGCCGGGGCTGACGTCCCCCAGCGGCATCACCTGCTTGATCCGCTCGTGCAGCTCGTAGCCATGGCCGCGCTGCTCAGCCAGCAGCAGGAGGATGGACCCGACAACCAGGTCCTGGTGGCTCTGCGGCGCATCAGCTTCTCGGAGCCGCTCCGGCATGGTGTTCCTTTGGTTCACCTCGACCGTAGAAGGTGGCCCTTAGGGCCAGGTCAAGCGACCTGTGACCGAGGCAGATCCGACCCGCAGGCTTCAGGTAGGAGTCGATTCACACGTGCACGGATGGCCCGGCAGACCGGCCGAAGTCCGACGTCAGCGACGAAGTGGCGTCAGGACGAGCCGCCACTCCGGACGCGGGGGCACTGCGCCGACGCCGTGGCCCGGTGGCGACGAGCGGCCTCGGCGGGGCCATCACTTGGAGCCGGGCCTGGAACTCGGCGATGAGGTGTTGGAGGCCGATCACCCCCGCGGCCGAGCGGTCCAGGGACTCTCGGCCCGATGGGGTGTCTCATAGACCCGGCGCCCGGGTGCGCTCTGGCCGACGAACCAGTCCGAGGTGACGAGGCCGGCGTCCTCGACCGAACGGAGCTCACGGTAGATCGGTCCCGGGCCGCCCCAGTCGAAGCCCAAGGGCCTGAGCCTCTCCATCAACTCATAGCCGTGCCCCGACGACTCGGCCAGCAGAAGCAGGATGCTGGGCGCCAGCAACTCCCGTGGACGGCGCATCTCGATCTCGAAGTGGTTCTCCACCCGGGCTCCGGTCTTTATCTGCTGACTACAGTGACTAGGACACTACCGGCTCGTGCGGCTGTTTCCGTTCTCCAGTGGCTGCTCCACCTGTCGGGGAAGCATCGGGGGGACGCTCACGGTCGCTAGATGCTCACCTTGGCCATCAGCGCCCGGTTGGGCTTCCGAACGGCAGTCGCACTGCGGCCGTCGAGGTGTTCCAGCGGGTGGTTGATCCGACCGTCGCCTCGACGATCGACTCCGCCTTGTGAGCCCCGCCCCGGCTGGGCGGCGACTGATGGTGGCGGGATGCACCCTGCTGGCCGTGGTGGCGGTGAGCGCGGCCGCCGCGCCCTGGCTCGCCCGCTTCGATCCGGCTGAACAGCTCGTCGGCCCCCGCCTTGCAGGGCCGTCGTGGCGGCATTGGCTCGGCACCGACCGCTTCGGTCGCGATGTCGCATCTCGTGTCCTGCACGGCGGGCGCCAAACCCTCGCCCTGTCCGGCCTCGTACTCGTCGCCATGCTCTCGGCCGGCACGATGATCGGCGCTGCGGTGGGGAGTAGCAGGCCGGTGGGTGGATCTCGCCGGCAAGCGGGTCATCGACGCGATCGTCGCCATCCCGCCGGGCCTGCGAGCTCAGCGGTGGCATGGCGCAGCGCGTGGGCATGGCCCTGGCTACGCCCGCCGGCCGCGGCTACTGCTTTCCGACGAGCCGACCACGGCGCTCGACGGCCCAGCACGCGCCGAACTCGTGAGCTGGCTCCGGTCCGTGGCCGATCAGGGCAGCGCTGTCCTCATCACCAGCCACGAACGTGTCCGTGGCCGCCGGCCTCGCCGACCGGGTGGTGGTGCTGGAGGGCGGCGCCGTGGTGGAGGAGGGGCCGGCGGGGAAGGTCCTCGCTTCCCCGGCGCACCCCTCGACGCAGTGCCTGGTGGAGCGGGTGCCGTGGCGGGAGATCCGCACGGCTCCTCGCGCTCCGGTGGGTGCGGTCGGGGAACTCCAGATCGAACGGCTCACCAAGGCGTTTTTCATTCCCGTGCTCCGCGGCGTCGACCTCCGGGTCGGTCCGGGTGAGGTCGTGGGTGTGGCGGGGGTGAGCGGGGCGGGCAAGAGCACGCTCGTGCGCTGCGTGATGGGGCTGGAGCTCCCCGACGCCGGTACCGTGAACGCCGGCGGGGTCGACCCTGCTATCGACGGATGAAAGGCGATGCGCCGGCGGGTTCAACTCGTGGCCCAGGATCCGAGGGCCTCGCTCCGACCCATGGCGCACCGCGGTGCAATCCGTCGGCGACCTGATGCGCTACCACCGCATCGGCACCAGGCTCGAGCGTCGAGTCCGCGCGCTCGGGCTCTTGGAGGCGGTGGGCCTGGCCGGTCTCGAGGACCGGTTCCCGGCGACGCTGTCTACCGGGCAGTGCCAGCGAGTGGCCATCGCCCGGGCCCTCGCCATCCGCCCCGCCGTCGTCGTGGCCGACGAGCCGGTGTCGGCACTCGACACCCCGAACCAGGCCGAGATTATGGCCCTGTTGCGGGCGGTGAAGACAATTCTCGCGGCTCCCCGCGTCGACAACTCAGCCTGACTCGACTCGGAGATGACCTCGATGTCGCCGGCGCGGTGCAGATCTGCACGGACCCCGTTCGATGCTGAGGACGGCGTGGAGGGCGCGCTTACAGGTTTTTGACAATGAGAATTGTTCCTGAAACACTGGCCGCCTCATGCTCGTCGCCCACCGCCTGTCCACCATCCTGACAGCGGACCGAATCGCCCTCCTGGAGGAGGGCCGCGTCGTGGCGGTCGGCACTTCCGACGAGCTGCTCTCGGGCTGTCCCGCCTGCGCCGATCTGGTGCGGGCGCAGCAGGACGCCGCCGAGCTTCTCGTCACCGGACCACCCCAGACCCCTGAAAGGAGGTGACGCCCATGAAGATCACCAAGAACGTCAAGAGCCAGAAGGCTTCCGTGCACTCGAGCAACCACGCGCTGACCGTGCGCTCCAGCGCGTTGACCTGGCGGTAAGGAACACCGAGAGCTCCCGGGGGCGCAGCCGGCTGCGCCCCCGGGGCCGGCACCGATTTCGAGAGGGAGGGAACTGGATGGACTGGGCTGCGTACGCGACGCCGCTGCGCTTCGAGGAGGGGACGTCGGTCGTCCCGACGGAGTTGGGTTGGCTCGTCCAGCTCCCGAACGAGGAGTTCATGCACATCGACGCCGAGGCGGGTTCTCGCGCGGTGGTCGAACAGCTAATGGGCGGCGACCTCAGCCCCGCCACCGCGCTGGCCTCGGCCCCGGAAGCAGGGATCGGTGACCTGCTCGACGCCCTCGCGCTCGAGGGCGCGCTCGCCGGCACCGACCCGGTCGGCCGCGGGTACGTGGTGGTCGTCGGCGAAGGACCACCGCTGCGGTTCGTACGCGACCTGCTGGTCACCGCTGGGGTACGTGTAGAGCTCGCCGCCGCCGGTGACGAGCTCGAAGGCCACGGGCCCGACGTCGTGGTGGCCGTCGCCCGATGGCTGCCCGACACCGACTGGCGCCGCCTCGACGCCTGGTCGGCCGAGAGCGGCGTTCCCTGGCACCGGACCCACGCCGAGGGCCGCCGGTGGTACGTAGGCCCCTTCACTGTGCCCGGGCGGAGCCCGTCGTATGAGGATCTGCGCCTGCGGCGCCTGGCGGCCAGCGCGTGGCCCGAGGATCTCCTCGCCCTGTGGGCCTGGCTCGACGGCGGCGGGCAGCCGGCGGCCGGCGACGGGCCGATGCTCGGGGCCGCCCTCGCCGCGGGGCTGGTGGCCGCCGACGTCCTGGCTCACCTTCGGAGGACGCAGATTCCCGGTGCCGACGCCCAGGTCGGGATCGACGCCGCCACCGGCGCCGTTCGCCGGCACTCCGTGCTGGCGGTGCCGGGCAATCTGGTCCGCGAGGCCGGATGATCACCGTTACAGCGAAGGACGGCGTCGGTCTCGCCACCGAGGTCATGAGGCCAACGGGCGGTGAGCCGGCACCGGTGGTGCTGGTACGCACTCCCTACGGGCGCCGCAACCGGGCCGAGGCGGCAAGGCCCTGGGTCGAGGCCGGAATGGCAGTGGTCGTGCAGGATCTCCGGGGGCGCGGGGGCTCCGGCGGGGCCTTTATCGAAGGTGACGACGAGTGTGCCGACGGGGACGCCGCGGTGGCCTGGGTGGCATCCCAGCCGTGGTGTGACGGGCGGGTGGTGTGCATGGGCCTCGGCTATGAGGTGGGGCCGGCGTGGCAGGCGGCCGCATCGGGCCATCCGGCGATCGCCGCCGTCGTTGCCCGCCAGCCATGGACGGCCCCGGAGCCCTCCGGGCCCTTCCCGCTCGAGGACCTCCTCCGCTGGCACAGCGACCATCTCGGGGGCGACAGCCAGGCGGGTGTGCTCGGGCGGCTGGCGGCCACCCTTCGACCGCAGCTCCTTGCCGGTGCACTGGCTGATCTCGGCCAGCGTTGGCCGGTGCCGCTCGGGCCATGGCCGCCGGCCCGGCCCGCCGGCGAAGCCGACCACACCGGCGACGTCGCCGCCGTGGCCGCCGCCGGCGTCCCCAGCCTGCACCTGGCCTCCTGGTTCTGCGCCTCGGCGGCCACCAGCCTGGCCCAGGCGGCGGCGGCAGGAGCCTCGGCCACCACCGTGGCCGGGCCGTGGGTGTGCGAGCTCACCCACCGCCTGGCGCCGTTCTGCGCGCTGAGCATCGACCCGGCCGCGGTCCACGACCCCGATCAGCTGGCTGCGGCCTGGGTCGACCGGGCGCTGGGCGGGCGTCCTCCTGGTCCCAGGTCGCGCACCTTCCTCCTCGGCAGCCACCGCTGGACCGACATCGATCCCCTCTCGGAGGGCGCCGGGCAGGAGACCTCGCGGTGGCAGGGCGCCGAGGGCGGCGCGCTCGTCGCGTCGGATTGCGCATCGCCGGCGGCGCCGGCCCCGCTTCGTCACGACCCCGACGACCCATACCCCTCCGGCCGCCACAGCGACGAGCACCGGCCGTTTACGGCGCGCGCCGACCTGCTCGCATGGTCGACCGGCCCCCTCACGGCGGCGGTCGGCTGGCTCGGTCGGGCGCGTTGCCGGCTGGTCGTCGACGCGTCGAAAAGCGGGTGCGACCTGGTGGCCACGCTGCTCCACGAACGCCCCGGTGGGAGCCGGACCCGCCTGGTCGACGCCGCCGTCGAAGTGCCCACCGGCCACAACGTGGTGGAGATCGCCTTCCCGCCAGCCGCGGTGGAATTGCCGGCCGACCACGCGCTGCGCATCGAAATCACCGGTTCGCGCTTCCCCCGCTTCGCCCGCAGCCTTCCCGGTTCCGACCGCTGGAACGGGCACACGGCCGACCCCGTCATCCTCGGTGTGGCGCCGTCGCCCGAGGCCCTGCTTATCCTGCCCAGCGTTGCATGGCCCCCGGATCCCGGTCCTGGACCGAGCCAGGCCGGCGAGGGGCTCGACGGCGCCGCTGATCTTGGCCTCGAGGGCCCCCTTGCCCGGCTGGTCGACGAGCGCACCGGGGTGGTCACCTCTGTGCGGCGGGTGCCGACCGCCGCCGGCTCACCTCCGTGGCTGCACCTCTATGCGGGCGCCGTGGCCGACATCGGCGCCCATCTTCCGTGGCCCGCCGACCGGGTCTCCACCGGCATGTCGGTCGGCGACCGGGCCAGGGCCCGGGTCTGCGCCGTCGGCGAGGCCGTGGAGCGCTACTGCGGCAACTTCGTCCCCGCCGGCCTGGTCCGGGACAGCTTCGAGGGGCTGGCGACGCGCGGCGCGGAGGCTGTCGACCCCCGCGCCCTCGCCCTCTACTCACCGGCTCAGTATGCCGAGCCCGGCTTCCCGTTCCGTCCTTTCACGGCCGACCTGGTCGTTCGGTGGGCCGAGGGCCGCTGGCTCGACGACGCCCGGCCGGTGCTGGTGCCGGCGTCGCTCGTCTACGTGAACTACTACCAGGGCGAGCGAGAGGCCGAGCCGGTCACCAACTTCGTGAACCTTGCGGCCATCGCCGCCGGCGCCAGCCTCATGGACGCGGAGACGTCGGCCATGGAGGAGCTCATCGAGCGCGACGCGACCATGATCTGGTGGCTCAACGGCCTCCCCGCCCGGCCGATCCACGTCGAGCACCCCCGGTTGGCTCCCCTGCTCGACGCCTGCCCTGACCTGGGGCCCGGCTGGGCCCGGGCCCGCGGCGTCGACAGCGGATGGCGCTACCGGTTGGTCTCCATCCCGACCACCCTTGACGTGGCCGTCGTCGGCGTCCTCGTCCACGACCCCGACCGCCAGATCGTCGGGCTTGGCGTGGCCGCCCGCCCCAACCCCGCCGACGCGATCCACAAGGCTTTCGCCGAGGCCGTGAGCCTCCACATCTACGCCTCGGGCCTGCTCGACCCTGACGGCGCCATCTGGCAGCTCGCCGACGACGGGTTGTTCGACGGCTCGGTGCTCAAGGCCCACCGCGCCGACCGCCGCTATCGCCACGACTATCGCCCCGACTGGCACGACGCCCTCGACCTGGCCTGCCACAGCCAGGTGTGGCTCGACCCGAGCATGGCCGACGCCCTGGCCCCCATCGTCGGGCCGGCGCCGCCCGTCGCGCTCGACGCCCTCCCTCGTGTAACCGGCGACGTCTGGGCCGGGTACCGCCGGCGCCTGCTGGACCGAGGCCTGCGGCCGTGCTCGGTCGACCTCACCACTCCCGACGTCGCCGCCACGGGTACCAGCGTGGTGCGTGTGGTGGCGCCGGGCGCCTACTCCAACCCCCCGGCTGCCTTTCCCTTCCTGGGAGGGCGCCGGCTCTACGACGACCCGGTGACCCTGGGCCTGCGACCGGTCCCTATCGCGGAGCCCGATCTCGTGCTGGTCCCGCTTCCCCACACGTGATGCGCGCCGAGCTGCTCGTGGACGACCGCACCGGGATCGTCACCGATCTGGACCCGAGGGCGGTTCCCGGGGGCCCGCTGGCCCAGATGGCCACCATCTGCGAGACCGCCCACTTCGCGCTGGCCTCGGGCGCCCCGGCCACGTCGGGCTGCTCATGGGGCGACAGCGAACTCGCCGCCCGGGCGGCCGTCGGCGAGGCCGTCGAGCGCTACTGCGGCCACCTGGTGGACGCGTCTCGGCTGCGGTGGGGCTCCTACCGCCGGTGGGCCGAGGAGGGGATGGACGCGGTCGACCCCGAATCCCTTGCGCTGTACCGGGCCAGCCAGCGCCGGCGGCCCGGCTTCGCCTTCGCCGGCCTCGACCGCGACGATGTCGTGGCCTGGGTCGAGGCGAGCGACGCCGCCGGCGGGGTGGTGCTGGTGCCTGCGGCGTTGGTGTGGTTGGCCCCCGGGGCCCATAGCGCCACCGCCGACGGCCGCCAGGTGGCCCTGCCGGTGAACGCCGGCATCGCCGCCGGCCCCACCCTGGCCGCCGCCCAGCGTGGCGCGCTGGCCGAGGTGGTCGAACGTCACTGCCTGGCCCAGGCCTGGCACGGCAGGTCCGGCTTCCCGGTGGTGAGCTCCGCGGGGGCGGCCGAGGTGCGCCTGGTGCCCAACCGCTTCGGCCTCCCGGTGGCCCTGGCCCTCTGCCGTAACCTCGCCGAGGATCTCCTGGGGGTCGGCTGCTCGGCCGCTCCGACGTGGGTAGAGGCGGCGGCCAAGGCCGGCGCCGAGGCCGCCTTCATGGTGGAGACGGCCCGGCTGGTGGCCGCCGGCATGGAGTCGTGGGAGCGGCCGGCGGGCCCCATCGCCCCTCACCGGGAGGACCGGCGCTACCGCGGGTCGTACCGGGCGGACCTGGCCGACGCTACCGACATCACCTGCCACCTCCAGCTCCTGCTCGATCCGGAGGTCCGTGAGGCCATCGAGCGTCGCCTGGGCGCCGCCGTGGCCGAGGACTCGGCGGTCCCCGGCCCCGCGACCGATCCAGGCGCCCTGCGCCAGACCCTGGAGGCAGCCGGGCTGCGCCCGCTCACCGTGGATCTCACCACCGCCGACGTCGCCCGCTGCGGCTTGGCCGTGGCCCGGGTGGTGGTCCCCGGGCTGCGCGCCACGGGGCCGGCGGCGTTCCCCTACCTCGGCGACGGCGCCGATCCCCTCCCCGCCGACCCGTGCCTGCTGCCGGTCCCCCATGTGTGACGCGCCGGCCATCCGCCGCACCGAGCCACCGTGGGTCACCGACCGCCCCGGACCGCCGACCCGGCAGGGCCGGTCTGCGCCTCGGCAGTGATCGGGCTGCGTCGGGCCGGCGCGACCGGCGGCGTCGAGGCCGGAGTCGAGCCTCGCCGAGCCCTCTGGACGCTGACCTACCCCCTCATCGTCGGCAACCTCTCGGCGGTGGCCCTGACCGTGGCCGACGGGATCGTGCTCGGCCGCTTCTCGACCGAGGCGCTGGCGGCCGTCGGCCTGGCCGCCCCGGTGGCCATGGTCGCCACCATGCTGGCCACCGGATGGGCCACGGCCGTGCAGATCCTCGTCGCCCGCCACCATGGGGCCGGCGAACCAGGAGCGGTGAACCGGGTGCTCGACGTGGGCGCCGGGGCCGGCCTGGCCCTCGGTGCCGTGCTCGGTGTGGCCGTCCTGGTCGTGGCGTCGCCCCTGATGCACGCCCTGGTCGACGACGCCGAGTTGGCTTCCTCGGCCGCCAGGTACCTCCAGATCGTCGCCCTGGGCCTGCCCCTGTCGGGGGCCATGACTGCGCTGCGCTCGGGCTTGGGCGGGCTGGGGCTGACCAAGGTCACGATGCGGGTGGCCATCGGTGTGAACCTGGTGAACCTCCCCGTTGACGTGGTCCTCGTCTACGGGTTGGGCCTCGG
>CAYZMG010000076.1:10362-20064 GCA_964479465.1 uncultured Acidimicrobiales bacterium
GCGTGCTGGGCACGGTGGCGGCGCTGGCGTCGGGCCTGGCCGCCCTGGCCTGGTACACCTGGCGGCGGCTGCCCGGCGGGCCCGGGGGCCGGCGCCCCGACGTGGGGGGCTGGCGGGCCGAGGTGCCCCGCCTGTGGCGCATCGGCTGGCCGGAGACGGCCATGCTCACCGCCGGCTACCTCACCACGGTCCTGCTCGCCGCGGTGGTGGCCGGGCTCGGGCTCACGGCATTGGCTGCGTGGTCGATCCTCGGTCGGGTCCTCCCGGTGCTGTGGACGGTGATCTACGCCTGCAGCAGCGGCATTGCCATCATGGTCGGCCAGCGCCTGGGGGCGGCGGACCGCGCCGGCACCGACGCTGCGCTGCGGGCCGGCTGGCTGGTGACCTCGGTGCTGGCCGCGGTCGTCGTGGCGCCCATCCTCGTCGCCCCGGGGCTCGTCCTCGGCCTGTTCAGCACCGACGCCGCGGTGGTGGACGCCGCGGTTGGCGCCCGGCTCCTGCTCTTCGGCCAGGCCCCGCTCATGGTGGCCACCATGGTGTACTCGGGTGCGCTGCGCTCCGGCGGCGACACCCGGTCGATCCTGATCGCCGGCACCGTCGCCAACTACCTGTGCTCGCTGCCTGCGTCCTGGGCCCTGGCCGTACCGCTCGGGCTGGGGCTGGCCGGAGTGTTCCTGGGCCAGTTCGGCTATTGGGGGCTGCGCCTGGCCATCACCTACCGGCGCTATGCCGCCGGCGATTGGAGGACCGCTTCGCCCTGAGGCTCGCTCACCGGCCGGGCGGGGTCGACAGCGTCGCCGGCCTGGCGCCCTGGCTTGGCCGGACGGCGACGGGCGGGAGGTAGGTAACGGTGACCCTCCCGGTGGCGGGATGCATGGCCACCTCGGCAGCGACGCCGTACACCCGGGCGATGAGCTCGGAGGTGAGCAGCTCGGCCGGCGGGCCGGCGGCGGCCACCCGCCCCTTGTCGAGGACCACGATGTCGTCGCAGTAGGCAGCAGCCAGGTTGAGGTCGTGCAGAGCGGCGACGGCTGTCACCCCGAGGCGGCTCACGATGCCCAGGATGTCGAGCTGGAAACGGATGTCGAGGTGGTTGGTGGGCTCGTCCAGCACCAGCACCCGGGGCTGCTGGGCCAGCGACCGGGCCAGCAGGACCCGCTGCTTCTCCCCGCCCGAAAGGGTGGCGAACTCCCGGTCGGCCAGCTCCGACGCCGATACGTCGACCAGGGCGGAGGCCACGATGTCGTCGTCGGTCGCGCTCAGGCGCTCGGTCAGGCGCTTGTGGGGGGTACGGCCCATCTGCACCACCTCCCAGACCGTATACCCGGCCTCGCTGGTGGCCTCCTGCAGGACCGCGGCCATCGAACGAGCCACCTCCCGTGCCGAGCAGGACCACACGTTGCGCCCGTCGAGGGAGATCGTTCCCGACGAGGGCTTGAGGGCCCGGTAGACGCAGCGCAGCAGCGTCGTCTTCCCGCTGCCGTTGGGCCCGATGAGGCCGAGGAACCGGCCCGGCCGGGCCGTGAGGGAGACGTCGGACAGGATCCGGCGCCCGCCCGCCGACCAGCACACCGACTCGACCTCCAGTCTCACGTCCGCGCCTCGCGCCGGCCGAGCAGCCACAGGAAGAACGGCGCACCCACTGCGGCGGTGACCACGCCGATCGGCAGCTCGGCCGGGCGGATGAGCATCCGGGCGCCGACGTCGACCCAGACGAGGAAGATGGCGCCCAGCAGGGCGGCGACGGGGATGAGCCGGCGGTGGTTCGGACCCACGAGCAGGCGACCGACGTGGGGCAGCATGAGGGCGACGAAGCCGATGGCGCCGCTCACCGCCACCACGCTGCCCACCAGCAGAGCGACGAGGACGACCAGCGTCCTGCGGAACCGGTCCACGTCGATTCCGAGCGTGGTCGCCGTCTCGTCGCCCAGTGACAGGCAGTTCAGCGCCCGGGCGTGCAGGACGAGGTAGGTCGAGACCGCGGCCAGGACGAGGGCCGGGGCGACGATCCAGGAGTACCGGGCGCCGGCCACCCCGCCCAGCAGCCAGAACAGGGCGCTGCGGAGCTGGGCGTTGTCCGGAGTACTGATGACGATGTAGTTGGTGGCCGCGTTCAAGAGGGCGGCGACCGCCACTCCCACGAGGATGAGCCGCAGGGGAGACAGCCGCCCGCCCCGGCGGGCCAGGAGGAAAACGACCAGGAACGTGACGAGCGCGCCGGCGAAGGCCGCCACCGGGATGGACAGGCTCCCGAAGGTGCCGCCGACCACGATGACCGCGATGGCGCCGAACGCTGCTCCGGCGGAGACTCCCAGGATGTATGGGTCGGCGAGGGGGTTGCGGACCAACGCCTGCACCGACACCCCGGAGACGGCCAGCCCCCCGCCCACCACCGCGGCCAGCAGCACCCTGGGGAAGCGCAGCTGGGTGACGATGGCGCGCTGGGAGCCGCCGCCGGCGCCGTCGCCGAGGAACTCATCGAGGAGCGTGCTCCAGACCCGGCCGAAGGGGATCGGCACGGGACCGATCCCTACGGCCATGACCATGGAGGCGACAAGCATCACGTCGAGGCCGGCGAGGAGCGGTCCGAGGCGCGCTCTCGTGCGAGCCGGGCGAAGGGCGGTTGCCGTCACGGCTGCCGCGTCACCTTCACCCTGGCAGCGGTCGAGAGCTGACCTCACCCACCGGCCAGACCCTTGGCGATGTCGGCCAAGGCCTTGCCGTTACGGACACCGGGCTGCACGTCGTTGACCCCCACGCTCACGATCCGCTTGTTTTTGACTGCGCTCACCTCGGCGATCGGCGAGTAGGACGACATGAACTCCACGGCGGTGGTGAGCGGGAACGACCCGGTCGTCACGACCACGATGACGTCGGGGTTGCGGTCGACCACCGTTTCCCAACCGAAGCGACCGAAGCTGGCCACCTCGGGAAAGATGTTCTGGCCGCCCGCCCGGGACACGAGGTCGGCAACGAGCGTCGTGGCACCGTGGGTGCTCGGCTGCTCCTTGCCGGCGGCGTAGATCAGTACCTTCGGCTTGGCCGCGGCCGGGGTGGCGGCCGCCGCCTCAGCCTTGAGCGTGGACACGAGATCGGCGGCGGCCGGCCGTACGTCGAAGATCCGGCCCAGGTTCTCTACGTCTGCGTAGGTGTCGTCGAGGGTCGCCCTGCCCTTTTCGTCGCCGCACTTTCCCTGGACGAGGTAACTGTTGACCCCGAGCGACTGCAGGCTGCCTCGGTCGCCGATGGCCGTCTCGGCGAAGTCCTCGGAGTAGCCCGACACAACGAAGTCCGGGTTTGCCGAGAGGATGACCTCCTTGCTGGGAGGTGGGAAGGTTCGCTCAGTGATCACGTTGACGCCACTCATCCGAGGCTGGAGGTCGGAGCGAATCGCGCTGGTCGCGCCGACCACGCCGGCCAGCCGGCGCTCGAGGCCCAGTGCCAGCATCAGCTCGGTGCCCGGCACACTAGGTGCCACGACGCGCTCAGGTGCCTTGGCGAAGGTGTAGTCGACGCCGCAGTTCGAAACCGTGACCGGATAGGGGGCGGGTTGTACGGCTGACGCAACAGGCTGGCCGGGCTGCTGCGCCGCGGCCGTCGTCTCCGAGGCACCGCCCCCGCACGCCGCCGCTGTGACGGAGACCATCGCCAAGGCGATACACCGGCATCGGTTCCTACTACTGGCCACTCGCTGCTCCTCTCGACATGCAAGAAACAGTAATGGGAATCGCTCTTGTCTGCCACTTTTAACTGACTGAAGCTAAAATGAGAATTGTTCCCATGGCGGTGTATGGTGAAGGGATGAGTGATCCCAAGGTGCCCCTCACGGTCCTCCTGGGTTGGTCCGCCACCGCCAAGGCCCGGGCCCTCCAGCACATCGCCGGAGAAGCCTCGGAGCTCGCCGTGCTGTGCAACGAACCCACCGAGGCCCCCGCCGTCGCCCGAGTCGTCGAGACGGTTGAGCGCGTCGCCGAAAAGAGCCTGGGCTGTGACTGTTGCGCGCTCCGCCTTGACGTGCGCACGTCTGTCTTCCGTCTCCTGGCCCGGCGCCGGCCACCGAAGCGCATCGTGGTCGTCGCCGGGGCCGATGCCGATCCGGGCCCTCTGCTCGCCGCCATCCTGTGTGATCTCGACATGGTGCGCCGGACCAGGCTCGCCGCAGTCGTGACCGTGATCGAAGGTCACGAGGCCGCGGTCCGCCTGGCCACCGGCCAGCCCTTCACCCCCGGAGCCCGCAGCGAGGAGTACGTCGCACTTGCCGACGGGGTGATCGTGGTCGGCGAGGCCGGCCTCACCGCATCGGCGCGCAGCGATGTCCGGCGCGCCGTGGGAACGCTCAACCCCTTCCGTCCGCAGTGGGCCTCGGGCGATGGGGCGTGGCCGGAGCCCGATCCGGAGGCCGGCGACGCCGCCTACGCCCTCGCTGGCGTGGCCGCCCGCTTGGACGGTATCGAAGACGGCCACGTGCTCTCGCCACGATCAGTGCTCCTCGACATCGGCGGCGAGGCCGATCCCGAAGCTCTCCGGGACTGGGTCCAGGGTGTGTGCCGGGACCAGGGCGAGCGGGTGCTGCGCCTCCAGGCCGTGTGCTCGCTGCGTTCTGGCACCGATCGCTGGGCCACTTCGGTGGTCCGTTCGTTCTTTGCCACCGGCCGGTGCCGTTCCAATCCCGACAGGCCACCCAGAGCCCGGGTCCTAGCCGTCGGGCGGGACCTGGACGTCGAAGCGCTGGCCGGGTCCCTCCGGCTGGCGCTTGCGAGCGCATGAGCTCCTCCGCCGACGACACAGGCCGCAGTGCCATCGAAGGGGTCGAGTCGCTGTTCGAGCCTCGCGTCGCGATCATCGGCACTGACGAACTGGACGAAGCGGTGAGCGTGGTGACATGGGCACCCGACGGCGCCCGCCTGGCTGCGGGGACCCTCGGCGGCGAGGTCGTCTTGTGTGGGGTCGACGGCCGCATCATCGCCCGCCTCGATACCGCAGCCCCGGTGCTCGATCTGTCCTGGAGCCCCGGCGGCGAGGTGGTCGCCGCTGCCTGCGAGGACGGTTCGGTGTGGCTGTGGCCGGCGGGAGGCGAGCCCAGACGCCACGCAGTGGGCGCAGCGGCGGAGCAATTGACCTGGGG
The DNA here is from genome assembly GCA_964479465.1 of uncultured Acidimicrobiales bacterium. Classification (GTDB taxonomy): domain Bacteria; phylum Actinomycetota; class Acidimicrobiia; order Acidimicrobiales; family AC-14; genus CADCTB01. The sequence continues at coordinate 15,488 of CAYZMG010000076.1, forward strand.
ACCGTCGGGCCTGGCCGTGGCGGCCGGGGATGCCGTCGTGGTGCTCGACGAGCCCGGCGGCGACCGAGTCGACCTGGCCGTACCGTTCGGCGGAGCCTTGGTCGTGACGTGGACCGGGGCGGGGCTGGGGGCCACCCTGCTGGCCGGCGGCCTCGGCGGCCTCCGAGAGGTGATGGTGGCCGGCGCCAGTGGAGAGGCATGGGCCCGAGCCGCGATAGTGGCGCTCGCCGTCGATCCGACCAGCGGGGTCGCCGCCGCCGGAACGCTCGGCGGCGACGTCGAGATCGGCCGAGGGGGCCCGACACTGGCTGCCGGGCGCGACGCCATATCGGCCTTGGCCTGGTCGGCGACCGGTTCCCATCTGGCCGCGGTGGCGGATGGCCGCCTGGCAGTGTGGACGCTTCACGCCGCCGACGGCACGGTGACCGGCCCCCGCCGGCTGGTAGGCCACGACGACTGGGTGACCGGCGCCGCCTATGCCCCGATTGGTCCCCTCCTGGCCTCCGTCGGCGCCGACGGGCGCCTGGTCCTGTGGGATCCGGACCAGACGGCCGATCCCATCGAGCGCATCGAGCTCGGCGGCCCGCTCGGCGCTGTGGCATGGCGCCCGGACACCAGCGCGCTGGCCGCCGGAAGCCGCGACGGGCTCCTCACTGTCCTCGACTGCTCGCTGCTGGCGCCGTCGTCCCCTTGACCGCGGGTGCTCTCCGGTTCGCACATGCGATCATTCGCATTCTAGAATGCGTCTGTGCCCACCGCCGCTCGATCACCGGCCACCGCTGACCGCGCGACCACATCGCCTGCGGGCCCCTCGTCGGCCATGCCGGAAGCCCACCTGGAGGCCGCCGCCGAACTACTCCGGGCCCTCGCCAACGCCCACCGCCTGGCCATCGTGACCGAGCTCAACGGCGGGCCGCGGTGCGTGCACGAGCTGGTCGAGTCCCTGGGAGTGTCCCAGCCGCTGGTGTCCCAGCACCTGCGGATCCTCCGGGCCAGCCACCTTGTGCGGGCCGAGCGAAGGGGCCGGGAGATCGCCTATTCCCTGGGCGACGACCATGTCTTCCACATCGTGCACGACGCCGTCGTGCACGCCACCGAGCGCCGGCCGGCGGGCTGAGCTCGGCGCAACAGAGTCCTATGAAAGGCACACCATGACCATCACCCATCCCGTCCACACCGAGCACGAGCACGCCCATGACTCGGGCTGCGGCCACGTCGCCGTCGACCATGACGACCATGTCGACTTCCTCCACGACGGCCACGCCCACCGCCTCCACGACGACCACTGGGACGAGTGCGAGGCGGCGGTCCACGTGAGCCACGACGCCCATGACCACACCCATGGCGCCGACTGCGGGCATGAGACGGTCGACCACGACGGTCACGTCGACTACCTCCACGACGGGCACCGCCACGCCGACCACGACGGGCACTGGGACGAGCACTGAGCTCCGCCGAGCTTCTCACCGAAACGGCCAGGAGCCGCCAGGCGGCGGCTGAGGATACGCGCGTCCACGAGGTGGCCGCACAGCGGATGGCGGCGGTGGAGCAGCGCTACACCACCAGCCGCCGGGCCCTGGTCCAGACCCTGCTCCGCTCCGAACGCCCCCTGACCATCATCGAGATCCTGGCCGGCGCCACCGGGATGCCCCAATCCTCGGCCTACCGCAACCTCACCGTGCTCTGCGAGGCGGGGGTGGCCCGGCGCCTACCTGGGATGGACGATCTCGGCCGTTTCGAGCTGGCCGAGGACCTGGCCGGCCACCATCACCACGTGCTCTGCACCAATTGCGGGACCTTGGTGGACTTCGCCGCCTCGACCCGGCTCGAGCGGGCCCTGGCCGAGGCCAGCCGGGTGGTGGCCGAAGAGACGGGCTATGAGATCACCGGTCACCGTCTGGACTTCGACGGTCGGTGCCCGGCCTGCGGTTGAGGCCGGAGCTCAAGCGACCCCGGAGCGCCGGCCACTGATGTCGAACGCCGCGGTCAGGGCGAAGACCCCTGACGCAACCAGCACGATGGTGCCGCCCGGGGCGAGCCCGCCGGCTCGGGCGACGGTCAAGCCGATGACGACCGACCCGACGCCGACCGCGACGGCCCAGCGCAGGGTGGCGGCGAAGGACCGAGCCAGGCGCTGGGCCGAGCCCACCGGTAGGACCATCAGAGCGGCGACGAGCAGGACCCCGACCACCCGCATGGCCGCGACCACAGTCACCGCAGTGAGCGCGGCCAAGCCCAGGCTCAGCGCGTCGACCGGCAATCCGGCCACCCGGGCCGCCTCCTCGTCGAGCACCACCGCGAACATCGCTCGCCACGAGACGGCGATGACCGCCAGGATGGCCACGCCCAGGATGGAGATGCTGCGGGCGTCGGCCGGGCTGACGGTGAGCACCGAGCCGAACAGATAGGTCAGGACGCCGGAGTTCAGCGAGCCGGCCAGGCCGGTGAGCACCACTCCGCCAGCGATGCCGGTGTAGAAGAACACGGCTAGGGCCAGGTCGCCGCTGGCCCGGCGGCGGAGCCGGAGCCACTCGATGGTGACCGCCCCGGCGACGGCGGCGATCAGCGCCGTCCACAGCGGGCTGACACCGGCCAGCAGGCCTGCCGCCACGCCGGCGAAGGCCATGTGGCCGACCCCGTCGCCCATGAGCGACAGCCGCTTCTGGACCAGGAAGGTGCCGATGAGCGGAGCGCAGGCGCCGACGACGATGCCCGAGACGAGGGCAAGCTGCATGTACTCGCGATCGAACGGCCACGGCAGGGGCAGGCTCACCCCATCCCCTCCAGCCACATCGGCAGGTCCGTACGATGGACACCCAAGCTGACACCCTCGGCGGTGAGCTGGCTCGGCGGGCCATCGAAGACCACGTGTCCGGCGCGCAGGAGGATGAGGCGGTCGAGGTCTTCGGCCACCGCGCCGAGCTCATGGGAGACGAGGAGCACGGCCACACCGTCGTCGCGGCAGCGGGTGACGAGGGCGTCTCGGAAGCGGGCCTGGGACTCGGTGTCCACGCCGGCGATGGGCTCGTCGAGCACGAGCAGCTCAGGGTCACAGACGAGGGCGCGGGCAATGAACGCCCGCTGCTGCTGGCCGCCACTGAGCTCGGTGATCGGCGAGCGGCGATGCTCGTCGAGGGCGACCACGTCGAGCGCCCGGTCGACCCGGACCGAGTCGCCGGGACGCGGCCGCCGGGCCCAGCCTCGCCGTGCCACCGCTCCCGAGGCGACCACCTCCTCCACCGTGGCCGGCAGATGGTCGACAAGCAGTGCCCGCTGGGGGACATAGCCGACGCCAACGCTGCCGAAGCTCCGCTGGGGGCTCCCCGAACAGCCGGACGTCGCCGGCGCTGGGTGGGCTCAGCCCGAGGGCGACGCGCACCAGGCTGGACTTGCCCGAGCCGTTCGGGCCGGCCAGCGCCACGAACTCCCCGGCACCGACGTGGAGACTGACGCCGTCGAGCACGACGTGGCGACCGTAGGAGAAACTCACTTCCTCCAGCGAGAGAGCGTCCGAGGCGGGGTTATGGCCGCTGCTCAGCGGCAACCCAGCGCCTGGCGCACGGCGGCGAGATTCTCCCGCATCACCGACACGTAGGTCTTCCCCGCCTTGGCGTCGTCCTCGGACAGGCCTTCGAGCGGATCCAGCACCGCGGTACCGACTCCGGTCTCCCGGGCCAGGGTCTGGGCCACCTTCGGCGACACAAGGGTCTCGTAGAAGATCGTCGTCGTGCCGTCGGCGCGCACCTTGGCCGCCAGCTCGGCGAGGCGCTGAGGAGTGGGCTCGGACTCGGGCTCGAGGCCGGCGATGGCGTCCTGGGTCAGGTCATAGGCGCGGGCGAGGTAGCCGAAGGCGTCGTGGGAGGTGACCATCACCCTGCGGTCGCACTGGGCGAGGCCCTGGCGGAAGGAGGTGTCGAGATCATCGAGCTCGCGGGTGTAGGCCGCGGCGTTGGCCTCGTAGGAACCGGCATTGGGCGGGTCCGCCTCGGACAGCGCCGTGGTCACCCGGGCCACCATGGCCCTCATCAGTTTGGGGTCGAGCCAGACGTGGGGATCGATCTCGAGGTCCGCGTCTCCTACGGGTGCAGGAAGGAGGGAATCCACCGCCCCAAGCACGTCCACCTTGGCACCCTTCGCCCGGTCGGCGGCCTTCTCCAACGCTGGCTGGAAGCCCCGGCCGAGGAAGACGAGGACGTCGGCATCCTCGATGCGGTCGACCTGGCGCGAGTTCAACTCAAGATCGTGGGGCTCGCTCCCCGCCGGCGTCAGGTTCCGAACCTGCACCCGGTCGCCGCCCACACGCTGGGCCGCCTCGAACAGCGGGTAGAAAGCGGCGACGACCTGGGGTCGGCCGTCGGCCGCTTCGTCATCGCCTCCGCCGCCGCCGCACGCGCCCAGCGTGACGATCACGACCAGGGCAGCTACAACTCGGCGCACGTGAAATCTCCCTAAGCAAGAATGAGAACGAGTCCAGCTTAGCGTCGTCGCACGATGGCGCCTCCGTGATACCGATCAGCCGACCCTCGGCGGGAGCGCAGCACATGTTGTCGACAGACCGCCTGCGGTTACGGTGCTCG
>CAYZMG010000077.1:0-19650 GCA_964479465.1 uncultured Acidimicrobiales bacterium
CGCCAGGTCCGCCAACATGCTCCCAATCGTACACATGTTCGATGGCCGGCGCAAGTCGTATTTGGTTAAATCACCGCCGCGCTATTTACAGCTCTCGCTACCCAATATTGGTTTGACGACACCGCCCGCCCTCAGCGGAACCGGGGCTCCGCCATCCTCGCGAGGCTCTCCTCTTTGTGGACCCGCTCGTCGTGGCCGATCTGTCGGAACAGATCCCCAAGGGTGGCGTAGGCGCCGTACTCCTCGACGAACGGCCCGTCGTAGGGGGTCTCGTCGTACACCGGGTTCTCCTTCACGAGCAAGGCGTACTCATGCTCGGCGTGGTCCTCGAAGTCGGCGTTGAGGCGGTAGCTCCACGCCGGCTGGAGCACGTAAAGGAGCCAGGACAGGTAGTAGTACGCCATGGCGATGATCTGCGGGAACAGGCGGTAGCGGAGGAAGTTCTCCCGCTTGCCGGACTGCTCGACCAGGTCCTCCATGATCAGCAGGTGCCACTGCTCGTTGTCCTGCTGGTCGCGGCTCTCCGATACCCGCTCGAAGATGCGGCGGGCGAAGGTGGGCCGGGAGTACCGGTGGGTCACGGCGACGTAGGCCACGTGCTCCCACGCCTGTACGGCACCCGGGCGATGACCTCGAGCACTTTGAACTTGGAAAGAGTCCGGGGCCGGCCGTACACCACGTCGAGCAACAGGAACAGCGCCTGCGCTGCCTTGCTGTAGCGCCGGCGGGGCTGGGCGAGGGTCGCCTCCCACTCCCTGCGCAGAGCCTCGGGGGTGAGCTTCGGCGGGCCGTCCTGGGAATTTGTGAAACTTTTCACAAGGACGAGCGTAGCGAACCGCGAGCGCTATGAAAAGGCGATTGTTCAGACCTCGGAGCGGAGCAGCTGGCGGACGTGGCTGCGGGCGTGGGCGAGCGCCGAGTCGAGATCGTCGAAGAGGTGGTCGCGATGCGCCAGCTTGTCGATGGTGCCGACGGCGAGGAGCGTCCGCAGGTGTCGAGGCCGGGCGCCCTTCAGCAGGACGGTGACGCCGCGCCCTTCGAGCTCGGCCACGATCTCCCCGAGCGCCAGGGCGCCGGTTGCGTCGAGAACCTGAATGTCCGGCAAGCGCAGGATCAACACCTTGATGTCGCTGACGGCCGTCAGCTCGGTGAGGAACCGTTGTGCGGCACCGAAGAAGAGGGCGCCGTCGAGACGGTAGGTGACGATGTGCTCATGCAGCAGCTGCATCTCGGTGTCGTGGTCGACCTCCGGGGCCAGCGGCTCCAACTCGGCCGACGAGGCCCGGGCCACCGAACGGAGGGCGAGCACGCCGGCGACGGCGATGCCCACCTCGACGGCGAGAACTAGATCGAAGAGAAGGGTGACCGACGCAGTGACGACGAGCACGAGAGCGTCGCCGCGGGTGGCCCGCAGCACGGCGCGGACGCTGTGGGGCTCGATCATGCGCACCGCAGTCACGATGAGGACGCCGGCGAGAGCGGCCAGGGGGATGCGGGCGACCAGGGCCCCGCCGGCGAACACAACGGCCACCAGCACGAGCGCGTGCACGACGGCCGCCACTCGCGTCTGGGCGCCGGCGCGAACGTTCACCGCCGTCCGGGCGATGGCCCCGGTGGCGGGCATCCCTCCGAACAGCGGTGAAACGACGTTGGCCAGTCCCTGCCCGAACAGCTCGCGGTCGGGATCGTGGCGGGGGGCGTCGGACATCCCGTCAGCCACCTTCGCCGACAGGAGGCTCTCGATGGCCGCCAGGGCCGCGACTGCGAACGCGGCGCCGAACAGATCGCCCATGCCCTGGGAGAACCCCGGGAGCGACGGCCACGGCAGCGACGACGGCAGCGTGCCGATGCGGGCGACGTCGACCCCGGTCAGCTGGGCGGCGACGGTAGCCACGATCACAGCGAGGAGCGAGGCAGGCAGCGCCCGGTGGAGCCGAGGGAGCAGGATCATCACCGCGGCGACGAGCACGACCAGCGCCCCGGCGGCGAACGAGCCGTTGCCTCCAAGCGCATCGCCCACCGCCCGTCCCGCCACGAACAGCGTCCTCTCCCCGTGTGGCGTGTCCACTCCAAGGGCCGCCGGCACCTGCTGGAGCAGGATGATCACCGCGATGCCGACGGTGAAGCCCTCGATGACGGGCCACGGGATGAACGCCAGGAACCGCCCCAGGCGCAGGAGGGCAGCGAGGATGATGAGCGCCCCCGCCAACATGGCGACGACGTAGACAGCCTCCGCTCCGTACCGTGCCACAACGGGGACGAGGACGACGGTCATGGCCCCGGTCGGCCCGGAGACCTGGACGTTGGACCCGCCGCACACCGCGGCCACGAGCCCGGCGACGATCGCGGTGACCAGCCCGGCCTGGGCCCCCAGCCCGGTGGTGATGCCAAAGGCCAGGGCGAGGGGGAGGGCGACCACGCCGACCGTCAGGCCGGCGGCGACGTCGGCCCGCCATGTCTGCCTCAGCCCGTGGTAATCGCTGCGTCTTGGAAGAAGGGCGCCGAGGCTCACCGGCCACCGAGGCCGGCAAGAAGGGCACGCGTGTCCGCCAGCGACAGACGCAGCAACCGCTTGGCCACCAGGAGCAGCTCCGCCACCAGGGGGTCACGGATGGCGTAGTGCACCGTGGAGCCCTCCTTGCGGGTGGTGACCAGACCGGCCCGGCGGAGCACGCCCAGCTGCTGGGAGAGGTGCGACAGCTCGATGCCGACGAGCGGCTGCAACTCGCCCACTGAGCGCTCGCCTTCGACGAGAACCTCGAGCGCCCGGATCCGAGCCGGGTGAGCGAGGGCCTTGAACAACTCGGCCTTCACCTCTGACAGCGGCACGTCTGACCTTTTCACTATCTGACGAATCTATCAGGTTGTCGAACATCCACCGCCGGGCAAGGATGGGCGCCGTGGCGCCGCGACAGAAGCCCGGGCTGGCGAACGCCGCCGCCCTCTTTGGCATCGCCGCCCACGTCGCCACGATCTTCCTGTTCCTAGCGAGCGGCCTGCTGGCGCCCCTCGCCGGCGTGCTGTTCCTGCTCGCCGGGTGGACAGTCCTGCTGATCGGCGCAATCCGGCTGCGAAGGACGCGCCCATGGTTGGTGGCCTCGACGCCGGCCGTCTCCATCGGTTTCTGGGTTGCGGTACTGACCTTCGGCGACTGGGTGCTCGGGTGGACCGCCTGAGGTGAGCACCCCGCTGCGACGGGCGCTCGCCGCCCCTCGCTTCCGCCGGCTCCTGCTGGCCCGGACACTGAGCCGGTGGGGCGACATCTTCAGCGCCGTCGCCCTGGTCGTGCTCGTCTTCCGGCTCACCGGGTCCGGCCTGAAGGTGGGCGCGACCGCCGTCTTCGAGATCGTGCCTGTCCTCATATTCGGGCTCTTCGCCGGAGCGGTTGTCGACCGCCTGCCGCGGGTCAGGGTCATGGTGGCATCCGACATCGGGCGCGGTCTCTTCGCCCTGTCGCTCGTGGCCTTCCACGACAGCCTCTGGTTCATCTACGCGGTGGCCTTCGCCATGGCGGCGATGTCGACGTTCTTCACGCCGGCGGCAGTGAGCATCGTTCCCGCCCTGCTGGAACGGGAGGAGGACCTCGTCGGCGCCAACGCCGTCATGACGTCATCGGCGATCGTGTCCCAGATCCTGCTGGCGCCGGTGGCCGGTGCCATGGTCGCGTTCGCCGGCCCGGGGCCGGCGTTTGCCGTCAACGCGACGTCGTTCTTCGTCTCGGCCCTGCTGCTGGCCCGCCTGCGGGTCCCAGCCGCCGCCCCTGTTGGCACGCAGCGCCGAGGCTACGTGACCGACGTCCGCGAAGGACTGGCCCTGATGCGCCACAACCCGCTGCTGCGGGCGATGGCCCAGGTCCAGGCCCTCGCCGCCCTCTCGGCCGGCGCCACCAGCGCCCTCCTCGTCGTGTTCTCAGAGCAGCACCTCGACGTGGGCCCCGAGCGCTTCGGCCTCCTCCTCATGGCCATCGCCGTCGGCCAGGCCGCCGGACCGCTGATACTCCAGCGGTTCATCTCCGAGGTGCGCCGGCCGGTGCTGCTCTTCGGTCCGCTCCTGGCGCGCGGGCTCATCAACGTCGTGATGGTGGCCTCGGCCAGCTTCGGCGTGGCGTTCGCGGCCCTGGCCGTCTACGGGCTGGCCACCAACACGGGCGGCGTGACGTTCAACACCCTGCTGCAGCGCGCCGTCCCCGACCGGTCCCGCGGGCGCACGTTCGCCTTCTTCGACGTGGTGTGGCAGGCGGGCCGGCTCAGCAGCGTCGCCCTGGGCGGCGTGCTGGCCGATTGGGCCGGCGTGGAGGTGATGTGGATCGCCGCCGGCGCCCTGCTGCTGGTGGCCGGCGTGCTGGGGTTCGCCCTCGTGCCGGGGACGCTCATGCGCCCGGAGAAGGCCTAGTGCCCCATCAGGCACTACCCGTGAACGGGCGTGCTCAGGAACGAAGGGCGGTAGACCGACTCTGGCGCCGGCACGTCGAACCCCCGGGCGCGGCAGAGGAACTCCAGCGTCGTGCGCCAGCGGTCGGCGTCCATCGATCCCGTCGGGACGTCGGTGAACACGAACTCCTGGAGCATGCGCCAGCCTTCCGGGGCGTCATCGGTGCGGTCGTCGCCGTAGCGGTCGGCCATCTCGACCAGGCCGGCGTCGGGGCCCAGCCGCTGCGCTTCAAGCGCGGCGACCACGCCGGCCCGCACCTTGGCCACCAGCTCGTCGGGAAGCCGGTCACTCGCGACCACGCCGCTCCCGTAGACGTCGTCACGCCCGACCCTGACGGCGCGCAGATCAATGCCGGCCTGCCGGCGCCGGCGGGGCATGGCGTCGACCAGGGCCACGATGGCATCGACCTCACCGCGGGCCAGCGCCGCAGGCCCATTGCCGGCCCCGACCTCGACCAGCGCCGGCCGCTCGACGCCCATGTGGTCGAGCGTCGCCATGAACTCGATGACCTGGGGGTTGGTGGCGTCGCCGCCCACCCGGCAGCCGGCGAGATCGGCCGGCCGGCGCAAAGATGAGGTCGCCGGCACCAGCGCCCCGATCGGGCTGCGCTGGACGACCATGGCCACGAATCGGGCGGGGATGTCGCCGTGCTCGGCCCGGGCCGAGAGGTAGTGCTGGACGCTGGTGAGGGCGAAGTCGGAGTCGCCCGAGCCCACCCTCACGATGTTGTCGGGGCCGCCCGACGGGTCGAGGATCTCGACGTCGACTCCCTGTTCGGCGAACAGACCGTTCACCGCTGCCGCCAGGTACGGCAGGTGGAAGCCGGGGAGTCAGTTGGGGCAGTAGAGGGTGAGGCGTACATCGCGTCCGGGCATGCGCCATTCTGGCCCATGCTCTACGACATCGTGCAGACGGGCGATCCCGTCCTGCGCCGGCCCGCCCGACCACTCACCACCGCGGAGATCCGGACACCTTTCGTGCAGGAGCTCATCGTGTCGATGCGCCAGACGATGCACGCGGCGCCGGGTGTGGGCCTGGCCGCGCCCCAGGTCGGCGAAGGGCTCCAGGTGGTGGTGATGGAGGACGCCGGCGGGCTGCCCGAGACCATGAGCGCCGCCCGCCGCGACGAACTCGGCCGCGACGTGCTTCCCTTCACCGTGCTGATCAACCCCCTTGTCCAGCCGGCCGGCGAGGAGACGGAGGAGTTCTTCGAAGGCTGCCTGAGCGTCGCCGGCTACTCGGCTCTCGTTCGCCGCTGGCGGGTGGTGACGGTCGAGGGCCTGGACGAGACCGGCGCGCCCGTCCGCCTCCGGCTCGAGGGCTGGCCGGCGCGGATCGTCCAGCACGAGGCCGACCACCTGGCCGGCATGCTGTACGTCGACCGGATGGACACCCGGTCGTTCACGACGACTTCGAACCTCGGCCGGTACTGGAAGTCCCGGCCGGCTGCGGACGTGCGGGCCGCGCTGGGCTGAGCGCGCCGGCAGCCGCCGGCCGTCCTGGAAGCTCCTCAGCTGGAGAGCGTGAACGTCTCGGGCCGGCCGGGCTCGTCGACCTGGACCAGGCTGCGGGCCTCAGGCGGGGAGGTCGACGCATGGGCGGACGGAGCCGCCGCCGGCGGGAACACCCAGCACTCGATGCGTTCGTAGCCCCACCCCTGCGCGCCCGAGCCGAGTTCCCCGAGAGAGGTCGTGTAGAAGTGGTCCCCGATTCGGGGGTTCCAGTAGCGGTGCAGGGCGATGGTGCCGGGAGCCTGGGTCGGCCATACGAAGCCGGCGACGCCCTCGTACACCCACCCGAAACGGCCGGGACCGAGCTCGGGGAAATCGGTCGTATAGAAGTGGTCGGCGATAGCTGCGTTCCAGTAGCGATGCAGAGCCACCGTGCCCCCACCCGGTCCGGGCTGGATGCGGCACTGCACGCCGTCGAGGGCGTACCCCGCACGGCCGCCCCCCAGCTCGGCCAGGTTGGTCGTGTAGAAGTGGTTGCCCTTTGCGTGGTTCCAGTACCGGTAGAACGCGCCAATGGTGGCCGATCCGAGGGAGACGCCGAGGGCGGAGAGGACGGGCCCGATCGGGTTGGCGATGCCGTATCCGCTGCTGTCGTCGCCGGCGAAGTAGAGGCCAACCACGCGGTTGGACCCGTCGACGACGACTGAACCGGAATCGCCGGCGGCGCCGAATCGGGCCGACGGGTTCGGCCGCACGCCGACCTGGCGGCTCAACGTCCGCCGGCCCACGCCTGCCCCGTAGTCGAGGGTGATGGTGAGGTCGACGGTGTCCACGATGCCGGAGGTGAGCCGGGTCGTCCGGCCCCGCTTGCGCACCGTCGTGCCCACCGTCGCCACGGCCGGTCCGGCCAGGGCGCCGATGTCGGCCACGTGGGTGGAAAGGCCGCGCTGAGCAGCCCAGGCCACTGCACCGTCGACCGACCCACCGAGCGACGTGCGGGCGAGGGTGCCGGCGACCGCTGACGGGCAGGCGCCGCCGTCGAGCCGGCTCGGCTGCGCCACCCCGTCGCCGGGGCGGGCCCCGTCGTCGACCGCCAGCACGTGGAAGTTGCTCAGAAGCATCGGTCGGCCCGAGGCGGCGTCGAACACGACGCAGCCCAGGGTTCCCGCCAGCACGCGGCCTCGCGGTGAGCGGCACGGCCCGATGCTGATCCCGCCGACGATCGGGTCGTAGGCGCCGGCGTCGGCCTGCAGGACGACATCGGCCTCCAACACGGCCAGGGCGTGCAAGCTGAACCGGCGCTCGATGACGTCGGTCGGATGCCCGCCGATCTCTGCGGGGATCGCCTCGGACGGCGCGACGTCGTGCTTCTCCTTCACGAGGACGCGGATGGCAACGATGTCGGTCGGCTGCCCGCCGACCTCCTTGAAGCCGATGTCCACGCCGGTCACCCCGGGGCGGGCCAGCAGGTCGTGCTCGACCTCTTCCTTCGCGTGCCTCAGGTCCGCGCTGACGTGCATGGGCCGATTTCCTCCGCTCGACGGTCGCCGCGGCGAGCCTAGAGGGGACCGGCGACGGTTACCCTGGCGGCAATGGAACGCCTGGGCCTGGTCGGCCTCCCCAACGCCGGGAAGTCGTCGCTCTTCAACGCCATGACAGGCGCATCGGTACCCATCGCCGCCCACCCCTTCTCGACGACCGAGACCCACGTCGGCATCGCCCAGGTCCCCGACCCCCGCCTGCGGGCGCTGGCCGAGATGAGTAAGTCCAAGAAGGTGGTCGGCGCCACCCTGGAGTTCGTCGACATCGCCGGCCTGGTCGCGGGTTCGTCGACCGGCGAGGGTATGGGCAACCGTTTCCTCGGCGGCATCCGTGAAGTCGACGCCATCGTGATGGTCCTGCGGGCATTCGCCGATGACAACGTGGTGGGCGGCACCGACCCCCTCGACGATCTGCACACCCTGGAGCTGGAGCTGGTCCTGGCCGACGCCGACTCGGTGGAGACCCAGATCGTCAAGCGACGCAAGATGGCCCGTAACGACGCGTCGCTCAAGGGCGAGGTCGAGGCCATGGAGGCGGCGCTTGAGTCGCTGAACGCCGGCATCCCCATCTACCGCTCGGCGCTCGACGACGAGCGGCGCCGGGACCTGCGCTCCACGTTCCTCCTCACCAACAAGCCGGTGCTCGCCGTCGTCAACCTGAGCGAGGATCAGGTGGCCGATTCCGACGGGTTGACCAAGCCGGTGGCCGCCGAGCTGGGCGATGCCGCCGAGGTGCTCGGGGTCAGCGTCCAGCTGGAGGCCGAGGCGGCGTCGCTGGACGAGGCCGACCGGGCCGAGCTGCTCGAAGGTCTCGGCCTGGGCGAGGGTGCGCTCCCCCGGGTCATCCGGGCCGCCTACCAGCTGCTCGGGCGGCGGACGTTCCTCACGACGGGCGACAAGGAGTCGCGGGCGTGGACCTTCCGGGCCGGCGCCAAGGCCCCCGAGTGCGCCGGCGTCATCCACTCCGACCTCCAACGAGGGTTCATCCGGGCCGAGATCATCCGCTGGGACGAGCTGCTGGAGCTGGGGTCGTGGCAAAAGGCCAAGGACGTCGGCCGGCTGCGGGTCGAGGGAAAGGAATACGAGGTCGCCGACGGCGACGTGCTCGAGATCCGCTTCAACGTCTGACGGCATGAGATCAGCGTGGTTGCTCAGGGATGGGGAGGTTCTCGCCGCCCTTGAAGTAACCGAGTCGCGCGACGAGCGCATGGTCGGTCTGCTCAACCGGGACGGGATCGAGGGCGCCATCCTCATCCGCCCAGCCCACTCGGTGCACTCGGTGGGCATGGCGTTCTCCATCGACGTCGCCTTCTGCACCAAGGACATGGTCGTGCTGCGGACGATCTGCCTGCGGCCGGGGCGCATGACCCGACCCGCCCTGCGGGGCGGGTGCGTCATCGAGGCGGAGTCGGGAGCGTTCGAACGATGGAACCTCCGCGTCGGGGACCGTCTTGAGATCCGCGAGTGAGCCTCGTCCTCGTCGGGACGCCGATCGGGAATCTCGGCGACCTGTCGCCCCGAGCGGTCGAGGCTCTCAAGACCGCTGACACCATCGCCTGCGAGGACACCCGGCGGACCCGAGCCCTGCTCTCCCACCTCGGGCTGCCGGCGGGGCGCCGGCTCCTGGCCGTCCACGATCACAACGAGGCCGTGCGCGTGCGCGACGTGCTGGCCCGGCTCGACAGTGGCGAGACGGTCGTCGTCGTCACCGACGCCGGCATGCCGGGCATTTCCGACCCCGGTGAGCGACTGGTGGCCGCGGCCGCGGCCGCCGGCCACGCCGTCGACGTGGTTCCTGGGCCCTCGGCGATGATCGCCGCCCTGGTGATCAGCGGGCTGCCGACCAGCCGGTTCGCCTTCGAGGGCTTCCTTCCCCGCAAGGGCTCGGCCCGGGCCAAGCGCCTGCGCGAGATCGCCGGCGACGCCCGCACGACGGTGCTCTTCGAGGCCCCGCACCGCGTCCGCCAGACCGTCGCCGATCTGGCGGCGGTGGCCGGCGACCTGCGCCGGCTCGCCGTGGCACGGGAGCTGACCAAGATGCACGAGGAGGTCTGGCGCGGCACCCTGGGAGCCGCCGGCGAGCATCTGGCAACCAAGGAGCCGCGCGGGGAGTATGTGGTGGTGCTCGACGGGGCGCCGCCGCCGGCGCCGGCCACCGAGGCCGACATCGAGGCCGCCATGCGGGCCCGGCTGGAGGCCGGCGCCAGCAAGAAGGCCGCCATCGCCGAGGTGGCCGCGGCGCTGGACGTCCCCAAGCGCGCCGTCTACGAGATTGCACTAAGCATTTCCTGACGCTCGTGACTTGAGGGGCGGTGGTCGGCACGGCGGAAAACGGTTCCTTCGACGGGTGGTACCGGTCGGAGCACCCGCGGCTGCTTGCGCTCCTCACCGTGGCCGCCGGCGACGCCGATGTCGGCCGGGAGATCACGTCCGAGGCGTTCGTCCGCGCTCTCGAGCGCTGGGACCGGGTCGAGGCGATGGACTCGCCGGCTGCCTGGACGTACCGGGTGGGGGTGAACCTCCTCCGCCGGCGCCTGCGGCGGGCGACCTTCGAGCGGCGCCTGCTGCACGACCGGCCGGCGCCGGCCGCCCCGCCGGCGTTGGAGTCCGACCTCTGGGACGCGGTGCGGGCCCTGCCGGTGCGCCAGCGGACGGCGGTGGCGCTGCGCTACGTCTGCGACCTGCCCCAGGAGGAGATCGCGGCCATCATGCACGTGGCCGCCGGCACGGTCTCGGCCACCCTCACCGCCGCCCGCCGGCGCCTGGCCGCCGAGCTGGACCCTGTGGAGGTACGCCTTGACTGAGCCCGAGCCCGCCGAAGGCCTAAGAACCCTCCTGGAGTCACCGCCGGCGCCGGCGTCGGTCGCGGACCTGCGCCGGCGGGTGGAAGTGCGCCGGCGCCGGCGCCGCTCGTCCTGGGCGGCTCTGGCCGGCGTGGCCGCAGTGGTGGCGGCCATCCCGTTGGTCGACCGCCCGCCCGACGAGCCGTTGCGCGTGATCGCCGGTCCGGACACGACGATGCCGGCGACCATCCCGGGCGTGACAATCCCGGCGCCGCCGGCGGACGCGACGTCAACAACCGTCCCACTCGAGTTCGTCGCCGGCCAGCCCCTGGGCACCCGCCTCGACTACCAGGTCCCAATGGGGTGGCAGAAGCTCTTCGTCGAAGGCGAGCGGCTGCTGCTGGTCACCCGGCCGCTCACCGAGGCCGACCGCGCCCTGGCCCTCTTGGCCAGGAACGACGCCGCGTTCGCGTCCTTCCCGGCCGACGGCGTGGTCGTGGCGGTCGGGGGCGACCCGACGGAGGCGAAGGGCACGCTGGCCGCCGACGGGACCCTCGTCCTCCCCGGGCCCGCCTACGGCCTGGGCCCGGAGAAGATCCTGGCCGGAGGTGTCCGGGTCCGTCGGGGCGACGTACCGCAGTCCATCGTGAGAATTGCCTCCTATGCCGGCCCCTCCGCTCCGACCGACCGGCTCCGCGAAGCCGAGACCATCGCTTCCGGCCTGCGCCTGGTCCGGACCGGCGACCCGTCGGTCCTCCCGCCGCCGCCGCCGCCGTTTAGCCGGCCGGGCATGCCCACCGGTCCCTTGCCGGTGCCAGAGGCCGGACTTCCGGAGGTGGCCCGGGTGACGGCCGGCGGGAGCACGCTTGTGCTGGTGGCCGGCCAGGACTGCGCCTACCTGCGCCCGCTCGACGCCCAGGTGTCACAACCCAACTACCAGCCGCTGGGCGGGGCGTGCGGGCCCCGCCCCGCCGGCTCCACCATCACCGCCATCGGCCAGCCCATTCCGGTCATTGGCCCGCCGGGCACGGACCGCTCGACCGTGACTATCTTCCGCGCCGGCCCGTCGATCGCCCGGTTCACGGCCCGGCTGGCCGACGGGCGGACGGTCAGCCCCGCCATCGGCGCCGACGGCTGGGCGCTGGTGGCCGGCGCCGGCCCGGTCGTCGCCGTCAGCGGCGTCGACACCCAGGGCCGTGCCGTGCCCGAGCAGCTCGCCGGCTGAAGAATCTCCGGAGGCATGAGGGCGGGCGGTCGGTAACGTACGGCCGTGCCCAAGTTCTACGCGACGACGCCGATCTACTACGTGAACGACGCGCCGCACATCGGGCACGCCTACACGACCGTCATCGGCGACGCCCTGTGCCGCTGGCACCGCCTCCTCGGCGACGATGTGCTGTACCTGACCGGCACCGACGAGTACGGGCTCAAGAACCAGCAGGCGGCGGAGGCTCAGGGCACGACGCCGCTGGAGCTGGCCGACCGCAACAGCGCCCGGTTCCGGGCCGCGTGGGACGTCCTCGACATCCGCTACGACGACTTCATCCGCACCACCGAGGAGCGCCACCGCAAGGCGGTGCAGACGTTCCTGCAGGCCGTCTACGACAACGGCGACATCGAGCAGGACACCTACGAGGGCCTCTACTGCGTCGCCTGCGAGGCCTATTACACCGAGGACGAGCTGGTGGAGGGGAACTGTCCCATCCACGGCCGGCCGGTCCAGCGCATGACGGAGACGAACTGGTTCTTCCGGCTGTCCCGGTACGAGCACCGCCTGCTCGACTGGTACGAGTCGCACCCAGGCGCGGTCATCCCGACCACCCGGCGCAACGAGGTACTGGGCTTCATCCGCCAGGGCCTCCAGGACATCTCCATCAGCCGCTCGTCGTTCGACTGGGGCGTGCCCCTCCCGTGGGACCCCGATCAGGTGGCCTGGGTGTGGTTCGACGCCCTGCCCAACTACATCACCGCCGCCGGCTACGGCTCCGACGACGAGGCGTTCGCCAAGTGGTGGCCGGCGGACTACCACCTGATCGGCAAGGACATCATCCGCTTCCACGCCGTGTTCTGGCCGGCGATGCTGATGGCCGCGGGGCTGGAGCCGCCCCGGTGCGTCGCCGCCCACGGGTGGCTGCTGGTCAAGGGCGAGAAGATGTCGAAGTCGAAGCTGAACCAGATCGCCCCTGCCGACCTGGTCGATGACCTGGGCGTCGATGCCGTCCGCTACCACTTCCTCCGGGAGGTGCCGTTCGGCCCGGACGGCGATTTCTCCTACGAGGGCATGGTCGCCCGCTACAACGCCGACCTGGCCAACAACCTGGGCAACCTCCTGTCGCGCGTCGCCACCCTGGTGGGGAGCAAGTGCGGCGGGATCGGTCCCGCGCCGGTCGCCGACAGCCCGCTCGCCGCCGTTGCATCGCTGGTCTACGCCGCCGCGGAGGCGGCGTGGGACCGGCTGTCGCCCTCCGACGCCCTGGAGGCCACCTGGCAGCTGATCCGGGAGGCCAACGCCCACCTGGAGGACAACGAGCCGTGGAAGATGGAGCCCGGAGCGGAGGTCGACGCCGTCCTTGGCGCCGGCCTCGAGGCGCTGCGCATCGTCGCCATCCTGGCCTCGCCGGCCATGCCGGCGGCGACGGCCGAGGTGTGGCGCCGGCTCGGCCTGCCGGGTTCGCCGGAGGACCAGCGATTGCCCGACGCCGCGGTCTGGGGTGGCTACCCGGGCGGGCTTCCCGTGGAGAAGGGCAAGCCGCTCTTCCCGCGGCGGTAGACCGCTGATGTGGGCCGACAGCCACTGCCACCTCCAGTACGAGGGGATCACCGCCGACGCCCTGGCCCGGGCGGCCGAGGCCGGCGTGGGCCGGATCATCTGCGTCGGTACCGACGCCCCGCAGTCGGCCCGGGCTATCGAGGTTGCGCAGGCGCATCCGGGCACGGTGTGGGCGACGGTTGGGCTTCACCCCCACGACGCCGTCCAGGGCGTCGACACCATCGCCGGCCTGGTGAGCGCCCCTGAGGTCGTCGGCATCGGCGAGTGCGGGCTCGACTACCACTACGACCACTCGCCGCGAGAGGTCCAGCGGGAAGCGTTCGCCACCCAGATCGGGTTGGCTCACCGGCACGGGCTGGCGCTGGTCATCCACACGCGCGAGGCGTGGGACGACACCTTCGCCATCCTCGCCGCCGAGGGGGTTCCGGAGCGCACGGTGTTCCACTGCTTCACCGGCGGCCCCACCGAGGCCAGGCGCGGCCTGGACGCCGGCGCCAGCCTGTCCTTCAGCGGGATCGTGACGTTCAAGACCGCCGGCGAGATCCGGGAGGCGGCGGCGCTGGCCCCTCTCGACCGCATCCTCGTCGAGACCGACGCCCCGTACCTGACGCCGGTCCCGCACCGGGGGACCCCCAACGGGCCGGCGTACGTCGCTCTCGTGGGCGCCGCCGTGGCCGCGGCCAAGGGCGTGCCCGTCGAGGAGGTCGAGGCGGCGACGTGGGCCAACACGGCCACGCTGTTCGGGCTGCCGGATGCAGAAGGGGACTTGCAGCCGTGAGGTTCGTTTTCTAGGGTTTCGCCGTCCCCGGGTCCTAGAGCCGGATCGGGACGCACGTCGGCGGGCGACAAGCGAGGAAGCGTCTGACGCCGACAACGGCAAACACCCGATCGCTGTACCTAGCCCTGCTCTGCCTGGTCACCGTGGTCGCCGGATTCCTAGCCCTGCGAGAGCCCGGCAGCGATGGCTCGACCGCGATCCGGGTGAGTTCGGCCGCCGTGGCCGTCCCCGCAACGACCGGCGAGCCACTGCCCCAGACGCCGGCCGCCGCCTCGATCTCCCTGCATGAGTTGGCCCTCGCGCTCCAGTCGCGCCCCACCACGTCGACCACCCGGCCGCGACCGACGACGACGACGACCAAGAAGCCGGCGCCGACCACGACGACAGCGAAGCCGACCACGACCACCACGACACCGGCGCCGGCGCCGGCACCGGCGTTTGCGCCGCCGACAACCGCGCCCACGCCGCTCACGCCCCTGACCACCGTCGTCGCCGCCATCGTCCCCCCGGTCACGGCGGTGAGCGCGGCGGTGACCAGAACCGACAGCGGGGTGGCGTCGTGGTTCGGGGCGCCCGCCGCCACCTGCGCCCACCGCACCCTGCCTTTTGGCACGATGATCAAGGTGACCCGCATTGAAAACGGGGCGACGGCGTCGTGCAAGGTCGACGACCGCGGGCCCACGCTGGAAACGGGCCGGCTGATCGACCTGTCGCTCGACACCTTCGAGAAGCTGGCCCACAGATCGGTGGGGCTGGTCGACGTGCGGATCGAGTGGTATCCCGAGCGTCGCTCGGGTGACACTCAGCGGCGCGGATGTGCGCCGGCTCCTCGACACCTACGGGCTGGCGCCGAGCCGGGCCCGGGGCCAGAACTTCGTGGTCGACCCGAACACGGTGCGGCGCATCGCCCGGCTGTCCGGCGTCGGTGCCGGCGACCACGTGGTCGAGATCGGCGCCGGCCTCGGCTCGCTCACGCTGGCGCTGGCCGAGACCGGGGCGTCGGTCACCGCCATCGAGATCGACTCGGGGCTGGTGCCGGCGCTGCGCAGCGTGGTCGAGCCCGTCGGGGTGGCGGTGGTGGAGGGCGACGCCCTGCGCCTGGACTGGTCGGCGCTGCTCGACGGTGACGGGTGGATCCTGGTCGCCAACCTGCCGTACAACGTGGCCACGCCGCTCGTCGCCGACCTGCTCGACGGGGTGCCGGCCATCAGCCGGATGCTGGTGATGGTCCAGCGGGAGGTGGCCGAGCGGCTGGCCGCCGGCCCAGGCGACGACGCCTACGGGGCGGTATCGGTGAAGGTGGCGTACTGGGCCACGGCCAAAGTGGTGGGCCGGGTGCCGGCGACGGTCTTCCACCCCGTGCCCAACGTGGAGTCGGCTCTGGTGCGCATCGACCGCCGGCCGGCGCCGGCGGTCGGGCCCGAGGCCGACCCCGAGTGGCTGTTCCGGCTGGTCAGGGCTGGTTTCGGCCAGCGCCGGAAGATGCTCCGGCGGTCGCTGGCCGGGCTTGTGCCGGCGGAGGCGTTCCTGGCCGCCGGCATCCGGCCCGAGGCACGTGGCGAGGAGCTGGCGGTGGAGGACTGGGGGAGACTGGCCGCGTGCACGTCGAACGGGCCCCCGCCAAGCTGACCGTCTCGCTGCGGATCACCGGCGTGCGGCCTGACGGGTACCACCTGCTCGACGCCGAGATGGTCACGCTCGACTACGGCGACGTCCTCACCTTCGACGACGGGGACGGGCTGGAGGTGGTGGGACCGCATGCCGCCGGCGTTCCCGCCGGCGAGGAGAACCTGATCCGGCGGGCGCTGGCGGCGGTCGGTCGCCGGGCGTTCGTGCGCCTGGACAAGCAGGTGCCGGCCGGCGCCGGCCTGGGCGGGGGCTCCTCCGACGCCGCCGCCGTGCTGCGGTGGGCGGGGTGCACGGATGTGGCCGTCGCCGCCCAGCTGGGCGCCGACGTGGCCTTCTGTGTCGTGGGCGGCCGGGCGCGGGTGCGCGGCGTTGGCGAGGTGGTCGAGCCCCTGCCCGACGTGCCCCGGACCTTCACCCTGCTCGTCCCGCCCGTGCCGGTGTCGACGCCGGCGGTCTACCGGGCATGGGACGCCCTCGGGGGGCCGCCGGGCCCGGAGGGGGCGGTGAACGACCTGGAGGCGGCGGCGTTGGTCGTGGCGCCGGCGCTGGCCGACTGGCGTGACCAGCTGGCGGCGGCCACAGGCGCCCGCCCGCAACTTGCCGGCAGCGGCGGCACCTGGTTCGTGGAGGGCGAGTTCGCCGGCGAAGGCCGGATCGTCGCCCGGACGCCGGCGGGCTAGAGCAGCGGGGCTACTTCCCGGCGCGACGCTGCCAGCGGGTGGCCTTCAGCATCTTCTTGTGCTTCTTCTTGCGCATCCGCTTGCGGCGCTTCTTGATCAACGATCCCATGAGCGGCGTCAGGCTAGCGGGAGATCCCGCCCGCGTGAAATGGGTGCGGATTCTCTACCGTTTCCATCCTTTTCAGTGCTTGACACGCGCTCTTAATCGAACTAGTGTTCGTTCATGACGACGAGTCGGCGGGAACAGGCTGTGCAGTTACGACTGGCCGGTCTCTCCCGCTCCCAGATCGCCGAGGCCCTCGGCTTGGCCGCCGGCGGTGGTAAGCCGCTATCCACCTGGTTGCGGGACGTGCCGGCGCCGGCGTGGACCCGCCGGCCACGAGCCAAGGACGACCTGCGCGAGACCGCGGTCGCCATGCGCAAGGAGGGCCGCTCCTACCGTGAGATCCGCGAGGTGGTGGGCGTGTCCAAGGGCACCCTGTCCCTGTGGCTCCGCGACATCCCGTTGACCGAGGACCAGCAACGGGCCTTAGACCTGCGTACACCCGCAGCAGCGACCCGCCGAGCGCGGGCCATCCGGGCGAGCGCGGCACAGCGCCGAGCGCGGATCGAGGCGGAGGCCCGGGCGCAGATCACCAACCTGAGCGAGAGCGAGTTGTTCGTGGCCGGCGTCGTGGCTTACTGGGCCGAAGGGGCAAAGAACAAGCCGTGGCGAACCGGCCAGTCGGTGAAGTTCAGTAACTCGGACCCGAGGCTGATCCAGCTCTTCGTGGCCTGGCTGCGGCTTGTCGGCGTCTCGCCCGATCGACTGATCTTCCGACTGCACATCCACCAATCCGCCGACGCCACGGATGCCCTTGCGTTCTGGTCCAAGGTGGTCGATGCGCCAGCGAGCCAGTTCGGCAACACCACTGTCAAATCTCACAACCCCAAGACGGTGCGCAAGAATGTCGGCGCCGATTACCACGGCTGCCTCGTCGTTTACGTCCGCAACAGCGCGGCCCTCAACCTGCAGATCGAAGGTTGGTTCGAAGGGCTCGCAGTCGCTGCTCAAGCGCTCGTGGCCGGGTAGCGTCGAGGTGCGGTCGGGAGTCGTCCAAACGGCAGGACATCTGGTTTTGGTCCAGAGAATGAGGGTTCAAATCCTTCCTCCCGAGCCAACCCTCCCCCTACACGCCCGCCTCACGGGGTAGAACAGACGTATGCGGCTTCGTCCTCTCTCGGCTGTGGTGATGGCCGCCGGCGAGGGGACCCGGATGCGCTCCGCGCTCCCGAAGCCCCTCCACCCCCTTTGCGGGCGGCCGATGCTCCTTCACGTCCTCGACGCCCTGAGCGAGCTGCTGGTCGACCGGGCCGTCGTGGTCGTCGGCCACGGCGCCGAGCGGGTGACCAAGACCCTCCAGGAGTACGGCCCTCCCGATCTGATCATCGACTTCGTGGACCAGCACATCCAGCGAGGCACCGGCGATGCCGCGTCGGTGGCCCTGACCGCCTTCCCCACCGACGACGACAGCGACGACGAGGACATCGTCGTCCTCCCCGGCGATACGCCGCTGGTACGCCCGTCCACCCTGGGCTCGCTGGTCCACGCTCACCGCGAGGCCAACGCCGCCGCCACCCTGCTCACCGCCCGCCTTCCCGACACCACGGGCATGGGCCGCATCGTCCGGGCCAAGGACGGCCGGGTCAGCCGGATCGTCGAGGAGCTCGACGCCACCGAGGCCGAGCTGGACATCGACGAGGTAGGCACGTCGATCTACTGCTTCCGGCGCAGCCTGCTCGCCCCCGCCCTGCGCCGGCTCTCCCCCGAGAACGCCCAGGGCGAGTACTACCTGACCGACGTGGTCAGCGTGCTCCACGACGCCGGCCACAAGGTCGTGGCCATCGAGTGCGAGGACCCGTACGAGGCCGTCGGTGTGAACGACCGGGCCCAGCTGGCGGCGGCCGAAGCCGAGCTGCGCCGGCGCATCAACCACCGCTGGATGCAGGCCGGCGTCACCATGGTCGACCCCGAGCACACCTATGTCGACGCCGGCGTGCGCCTCTCCCCCGACGTCACCCTCTTCCCGGGCACCATCCTCCAGGGCCGCACCGTCATCGGAGAGGGCGCCAAGCTCGGACCGCATGTGCGCCTCGTCGACTGCGCCGTGGGGAAGGGGGCGAACGTCGAGCAATCCGTGGGCTACGACGCGGTCGTCGGGCCGTCGGCCATCGTGGGCCCGTTCGCCGTCCTCCAGCCCGGCAGCCATATCTCGGCGGGCACGACCACCGGCTCGTTCTACACTGCCTCTGCTGGCGACGAGGAGAGCGTGTAGCAGCCGACGATGGAGCTGGTCACCAAGAAACGACTCGAGCTTTTCTCCGGCCGCTCCAACCCCGCCTTGGCGGAGGACATCGCCACCGCCCTGGGCGTGAAGCTGGGCGAGCCCAACCTCTCCCAGTTCGCCAACGGCGAGATGTACTCCCGCTTCGAGGAGTCCATCCGGGGCGCGGATGTGTTCATCGTCCAGAGCCACAGCAGCCCGGTGAACGAGGCGATCATGGAGCAGCTCATCATGGTCGACGCCGCCAAGCGGGCCTCGGCCAAGCGGATCACCGCCGTCTGCCCCTACTACGGCTACGCCCGCCAGGACCGCAAGGCCGCCGAGCGGGAGCCGATCACCGCCAAGCTCCTCGCCGACATGCTCACCGTCGCCGGCGCCGACCGGATGGTCAGCGTCGACCTGCACTCAGGCCAGATCCAGGGCTTCTTCGACGTCCCGGTCGACCACCTGACCGCCATGCCGGTACTGGCCGACTGGGTGGCGGCCAACCTCGGCAGTGACGTGGTGGTCGTCTCCCCCGACGCCGGCCGCTTCAAGGTCGCCGAGCGCTTCGCCCAGATGCTGGAGGCCGACGTCGGCTCGGTGGCCAAGCGCCGCCTCCGTGGGGTGGCCAACCAGGTCGAGGCCCTCGACGTCATGGGCGACGTCCGGGGCCGCATCTGCGTCCTCGTCGACGACATGATCGACACCGCGGGCACCATCTGTGCCGCCGCCGACCAGCTCATGCTCCACGGCGCCAGCGAGGTGTACGCCATGGCCACCCACGGGGTGCTCTCCGACCCGGCCCTCGACCGGCTCAAGAACTCGGTCATCGCCAAGGTGGTCATCACCGACACCCTGCCCTTGGCCGACGACCGCCGGATCGACAAGATCGAGGTCCTGTCGGTGGCCACCATCATCGCCGATGCGCTCCGCGCCGTGTTCGAGGACCGCTCCGTCTCGGAGATCTTCGGAGGGGCCAACCAGACCTGAGGGCCGCGTCACCTAGACTCGACCCCCATGGATGAGGTTTCGTTGGTCGCGGATGTCGGGCGGGTCAAGGGCAGTTCGGAGTCGCGGCGGCTCCGGCTGGCCGGAAAGGTGCCCGGCGTGCTCTACGGCCATGGCATCGAGCCGATCGACGTGGCCGTCGGCAGCCGCGAGCTGCGAGCCGCCCTCACGTCCGAGTCGGGCCTCAACGCCCTGATCTCCCTCGACGTCGACGGCAACAAGCACCTGGCCATGGCCCGCCAGCTCCAGCGCCACCCGGTGCGCCGCTCGATC
>CAYZMG010000078.1:0-18493 GCA_964479465.1 uncultured Acidimicrobiales bacterium
TCAACCAACCAGCGCTCCCCTAGCGGCTGGACCATTTACCGGGGTCCCCTCAACCCCGCTCCCTCCAGCTCGGTCTGCCAGCGCTCGGAGCCGTCGTCGAGTGAGAGGGCGTGGGCGGCGAGGTCGGCGGCCACCATGACCACCAGCTTGCCGGCGCCGCCGGCATCGACGACGGCGGGGGCGCTGGTCCCGCCCGCGGGCAGGGGCACCTTCCAGCGCTGGCGCCCGGTGGCCGCGTCGACGGCGACGGCTCCGGCGACGGCCTGGGTGGCGAAGGTGGCCGTCGCCACCTTGCCCGCCCCCGCCGGCGGCCCCAGGGAGTTGCCGCCCAGCGTGGCCCGCCAGCGGATCTTGCCGTCGCGCAGGTCGATGCCCGCCATCGAGCCCTCCCAGGTCGTGACCACCGCGGTTCCGTCGACCACGGCGGGGGTGTTGGTGCGCTCGCCGAGGCGGGCCTCCCAGCGGGGGCGGCCGCTGCCGCGGTCGAAGGCGGACAGCCCGTCCTCGGTGGCGGCCAGGACCAGGTCGTCGCTGAAGGCGGGGGCGACGGAGCGCAGGCCCTTGCGGTAGGCCTCCCACCGCAGGGTGCCGGTGCGGTCGAGCATCACCAGGCGCATGTCGCCGGCGGTGAGGGCGACATCGGCGCCGTCGGCCGCCGGCATCCCCGGAGAGGTGGCCGGCGGCGGGGTCCATATCCAGCTCAGCTCGAGGTCGACGGTGACGGGCTGAGAGGCGGCCGGGCTCACGGGACCGGTCTGGTCGCCGGAGGCGGCGTCGCCGGCAATGCCGCAGCCGGCGAGGGCGGTCGCTGCGCACAGGGCGGCGACGAGGGTGGCGAAAGGCTTCGGGTGGACATGCTTCATCGGTTCTCCTCCTCTGGAGTTGGGATAGCTGGGACTGGGTCTGGGGCGCTAGGGCACGACGGCGAGGTGCCCGCCGCCGCCGGCGGCGTCCTCGGACTGCGTGCGCTTCGCTCGCCGCAGGCGCTCGTAGAGGGCGGTGGTCTCGCCCTGGGGCTCCTCGCCGATCGTGCGGGCCGCTCGGCGGGCCTCGGTGTAGGCCTGCTCGACGTCGTCGATGTCGCCGGCCGCGGATGCGGCCCGCATCCGGGCCCGGTAGAGGCTCTCCCGGGAGGCGACGACGAGCAGGCCCTTCTCGGTGGCGAACCGGGCCGTGGCGACATCGCCGGCGGCCAGGGCGAGGTCGGCCAGGCGCTCGGCGGCGTCGGCGACGGCGACCTCGATGGCCGAGACCAGCTGCTCGGACCACGCCCAGCCGAAGGCTCCCCGGGGGGAATCGGCGAAGGGGGCGCCCCGCACCAGCCCCAGCGCCTCGCCCAGCAGCGCCATCGCCTCGGGCGTGGCGGCCGAGCGGGACCGGCGCACCAGGGCCTCGAAGTCGACCCAGTCGCACCCGAAGGCGGCGTCGAGCTGGTAGCAGCCATCGGCAGCCTCGGGGAGGTAGGGCCGGCCGGTGGGGCCGGCGCCGAGGGCGACGCGGGTGCGGCTCATGGTGGCCCGGAAGCTGGAGTCGGCCACCTCGCCGGCCCGCTCGTCCTCGCTCAGGGGCCAGATGGCGGTGCGCAGCCGCTCGGCGGGCACCGGGCGCTGGGGATGGGTGGCCAGGTAGACGACCACCTCCTCCAGCTTGCGCCGGGTGGGGCGGCGCCGGCCGGGGACCGGCGGCCACCGGACGACGACCGGCCCCAGCACCGCGACTCCGTGGCCACTTGGCGACGTCTCGCCGCCGGGGTTCTCCAGGTCGATCGGGCAAGCGGGCAGAGTGGCCGCCGACGAGGTCAGGTTGCCGACCGTCGCCGTCACCGCATCGGTGTCGACGGCGCAGGCGAGCTCCAGGCCGAGGGGGTGCAGCACACCCCCGCCGCCGGGAGCGATGACCAGGCGCCAAGGGGACTCGGGGATGGGACCCGAAGCCACCAGGCCGCCACGCCCGGGCCGCGAGGCCACGGCGGCGGCGATCGCCTCCGTCTGCTCGCAGTCCGTCATACCGGGAGCGATGACGACCGCCGCCACGCCCGGGGCTTCCTTCAGCCAGTCGCTCACCCAGCTCTGGAGCGACGCAGCGGACAGCTCGGATCCCGACGTGCCGGCCTGCGACGCCATGGAGCCGAGGACGACCACATTGCTCAGCGCCCCGAGACGGTCGTCGCCGCCGAGGAGGCCGAGCGTCGTCGCCGCCGCCCACGGCGCGGTGGCCAGCTCCAGGGCCGCTCCGGCCAGGAACGCCCCGACGAGGGTGTCGTCGCCTTCGACCGCCAGTGTGCCGGCGTTGAGGAGGTCCACCAGCACCGGGCCTTCGGGCGTCGTGCCCACCGTGAGCAGCGCGGGAAGGGGGGCGGGCTCCTGGCCGACCGAGCGCCGGAGGTCGTCGTCGGCCACCTCCGGGCCGAGGGCCCACACGCGGCCGCCGTCGGAGGCGACGAAGCGTCCGGGGGCGTCGGGGTCGGGGTTGTCGAGAAGGATCTCGACGCCGAGGTCGCCGACCCGCACGGCGACGACGGACGGGGCCGGCCGTCCGGATCGGCGAAGGGCCGACCAGGCGTGGCGGAGGGCGAGGTCGACCCGCTCGGCGATGCCGGTCGTAGCAGCGGGCTCGGGCGCCGGGACCTCCAGGCCGACAATGTCCGGCTCGATCGCCGGCGGTCGAGAAAGCTCGGCCCGACCCCGCCGACGCGACAGCCAACGCGGCACCACAACGCCGACGGCGCCCAGTACGCCGAGGACGATTACGGGTAGCGCCCACCCCGGCGGGCCGTCCGGCGGTGAGGGCTGGGCCGGACCAAAGGGGACGGGCTCCGCCTTCGCCGTCCCCGGCCCCGTCGTTCGCGGCGTCGACGACGGGACCGGGTCCGGCGGCGCCACCGTGGGTGCGGGGGAGTCCCCGGTGGCGAGCTGGAGGAGGGCCTCGACCACGGGCCGCAGCTCCTCCGATGAATACCCCGGCGTCGGCCAGGCGGCGGTCGTCGTCGGGGCTGCCGAGGTCGTGGGCCCTCGGTCGGAGCCCTGGGCCGCTGCTGCCGCGCTCGCGGCGGCGCGGTCGGTGAACACCGTGACCATGACGGTCATCAGGAGGCCCGTAGCCACGAGGCCGCCCGCCCTCCGTCGAAGCCACATGACTTGTCTCGGGCCGCCGGCATTGCGCTCCGACGTCGCCCCTGTGATCGCCGATTCCCCCACGCTTCTACTACTGGTGTGATTTCGGGCCCGACGCGACAGATTCCCTCCGCCACCGGCGATTTGTCGCGCAGCGCTGCACAGCGCACCAGTAGTAGCGGCGGAGGTGTGCCCATGTCTCATGACCGCGACGAGGTTCTGGCCCGCACCGATCTGGGCGCGCTGGCCGACGAGGTGCTCGGTCCCCACCGGGGCCGCGGACGCTCGGCCACCTGGCCCTGTCCCGATCCCGGGCACGGCCCCCAGACGGGGCGGACGCCGCCGGTGAGCATGTTCGTCCCGTCCCGGGGGCCGGAGCGCTGGCGCTGCCACGCCTGCGGGGCGGGAGGCACCGCGGCCGACCTGGTGATGACCACCCAGGGCGTCGGCTTCGCCGAGGCCATCGCCCTGCTGGGCCGCCGGGCCGGGATGGCCGAGCGCGACGACCACCTGAGGCCGCTGCGGCCCCCGGTGATCGAGCGCCGCCCTCCGGCGGCGCCGGCGATAGCCGCCGGGGTGATCGAGGACCATGTGGCCGCTTGCGAGGCGGTGCTGTGGTCGCCGGCCGGGCTCCCCATGCGCCGGTGGCTGGCCCGCCGGGGCCTGGGCGAGACGGTGCTGCGGGCCAACCGGGTGGGTGCCGACCCCGGCCCCCGGTCGTTGCCCCGGCCGGCTGGTCTCCCACGGTCGGGCCCGGCGGTGATCCTGCCCGTGCTCGACGGCCAGGGCATGGCCGTCTACCTCCAGGCCCGCTACCTGCACCCGCCCGGCGGTCGCAAGTACGACAATCCCGCCGCCGCCCTCGCCGGGCCCTCCCCCCGCCTGGCCGACGTGCGGCTGGGCCGCCCGCCGGCGGACCCGGGCACCGTGCTGGTGTGCGAAGGCCTCCCCGACGCCCTCGTCGCCGCCCAAGCCGGCCACCGCGCCAGCGCCGTGCTCGGCGCCGGCCTCCCCGACGACCGGGTGGCTCGCCTGCTCCTGCAGCGCTTCGCCTCCGAACGCCTCGTCGTCGCCTTCGACGCCGATGACCGGGGGCGGGCGGGGGCATCCCGGCTCGTGGAGCTGCTGCACGCAGCCGGCCCCCGCGACCGCGTCGTCGTCCTCGACGTTCCCGGCGCCTGGGGCGACCTCAACGGCTGGCACCTGGCCGTCGGGGCGGAATTCGGCCACCAGCTGGCCTCGGCGGTGGACCGCGCCGCTCCGGCACCGGTCGCAGCCGCCAAGCAGCGCCAACCCGAAGGCCTCGCCGAGCAGCTGGAGGCTATCCACTACCGCCACGTGCTGGTCGACGATCCGGTGCTCGCCGCCCGCAACCTCGCCCGCCTCCGTCGATCGGTCGCCCAGTGGGAGCGGACAGGGACCGCCGGCATCGCCCGCTCTTCCGCCCGCTCGCCGGTCGATGAGGACTTCGCGACCCTCGCCTACCGGCACCTGATGCCCGACGACCCGGCGCACGCCCAGCCCAACATCGCCATGGTGAAGGCCGCCGTGGCCGAGTGGTCCTCGGGCCTCGGCGAGGTCGGCACCAGCCGCGCTCCCGGCCTGCGCTCGGCGGCGCTGGGCGTCGACCTGCCGGCGGCGGCTCCCGCTCTCGACCGCGGCCTGGGGATCGACCTGTGAATCCCGGGCCGGGGGGCCGGGACCGGCCGGTGTCTCAGCCACCGGTCGTCGATGGGAGCGGCCTGCTCGACGTCGCCGGGGCGGCCGCCCACCTCGGGGTGACCGAGCCCTTCGTGCGCCGCCTCGTCCTGGAGCGTCGGGTCCGCTACTTCAAGCTGGGCAAGTTCGTGCGGTTCCGTACCGCAGACCTGGACGCCTTCGTCGAGGCCGGCCGCCACGAGCCGGTGGCTCCCTGGGTCCACACCCGGTCAACACTGCGGCGCGCCACAACGAGCAACCCGGCGCAGCAGCCCGGTCGCAGCCGGCCCGCCGCCCGCTCGCCCAGGCCGACCAAGGCCGATGGGCGCTGATGGCCGCTACGTCGATCGAGCACCGGTCCAACAGCGGCGACCGAAGGAGGAGATGGCGGTGACGAAGTCCCACTACCTGACCGTCCGCTGTCAGGACTGCGAGTGCTGGCTGCACCCCCGGGCGGTGCCGTCACATGAGATTCGCTGCCCCCGGAGACCATGGGTCGCCGACATCGGCAGGACCACCCTCGTCACCGGCGAGCTGGCCGAGCAGCTCCGTCGCCTCCTGCCGGAGGACCTTGTCCGTCGCCCAACGTTCTCCGCCGAGCGGCTGCTCTCTCCCGGGCCGGGGGAGTTCCTGCGCCCGGAGGTGTGCCACGGCATCGTCGTGGCGTCGCCGGTGCCCGGGGTGTCATCCCGGGTCTGGGCCCAGATCGCCCGAGCCGGGCTGCGGGAAGGCGGCGAGTCCGCACTCCGCCAGGCGATGACCGCCGAGGGGTTCGCCGAGCTACGGGCCCAACTCGCGGTCGACCTTGTCGAGTGCGCCCACTGTGGGCAGGCCGTCACCGGTCGAGGCGTGGCGACCCATCAGCGGACCAACGTCGCATGTCGCTGGGGCCGGGCCGTGGCCCAGGTCCGGGAGATGTGGGCCGAAGGCCGGCGGGATCCGTGGTCGGTCCCGGGAGCGCCACTGGAATGGGGCGCGTTGAAGGCGAAGGCGTCGTGGCGGCATCGGCTGGAGATCGTTCGGTTCCCGCGATGGACGGCCGTGCTCTTGGCGCCAGCAACGGAGGACCAAGAGGAGCGGAAGCACGCGGCTTGAGCTGGCGAGCGCCGACGACCCCGCCAGCACGATCGGGAGCGACGCTGATGCCGGATCAGAAGCCGAGCGCGGTCAGGGCATCGCCCGACTGCTCGACGCTATGACGGACGGCTCCTCGACGATAGGGCGTGACAGACTATGCGCCGCGTCCTAGCGACTGCCCTCTACCGGCATCGCCGGAGTTGGCCCGACATGAGAGCATGCCAAGAACAGACCCCAGGGGATACGGCACACGAGCGTTCTGGGCCAGCATGGCGTTGAGTGAGACCCGGCCTAACTAACTAAGGGGCGTTCTCTTAGGCACCGGTTGGCCTTCGCCGGACGGCCGCCAAATTCCGTTCACCTGCCCGACTCTCCGTCTCAAGTGCAAGCGCTAGTTCCTGCGCTCGGAATGGTCCCGCAGCTTTAACAGGTGATGGTCTAAGCAACGTCTAGTGCGATAGGAGCAACTAGACGTTCCGCTGGTAGAGGACGGACCCCACCGATCTCACGGGACGCCCCCTAGGGCATAAGTCCGCAATGCCGGCATGTTGCCAAGCAACTAGGATCGACTGTGGGAAGGCAGGGGGAGGTCCTCAAGGTGCGTACGCAGCCAAGGGACTACAGGCGTCTACTGGTCAGCTGGTGCCTCAGTTGCAGTCTTCTAGTAGCTAGCCTCACCAGCTGCTCGCGGTCTGATCAGACGGACCGGCCGGCGCCTATGGCCCAGGAATCGGCTCCCTCGAGCGAACCCTCGTCGACCGTCGGCTCCGTGACATCAACTACCGCGATTACAGTTGCCCCCACAACGACGACGTCGACGACGCTATATCCGCAGCGGCGGATTTCGGAGAGCATGGTGATTCAACACGACGACGGCGTGACGGACGCTACGATCACATCAATAGGCGAGACCTTCCTATTGGCGTCGGAGGACCTAGGGGATGCTGGAGCCCTAACTGTCCATGTCCACAACAACGAGGATGACTTCGTTCGGGCACGTTATCCTTCGGATGCCAACCGTCAGCAGCAGCTTCGCAGCAGTATCGCTGCTGGCCTTGGAGGAGAAGCAGGGTTTCGTAAAATCTGGATATACCTCCCGAATTCAGACAAGAACGTCCAAAGGGAGTTGGGCATCTATCACGAGTACACGCACGCACTTCAAATGGCGTACCTAGGCAAGCAGGTCACCGGCCTCGCACCGCTTTGGATCGTCGAAGGAGCGGCGTACTACCTCAGCACGCTTGCGGCTTCCAAGCGCGGGTTTGCGTCGTTCCGCCAGAGCCGAAGCCAATCGATATCCGATGTGAATGGTCCTAGCGTCCAAACGGAACTTCGTTCACTAGATTCTCGCTTAGGGACCAGCTACGCAAACTTGAACAACGCCGATTACTATTTCGGCTTTCTTGCCACGGAACTGCTCATTAGGGACGCCGGTCAGGACGCGATCGTCCGGACATTCTGGCAGGAACTTGCTACGAGCGACTACCGCACCGCATTCCGACGCACGTTCGGCGAAGACCTGAGTGACTTCTACTCACGCTTCGAGGAGTACCGAGCGAGTCTGTAACGAACGAGCGCCAAGGCGGAGCCGTTCCCGCAGGTATCTCGTCGGGCGAACGATTCTCCCGAGAGGTGGTCGCCGACGGAACCAGGGCGGATCGCCGAGGCGTGGGCGGAAAACTGCGTCGGATGCCAGATCAGAGGGCATCGCAGGCCTCTGCGCTACAGCGGGGCTACGGCGCTAGGACAGAGGCGCTTCATGCTCAAGTTCGCCGACGGCTCGACGGACGGAACGGACCAAACTGATGGCATGGCTCTTCGTTAGCCGTGGCCCGAAGATAGGGCCCTAGTCGCTGGTGTAGACGGGTGCGCCGCACTCCTGGTGCAGCTCGACCTCGTCGGGGCCTGGGATTGAGCCCGGTGGGCGAGCAAACCCGGGGCGAGCTGAGCGCCCACGGTGCGGGAGGACACCGCAGGCCGCACCGTCGTCGAAGCGAGATGGCGGCACGCCCAAGCGCCTGGCCGGTCACCTGACTTCGCCCACGCCGTCCGTGGTGCGATCCCGAACCGCAACGACGGCAATGTCACACGGCCTAATGGGACGCTCGCGAGGTGCCGGTGACGGCCAACTGTCAAGACCCCTCTTGCGTATGATCATCCGTAATGACACCAGCTGATATGGAAGATGTGTAGAATCGCGTCGTGACGAAGCGGGTGACCGAGGACGAGGAGACCCCTGACCAGGCAACGATGCTCCGGTGCCGCCGGCTTGAGCCGCTGGCGACCGAACTGGTGCGAGCGTGACCCCTTGGGCCCGCTGGCGGGCCGCCCAGGCGGTGAAGGGGAAGGCGGCACGGGATGCGGAGCGGGATGAAGCCTTCCGTCTCCTGCCAGAGCGAATCGCCACCATGACCGCGGCCCTGACCGCTTTCCTGGTCGAGCTGCCGCGTGACCCCGAGGCAGCCTTGGCCATAGCCCGGGAGGTCGGGACCGAGGACATGCTGGTGTGCCTGGGGTGTTACTACTCCGCCGCCACCGATGCCCTGGAAGCCGCCGAAGGTGCGCCGGCGGGCATCATGCTGGAGCGCCTGGGCTTGAGCGCCTACCGGCTGGGGGAGCCGTGACGCCCGAGCAACGGGCCGCCATTTTGGGGTCCTCGCGAATGAGGGTTGGAAGTTGGTGGGTCTGACGCCCTGAGGGTCCGCGAATGAAGCGGGCCTGGCTCCCAGACTTCGGCTTGTCCGAGCTGAAGAGAGGAGCCAGACCCGTGGCCGACCGTATCTCGTTGCGCTTGCGCCGCAACGACATGAACGTGTTCCGCACCCTCGACGAGCCAGGTCAGCAACCCGATCGTGCACGTGGCCGGCAAGTTTGCCGCCGCCCTGTGCCCGAGCTGTGAGCGACCGTCGGTGACGACCAACGGCACCGGCTGGCGCGATGTCATCGACGTCGTGCGCACGCTGGTCATCACCTTGGCGGTGTGCGTGCGGCGGTTCATCTGCGAGGAGCCCGACTGCCCCCAGCGCAGCTTCGACGAGCGCTTCGAGGGCATCGACCGGGGCGGCGCCAGCTCCCGGGCCCTGGCGTTCTTCGCCGACCTCTCCCGAGGCCGGGCGACGAGGGCGGTGGCCCGGGACCTGGGCGTGCCCGAGCACTACCTGCGCCTCGCCGTGGGCGCCCAGCGCCGCCGGGCCCATGAGCGTCTCCGGGGCCGGCTGGGGCCGCACCTGGCCATCGACGAGTGCAGCGTGAGGAAGAACTTCGTCTACGCCACGGTGTTCAGCGACCCGGGCCGGGGCGTGGTCATCGACATGGCGCCCGGCCGTGAACGCCGCCGCCGTGTTGTTCTTCGCCGGCCTCTACAGCCACGCCGAGCGAGCGGCGGTGCGGGTGGTCACCATCGACTGCCACGCCCCTTACCGGACGGTGGCCCGGGTGGTCTTCCCCAACGCCGTGATCGTCGCCGATGCCTTCCACCTGCACCGACGCGTGCTGGCCGCCCTCACCGAGGTGCGCCGGGACGCCTGGAACCGCTGGCGGCACCGCAACCGCCGGCTGGGCAAGCCCTTCAAGGACGCCCGCTTCGCCCTGGCCCGAGCCCGCGACGCCCTGGATGCCGACGACAGCCGAACCGGGGAACGACAACGCCTGGCCCGCTTCGACGCGGTGAACCTCGATCGGACCCTGGGCGTCGCCTATGAGCTCAAGGAGGCGTTCCGGTCGGCCATGGCCATCGGCAAGGCCGGCGACGTGGAGACCTTCACCGCCGCCCTCGAGCTCTACGACGCCCTGTGCATCGGCTCGGGCATCGAGGCCTTCGCCAAGCTGGCCAAGACCCTGCGGGACTGGCGGGCCGAGATCGTCAACTACGCGGTCAGCGGCGGGGCGTCGAACGGCTTCGCCGAGAGCCTGAACCACCTCATAAAAAATCAGAAGCGCCAGGCCCACGGCTACCGGACATGGGCCGGGTTCAGGGGCCAGATCCTCTGGGCCTTCGGAGAGGCTGTCGACCCCGACACCGGCGAGATCAAGCCTCTACGATCCGTGCCCCGAGGCCTGGGAGCCAATTGGGTTCAACCCTCGTTCGCGTAGAGCCCCATTTTGGCGCTGATCCGGACCTGGGAGCCGATCCCGCCCGAGCTGGGCCTGGTGCTTTGGCGCTCCTGGTCACGCAACCTCCGGGAGCTGCACTCGATCAGTGCTGCACTCTGGCACTGGGGCCACCTGCCCGAGGAAGGCGACCCCTACAGCGGCTTGGGGGACATCGTGGCGGAGCTGGCGGAAGCAGTCGGGCGTGGTGAAGCCATGAGCTGAACCGCCCCGGATCGCCGACACGATCGGCGATTATTCGCCGCTGAGCGGCGAACAATCGAAGCCGCAGGCTCCGGAAGACGTCACTGCTGGCCAGCCCGGCGTGGCCTCCGAGCTGGACTGGCAGCGGCGTAGTACGGGCGTCGGACGCTGATGCCGGATCAGAACCCGTGTGTTATCGGGCGGCTCGATCGCGCGACTTCGCCGGATATCCGGCGGCTGAGTGGCGAGCCATGAGCAGCGTTGTCCGGCTCCGGAGGCGCGGGTTGGCGCCGGCTCTGTTTGGGGCGTCTCGATAGCACGCACGGGCTGAACCGAGGAGAACAGGCCCCCTGGTCCATCGCCAGTCCCCCTTACGGTTCAAGATCGGACGCACTGAGCAACATGCCCGGATCATTCAACGCGTGATGGCCGATGAGAGCGCGCGCCAGCTGTCCAGTTCGAATGGAGAACGTTCTAAGGACTTCGAGGTGCTCGGTAGTGCGCTCCGGAGAACAGCTAACGGTCGCAAACTTGACCTCCTCGCCGCGTCGTGGAAGATAGACATCGACTGCATAGTCCCGACCAACATCGAGAGGATCGACGGCTCGAAAGACGCGTCGTTCTGGCGCGACATCGTGGAACAACAGTCGGAGCCCGTGCCGAAAGGAGTTGTCCACCTCACGGAGCGGTTGAGCTTCCACTCCGTCGATCCGAGAGACCGGCCGTTCAATCAATTGGACGAGTTCGCCAACATTCGCATGCATATCGTCAAGCATACTAACCGTCGCCAGATACACGCGCTCTGCGACGCCCCGATCGATCACAGAGCGAGGCACCAATAGGCTGCCTACTTCGACAGTATCCACGGATGCAGGATCGAGAACCACTCGGCCGCTCGCAGCCGTCTTCTCAGGTCTTGTCCCTAAACGACGCATGACCGCATCACGGTCGGTTGGCTCCCCCAGCATAAGCCCGAGTTCTTCCCGCGTGAGGTCCTGAAGAGTATCAATAAGCGTGCGAAGGTCAGCACGCCCAACGTAGGTGTCGAAAAAAGACTTGGTGCCAGAGATGTGTGCGCGGGCCGCTCGCATCAAACCCGCAAACTGCTCTGCGGAGGCGTACAGGAATCCCTGCACTTGGAGATCTTTAACGATTTGGAAGTCCAGATTCATCGGCACCGGCCGCCGACCGTCCGTGTCGACGGGGCTCGTTCCCCGATCAATGGCGAAGGCCAAGTCGTAGAAGGCGCGCCAGCCGTACCAGAAGATAGAGAGCAGCAACCAAGCGCCATCGCTTCCGAATTCATGAATGGCTGCCATCCGCAGTTCCGGAGTTACATGAACAGAGGGCTGCACTTCGACGAACACCTCTTCGGATTCATCACCATCCACGGCTTTGCTCCGATCTGTGCATAACACGACTCTCGGTCCTTAGAGCATGAGTCGCTATCTGCGACATCCTGTCCCCGCTCAACGCCAGCACACGTATGCCGCATTCTTACGCATCGGCGGAGGTCGACGCGCGAGCCGACCTTCTCTGTCGGCCGCACGACTGGGTACCACCACAACGTTCGGTGACGCGACGAGCTGGTGCGCATGTACCCGCGGCAACTCCTGATGGAAGCTCGTTAGCGTCCAGACGGCTTCCGGTGGGACTGGGATATCAGTTTGGTCCGTTTGCCGCCAAGGACGCCGCCGGTCTACTCCGCCCACGGCAGGGTAGGCCTCAGAGCGCCGTGGATGTGATTCGATGTTGCCGGGACAACTACGGAATGACTCAGATCCTCAGTCTTATCTCGCACCAGTTCGTTGTTCAGGCATCGGACAGGCGCGTGACCATGGTGCCCAGTGGTCGGATCGCCGAAGACGATCACAACAAGGCCATCTTCCAGTGCGGGCACATGGTGTGGGCGTTCACAGGAGTGGCGCGCATAGGAGCAACGCGCACGGCGGAATGGATGTCCGATACTGTGGCGCAGTGCTCGTCACTCCAGCAGTCGATCGAGCGACTGCGAGCAGGCGCGTCTTCGAAATTGCATGCCTACCCGCCATCCATTCGGAGACTTGCATTCGTCGGAGTGGGGTTTGCCTCCGAGATGTTGATCGATCAGCAATGGAATGCTGTAGATACCTACCCCATTCTGACCGTCATATCGAACTTTCTTGATGACCAGGGAAGATGGGGCACATTCGGCGGTGACAACCTCTCGGCTCAGTCGTGGTCGATCCCGAAACGGCGGCGGTTCCTCTTGTTCGAGTCCGGCGTCCCGCTCCGGGCTGTCAGACGGAAGCAGCTCATTCGCGAACTCGATCGAGCATTCGCACACCGCGCTGGTCCGCCTGCCATTGCACGGCTGCTCGCTAGAGCTATCCGATCCGAGCATGCGATTGATCCAGAGGGGCCTATCGGCGACAACATCATGTGTACAGTCGTCAGCCGATACGCCGAGGCAGGGGTTCCCGATTACAGCGGAGGCCTATGGCCCTTGAACGATGATGCAGGGGAAAGCGACTATTTCCGCCTCAGCACAAACGATCCAGCTCACAGATACTACTTCTACTGGCCGTCGAATCCAAAGCTTCGCATGCATTTTGGCCCAGATTCGGTCTGTCTTGGGAAGCAAATTCGGGATATGAAGATGCAGCCCGTAGGAACTCGAGATGAACGCCGGTGGACTTTCTCAGCCCAGATTCGCAACCGAGGAATGGGAGCTAGCGGGTTCTGAGCCTCGGTTAACAACGGGCCAACGCAGCGCTATCCGCTTGCCCAGACGAGCATGTCTGGAGCGTCGACAACAAAGCCGCAAGGGAGATTCTGCATATGCCGGCATCGGTTGCCGACCTCTGATTCACGAGCACGGTGTCTGGCCGGCCCCCCATCGCCCGACGAGGTGCTTACGTGGGTCGCCCGCCCGAGTTCGGCACTTATCTCAAGCCCGTCGAGGACCGTCATCGATGTAGCCGACGAGGGCGTGACGGCCCGTTGGAGACACTCCGACTTCAGCGTGTCACCGACGCAGCCATCGCCGATTCCCCCTTCATTGCCGCCCTTCTGGCCGGTTCACGCTCCGATGGAGCCTGCGTCGAAGACATGTCCGCGACGCAGAAGCCCTTGCACCGCAACGGTTTCCGAGCGCGGGCTCAAGATAACGGCACAAGCGGTGCGCCCCATAACAGCCGACGAAAGATGAGCCCTGACCCGTTCTTGATCGGCCCGCAGGCGAGACGCCTCCGTTACTGAGGCTCGCGTTATCGCGCTGACCGGCTGTCGGAAGGGATCGAATCACCGGCAACAGAACCGCATTGATCCTGTAACGCAGATTCGGCCTGGTGCACCGTCTCAACGACAATCGCTCGTCGTTGCTCGCTGGTTTGAGGTGAGAAGTATGAGACGCGAAGTTCTGTGGAACTGGCAGAGTTCAAGACTCTTCGTAGGCTGGAGACATCTGAATGGTGACTCAGTCGTCTCCATCGTCGTCGTACAGATACACTTCAAGCGCGTAATGGATATCGTCAGCGACTGCAATCGACATGGAGAAGAAGTACCCCAGCCCGAGCATTACGGTGCTCGTAGTGAGAACTAAGAGCAAGCTTGCTAACGCATACGCGAAGCCTTGATCGATTGTGTCATCTGTAAATAGATCGACCGTCAGGTAAGCGGTTCCAATGAGACCGAAGACCAAGACAGTGGCGCCTGCCCAACGAAGTATTGCGGCGCAGACGCCAAGCCCTTCGAATCGAATCGACGGGATCTCCTTCGCTAAGCGCTCGATGCCTGAAATGGTTTCCCTTGTCATGTGATCACGCTAGCCAGGGACCGTCTCGAATGTGTCATGCTGGTAGGGCTTACAGTACGCCGACCTGGGTCGGCGACCTCGAACCGGGCTTGTCACGACCACACTACTTCGGCACGTGACGAGCGCCCGGGTATCACCTGTTCGGAATGCTGTTCACGCAAGGCCGGCATCGCGAGCATGCCGCGCCTGGAAAGCGATGAAGGTCTCACCGCTGGGACCAGGTGGGATTAGCCCGCGTGGCTCGTTACTGAAGGGTGGACATGACGGATCCAGACCTTGTCGAGGAGACTTCGCCTGACGACCTCGACGCCGGAGGGTGCCAAGAGGCGAGCGCTACCGGCAAAGGAGGCGGAGGCATCGATTGGTCGGCACTTGAAGCTGACGAGCTTGCGGAGATCGACCAGGCGACGAGCGGCGACGACGAGGAGGCGATCCTCATCGCGTTGACCACGCTCTACACCCCTGCGCAGTTCTTCCAACCGGGTGGTGGTTGGGGTGGATCTGAGTCTCCCGGACTCCGCGCGAAGAGGATCGGAGTGAATGGCGGTCTCAGGGTCATGGCGACGAAGGAGCAACGGCCGAAGAATCCAGGATCGGACCACGACGTCGACAACCCGAGAGCGTTCGCCGTCGATCTTTCGAATGGGACGTCACCGACGGCAGCAATGGATCGAGTGGCCAGGCGGATCGCCGCCGCCTCCGGAATTGGGTCCTACAGCTTCGGGTTTCGCGAGGTTGCGTACCGCCCGCATCGGACGCGTCTGCAGCTGATCTACCGGTGGACCGGCCACGACAACCATGTGCACGCCGGGCTCCGTCGTACGTGAGCTCATTTGTGGCAGCTCGTCACGCTGAGTCCAAGCGAGGTACCTGCTCGTCGCCTTACCCGACGTTGTACGATTCGGCGGACTCAAGGCGGCAACACCGAGCGGGGAGACACATGGACACGGTGGAGACCACGGACGCGATCGTTCAGCCGGATCCCGATGTGTCGGCGTTCGCGAGTACCGACGTCTTGGGCTTGGAGGAAGCCGAGGCCTCCATCTTCGCTCTCGACGACATCGATCTGTATGCGTCCGGGCTGGAGCCGATGCACGCCGGGATGCTTCAACTCGCAATTGGCCAATACCGGCAGCGCGTGGTTGAGGACCCGGCTGGATCGAACAGGGGATTGCCGCTCACGCGTTATGTGAGGTGGTTCGCGCCGAGTTCCGGTCCGGTGCCATGGTGCGCGTACTTCGTGTCATGGTGCCTTGACCGAGCAACAGATTCGAATCGACGCGTGCCCTGGACGAATCCCGGATACGTTGGCTCGATTCAGTCATGGGCCCGGGGAGTTGGGCGACTCGTGTCCCAACCGAGAAGTGGTGACATTTTCGGGTACGGCGACAACCATATGGGTATCGTCAACGACCCGGACGTCGGCGGTGGAATGCTGACGACGATTGAAGGTAATTACCGCGACCGTGTGTCCGCCGTTCGACGGCGACGCTCGGGACTATGGTTCGCTCGAATCTGACATGAGCGGATACGACGCCAGAATCGCCTCCTCGTTCGTCGGGCTAGGCTACGACGTCTTTCCGTTCGAGGCATTTGACGGATCGGGGCGCCTCAAGGTCCCAGACAGCGTTAAGTATCCGGACTACATCACTGATGGACTTGGGGTGGTCGCACGAGCGCCGATCTGGTCAATGCTTTATAGGACGCTATCCGTCCTCGATGATCCGCAATGGAACGTCTTCGCGGCAGGCGTTGGCTTCGGCTCCAAGACCGTTAACGTTGCGTTGTTTAAGGCTATTAGTTCGGTGGCGGATGCCGAAGCCGCTCACCAGTGGTCACTCTCATATCAGACGACGGTCGCGAGGACGATTCGTCAGTTCGCTGGTACCCATCACTTGGTGGACCCGAAGTGGTTGAAGTTGGCCAACGATGCCATCGATAGGTTGCCCCCGAAGGAAAAGCAGAACGATCCGGATGGCAAGACACCAGGTGGCGGTGAGCCTAGAGATCTTCTGGTGGGCGCCGACCCCCCAGCGACTGCAAGCGGCGTTGCTGTCGAAGCGGCCGGGTTTGTGCCGTGGCTCCTGCTCGGTCTCCGATCGGTTCTCGGGGTATTGGAGCGGTTCACGCCAAAGAACGAGGTGCGTACCACCGTCTTCTGGTATTCAGGCAAGGGTCAAACGATCGACCGCAACTTCGTCGGGAACTGGAAGCCGGTTCACATCGACTATATGTGGGAGGGCAACCTCCGCACGGTTCACGGAATGTGGGAACCGGTCGCACTTCCGCATATCTGGCATGGCAGCGGGGTGCCCTGGTCGCGCTGGCTCTGGGCCATGCCGCATGAACCGTGGCAGTGGTGTCGAGCGATGTATCCCACGCTCCAATGCGGAGGACCTGGTCTCCAGGGCACCGGTGACCTGTGCATCGGTGAACTCGGAGCGTCTACTCCGTTCGACGCTCCAGAGGCAACCGATGGCATTGTGCCGGAAGCGATCCGCGACGCCGAGTAACTGGTGGTAGCCAGACGCCAGTGTGGCGCTTTAGGGCGTGCTTGCGAAGAGGTTCAAACTCGGTACATCGCTGTACCTGAAACTAGAACGAATTGCCCAAGAGGAGTGTCGCCGTCGTCGAAAAGCCAGTGCGCTCGATGTCCGATCCGATTCGCACAAGGAGGCATTGGCTATCGGCCGGGATCAGGGCAGGGTGGTCCGCCGGTACCTGGAGGCTCTGCAGGCGATCAAGTCTCTTCGTGGACGTAAGACACCGGCGGGCATTCAGAAGCGGCTGGCCGCTATCGACGAGCGCATCGCCACGCTGATGCCCTGAGCCGGCTCCATCTTGCCCAAGAGCGACAGCGAGCGGCGACGG
Organism: uncultured Acidimicrobiales bacterium; assembly: GCA_964479465.1. Taxonomy (GTDB): domain Bacteria; phylum Actinomycetota; class Acidimicrobiia; order Acidimicrobiales; family AC-14; genus CADCTB01. Next base: position 16,849 of record CAYZMG010000078.1, read on the forward strand.
CGGGGACATTGAAGAACTCGACGCCGAGTTTATCCGAGCCGCAGCAGCGTACAGCGAACGCAAGGGCATCTCACCTACGACGCCTGGCGGGCGGTCGGGGTCCAATCCCGGACGCTCAAAGCCGCCGGAGTCGGCCGCGCCCAGCAAGTTAAGCGCCGGTCGGCCCGAGCCGACGGGTCACCCACTTGGGGCGGAATCAACGGGCGCAGTCCACAATGCGTCAACGCAGAGGCACACCACAGCGGAGGCTGGCGAGCAACAACGGTGCACAACGATGATGTCGAGCGCATTCGCCGTGGGCGAGATAAGGCGGCGACCCTTGACACCGGATCAGATGGTGGCAGGTCCCAAAGTTGAGCGGCGGACTCGCGTTGCGGCTTGCGACGAACGGCCCAGCGGCGAGGGCGAGCTGGGTCAGCCGCTGGCGGAGGTCATGGTGACGGTAACCAGCACGCGATTCTCCGGCACCACAGGGTTGCCGCCCGACTCGGGCGTCCTTGCGATGACGGTGACTCGCAGCCTGTCCCGGTGGCCCCTGGCACGCTCGTCGCTGTAGCCGCCGTACTGGTCTCGGTGCTCCCAAGGGTCCAGCTCGACGCCGCCAGCGGCCAGAGCGGCGGTGATGCGTTGCTGGGCGGACTCCAGCGTCCCGGCCACCAGCCAGCTGCGGTCCACCGCTGGGCAGCCTCCGATGCAGCCGCCATAGCCGGTCCGCCCATCGCCGACCTTGATGAAACCCTCGGGAGCCTTGATGAGGTCCATTTCCGCCTTGAGCCGAGGGGCGCTGTACGCCGAGCCCTGGGCGAGGAGGAGGCCGAAGATCACGCCGGCGACGCCAACCACCGCGACCACCGCCGGACGCCCCGCTCCCTCGCACCATCCGAACCATGCCGCCACGGCCACAGTGACGCCGAAGAGCATCGACGTCCATGCCCAGCCGCCCCGGGTAGCCGCCCACGTTGGTGAGCAGCGCCGCGAACACGAGCATGGGGACGACAAAGGCGGTGAGGCCGACCGTGCGCATCACTCGTACCCACAACGGCATGTTGCTTCGAAGGTTCATCGCCATGGACTCCGCTCCTGTCCGACGTGCCACAGTCCGCTCCTGCTGCCGTTCATCCTCGCCCTCGGCGGCGGCCGTTTCCATGGTGACTTCGCCCCACCTCGGGCAGGCGGCCCTCTATCCCGAGATGAGGGCCAGGTCCCCTGGTCGGCGCCGGCGCCCGGCCCGAGTATGGCCCGGCGACCACGGCCGACCACGGAGGAAGGAGCCCGCCGGCGACGGCGGCCTCGACGTAGCGGCGGACCGTCTTGCGGTCGACGCCGCTCAGGCGGTCGATGCAGGCGGGCCCTGGGCGATGAAGCTCCTAAGGCGCTCCGGTGGACGATCCGGCTGCGTGTCGGTCCCGCCCTGCGTGTCGCGGGATCGGCCCTTGTTCGCGCATGCGGGCGGAGAGGATCGCATGCGACCTGACGCCGAGGACGTGATACGGGTCCGACGCACGAGGGCACGTCGGGCTGTACGCGCTGGTGACGAGTACCGCCCACGCCGTCTGAGTTGTCACACCCGCTGCGTAGCGTTGCGAGCATGAGATTGGTAAGGAAGACCTGACCGGCTGCGGGCCGATCCACTCGGGCGAGGCCT
>CAYZMG010000079.1:0-18029 GCA_964479465.1 uncultured Acidimicrobiales bacterium
TGGCCGTGGCCATGCTGCGCATGCTCGGCTACCGAGTCGACGTGGCGGCCAACGGGCTCGAGGCGTTGGACGCGCTCGAGCGAACCACCTATGCCGTGATCCTGATGGACTGCATGATGCCCGAGATGGACGGCTACGAGGCCACAGCCTCGATCCGACGGCGGGCGGGTGCAGACGGCAGCACCCCAATCATCGCCGTAACGGCCAATGTCACAGAAGGCGAGCGCGAGCGCTGCCTGGCCGTAGGGATGGACGACTACCTCGCCAAGCCGTTTACGATCGACGAAGTCGGCGCCGCTCTGGTCCGGTGCATTGGAGGGCGACGAACACCGGTCCAATCCGAAGCAGCCGACGCTCCGTCGACTCCGGTCGTCCCGAGGGCTGACCGGGAGTAAGTAAGTCAGGACGCCCGAAGGTGACCGCGGCGCCGGCCGGGCAGGTGACGGTGTCCGGTCACGTGATCGACGGCGAAGTCGTCGCGCCGAAGCCGCCGTGGCGTGCGCCCATTAGGACCGGCGGAACCGGCAGCGCAATCGCCGGCCGGTGGGCAACACAGCAGGCGGCGGGCGGGGCTGCCGAACGAAGCGCTCCGGCGGTACCCGGAGGCTCATCGAGAAGATACGTCCGCCAGGCGACTTCGTCGCCCGGCGGCAAGGGTCGTAGCGCCCAGGGCCGTCAGCATGAGACCACCCGCCAGCATCGCCAGGATGTCCGCGCCGGTACGGGCCAGGGAGGGAGGACCGGAGGCGGTGCGGGGTGGGGGTATCGCCGACCGCGGGACGAGCGGTGAGAGAGGCCCGGATCCGGATGAGCCAGGAGGGACGGACGGGTTCGTTCCCGTGGAGCCGGTCGTCTGCGACAGTGTTCCGCTCGTCCCCACGGTCGTCGCCCCTCCCGTCGTTCCCACGCTCGGAGTCCCTGCGACCGAGGTCACGGTCGTCCCGCCCCCGGGCGCGAGCAATCCGACCGGGTGATGGTGTTGGTGTCCAGGGTGACGGCGCCATTGCGGGGGAGCAACCGGCCCCTGAAGGTGGCCCTGGTCTGCGCAGTGATCGACGTGTATGCCAGGACGTCGGCCACGAAGCTCGTTCCGGTCTTGAACGTGGCCGAGCTGCCGACCTGCCAGACGACACGGCAGGGGTCGGCTCCATTGAGCAGCAGAACCCGACTGTTCGACTCGGCGATGAGGGTCGACCCGGCCAGGAAGATGAACTGGGCGTCGCTCCGGCCCTGCGCGTCGAGGGTCAGCGTGCCCGTGTGCCCGAGCGTGGGCGAGGTGTAGACGCCGGCCAGGAGGGTCGTGCCGCCCAACTCGACGGCCACGTTCGTGACCGGGCGACGCCCGGCTGCATCGTTGTAGGCGACGACCAGGTCGTTCTTGGCCCCCTGGCTCGCTGCGTCACCCCGGTGATTCGCACCGGTCAGCGTGACGGAGCCGAAGCCGGTCTGGGTCGCGTCGGGAACGTCCCGACGTCCCCTGTGATGGTGGTGGGATGCTTACCGAGGCGGCGCCACAGGAGATGCTCGACGAGGCCATGGAACTCATGTGCGGTGTCCATCCCGCAGCGAACGTCACTGGCCTGCGCGCCATGGCCGAGGCTGACTTGAGGGACGTCCTTCCAAGGATCATGGTGCCAACCCTGTTGTACGGCGAGATGGACAAGCGTTTCCCAGTGAGCATCGGCGAGGAGCTCCACGCCCGAATACCGGGATCGACCCTCGCCATAGTCCCCGGGGTCGGTCACCTATGCAACATGGAAGGGGCCGCCCAGTTCAACCGCGAGGTCTTCGCCTTCCCCCGACGATCATCAGGATGAGGCCACTCCACTCACGCCGCAATCCGTTCGGCCGCGTTCCTGCTTGACCGGATCGATGTGCGCGCCTTCTCTCCGGCCTGCCGGCGGTTGGGGCCTTGGGACCGGTTGGACAGAGCAGCCCTGGCCGGAGGCGCCCCCCACGACGAAGACGCCTGCCGCAACCGAGTGCCTCCATACGCCGGTGGCCGCGTCGGGAGGGTGCGTGTTGCCAGCGCAGGGCTGTTTCACGTCAGGTCGTGCTCGAAGGCGTAGGCGGTGGCAGCCGACCGGGACGACAGGCCCAGCTTGGTGAAGATGTGGCCGAGGTGGTTGGCCACCGTCTTCTCGCTGATAACCAGGCGATCGGCGATCTGTCGGTTCGTGCTGCCCTTGGCCACGAGGGCCAGCACCTCGAGTTCTCCGCCCGGCAGGCGCTCGGCGCCGGGGGCCAGAGCGGCGACGGCTGCGGCGTCGGGGATGGCGCCCAGCGTCTCGAAGGCCGTTCTGGCGGCGTCGAGCTCCATGTCGGCGCTGTCGGCGTCGCCCAGGGCCCGACAGGCCAGCGCGATCCGCACGCGCGACCGGGCCGCCTCGTACGGCGCCTCCAGCCGGTGCCACCCGGCCCACGCCCGCCGCAGGGCGACCAGGGCGCCGCTGGGGTCGCCGGCGGCGAGGAGAGCCATGCCGGTGGCGTGAGCGGCCACGGCGTCCATGTAGGACTGGCGCAGCTCGGCGGCGATCGCCTTCAGCGCATCAGCCGCCGGCTGGGCCGCGTCGACGTCGCCGGCGGCGAGGACGATCTCGACGTAGGGGCCGAGGAGCCGGGCCCGCGCCAGTCGTGTCCGACCTGTATACCTGAGCCATGCCAAAGCACAAGCGGCCATTCGTCGTCGAGATCGAGGCCAAACTGACCGTCCAGGCCTTCGACGAGGATTCCGCTCGCAAGAAGGTTGAGAAGGCGTTCGCAACCGGCCGGGTGCTCGGCGTCGACGTGGAAGCTGGCGCCGGAGTGTGGACGTACGCGGTCGTAGCACCGGAGGATGCGTCGTGAGCTGAGCCTGGCGCGGGCCGGCCGCCCGGGAGCCCCGCCGGTCGACCTCCCCTCAAGGGCAACCCGTCATGCGGGCACTGGGTTCAGTCGGCGACGGCTGCTCGTGATGGCGACGATCATCACGGCCGAGCCCAACCTTCGGCCATTCTCGTCCCGGCCAGGAGCCGAGGCCGGCACCGCATTCCGGCTCACCGCCGCATCCGAGTGCCTGAAGAAATGCTCAGGACCCGGACAGGGCCGATAACCGGGCCCTGCACGACTTTGACCCTTCCGCGGATCGGCAGGGGGTCAAACGAATGCGGACCCCATGCGGACCCCATGCGGACTCAAGTTCGTAGGACAGACCATCACGTGGGGGGCCGAGATAGCCCCTGATCAGCTCGTTCTCGTCGTGGAGACGGTGGGACTCGAACCCACGGCCTTCTGCTTGCAAAGAATGAACTCAGCCACTTCGTGACCTGCGGCAACGTATAAACCTGCTGGTCAGAGCGTTCTTGCCGTGTCACCCGGTGCCGCCGAATGCCGCTCCGTGACCACCCGTTAGGTCACGGTTAGGTCACGGCGCTCCGTTCCTACCTTGCCGAGGTTCCTCCGCAAGGCGGTTGCTGCCGGGAAGCCGCTGCCGCTCGGCTTGATGGCCCTCGACACGACGAAGCGGCCTCCCACGCTCATCACGGGTTCGTCCCTTGCGCTGGAACGGCTCAATGCGCTTCTGCCGGAAGATGGAGGATGTCCCGAAGCCCCTAGATCTTCGGTGGCGGCCCCACTTATTCAGGCGGCTACTTCCCCATCATCGCATCGGGGTGAGACGGCTCCTTTCACGTGAGCTTCCAGGGCGGCACGAAGAGCAGGTAGGTGAAGGAAGCCGTTCACCCGACGGAACTGCTTGGCCGCTTCGATCATCCCCGCCGCACACCACCGCAGGGCCATCTGGCCGTCCCGCCAGCGCTTCACGTTCGTTGAGTGGTCCCGGCAGATCTCGATCATCGACTCGACGGCATTGGTCGAGCGCAGCGTCCTGGCCAGCGTGGGCGGCACTCCCAGGCGGGTGACGGTGAGGGTCGCGAAGAGCCCTTCGCGCAGGCTGCCGGCCGCACCTGGGTGGCGCTTCTCCAGGTCCCGGGCCAGGGCTTCGAGAGTGGCCTCGGCGGCCAGGGCGTCGGGGTCGTGGTAGGCGGCGCGCATCTTCTTGGCCACAGTCGAGGCCAGCGCTTTGGGCAGCTTCGACTCGACATTTCTGATCTTGTGGAGTTGGCACCGATGCACGACGGGGTGGTCGAACACCGCCTTCACCGCGGCCACCAGCGCCTTGGCCCCGTCGAGCACGTACAGGATTGGCCGGGTGGTGTCGAGGCCCCGGTCGCGCAGTCCGACCAGCAGGTCCTTGACCACCGTGGTGTTCTCGGTGTCGCCCTCCACCACGCCCAGGGGGTGCTTGGTCCCGTCGACGCCGATGCCGAGCGCCACCACGCAGAGGTGGTCGGCGAAGTGCACGCCGTCGATCATCAGCGCCACCAGGTCCAGGCCCGACAGGTCGGCGGCCAGCAGTTCGGCCAACGCCGTCTCGGTGGCGGCCACGAACCGCCGGCTGACGGCTGACTTCGAGGTGGACCGGGCCACTGCCTCGACCGCCGAGCCGACCGGCTCCAGGCCGGCCGAGTACCGCCGGGTGGAGAGCTTGGCCATCATCCGCTGCAGGGCCATCGCCCCCAGCAGCTCAGGCGAGGAGAACAGGTCATACGCCGGCACGGCCACCTCGGTGGCCCCGTCGGCGCTGCGCACCCGGGGACGCCGAACGGGCACCCGGCGGCCTCCGAGGGTCACCGAGCCGTCCTCGCTGCCATGGCGAACGGCGACGCGGTCAGGATCGTGCACACCCTTCGGCCCGCAGAGGTCGGTGACGCTCTCCTGCATCATCACCTCCATGACGCCGAACCCCGCTCCGACGGCGAGTGCGAGCAGGCCCTCCCTCACCGTCTCGGCCAGATCGGCCATGGCCAGGGTGACGGTGTCGGGCATGACGAGCTGCTCGGTCGCCGTTGGCGCGGCCTGGGTCTGATAGTCCTTCTTCACTGGTGGTCCCCTTGCTGTCGGTGTTCTTGGCGAACGCCCGACTCCCTACCATCAGGCAGGGATCAGGCGGGGGACCACCACCTCAAGTTCTACGACGAGCGGGACAACCTCGGAAGATGAGGGACATCTGCGCCACCTCGCGGCGCTCAACTAGTAGGTGCCATGCCCTCAGCCGGCGGTCAGGGGCAGTCGAACGGCGGCGGCAACGCCGCCGTTAGGGGATGCCGCTCCGTGCGCAGAGTCTTCGGACTCCACTGCTACCCCGCGCCCAAACGGACCGCGCGATGCTCACTCAATGGAGGAGCGGGAGGTGGACTGTTCCGACGGGCCGGCGGTGGTCGGGTGGCGGCTCTTTCGAGTGAGGCGCGCTGCGAACGGCCCCGTGCTCGCCGCTCCGCTCATCCACAACCCCGACTTCGAAGAGTTTCCGTCGAGGGAGATCGTGGCGACGTGCTACGAGCAGGACCATCCCGCACCCGCGGCCGGCTGTCGGTGCGGGCTGTATGCGGCGATAGAGGGGACCCTCGACTCGCTGGCGGGATACCTGCTCGACAGTGCACACGACCACGATCCCCCCATGTATGCCGAGGTTGCCTGCACGGGCCGCCTGTTCGTCGATATGCGCGGCGTGCGCGCCGAGCGAATTCAGATACTTCGGCTCGCGGCATCCTCGTCGGCGTGGCCCGATGCAGAGGCACACGCCGAGGCGGTGGCCGCCCTGTACGGGCGCTACGGAATCGCGGTCTTCGATCTCGACGTCGTCCCCGAATGGGTGCTCTCGAACTTGATGCCGCAGGGCGCGCCACCGGACGACTCGACGCTCGACCTCGACGCTCTCATGCTCAGCAGGAGCCTCAGGCGCCCAGGTGCACTCTGATCCTGCGTATTTGCCTCCGTCCGGCGAAACACGTGATGGGCGCGTGCGGGTGGGCTCGTCACGGCGGATCAGTGATGTGAGTGGACAGGACCTTGGTGTGGTCGTCACCACGGCCACGCACGCCAGACGACTTGGGTCACGCGGCTGCACCGGCAATCGAGGACAGGGCCGGGCGCGGCATCATGGCGGGCGTGAACGAGCAGCGGCCGGTGATTGTTTCGTTCCGGTCGCTCGCGCAGGAGGTCCTCGCCGCCGAGCGGCCCCGACTGGTCGCAGTGGATGGACGGGGTGGTTCGGGCAAGACGACCTTCGCTTCACGGCTACGGCGCTTCTTGCCGTCCGTGGCGGTGATCGAGATCGACGACTTCATCAACTGGAGCGACCTGTACGACTGGTGGTTCCGAGTGGAGAAGGAAGCCATTGCTCCGTTGCTTGCGGGCGAGCGCGCCCGCTTTCGCATTCGGGACTGGGAGACGGACCCACTCGGCGCGAGTCTGGGTGGCTGGCGCGATCTCGGCCCAGCGGAAACGATCATCGTCGAGGGTGTGACCGCGTCCCGCGCCTCGATCGCACAACGGCTCAGCATGTCCTTCTGGGTGGAAGCGTCTCCCGACGTTCGACTGGCGCGAGGTGTCGGGCGCGACGGCGAGTCAATGCGACCGGTCTGGCAGAACTGGATGCGCCTCGAGGACGAGTTCTTCGAGCGCGACGACGCCCGAGGTCGCGCCACCTACGTCGTCAACGGCGACACGGACGTGACCCACGACGGGGAGGCGGAAGTCGCCGTCGTCCTTGGCGCCGCGTAAGCGCGTCGCCCAACCGGCGTTGTGGGACGCAGCAGTCCTCCTGTTCCGTCGCCGTTAGGGGATACCAGTAGCCAGCCCTGGCCGGTCGACGGCCATACCTTCCTTCACGGGGGTATCGCACGCCTCTCACCCACGGTGGCGCCTCAGGACGGTCACGGAGGACGATGACCGTGGCCTAGGTTTGCCCGTCCGTCTCGATCCGATCGTGACGTCGCCGTCCGATCCCGTTACCCCCATTCGTTTCCGGAGGAGCGCCATCGCAGCCAGCCCGTCCTCAGCCCTAGATTCCGCTAGCCGCAGGCTCTCCCCCGCGCGCCTGCTGCGACGCGTAGAACCTCGCGAGTGTCTGCACCGGGTCGCATGCTGCGATGGGATGGATGCGTCAATGTCCGCGACCTCGGCGGCTACTCGACCCACCACGGCCGCCGCACCAGGTTCGGCTCGGTCGTGCGATCGGACAACCCAGCTCGCCTGTCGCCGCGAGGCTGGCAGCAGCTGCGAGCGTACGGCGTCCGAACGGTCATCGGACTGCGGCCCGTTGGGGCCGTTGACGACGAGCCGGCTGACGATCAGGTTCCCCACGACGTTGAGTTCGTCCGCGTCGTAATCGAGGACGTCACTGATCGCGAGTTCTTGGAGCAGCGTGTCCAGAACGGCCTGTGGGGAACTCCGCTCTACTTCGGTGACGCTCTACGCCGCTGGCCCGCCCGCGCCGCAGCCGCCGTCGGTGCCGTCGCTGGAGCTTCGCCCGGTGGATTTGCGAGGTCGACGCCCGACCTGCCAAGGACGTGCGAGGGTGATGCAATAAAGGAAGCCTTCGCGGCGTCTCCAGAGCAGCGGACCTCTCATGACCAAACCAAATGTCGACCCGGCAAGGGCTACCCAACGGCGCTTCCACGATCTGGTCGCGCCACAGCTGGCGCTCCTGTACTCCCTCGCGCGCCGTCTCGTGGCCGACGACGCGGAGGACGCCGTGCAGGACTGCCTGCTCAAGGCGTACCGCGCCTTCCCCAGGCTGCGGGACCAGAGCGCGAGCCGGTCGTGGCTGGTTGCAATCCTTCTCAACTGCTGCCGCGACCGGGGCCGGAGCCAGTCGCGTGACCCGGAGGAACCGCACGACCTGGAACAGCTCGACCGCTTCTCCCTTTTCCGCAAGATCGCCGACGAGGATCCGTTCCCGTACTCCGACTCGCTGCATGTGGACTTCCTCGCCCAGCTTTCCCGAGAGGACGTGCACGAGGTGTTGTGGTCGATGCCGGTGATCTACCGGACGCCGCTCGTGCTCGTGCACATGGAAGGATTCCCCACCAAGGAGGTGGCTGGCATGCTCGACTGCCCGTTGGGGACGGTCCTGGCCCGCCTGCACCGCGGCCGCAAGCTCTTCGAGAGGCGGCTGTGGGAGCACGCCGAGACCACCGGCCTGCTTAAGGAACCGGTGCGATGATCACCTGCAGCCAGGCCGTCAGACAGCTCTGGGAGTTCCTCGACGGCAGCGTCGGCGTCCTCGACCGCCAGGCGATCGAGGAGCACCTCCGGTTCTGCCGCCGGTGCTGCGGCGAGCTGGAGTTCGCCGAGGAGCTGCGTCGCTTCCTCGGCTCCCACGCCGCTGCCGACATTCCCCCGGACGTTCACGCCCGGCTGCTCGCCACCCTGGAGAACCTGGAGGACAGCCTATGACCGCGAGAGACCTCCTGTACGCGAACGAGACTCGCAGCCAAGTCCGCGATGCCTATGAACGGGTGACGTCGACGCGAGGGCTGGTCGCCCAGCGGCTGTACAGCTCCGAGGAGCTTTCTCAGGTGCCGGCGCTCGCCGCCGCGTTCTCCTTCGGTGTGGGCAACCACGTCGACGACGCCGGCATCCGGCCCGGCGACCGCGTGCTCGACCTTGGATGCGGCGCGGGCATCGACGCCATCCTCGCCGCCCGGCGCGCCGGTGGCTCCGGCAGGGTCTACGCCCTCGACTTCCTGCCCGAGATGCTCCGCCGCACCGCCCGTGCCGCGGCCGACGCAGGGCTGGACAACGTGGCGCCCATCGAGGCGGAGATGGAGTGCATCCCGCTCACGGCCGGCGCCGTGGACCGGATCATCTCCAACGGCGCGGTCAACCTCTCGCCGCGCAAGGCGCGCGTCTTCGCTGAGTGCGGGCGGGTGCTACGGGAGGGCGGAGTGTTCTGTGCCTCGGACCTGACGGTGGAGGAGGAGGATCTCCCACCGGAGGTACGTACCCATCCGGCGGCGTGGGCCGGTTGAGTGGCCGGTGCACTGGCGGAGCGTGACTTCGTCGAGAAGCTGTACCGGGCAGGGTTCCGCGACGTGGAGATCGTCCGCAGAGAGGCGGTCGGCATGGATCAGCTCGCCCTCTACCCTCTCTTCACCGAGGACCTGCTCGACCTCATGCGACGGCTCATCCCGCGGGAGCGCCACGATTCGGTGGCCACGGCGATCATCGTGCGAGCGTGCCGCTGACCGCGGCCACGACGCAATAGGACGGAGAGGCGCGTCGTCTCCGTAGGTAGGCGAGACACCCCCTACCGGAAGGAGATGAGGGCATGGCCCAGACCGAGACCATCCTGCGCAACGGGATCAACGTGACCCAGTTGCTGGAGACGATCGAGGCGACCCAGGCCGACGACGCGCTGGGCACGTTCACGTTCCGGGCCGCCAGCACGTGGAAGGAGGGCACGTACAACGTCGGCACGATCAACGGCTTCACCCACGCTGGGAGCGAGGACGGCACCCGCACGGGGCCGTTCCTCCTCGACGGCGACGAGCCCCCTGTCCTGCTGGGAGGCAACCGGGGTCCGAACGCCGTCGAGCTCGTGCTCCAGGCCCTGGGCTTCTGCTACGCCGTCGGCTACGTGGCCAATGCCGCCGCCCGCGGTATCGAGATCACGCGAATGGACTACGAGGTCGAAGGCGACATCGACGTCCGCAACTTCCTGGGTCAGGACGGTCCACGGCCAGGTTTCACCCAGATCCGCGTGAAGGGCACCGTGTCGAGCCCGAACGCCACGCCCTCCGAGCTGACGGAGCTGTGTGAGTACGTGCAGGCCACCTCGCCCGTGCGCGACATCGTCGCCAACCCGGTGCCGGTCACGACGTCGCTGGAGATCGCATGACCGTCGACCAGGCCATGGTGGACCGCGCCACTCTGCGGGAGCGGGTCAAGGACAAGTACCGGGAGGTGGCCACCCGCCCGGATGCGACGTTCCACTTCCACACCGGGCGCCCGCTGGCCGCCCTCCTAGGCTACGAGGCGGCCGCGGTCGACCGGCTGCCGGACAGCGCCGTCGAGTCCTTCGCCGGCGTCGGCAACCCGTTCTCGCTCCGCCGCCTCGAGCGGGGCGAGCGCGTGATCGACGTGGGTTCGGGCGCCGGCTTCGACACCTTCTTCGGGGCCGGCCAGGTTGGCCCCCAGGGTGCTGTCGTCGGGGTCGACATGACGGCCGAGATGCTGGAGAGGTCCCGGCGGACGGCGGGCGAGATGGGCATGACGCACGTCGAGTTCCGCCAAGGTTTCGCCGAGGAGCTCCCTGTGCCAGAGGGCTGGGCCGACGTGGTGATCTCGAACGGCGTGATCAACCTCTGCCCTGACAAGCGGGCCGTGTTCGCCGAGTTGCACCGCGTGCTGCGGCCCGGAGGCTGGCTGCAGTTCGCCGACATCGCCACCGGACGCCCCGTGCCCCCCGAGGCCCTCCGCGACATCGATCTGTGGACCGGCTGAATTGCCGGCGGACTGCCCCGTGAGGGCTGGCTACAGATGCTCGAACAGAGCGGCTTCGACCCGGTCGCCGTAGGGGAGCCGGTGGACACGTTCGCTGGCGCGGGGGGAGAAGGCAGCGCCCGGGCCTTCGACGTGCACGGCTACGCCTTCCTCGCCCGCAAGTCGGGCCCACGCACCCAAGCTTCGCTCGGCCGTGAAGCGGCAGGAGACCAAAATTTGGACCCCTGACGAGCTCCAACTGTTCCTGGACCTGGCCGCTGACAATCGGAACCACGCGGCATGGCTCGTGATCCTCCAAACCGGCATGCGCCGCGGTGAGGTGCTCGGCCTTCGATGGAGCGAGGTCGACCTCGACCGGCGAAGGCGCCGTACGCCAGGCGGTGATCCTCGTCGCCTACAAGCTCATGACGTCAAGACCGACGCCGGGCGACGCTCGATCACTCTGAACGAGCGCACGATCGCCGTGCTGAAGGCTTGGCGGAGGCGACAGTGCGCCAAGCGAGAGCTCGTCGGCCCAGCGGCCTACCAGACAAGGGATCTGGTCTTCTCCCAGTCCTTCGATCGCCTCGTGGCGCGTTCCTCGCTCTCACGGATATGACTTCACGACCTGAGGCACACGCACGGTTTGAATCGGCCTGGGCCCGATGGAGGCTCGTTGGGTTGGATCCGGGCCGATTCGGATTCAGTCCCCCTCAAGGCTGCGGCTGGGTCATGCGAACCTTGTGGGTGCCCACACCGACCCGGCGATCAGGGGCGCACGCCGGCTCAGAGAGCATTGTTAAGGGGTCGGGCGTCACACGAGTGCTTCATGCGCCCGATGTACGTTCGAGGCGTGACGGAGCCTGATACCGCGAGATGACAGTCCGACAGCGATCCATCTGATTTCAGTAGTGTCCGTCCAGGTCCGAGACGAGGCAGGTACCCGCCCAGGGATACCCAGCACGCCAGGGGTCGGCGACGTCTTTGTCGCCGGGCCCCCTGCTCGATGACCCTGCCGAACGGTGCGTTTACGAGGCGGCCACGTCGATCACGACCCGCTGGGACGAGTCGAGCCGGTTGACCTGGAACGGCAGCCGGTCGGTGACCCCGACGAAGAAGGTGTGGACACCCTCGAACACGATGTCTTCGACGACCTCGACGGTCGGCCCCGTGCCGGGCAGGGCCAGGCGGTCGGGCCCGTCCCAAGGCTCTACGCCGGCAGGAGCGTCCGGCGGCAGGGCGATGTTCGTCAGGTTCACCTGGAGGATGGCGTCCCCGTCGACGTCGATGGGCTGGCCTGAGCCGGCAGCCCGGGCCTCGTCGACGTAGCGGATGTTCCAGCCGGCCTGGCCCTGACCGCCGATGTCGAACACCATGCGGTCGAAGCCGTTGTGCCGACCGAGGCGCACGTCGGTGACCGAGACCGCCGGCGCGGCGCCGTCGGCCACCTCGTTGCCGGCGTCGATGCCGGGCGCCAAGACGTCGTCGCCGTCGAGGCCGCCGTCACCGTTCCCGTCGTCCACGGGCTGGACGGCCAGGGCGTCGGCCATGGCGTCGAGGACCTCGACGTTGTGGCCGTGATCGTTGCCCTCCACGTCGTAGCTGGTCATCAGGACTGAGCGGTCCGTGCCCGCGTCGATGACGAAGCGGGTCGACTCCACGCCGGCCGGGCCGAGGCCCTCACCGGTGGTTTCGACGACCTGGCGCATAGCCTGGCGGCCGTCGACGGTGGTGGCCCGCTCGCTCTGGACCAGCAGTCCCGTCGGGTTCGAGGACTCCTCGAAGGGGAGCCGCTCGACCCGGATGATCACGGCCAGATCGCGGGGGTACTCCGTGTTCGGCTCGATGCTGAAGGGCTCGGGGTCGAACGCCGAGCAGGGCTGGACCGAAGGATCGTTGACGTGCCAGCCCTCGGGGTACTGCACGGTCAGCGTCACGCCCCGCGCCTGGTGGGTGCACAGCTGGGTGAGGCGCACGTCGCCGTTCCCGTTCCCCTCCTCGCCGCGCTGCCAGCGCTGGTTGGCGCCGCCGTTCCAGGGCCACTGGATCACCCGGGCCCCGGGGTCCTGCGAGCGGGCGGCCACATCGAGGGCCATGCCGCTGTGGACGGCGACGATTCTCTCGCCCGGTCCTTCGACGTCCTCGACCCGCCAACGCTGGTTGGCCCCGCCGTTCCAGGGCCACTGGATGACCCGGGCGCCGGCGGCCTGCGAGGCACCGGCCACGTCGAGCACCTGGCCGCTGTGGCCGGCCACGATGCGGTAGGTCCCGTCGTCGAGGGGCTCGAACGTCCAGCGCTGGTTCGGCTGGTCGTTGGGCGACCACTGGATCACCTGGGCGCCGGCGGCCTGGGAGACGCCCGACACGTCCAGGGCCTGGCCGCTGTGAGACGCGATCACGGTCGTGCCCGTCGGCTGGGCCGTCCGGGCCTCGGCCGGCGATGCTCCGGGGAGCAGCGCTGCCACCAGCGAGACGACGCCAGCGAAGGCCAAGGTCAGTAGGGGCGATCGTATTCGGAAAGCGTGGGAAGTCATGTTCCCTCCTATGGGTTGCGTGTCGCCGGCTCCCGGGCACCGGGACCTCGCGGGCCCACTCGGCGCGCCAGAGAGGCACGGCCAGCCGCCGGCGGTTGCACCAGCGGCTCTCTCCTCGCGCGCACCATTCCCGGACTGGGCCCGAACAAACCGTCGGGGCGGGGCTTGTGAACGAGCTGTTACACACGTTCCCGACGGCGTCACGAGCGGGTAACGGACGCCTTCGATCACCCGGATGTGGACGGGCGGCGGGTAGGTGACAAGGTGATGTCCACCTCGACGATCCATTTCGCTCCGGTGACATCTGGACCTCCCCTCTGGCGTCGGCCGGTTCCCCGGGTGGTGCCCGTCTGGGTGACGACGACCCGGGCCAGCCGAGCGTCGACGGTCCTGCCGGTCGCCCTGACTGGGCGAGCAACGTCCCCGGCTTCGCCTTCGCCCTCGAAGCGTCGCCTCGCTCGACATCGCACGCACAGAGGTCGCCACGCAACCCAGGGCGGATGACATGACCCGGATCGACATGGCGGCCACGGCGAAAGCCCGAGCGTGGCAGATGGTGACCAGCACCGGCCTCGGGCTGGTGATGGCGATCGTTCTCGCAGCCTGCGGCGGCGACGATGGCAAGAGCGCGGCGACGACCACCACCACGACCTTGGTGCCGCGTCCCGATCGGTGGGTCGGCATCACCGATGACGGTCGTCTGGTGGTGGTGGATGCCGAGAGTGGCGAGCACGCCAGGGTGCTCGGCGAGTTCGACCACCCCGACGAGTGCCCCAAGGCCGGCGAACCGGCCGCCGGCTGCCGGTGGGTCGTAGAGGTGGCGCTGAGCCCTGACGGACAGCAGGTCTACTACGAGACGTGCTGCGAGCCGGCGCCAGGGGTGATCCACCGCGTGCCCATCGGCGGGGGCGAGCCCGAGATGGTGGTGTTCGGCGCCCATCCCGCCGTCGACGCCGCCGGCGAAAGGCTGGCGGTCGTCGAGCTCCAGTGGGTGACCATGCACGAGCTAGGCGGCGAGCGCGTCGTCCGGTTCCGTGACGACGATTCCCCGGCCATGCTCCATGGGATGACGTGGTCGCCCGACGGCGAACAGCTCGCGTTCGTGGCGTTCGACCGCAACGACGAGGCCGGGCGCCTGCACGTCCTCGACCTGAATGAGGCCGACAGTCTGGCCGACGCGTACGCGATCGGTCCGCCCAACGGGGGCCGCTCGTGGACGCTTCCCACGTTCAGGCGTGACGGTGCTCTGGTCGTCGTCGAGCAGGAACTGCAGGTCCCTAATTCCCCAGAGGGACCGGCGCGAGCCGTCGTCGTCGACCCGGGCAGCGGTGAGGTGCGCGAGCGCTTCGATCGATCCGGCGCCGTCCTGTCTCAGCACCACGACAGATCGGGCACGTATCTCCTCTACGTGCTCGCCGACGGCTCCGTGCGCTGGGAACTCGACGGTGCGGACAGCGGCGTGCTCGCCGACGGTGGCTATCTGGCGGCGACCTGGTGACCCTCAACGTCGCGGGACTCCGCCGGCAGCTCGGGGAAACGGAACCTTTCGAAGTGCGGAGTTTGCGCGGACGTGCTGTTCCCCCCTGATCCCCACATTGTCACGGGCTTGTCACGCCCGCCGAAGGGGCGGTTAGCCGGGCGTGCCAGCCGGGCAGGCGGAAAAGGAATCATGCACAAACTGCTGTTCAGCACCGCTCTCGTGGTGGCCACGCTCCTCGCTGCGTGCGGTGGCGACGACGGTCCCGGCGACGCGAGCGCCCCCGATACCACCACCGCTTCGTCCTCGACGACCGAGCCGGACGGCACCGACCGCGATTCGGCGGCACCGATCGGATCGCCCTCGATGGCGACCGTGGAGGCGGGTGGGTTCCCGCGGGGCGGTGGCGAGCCGGCCCTGCTCGTCGATGTGCGCGCCGCCGGGTATGACGGGTTCGACCGCGTCGTGCTGGAATTCGAGGACGGCACCGCGCCCAGCTACCGGGTCGGCTACATCGACCCGCCCGTGCGTCAGGACTTCAGCGGACACGAGGTCGACGTCGAAGGCAGCGCGTTCCTGGAGATCCGGGCCTCGCCGGCGGCCGGGTTCGATCCGCTGAGCGACGACGCCCGGGAGATCTACACCGGACCCCGGCGGCTATCCCCCGAGGGCACCGAGCTCGTCGGTGAGGTGGTCCGGATCGGCGACTTCGAAGGTCAACTGGCGTGGGTGGTGGGCGCTTCGCAGCGCGTCCCCTTCGGAGTCACGACCCTCGACGACCCTTTGCGCCTCGTCGTCGACCTCGTCGCCGAGGATGCACCGGACAGCGGGGCCATCGAGCTGGCGAACGAGTGCGCCTTCACCGAAGCCGGGTGGGAGGTCACGGTGCCGTATCCTGCGGGCTGGGTCGCCAACGACGAGACCGTTACCGACACCGGCACGGTGCCGCCATGCCGGATCTTCGATCCCGACGACGCCGAACCGCCCCGGGCCCACGAGCTCACCGCCTACGGCTTCCTCGTGCACATCGACGAGGTGGACTTCGACGACATCGACGGCCCGTCCCCCGACGCAGAGCTGCTGGAAGAGGAGACCCTCAGCGTCGACGGTCAGCGCGCCCTCCGCCACGAGTACCGGCTCACCCAGACCGGGATCCGCGGCCCCGAGGGCGCCCGGGTCACCACCTACGTCGTCGACCTCGGCGGGGCCATCCTCGTGGCTCGCACCCACGAGGTTGCCGAACTGGACTACCTGCACAACCGTGCGGTGCTCGACGCGGTCATGGCCCGGATGTCCCTGCGTCCTTCGGCGTCGTGACCACGTCCAGGGTGCTCGTGATCGGGCCGCACGTACCTTGGTGGTGCTCGCGCAGCAGGCACCCTGGTTGCGGGCCGCCTCTCGCGTAATTCCAGCCGACCCGTCCATCTGAACGACCCAGCTCCTGCTTGCCAGTTGCCGCTTCATCCACCGGGCGTCTCCGTCAGCACTCGGTGAACCGCTCGAAGGCGACGGACAAGTTCGCGCGGCCGCAGACTGATGCGCTCGACAGGGGGCACCTGGGCGCCTCCGGAGGCACCACGACGAGCCGCTCAATCCGGGGCTGCGTGATGTGGGCCACGGGTTTGCGCTCACGTCGTCCAGCATGAGCGACTGGCTTGGCGCGGCGGTTGCGGCACGACAGCGGAGACAGTCGATCAGCAGAAAACGCTGCGTGTGCAGCGCAAGGGTTCCGTCACCGACACGGTTTCCCTGGCCACTGTTGCCCGACGTCGCTCCCTTCTGTGGCTTCGCCGAACGGCCAGCTGCCTCATGAGCGAATCTGTGACGAGACTGTTACCTCCGGCGGTGTCCATAACCATCCATGGGGTAGTTGATCAGGCATGACCGTCTTGCTCGTCATTCTGGTCCTCCTGGCGCTGATTTTCGGCGTCGGCGCTGTCCTTGAGGGAATCGCGTGGGCACTTCTCATCGGTATCGTGCTCCTGGCCGTCGCCGCGTGGCTCGGGTGGCAAAAGTTCCGGAGCGTAACCCGCTCCTCCTGACAGCGCCGGCTGGGGTGAGCGGAACGAGATCCTTGAGTTGGAGGGGGTCACCGGCCATCCTCGGCATGGTGTCGAACGCTAAGGGTTTCGCCATCAAGGACACCGTCGAGGATCTCCTCCCGGGGGTGCTCCTGCTGTTGCGCGATCCCTTCAAATCGGGAGATTGGGATCCTCGACCGGATGTCTTGCTCACCGACGTCGTCGATGGCGATGTCCAGTGCGTGCCGGTTCTGGAGTGGACCGCGTCGGCCGGAGGCAATGTATGCGCGAAACCTGGGCGCTCGTGGGTCACGGGGTACCTATGCTCGGTTGACGAGCGACGGTTTGTCGCTTACCGGCGACCTCGACCGCCGTAACGCGCTGCCAAACCTCGGGGCCGTCGTTGAGACGATAGGGGACCTGAAACTCGAGTCCAATCGCAGCGGTGCCCCTGTGTGGACGTCGACCTGCGCAAGGACGGGCTGGGCGCTCTCTACAGCTGGGCCCCGTATTCCTCGGCAGACGGCTTCTTGTTCGCACCCCGGCTCAGACGGATGCGGGTGATCGCGTGGTGGTCGACGGCCAGGACAGTGGCCGTCCATCCGTCGAGGGCCACCGCATCGCCGGGCCGGTCGGGAATGTAGCCGAGGGCGGCGAGCACCATCCCGGCGACGGTCGCGTAGTCCCCTTCGGGCACCTCGATGCCGAGGTCGGCGAGGTCGTGGACAGGGAAGCTGCCGGCGATCAGCAGCGAACCATCAGCCTCGTGCTCGACACCAGCCACGTCGCGGTCGGTCTCGTCGTAGATTTCGCCAACAAGCTCTTCGAGCAGGTCTTCGACCGTCACGATGCCCGCGCCACCCCCATGCTCGTCGACGACGATGGCGAGCTGCTGGCGCGCCTCCTGCATCTCCCGCAACGCATGGAGCACCCTGACCGACTCCGGGATGAACACCGCCGGGGAGGCCCGCTCGCGCACCGGCGCAGTACCGGCGCCGATGAGGTCACGCAGGTGTACGACTCCGACGACGTTGTCAAGGTCGCCACCCTCGGCCACCGGCGCCCGGGAGTGCCCGCTGGCCACGAGGACCTCGAGGGCGTCTGCCGACCTGGACGCCGCAGTCAGCACCACCACATCGCGACGGGCGCGCAGCACCTGGGCGAGCGTCCGTTCGGTTATCTCGAAGGCGCCCGAGAGGATGGCGCGCTGCTCGGGGCTGATGGCGCGGTGGGTGCCGACGAGGTCCCTCAATTCCTCCTCGCTGACCTCCTCGCGCTGGCGTTCGGGGTCCCCTCCCATCAGGCGCACGGCGAGATCGGTCGAGTGCGACAGCATCCATACCGCTGGGCGCGTGAGGGCCGACAGGAGCGCCAGCGGTCTGGCCGCGATCAGCCCCCAGCCTTCAGCGCGTTGCATGGCGACCCGCTTGGGCGCCAACTCGCCGAAGACGAGGGTAACGTAGGCCAGTAGCAACGTGACCACCACGATGGCGACGGGGCGGGCCGCCTCCCCGAGGAACCCCAGTGGCGCCTCCAGCGGTTCGGCGAGGGACACCGCGGCATCCGGCAGGTTCAGGACACGATCCAGGAACTTCAAACCAAGAGGGATCTGCGAAAGACGGAGATCGCCGAACAGACCCGAAGGGCCAATCTGAGGAACGCGCAGGACAGTCTCCGCGTGCTGGAAGG
>CAYZMG010000080.1:0-17986 GCA_964479465.1 uncultured Acidimicrobiales bacterium
TCCACGACGGTGGATGGTGGTCCGGTCCTTCTCCCACATCATCCCTGCCGGTTATCGGGCAGGACTCGACGGCGTCTTCACGACCCCGCTCGAACGGCACCCAGGTGACACGCGTCGCCTCGTGCTCTCCCGTCCGGCCGCTGCGTATTTCCGCCGTCGGGTCACCGAGGAACAGGACCTTGGCATGGCCTACGGACCGCGGCTATACCTCGCCTTAAACCGCGCCGCCACGTTCCCGCTTATCCAATTTAGTTGGCTCGAACGCTCCGCCACCAGACCTCCTTTCCCGCATTGTGCAGCGTACAGACCTGTGTAGTTGCCCCCACGCTTTGACCATGTAGGACTTGCCGACTGCGAGGCAAGTCCCCGTTTCATCGTGGGCGGGCTGTGCAAGGACCAGGGCGACTCGAAGGGGCCGGCGCCGCTGCCTGCCAGCTGGCCATCGACTCAGCTACGCCGATGAAGTAGGAGGTCGTCCGGTGAACGTCCGACCTGACGGCCCGGTGACCACGCTCGGCCCGCTGCATTCCGCAGCGGGAGGCGGCGGGGCGGGGCTCAGCGACGATGGGCTCGTACGTCACTGGCCACAATGCCCTCGGCGCGCCTCGGCCCGAGGATGGAGGGCGTCCACCGTGAGTCGTAAGGTCTGATCATGCTGTCGTCAGCGGAGACCGAGAGGGTGTTGGAGGAAGGCAAGGACGAGTTCCTGATCGGCGAGAGCGAAACCGAGCACCTTGACTTTAAGGAGCAGCCGCACTTCCTCGGTACAGACAAGGGCAAGTGGGAGTTGGCGAAGGACGTGGCCGCCATGGCGAACAGTGGCGGTGGCTGCATCGTCGGAGGCGTCGTGACGACGGTCCCTCCCGACCGGGAGGACGAGGTCGCTTCGAAGATCAAGCCATTTCCGGCGGAGATGGCCGACGTTCAGCAGATCCGAGCGGCGTTAGACGCGGCGGCCGGCGTGTACCCCGTGCTGAAGCGGGTGACGATCCGCCGGTTCTCGCGGCCCGACGGCAAGGCGATGTTGCTGATTCGTGTCCCACCGCAGGACGAGGACGATCTGCCGTTCATCGTTGTGAGGATGGTCGAGGGCGACGAAAAACGCGGGATAGGCATCGGGATGCCGTTTCGCAGTGGACCGCACACGTACTGGACGCCGCCCGGGCAGTTGCATCGCGACCTCAGCGACGGCCGCAGGACGAGGCAGGATAGTCGAAATCTGACGCGCATTAGCATCCAGAATGCCATCCCTCAGGTGCCGGTCACTGATCGCACGGAGGAGCGACTCGTCACCATTGAGCAGTACATGGGGTGGTCGGAGGCCCCGACCTTGCTGCTGGCGGCCATCCCGAGGACAGCTCAGCCGATTCCAATCGATGGCTTTTATGATCCGGCACGTATCTACGGATGCGTCGAGTCGCCGCCCGAGATCCGCTCCGCCGGGTTCTCCGTGGCCTGGAGGTCTCAGCCTGAGAACGTCGAAGGCGCTCTCGTTAACGCGACAGCGGAGCGAAACGTGCTCTGGGTTGATCCTGACGGAGCGTCCTTCGCCGCTGCCACAGGGTTGCAGTCGTTTCTCACGCGGTCTGGCGGCAGCCGAACGGCTGAAGAGCCTGAGCCGCGAATTGTGAATCCCACTGTGCTCGTCGAATGGACGTACTTGTTCATGAAGTTCGTCCATGAGTGCATCGCTCCGTCAGTAAAGGGACCGTTAGACCTCGCTGCGCGGCTGCGAGGCGCACAAAGCCGCCCCTGGCGACTCCAGATGGCAGGTGGATCGCGCGTGGAACCATGGCGCGATGGGCGCCAAGCCGGACTCGATGACTTCTACTTCGAGGCAAACGCCTCAGGGGACCCGGGACGGGACGCCTTTGTCGTCCTCGTGCAGATCTACGCCGTGTTTGGGATTGGACCCGAACAAATCCCGTACACGTCGGACGGCCATGTGGACCCAGTATTGATTCAAGCGATCGCGTGAGCCTGTCGCACCGCTCGGGGCGTTCCTGCGACCGGTGCGCAGGGCGCGCCCCATATCAGCGGCCACGCCGCGACGGCAACCGGCATCCTGGGCGGTATACATCGCCCGTGCATGGCTGGGCGAACAGGTGCCCGACGTCCGCCGACGAAAGTGGTGCGAACATTTCCACGATGCTCAAAGTCCAAGGTCGCCCTCCGTGCTGCGCCCTCACTCTACGATTCCTCCGTGCCCATCATCAACGTCCCCACGCGCGCGGAACTCGCCCGAGACACCGGAAGTGCTTGGAGATATGGCTGGATATCGACCGTGGAGTCGATTGTGGAGAGTCGAGCCGTCAAGGTGTTCGATCTTGCTGGAACCGCCCTGGGGTTTCTAGCCTTCCGCATCAACGTCGCACTTGGGGTTCTGACACTGTTAGCAGTCATCGGGGTCACCCTTCGTAGGCTCGTAACAGCTCCTATCCGTCAACGGGACGCTGCCCGGGCGGAGCGAGATCGGCTCCAACTGTGGCAGTCACCAACCGGTGCGCATACCCAGGCTCGTTGGCTCTTTCTTCGGTACATACGCGAAGGTAAGAAGCTCAGGCGGCGACTGGCTAGAAATCGCTCGCGTAACCGGGTGGGTGCACTGGTTGGAGCGGTGCAAGATTGGGATTGGCGGTTCCGCAATGCCTTCTATCCTCTGCATAAGACAGGCTGGGCCACCAACCCCTACTTCGGTGACCTGTTCTCTAATCTAGGGATCACATCGGTCCCAGGGACGCTTGAATGGCTCGACAACCGACTCGACACGATGGCCGTAATGGAGCGCACCGGGAAGTGATCGGCGGGCGCACGGGACGTGTGGTGTCGTTCGATCGTTGGGTGCAAGCCTGCCCGGCCGGTCCTGACCGAGCGCAACACGGTGCCGAGGTCGCGCGCTTCCCCCCGGGGGGGGTCCCAAGACCGGGAGGCGAGTTGCCGAATGAGCGTCGCCACTCAGCGTCGAAGCGCGTCGTCGATCCGCACTCGTCCACATCGCTCCGGTCGTCGCTTCCGTTGAGCGCGTATGGGCGCTCGTTCCAGAACCCATCTCTCGGACCTGACATAAGCGGCTCACGACCCGCTCGGTAACGGCACGAGCGCAGCACTCGGTAACGCCCCGGAGGGCTCGTCCGCCGGCGGACCGGTCGCTGACTTATGCCCAGACCGCCATTCGCCTGCCGGACGCGTCGATTTGAGGCGGATCTGGGAAGGACCGGGCTGCCCCACGGGCGATCCGAGCAGCTGACCAGGCGGCGACCGTCGCGTCCAGCATGTCGTCGACGGACGCGCGAGCCGCGGCGAAGCTCTCGGCACCGACGCTGTCCAGGGAGACTCCTGCGGCTTCGAGTGCACGCCGCCGCTCGACCATGACCGGCACAGGTCTTCTTCGAAGTCTGCGCCGGGGCCCCGAGCAAGACGGCGAACGACACCTCCGGGTGCACCTCGTACACCCGACACGGCGATGAGGTAGCCAACGCTCCACCTCGAGGATCTTCTTCCCGAGGGCGTACGCCTGCTGGCTGACGCCGCTCCCCGTGCGGATGACCGCCGCCTGTGTGGCCAAGGCGTGCGTCTGGGCTTCAATCGCGTCCCGAACCGGCGTGAGGAAGACCGAGTTCCGCCGGGCACCGAGGAACTCGCGCGCCCGCCGATCGGCCTCCCGTACGCCTTCCGCGGGAAGACCGATCGGCATGTCGATCGCCACCGCATCGGCCTCCGAGGCGAGCGACTCGAGAGCGTCGATGGTCGGGAGGTAATGGCCCTCCGGATCCTTGCGATCACCGAGACTGATCGCGATCCATCCTGTCTTGCAGCCATCTACACCCACGACCAGCACCCCGGGAGGTTGGCACAGGCGAGACGGCAGCGTAACGCCCGGCCCCGCCGGTTACCGAGTGGTGCGCGGATTTGTGGCCCGGCGCCTGATGCATGCTCGACAGAGGTCCGGCCGGCCAGTCTCGTCACTATACTGGCCGTGCGCTTGCGATTTGTGTGACTGCCGCCCGACCCTTCATTAGAAGATCGTCATAGGTGATCACCTCATCCACCGCAAGATGTTCCCGCAGCATAGCCAGATATCTGTGCAAATCGACACCAGCAGGGCGCGCAGCTGTTGCACGGCTAATTACAACCGTGCTCATCGGTTTGGAAGAAATGCCGGGGAACCTATCTGCCAGCAAGACGTAGTGATTGTTTATGTAGTCTCGCCACTCAGCGATCTGAAATGCTGCCTGGGTAACAGAACTACGTGGCTCCCCACTCTTAGTAGCCAGGCCCTTGCTAGGACGCTCAAGTTCGATAAGTCGATACCGCCGGTCCGGATACCTCAGTATGAAATCCGGCTCGACATAAGACTTGCCTAGTGGCGACTCCCCCGTCGGATAGATAAAGCGAGGCTTCGAAACCGCCTCGGCATACACGTCGAGGAGAAGAGGATGTTGTTCAAGATAAGCGTGGAACGAGGACTCCGGGTCGTCGCCACGCTCATCAAGCAGTGCTTGGAGACCGTCAATTGCGATCTCGAGACGAGCGAGCCGATCTAGCGCGAGGTCGAGCGGTGCCTGAGTGTTGGGACCGGCGATGGTTATCGCACCACCAGTATTCTCAAGAGAGCCGACGCCTTCGAGGAAGTCCCGTCTGATGTCGACGTTGACTCGGGTAGGTATCGCGCGCTGATCCCAGGCGGCGGGATCTACATGAGGGGAGAGTTCGAGCAAAGAGAACCAGCGCCGATACTTCCGATCCGCCGTACAGAATCCCATCCTCCGTATTCGATGAGGGTTCCAGAAAGGCGCCTCCGAGGTCGGAAGATGCAGATCGAGGATCGTTCCAAACGTTCCGAAAGTCAAACGACTGATTAGGGTCTCCCACGTGATTGCATACTTCTTCACGTGGATGTTTAGGCCATCAACTCTCCGGTCAGAGACTTCGACTGGGACGGGCAGTACGCCGGTCCATTCCTCAACCGAAAGTGGTTTGTCGCCAACAATCCGGTATATACCAATGTTCTTTCCCCAAATCCCCTCGGCCTTTAGACGATCTTGGACCCACGTTGGGGTCCGGGAGGGCTCGCGATCGACTAGGAAGGCTGGTCCACCAGCGATGTACCAAAGATACGACGGTTCGCCCGAGCAATCTGCAATTGCGAATCCGTCCTGGCTCAGATAGCACGTAATGTCTCCATCCCCAACATACGGTCCTGGAAGTAGAGCCGGGTATCCGGCGCCTTGCGGCGGCCGCGCCGTGAACCGTTCATGCTCCCGTCGATATTGAAGGACATACTGCGCCAGATAGTCGGCGGCATCATTCGCCGAAACTGTTGGTAAGCCGTCCATCTATTCATAGTACCCATGAACTCTCCGGGTCGGGTGCCTGTCTCCCTACAGATTCTCCGGGCCGTATATTGGGACAACTCGGGTCCCCCTCACGGGATGGATGGTTTGATCGCCATTGGCCCTCGTCGCTGCTAGAAAATACCAGTCCTCCAAACGGGCCAAAGGCGGTCTCGGTTACCTGAATGACATTCGGTAGAAGCGCAGCCTTCAAGCAGTCGCTTTCTCTCCGTATCCGGTCCGGGACGACCCCACGCCATAGGACCGCACGAGTTCGGCACCTATCTCGCGCCCGGCAACCCCCGGGTCCCACCGGCGCAGCGAGTCCTCCGAGGACGCGGGCGGTCGAGTCGGTGCCGGCCCCCACCGCCCACTCGTAGAATTGTCGGGCGGGCGCCGTGGCTGCGGTGAGCGCTTCATCCGGCAATTACGCGTGGGTGTCACCGGCGCCGGCGGCGACGTTATGTGCGCCCGCGCTCGGCGTTCTGGTCACGCAGAGAGGCGGTTGGTCGTGACCCACGGCCGGCGATCCCTGGCGCTGGCCTCACAATCCGATCATCGTGGTTTAAGGGACGGGGCGAGAGACGATCGGAGCCCTGCTCGACATGGCGGCCGCTATGGCGCTGCTCTCCACGGCGCCCGCCAGTCGGGCGGTTCCCAAGGTTGGGTGATGTAGATCGACTCACGGGCGACTTTGTCGCCCCGAAACTCCAGGATGCTGACGGTGAGATACCACGGCCCGCCGTCGTAGCTAATCGAGTTTTCCGCCACCCATAGGTCCTCTCGGCCGCGAATCTGCCGGATCTCGAAGGCCAGCTTCGCGGGGTACTGGCGTCTCCATTCGCGGAAGTTCGCCACGCCCTCGAAGCGCTCACCCGACTGCGGGAACTCCAAGACGGCATCGTCGTGGTAGATCTCGTGTGCGATGTCCTGATCGGTGCCGCCGTACTCCCAGTGACGCGCGAGCTTCTCTCTCACCTGTGCCTCGTCCACGCCGCAGAGGTTGCCCGATCTCCGGTGCCGGCGCCAGCAGGTGGTGTCTGGGGGCGGTGCTCCGGGAGCCGGCGGTCTGGGGCAGGCGCCTGCCGCTGGGTGCCCGTGATTATGGGGCGGGTGGCTGGAGCCCACCGTGGCAACATTCCCGGAGCGGCAGGGATGCGCGACCGGAGCCTCACGCATCGGTTTCCCAGAAACTCGAATGCCAGGCTGGTGAGCGCGAGGCACTCAGCTCAGTCGTCTGACCGCAGCCGCTCAAGATAGAGCTCATACGTGGCCTCGTCGAAGGAGATAAGCCGGATCAGTTCGACGCTCGAAGGGGTCGTTCGGATGGAGTGGATCGCCACGTCAGCCGCCTGGTCTGGCGGGTATCCGTACACCCCGGTGGCGATGGCCGGGAAGGCCATGCTCTTGACCCCCAACTCGTCGGCGACGGCAAGGCAGCGGCGGTAGCAGGACGCAAGCACCTCCTCCTCGCCGTACGCGCCACCGTCCCAGACTGGCCCGACGGTGTGGATGACATGCCTCACCGGCGGATCGAGGTCGAACGCCGGGGTCGCCTTGGCGTCTCCCGGGTCGCAAGGTGCAATGTCGTGGCCGGCGACGGCGAGCCGTGGGCCAGCAGCCCGGTGGATGGCACCGTCGACGCCTCCGCCGCCCATCAGCGACTCGTTCGCGGCGGTCACGATGGCGTCAACATCTTCGTCAGTGATGTCGCCTAGGAGACTGCTGAGCAAGGCCGATACTCGGCTGGTCTCATCGGCGGGCTCGAGGTCTTCACCCCAGGATGGCGATCGTGACCACCGCCCCGATGCCGCTTGCGTTCGCCCGGGACATCGCGGGCCCAGGCCAAGACCGAGGACTTCGACGCTGTCTACCGGCGGTGGCGGCCGATGGTGGAACGCAGCCTGGCCTGGCTCACCCGGGGGATGAACCGCAAGCTCCGCTACCGGGGCGTCGAGCGCAACCAGCTCTGGTGGTCCCACCGCTGCGCGGCCGTCAACCTGCAGCGCCTCGTCACCCTCGGGCTGGTGGCCGGTGCCGACGGAGCCTGGGCCATCGCCTGAAGGCGCCTATGACGGCCCAGATGGGTGCCAAGGCCGACCGAAAGAGCCCGAGCTGCCTCGCGGGCGATGTCCCGGGCGAACGCAAGCGGCATCGGGGCGGTGGTCACGATCGCCATCCTGGGGTGAAGACCTCGAGCCCGCCGATGAGACCAGCCGAGTATCGGCCTTGCTCAGCAGTCTCCTAGTCTGCGGATTCCGGAGCTTCGGAGGAAAGAGTTGCCTCCATTCGAACAGCAGCCGGGAGATTGGACGCCTGAGCGGCCCAGCCCCTCGGGCAGCCTTCCTGATCGCCTGGTCCCGGCGACGGAGCAGGTCGCCGGCGGCGGGTTGCTGATGAGCGAGGCACCGATGGGGGCGAGGCCAGAGCCGTGGCGCTTCCCGGTGCGCAACCGGGTGATCGCCGCCCTGGCGCACGTTCGGCTAGGGGAGTGGTCAGATCAGGTCCGCCCCACTGTTTCACCGACCTGGGAAACTGGCACTCGTGGCCTCGACCAGACGGCGAAAGCGTGGGGTAGGATCGGTGCTCTCGCTGACCTGGCTCCCGACACTTCTTGCGAAGAGTCGACTAGCCCTCGTCCTTCTTGCTCTGTCCGCATTTGTTGGGGCGGTGGTAACCGTCGGCTCCGCTGCCCGCACCGGTTATCGATGGTATGACAGCACTTTCAGGTGGGAGACTCGTATCGAGAATCGAGTGCAGTCCCTTCGAGCGAATGTTCGGATCGACGAGTTTGATGAAATTCTCGGCCGCCCTAGGATCACCGTTGCTTCCGATAGTGGGAAAAGTGTCCAACACATTTACCAAGGTCGTGGCCATTGGGTACAAGCCGTTGCTGATGGGAACGGTACCGTGGTGATGTTTGCGGTCACTGTTTGCGATGCTGGATTGCATCCTGCGTGGCAGATGCAGGATGGTCATGGCAAATACTCCACACTGACATTGCAGAAGGACCATATTCTTTTCGACCCACTAGCGTCCTTAAGCGAATACATGTGGTTCTTCTCGGGAGCGACGGCTAACTCCTACATATATTCGCTTTACGGCGGCGGCAACCCGACCAACTATCGGAAGTACGGGTGGGGGTATAATGATGTCTGCCGGGATCGCCCACCGGGCCAACTAGTCGAAATGGACGCCGCCACTCGGCTGAAGCATTGGACTAGCACTCCTGCGGAGCGACGGGGAGAGGACGAGTTCGCCACTCCGACCGCATCAATTCCTTTTGAACTCAGAGACGGATTCTCTCAGATTCCAGCTAATACTTTTTTTGTTTTCGGAATCACCAAGTTCGGCGATGATGACGCCCATGAATTTCAGATCGGCGCAGACCGAATCCTCGCCCGCACTCTGGTCGAGCCCTAGTGGTTCCAAATTCAGCCGTCCTCATCCAGCGCCCATCGCAAGTCACTGTCGCTGAGAGCGGTGAGAGGGCGGCCACCTACGGCCCAGTCTGCAACCTCTATTACGTCTGGGGATGCGTTGAATGCAATAGCGGCGGATTCAGCAAGGGCGACAAAAGCACGACCTAACTCGCGGACGAGCTTTCGGAGCACCTCTACCTTCTGGTCCCCCCTGCGCCCGGCGTACGGGTGAACTTCCATATGCGAGATGGGTGCGGTATCGGGTTCCTGCTCGCCAAGATAGCGAATTTCAGTAAAGGCCAGGCCGTCGCCTGGCTCTACGTATCGCAGAGCTTCCTCGAATACGGCGAGGAGCCATGCGCCCTGCTCGACCACATCAGTGTGTTTAGCTCGACCAGACTCGCTGGATAGCATCAGGCCCAGTTGAAAGCCAATCCAGCCATAAGAGGCATCGGCCGGCTGTGGTGTGTCATTCATGTGCCTCCTCCCTATTGGAATTACGGCAACTCTTGGTCGGTTACCGAAACGTGGCGTTCCACTGGCGGCTCTGGGCCTCGATCGTCGCTCGGTCAGTTGGAGAAAAGCAGGTAGGGTTCTGCCCCACGAGTATCGCCCTTTCTTCGAGGACACCGCCGATCACACGCTGATCCCTCTTCCTTTCCTCGATTTCCTCATAAAGCCCACCCGTCGGCATTTCCTTTATTATTGCCGCCGCCAGGTCCGAAAGCTCCTTCTCTCGGGCTATGACTTCGACGCATAACGACGCCTTGCCGGAATCGCCCGAGCTTCTGGTGCCGATTGTGTACCCGACGAAGCCAGCGCCCACAAGTAGCGTCAGGGCGACCAGGATCGCCAATCGTCTCACCATCCCAGCGTAGCCGGGTCAGGCAGAGCGCTTTCGGTAGCGATGCAAAACGAGCCGTTCCGCCATCGTGAACCCGTCAAAGGGCCGATGTACGAACGAAACGTCGGCAAAGTCCTTCCTGACGAGTTGGGATGGATTTGTGGGCAGGCGGGCAGTCGCCAGGACGATGACTGCCGCTAGGTCGCCGGTCGGATTTCCGGTCTCGGTAAACCCCTCGCCCCTGGTCGTTGACTGGACCAGTTCCGCCACAGTCTTTAGCGTTTCCTTGCGTCTGTCCCGCTGGCCCTGAACGCTGTAGCAGAGCGTTCAGGGCCGATTCGGCTCTACCCCGGATGGCGCCGGGAGCGGGACGGCGCTAGGCCGCGAGGGGAACGGCCCGAGCGTCGGCAAGAGCCGACGCAAGCTGGGCCAGGATCGTCAGGTCAACGTGAAGGCTCACGCAGCCTATGGAATTATTTGGGCTAGCGCGTCATGGACGTGACCCGGTGGCTTGCTGAACTCCAAAAGAAGGCTAGCGATCCGATTTCTGGTCTTGTCGAACCACTCAGGGAGGGGAATGCCATCCTCCAATCCTATTTGAGTGGCGAGTCCAGCCTGCGTCTGCATTTGGGGATTAGGCCCGTCTTCCGCACGCGGATCGTACTGATTTCTGCATTGAGTGTTACCGGTACAGTTCGAGCCCTGGTGGGCATGGTTGTAACGATGGCGTCTTGCAAATTCAGGATCTGGAAAATCCCTCCCGTGGGATGGAGAGGCACTGGCTGGACCTGCCTGTGTTTGTCATCGTTGTTGAGCCGCGCCAGAATAATGAGCGGATCACGGGCCATCCCCTGGCGACCCCAGTTATGCGGCTGATGGCGTCGGAGAGCGGCGACGTCCACGCTTTCGGCACCAGGCAATCGGATCGGCTTCGTAGGCTTCTTTCGGCCAGGCTCGCAACCAGTAACAGCGGTTGTAAATGCCTGGCTACTGCGGGTGATGGGGAGGAAGACCCTACGTTGTTGGCGATCTGTGAGCGTGGATGGCGGCGTCTTACCCCGGCTGACGATGGCCCAAGCGAGATGATCCAGGGCGCATCGGTAGTTGAAGGCAATGTCTCCAAGCCGAAGCCCCCACTCGGGCGGGAATTCGCTAATCGAGTCAACCAAGACGACGAAGGCGTGACGCTTCGGGTGGTACTCAGTCCTAGTCGTCATGACTTGCTGACGGTTGGGGTCTCCTGCCAGTCGATGAACGTCAGCCTCGAACGCCTCGGCGTGACGGAAGGCCCACCACCATTTGGACCACGCGCTATCAAAAAGGGCGTTGTGTGCCACGATGGACTCTCCTTCGGGAACGCCGTAGGTACCGGTGAACCTTCCGAGTGAACCGGTGCCTACGGCCACATTGTGTCTGCGGACTGCCCATGCTCGCGCGACCTCCTACAGTTGCGCTCGGTTGCTCAACCCTCGGAGGACCGCTATGGGGAAGCTCCTGGACGCTTTACAACGCCATGGCGAGAGGGCGCGCGCCCAGAAGGACGCTCAGCAGCAGAAATGGCAGGAACAGCAGGAGAAGGCCGCATCAGAGAAGGACGCCGTGAAGGCCGGGTACCATCTCGAAGCCTTCCGGGCATGGCAGCGCGGCGATGCCATCTACGTGTTCACCACCGGGCAGAGCATTGCCAACCGCGATTATGAGCAGCGGCAGATCAACGCCGAAGTGAACTCGATCGCCCGGGTCGGATGGGTCATCAGCAACACGGCCACCAAGACCGGTTACGTCATTTTCACGTTTGTGAGGCCATCATGACCGACGAACGAGAGAATCTCGTCGTACGGGCAGCACCGCTGGTGAAACTCCTAGGCCCGCGCATCCATCTCGCGCGCAAGCAACAAGAGCGCATCAATGACGCCGTTCATCTTGGCGACCAGGATCTCCACAGCGATATCCGAGGGAATCCCGAGGAGCCGGGATCCAGAAGCGTCAGGCTGGCTTCGACGACCTCCGTGGACAGGTCCACCTGATCGTGGACCAACTGCTTGACCTGCTCTTCAAGGGTCATGGGTCGACTCCGAGCGTGAGAGAGGAGGAGTGAGTCGCGAGGAAGACCCCGATGGGGTACGGCCAACCGGGACGTGGGGTACCGCCTCGGTCGTCAGTCTCTCAGTAAGCGTCCCCACCTGCCCCTTCGCGTTTCGCCGGTCCCTACTAGGCACCCCGAGCGGTAAGGCCGGGCTGAGACGATACTGTCCGGTTTGCAGCGGCGGACGACCAATACGAAGCGGCACCTATCGGTTGGGGCAGGGAGGCGGCGCCGATGAGATTCGCGATCCAATACAAGCACTTAGGATCTCGAGAAGCCAAGGCGCGTCCAGCCGTCGGTCGAACGGCCACCTCTCTTCCCTGGTCAGCGCTGGAAGGCGTTCCGAGCGGCCAGGAGCAGCAGGTGATAGCGACCTAGCTGCTCCGACGCCGCTGAGCCACGCCCGTATAGCTTAGAGCTATGGGCTTGAGAGTAGATGCCGATCGCATCTAGCTAACTAACTGACCAATGCTTTTTTGCCTCACTGATTTGATATTACGACCAAGTGCCTTCATATGTGAAAGTTGCCTCGGCCTACAGACGAAACGGTGGTAATGCGGTGCCTACGATGAGCGCACTTTACGACGGTGGAAGTGGCCAGTCCTCATCGAGGGCGGCGTCACTGAAAGAGGTAGAAACAGCGACCGGAGTAAGAGTCAATGGGGAGGCATTCCGGATCAGAGTGACGGCTGTGCCGCAGGTAAGCACGAGCGCCGAAGATTGGGAGTCGATACTAAGTCAAGCAGCAAGCGGCGACTTCAGCAAACCGCTGAGGAAAAGCTTCGACTCGAATTATCAGATCGACTGGGTCAGCTCAGACGACTCCAGTATCGTCCTAAGGATTTGCGCAAAGGACGTTTACTTGAGTGGAGGCTTCCTCCAGTCGTCGCCCGGAGCATCATGGCTCTCCACCGTCGACGCGTATGCGGAAGGCCTGCGGCGTACGATTAGAGATCGCCTTGAAAAGGCCAGGGTCGGCGCAAATAGTCTTGTTGCGGCCGAATGGGAATTAGGGTCAGGAGTAGCGGTAACGAGCGGCGCTATCGATCCGGACGCTCCGGATCGGGGCCTGCACGAGCGTCTGCGAGAATTGCGGCAGCGGGAACGCTCGATGCGCCCGCGGCAGTTGTTAGCTACTGTTGTCCCGGTAGTCGGCTCCGTCATCGGGGGCCTTGTGCTGCTTGCCTCCGACCGCGTTGTGGGCCTTGCTATCATTGGCTACACAGTTCCTTTCGTCCTCATCCTGCCACTAGTCTCCTCTTCGCGAGCAGCCATGAGGGATGAAATATCTGAGATCAACGCCCGTCTCGATCTCCGTGAACTCCTTACCCCGGAGGAAAGAGGAGCGCATAAACTATTTCAGGTGAACAGCCTGGAACTGAAGCGATACTATGATCAAGGACTGCGTCAACGATCGCTGGTGTTCATTCTTGGTGTTCTTTGCCTCATCATGGGATTTGCCGCGGTTACGGCCTCATTTTTCATTATCGCCACGGCGGATGACGCTGAACTAAGCGAAAAGATCACCGTGGCAGCACTGGGTGGCGTGAGTGGAGTGCTGGCCAACTTTGTCGCTGTCATATTCTTGAGGATGTTCTCGCAGACAGTACAGTCTATTGTGGACTTCCACAATAGACTGGTGATAACACATCACGTGCATTTCGGCAATGTACTTGCGGCGAAAATTACGGACGAAGACCTCCGCGAAAAGACACTCTCTCGCATGGCGCTTGCTCTTGCTAAGTTGGATATGCCACCGGACAAAGCAGATCAGGCATCGGCGGTCGACGATAAGAAGAACACCGGGGCGGGAAACGACAAGCCGGGAAGCGGGTGACGACAAGAACGTGGAGAAGCGGTGCGCTATTCACCTCCCTGGCGAAGGTCTACCGTGCCCCTAAGCGATTTCCGCCCGTACAGGAACACAGCGCAAACGTGCACGCGCCTGGATGCGGTGGTTCGTCCGAACAGGAACGATTACCTGCATAACGCCGGATACCGATCGGGCGTCGACATCGGCTGCCTGGTCGGTAACGCTCCTCGGCGGCAATCCCCATTGTCGTCGAGATGGCCACGAAGCCGACGATTCGGGCGTGGAGGACCATGTTGGTGGCCGCTCCCTTGGCATTCTCGACACGCCGCTCGATGAGGCCGCCGGCAGGAGCTGCTCCGCTCATCCCAGGCGGTCCGGCGCTATGCCACGGGTTTGAGCAGAGACCGGAGCTCCACCCGGTCGCCCCAGCGGTCCCTGGCGAAGCGCTGAGCGCTCCGATCGGCGAACCAGACAGCGGCCACCACAACCCCGCGCCGTGGATCGGTGTACGAATACGGCACGGTACCGAGCGCAACGCGGACGTCGTCCTCCCTCAGGTCATCCTGAACCCCGGCCAGCACCTTTTCGATGTTGCGATGGTCCGGGTACGGGCGACGGGTCGGGCCCTCCAGGACCTGCTCCGTTTCGGCCACACGAGGGACCTCGGTCAGGACAAAGGCCTCGCCGTCAAGTGTGCCGGTCACGTGCCACGTGCCCCACGTCGTCCCGTTCAGGCTCTCCACTCCCTTCACGGCGGCCCACCCCCAGTTTCGGACTGGAAGCCCGCTGCACTGCGGTGGAAGGGATTCACGTATGGAGCCGCACAGCTCGGGTCCGTGCCGGGGCGACTCCAGCACCGTGAACGTCCCGTGGAGGCGAGCGGAAGCTCCGGCCGTCCACTTGTCGGCGCCAGCGCTGCTGGCGAGGACGGCCAGGGCGACGACGCCGATAACGGGCCGCAGGACGAACACGACCACAGTGTGACTGATCATCCGCCTCTGCCGGCGAGGACGCTGTCGAGCCGCTCCGGGTCGCTTTGACATGTGAGGCCAGGGGAGCGACCGAGTGCGGGCGTCACCGCCGGCGGATCGATTCGAGAAGGGCGCCCCTACCGGGCATCCCATAACCCCGAGCTTCAGCGCTCCGCGCGCGTCATCAATGTGCCGTACCGGGCGCAGGGCGAGATACGGATCGAGCCGCCGTCTTCGAATGCACGTCGGCCTACAACCCGCCCCATAACGCGCCGGCCATAGGGGCGGCTGACCCTCGCGCAACGTGCCGTTGAAGGATGTTCGCCGTGGACGCGAGCCGCAGCCCGAGGTGATCCGATAATCGCGGAGGATGGTCGCGATGTGTTGTCAGGCTCCGCTGCCGGGCAGGGCCGAGGGCATCCAGACGGTTTCAGCGCGACAGCACGTGATAGCCGGCGCCCAGTGCAGCTGCTGCCGCGCGGATCGCCGGTCCGTCGTCGCCTTCCCACACGACGAGGGGTGCGCCGAGATGTTCGGCGGCTGCTACGGCCTCGGCGCCCAGGGTCGACAGCCGGTGGGCGTCCGCCAGCTCGGCCATCCGAAATCCGAGCGCCCGGATCGGAACGACGGTGACGGCGTCCGGAAGCACGAGCAGGGTGCGGCCCAGCGCCTGTCGCCGCTCCGCGGACCAGGCGCCCGTGAGCTGTCCACCGCGGGCCGAGACCACGCTCTTGCACAGGCGGAGGTAGTAGAGGTTCGTCGTGGCCGGCTCATGCTCGGAGAGGACCGCGGCGAGAGCGTCGCCGATGTCGTCGGAAAGAAGGTCGCGAAGGAGGTGATCGTCGAGGACCGCCGTGGTCACGTCGTGGCGAGATCGGGATCGTCAGCCAGGGACGCGACGAAAGCTGCGTGATCGTCGCGGCTGAGGACGTCACCAAGCAGACGCCGGCCCTGCCCTCTCGGCACGGTCAACACCCCGAACCCGAGATCGAGCACGTCGACAGGACCGCCGTGGTCGAGATGCCATCGGTGACGGGCTGTGGCGGGGAGGGACATCTGCCCGGACGATGAGACCTGGTACTCCAACACGTCGCTCACGTACGAATCGTACTTGGTAACGGGCCGCGTCGCACCAAGTGGCTGGACGGCGCGGCCCGTTCTATGGCGGCCGGCGGCGTGGCCCCGGGGAGTCGGGTGACCGGGCCCCGATCGCGGGCACCGAGTGGTCGTGGCGGGCATCTTGCCAATCCATTTGCCAATCCACTGGAGCGGATAGGGCGGATTTGGGAGGACCAGGCGGACGGCCGCACCCTGTCTGACCTGCGCAAATGCACGGAGCGGTTCGTGGCGATATCACCCCTATCGCCCTCTCAAGGTGGCGACACGGGTTCGAATCCCGTTGGGACTGCAAGGGAAAAGCGCAGGTCAGAGGCGGTTTCTGACCTGCCGGCGGGGCCGGCGGGAGCGCGTCATCCCATACAAATCCCATAATCGCTACTGTTTCCCATTCGCGGAAGCATGCGGCGGAAGGGTGAGGCGTGGGAGCTGCGAGTCTACCTCGGTCGTAACTCGATAACTGGGAAGCCTCGGTACCCGTCCCGCTCATTCCGGGGAACGAAGCGGCGGGCCGAGGAGGAGTTGGCCCGGCTGCTCACCGAGGCGACCTCCGGCGCAGACACTCGGGGAACGGGCCATAGCTTCGGTGATTTGGTCGAGCAGTGGTACGCATCGTGGTCGGGGGAGTGGTCGCCTGGGACGGCAAAGGAGACCCGCCGGCTGATCGACACCAAGCTCACGGGCCTCGCTCGGGTGAAGCTGCACAAGATCACCCCGGCGTCGCTCGACGCCTTCTACGGCGACCTCCGGCGGCGAGGGGGCAAGGGCGGCGCCCCGCTGGCCCAGAGTTCGGTGAGCCGGATCCACGCCGTCGTCTCTTCGGATCTTGAGCAGGCCGTGCGCTGGGGCTGGCTCCAGAACAACCCGGCGCAGCGGGCGTGGAAGGGAAAGGGGAAAGGAGCGAACCAGGCTATGGCGACGTCGGTGCCGGCGGCGGCCGATGTCGTCCGGCTGCTCGATGCGGCGTGGAGCTCGGCAACTGGAGCCTTGCCGCGCTCCTGGAGCTTGAGGTGCACACCGGCCTCAGGCGGAGCGAGCTCCTCGCCCTCCGCTGGCCCTCCTTCGATGCCGACCAACGCACTCTGGCTGTCGGCGCTGCGATCGTCGTGAGTACCGACGGACTCGTCGAGAAGCCGGCAACCAAGACCGGCACCAGCCGGGTCGTCGTCCTGTCGACTACGCACGATCAAACCGGGACGCTCACGAGCGGGCAGCCGACGTCGTTGCGGAAGCGCTGGCCGTGCTGCGCTCAGCGGCGTCCTGACGTTCGGGTTGACGTTCCGCCAGGGGCGCTTCCAGGCAACGCGTCAGGTGCAAACCACGGCGGGATCGAACGCCTCAAGTGAGCGCTCGATCATGAGCTCAACGGCTCGGGAGACTCCAAGCATCTTGGCCACGTCGCGAATCGAGAGGACGAGATCCTCGCGGTCGGCCGGCGCCGTCACGGCCGTACGCCGCCCACCTGGCAACGGCTCACCCGGTGGACCTGCCTGACCGTCGATCCCAGATCTAGGTCCGCCTGCCCTGTCGTCGTCATCCACCGGACACCCTTGTCCTTGCGTCCCGTCTCTGATCGGTCCTCCTCCGGACCGGGTCCGTTCCGTTCCACCCGTACTTACTGGTGTACTCGTCGGCGGTCACGCGACAGATCAGGCCCCATGCCCATCGCGGAGTCGTCGCGTTCTGCTGCAGATCACACCAGTAGTAGATGCAGCAGACCTTGTAGACGATTCCGTCGGTTGAGAGGCCGCGGCGGCCTGCAGACTTCGCAAAGAGTCGTAGATGCGCTTGTGGTACCGGGCGTCGATCAGCGCATCGTGGACACCCTCTGGTTCCGGCAGCCGGTCCTCCTTCGTGAGTCCCAGCTCCGCCTCAAGATGCCAGAGGTCCCAGCAGGCCATCGGCCAGGAGTCCGGCGTGGCCTCGAGCCTCCCGAAAAGCCGCACCACCAGCGACCAGTCCGACCATGCGCACATGGTCCAGAACTCGATGTCGTCGCCGATCACAAACCCTGTCAGGTCGTTGCGGATCGCCCGGCGGAACTTCCAGAGCGGGTCACCCAGAGGTGGCATCCTTCGGCAGCACGTGCTCCTCCATCCACGGCGTAACCCGCCGAGGGGTCATAGCCATCAACAGCGGCGTCGTACTCGCGGCCGTCCTCACCGACGATGGCGATCGAGATGAGCTCAAAGCGCTCGCCGTCGTCGGTGTGCTCGGTGTCAACGAAGTAGCGCAAGAGTCGCCTCAGCGATGTCGGTTACGTCGCTAGCACATGCTCCGGCATAGCTTTGCCTGCGGAAGCTGTCGTAAGAACGCAGTGCTCTGCACAGCGCCGTCGAGCGACAAACTTCCGGGAACCGAATGCGGAGGCTGGGGCTCGTTGGAGATGTGACCATGAGAG
>CAYZMG010000081.1:0-17888 GCA_964479465.1 uncultured Acidimicrobiales bacterium
CACGTCAGCGCGGAGGAGGGCCTGTTTGACGACGCCGCGCAAACAGCCGGTGGTGGCGATGACGCCCTCGTGGTGGCGCTCGAGCAGCTCCCAGTCAAGCCTGGGCTTGTAATAGTAACCCTCGAGATACGCCGCTGAGGAGAGCTTCATCAGGTTCTTGTAGCCCTGGTTGCTCTCGGCCAGCAGGGTCAGGTGGTAGTAGAGCTTCTCCCCCTCGCCGATCTCGCCGCCGGTGTCGTCGACCCGGCCCCGGCGCACCGGCCGCTCGAAACGGCTCTCGCCGGCCATGTAGGCCTCGGTGCCGATGACCGGGGTGATCCCGGCTTTGCGGGCGGCGCTGTAGAAGTCGAGGACCCCGTACATGTTGCCGTGGTCGGTGATCCCGATGGCGGGTTGGCCGTCGGCCACCGCGGCGGCGACCACTTCGTCGATGCGCGCCGCTCCGTCGAGCATGGAGTACTCGGTGTGGACGTGGAGATGGGCGAAACTGTCTCCCACCGACCCCCCTGTGGATGACCCTGTGGACGAGTTACAGCGATGTCATTCTACCGGGCCGGCCGGCCCGACGGAAGGGGCGGACCAGGATGGAGGCGTGTTTGCGGGCCTCCGGCGAGAGAGAGGCACACCATGAGGGACGTCGATTCGATCCTGGCCGACGCCAGCAGCTTCCTGGTCGTCGACTGGCCGACGCGCGACGTACCGGACACGCTGGCCGGCGCCGGCTACGAGGTCGTGGTCCACGGCGGGCCGGGGCCAGAGGACTACTTTGCCTACGAGGTGGCCGGCAGCGAAATCGTCGAGCGGCGGGTCGGCCGGGCGCCGGCGCACGCCGATGTGGTCTACACGTTCCGGCCGCTGGCAGAACTGCCCGAGATCGTGGCGACGGCGCAGGCGTTGGGCGCCGGCACGGTGTGGGTTCAGTCGGGGCTGTCAGCCGCCGGCAGCAAGGACCCGGAGGGATGCTGGTTGCCGGCTGAGGCCGCCGCCGGCGCCCGTGCCCTGGTCGAGGCCGCCGGTCTTGCCTACCTCGACCAGCCCTACATCGCCGGCGCCGTGCGCGCCCGCGGATAGGCGACCCGGTACGCCCACACCACCAGCGGGACCTGCAACGGCAGCCGCGCCCAGGCGAGCCCGGCGGGCACGCCGCCGTCAAGTGCCATCTTGACGTTGGCCGGGAACACGACGACGAAAAGGCCGGCGGCGATCAGGGCCCCGACCCTGCGGGTTCTCGGGTGGGCGACGAGGCCGGCGCAGGCGATCTCGGCGACCCCGCTCCAGCGGACCCAGAACGCCGGGTCGCCGAACACCTCGGGAACGATCCGCTCGTAGGGGCGGGGGATGACGAAGTGGGCGGCGCCGGCGACGGCCAGGAACGCGGCGAGGGACACGGCGGAACGTCGTTCGGGCATGTCCTGGTTGTTCGGCACCGGCGGGGCCGGCGTACTACGACGCAGGGGAACGGTGAAGGATCTTGTAGCCCAGGACTACAAAATCCTTCAGAGATCGGATGGGACTGGCCGTTTACCGGCGGGCGTAGCGCCGGCGCCCGCCCACCGGGACGGTGGCGACCAGGGGGGCGGCGGCCCAGGCGGCCAGACCGAGGCCCAGGAAGCCGAGCTCGTTGACGCTGAAATCGTCGCTGAAGGCGGACAGGGCGGCGATGGCAAAGAGGGCGACGGCAACGATGAGGAGGATCCGGTTCATACTGGACGTGTACCCACGCACGGGGGTCCACTCCCCTGTGGAACGGCCGCGGTAGCGTCCTGCAGCGAGCGGGAGGGATGCCTTCGGGCGCCTCCGGGCGGAGCAGCGCATGACCACGCGAGGCAATGATCGATCCCTGGAGGCGGATGTCATGCGTACCTCCGAGTGCGGCAATGCCGCTTCAAAGCGACCTCCCTCCCGCTCGCTCGATTCCCTCGCCACCGACGACCCGTGGCTGGCCGCGCTCGACGCCTTCCGCACCCGTTGCCCCCGCCGGCTCGACCGCATCGCCGACTACGAGCGGCTCCTCGCCGCCGGCGACCACCTCCGCATCGGCGCCGCCGTGCTGGCCGGGCGCCACCGGCCGGCGCCGCCGGTGGAGGGGTGGCTCAACAAGGCCGACGGCCGCAAGAAGCGGGTCTTCTCCTACCCGGCCCCCGACGAGCTGCTGTTCCGCACGGTCAACCGCCTCCTGCAGCCGGAGGCGGCCGAGGCCGCCTCGCCCTGGTGCCGGTCGTTCCTGCCCGGCGGCGGGGCGCGGACGTCGTTGCGCAGCCTCCTGGCCGACGGCGATCTGGCCGCCAAGGCCGCAGTGCGCCTCGACGTGCGGGACTACTTCAACTCCATTGACGTCGACGACCTGCTGGCCCGGCTGCCGCCGGCGCTCGCCGGCGGCCCCGTCCGCCCCCTCCTGGAGGCCGCACTCCGTGACCCCCGGGTCCTCAGCGCCGGCCACGTGGTCGACGGCGGCCGGAAGGGGGTCATGGCCGGCACCCCGCTGGCGCCGCTACTGGCCACCCTGTACCTGCGCGAGCTCGACGAGGAAGTCGCCGGCACCGGCGCCACCTACGCCCGCTACAGCGACGACATCATCGCCCTGGGCCCGCCGGCGCAGGTCGGCGAGCTCGACCGCCTGATCCGGGCCCGGCTGGCCGAGCGGGGCCTGGAGGTCAACGAGGGCAAGTCCTCCGTCACCGCCCCGGGCCAGCCCTGGGACTTCCTCGGCTTCCGCTACTGCGCCGGCGTCGTCGGCCTCGCCCCGCTCACCGAGCGCAAGCTCCGGGCCCGCTCCACCCGCCTGGCCCGCCGCCTGCTCCGGTGGCGGGAGCGGACCGGTGCCTCGGGTGACCGGGCCCTGGCAGCCTTCCTGCGCCGGACCAACCGCCGCCTGTACGGAGCGCCGGGCGAGCGCAGCGAGTTCTCCTGGGCCACGTGGTTCCTGCCCATGCTGGACGGCCCGCAGGGCCTCGTCGCCCTGGACGCCCACGTCCAGCGCGAGGCCCGGTACGCGGTAACCGGCCGGCGCACGGCCCGGACCCGCCGGCAGGTCCCCTACGACGCCCTGATGGCCGCCGGCCACGTGCCCCTCGTCACCGCCTTCTGGGCCGGGCGCGAGGGGCCGGCGGCCTATGAGGATCTGATCCGCCGGCGGGCCGGTCTCGGTCAGCCCCCGGCGAGCTGGCGGGTCACCGCGTAGGCCAGCTCCGACCGGGACGAGTCGTCGATGCCGTCGGTCTCCAGGACCACCTCGGCGCCGGCGCCAGCCAGGAACACCAGGGCCCGCCCGTCAGGGAGGCTGGCCTGCCACCCGCCGTCGAGGCCCGGCACGGGCGACCTTCCGCCCGGGGGCTCCCAGTCGCGATGCTCGGGGTACAGCCGGTAGTAGAGGCCCACGGCCGCGTCGCCGGCCACCCACCGCCGGCCCATCCCGAACGGCTCCTCCAGGATCTGGCTCCTGGTGGTGTGGGGGACGCCGGCCCGGTCTCGGTCGGCGATGGGCAGCACGGCGGCGGGATCGGTCAAGCCCTGCTCCCGCCAGCCCTTCCGGCCCAGCATGCCCGGCACGTACGGCGTACCCATGCGGGAGTCGGCGGCCGGCGCCGCCGGCGCCCCACCTCCTGACGCGGAGCGGGCCCGAGCGTCGCTCAGGGCGCCCTCCGCCGCCTTCGTGGCCTGCTCGGCCATCTCCTTGGCCTGTTCGGCCAGCTTCTTGGCCTTGTCGAGGAATCCCACATCAGAAAGCTACTTGCCTCGGGGGCTGCGGCCCCGACGCACGGCTGCGCCGTGCTCCCCCATCTCCGCCCGGCTCGCTGGCGCTCGCGCGGTCGAAGGCGCTTGCCGATCGACAACGAATTGTCGGTTTGCACCGGCGCAAGCGCCTATCGCCGCGCACGGCGGGTGCGGGGCCAACCGTCGGGCAACAGCGTCAGGCCTGCAGTCGGCCCCAGCCACTCATACCCCCAGGCCGGGCCGCCCGAAGTCGACACCTCGAGGCGCCGGTACAGGATGCCCTCCTCCTCGATGCCGTCGAGCACGTCGATCGCCACAGCGAGACGATTAGGGTCCAGGGCGACGAGCACACCGGGGACAGCGGCGCCACCCAGGTCGAAGCGCACGGCGGGATAGCCGTGCCCCGTGTCCCAGATGCGGCCGGACGCGGTGGCCTCGTCGCAGGCGACGGCGAAGGGCGCCAGCGCCGGCCACCGCGGCTCCCCGGGCATGAGGGTGCCGTAGACGAAGAAACGCGGCGGGCCTACCATCGAGGAACATTCTCGGTCGTCAGGCGAGAGATCCCTCAAGTTCCAACGGACGGCTGCCGATATACGGTGCAGCGTGAGGTGGGTTTGATCGCCTGGCAGGAGAGGGGTCGTCACGGATTCCAGTAGGCAAGAGGCCACCCCGCCAGCGGAAGCGGTGGCCCGCTTCAGTATCGGCATCGGCCGCAGCGGCGGCACCGTGGTCATCACCATCCACGGCGTGAGCAGCCACGAGGACTGGGGGCGCATCGACGCCGTCCTTCGCGACATCATCGACGCCCAGGGCAACCTCGACGTGGTCCTCGACCTCGGCGAGGTGGTTTCGCTCGAGAGCGATGCCGCGCCCCTCATCGTCTACGCCGCCCAGCGCGCCCACAGCCACGGCGGGCGCCTCCGCCTGGCCGACCGCGCCTGCCGGGACCGGGATCAGGTAATCGGCCGGAGCTGATCGGCCAGAGCGTCCGGCCCTGGCGCCGGCGCGACTACAGGTACGTGCCAGGGCGGGCGGCGGCGTTGTCGCCGGCCCCTTCTGTCATGCCGGGGGGCAGGCCGGGGCGGGCACTCCGCATCTGCTGGAGCTGGGTCTGGGCGGCCATCTGCTGGGAGAAGATGGCGGCCTGGATGCCGTGGAACAGGCCCTCCAGCCAGCCGACCAGCTGGGCCTGGGCCACCCGCAGCTCGGCGTCGCTGGGGGTGTCTCCTGAGAAGGGCGAGCTGAGGCGGGCCAGCTCGTCCTTGAGGTCGCCCGAGAGGCCGTCGGCCAGCTCGCGGACCGACGTCTCGTAGATCTCCCGCAGGCGGCTGCGGCCGGCGTCGTCGAGGGGCGCGCGCCGGACCTCCTCAAGCAGCTCCTTCGTCATCGACCCGATGCGCAGCACCTTGGCCGGCGAGGCGACCGACTCCTTCGCCTGGTCGTCCGGCGGGGGGGCGGCGACCAGGGTCGTGGGAAGGTCGGCGGTGTCAGAGCTCTGGTCGGCCATGGACACGATCCTTCCCGATTTCAGCCCCGGCTAGCCAGCAGGGGGACCAGCATCTCCTCGGGCGTAAGCGAGCCGTGCCGGCAGCGCATCCACTGCTCGCCGGGGTCAGCGGGGTCGAGGAAGGCCACGCGCTCTCGGGGGGCGATCACCACGTCGCCGAGGCGGGACGCCACTTCGTCGGTGGGGGGGCCGCCGAACCACCCCTGGTCGAACGCCTCCTGGCGGGTGCGGACCCACCCGAGACCGTCGTAATGGCGACGGGCCGCCGTCGCCAGGCGCTCCTGGCTGCCGGGACGGGCGTGGAGCCAGCGGAACCGTCCCTCGCCCGACAGGAAGGCGCTGAGGTCGGCCACCTCCGGGTCGAGGGAGATCACGTTGTCGCCCACGTCGACCTGGCCGTGGTCGGAGACCACCAGGAGGACGGCGCCGCTAGGGAGGACGTCGATCAGGTCATGAACGATGCGGTCGGCGGCGACCACTTCGGCGTCGTAGGTCGGGCCGAACCCGAACTCGTGCGCCACCTTGTCGACACCGTCGTAGTAGGCGTAGACGAAGCGCTCCCCCTCGGCCAGTAGGGCATCGACGGTGGCCGCGATGGTGGACGCCACCCGCCAGCCGTACATGCGTGCGCCGGCCATGTGAGCCCGGGAGAAGCCGGACTCGGCCACGTCAGCCCGGGTGATGACCGGGGCCTTGGTGGCGCCGAAGGGCTCGAGCACCTGGAACCGCTCGGGGGGGACCGATTCGCGTGCGTCGCGGTCACCGGTCTTCCAGCGCAGGATGTTGAGGATGCGGTCGCCCTCGACGCGGACCCGGTAGCCCACGATCCCGTGGACCGCGGGCGGGACCCCGATCGTGATCGACGAGAGGGCAGCGGCGGTGGTGGAGGGGGCGACGGTGGTGATGGGCCCGCCGGCCATGGCGTTCATCGTCGGGGCCAGCCCGGGCCGCTCCTTCAGCTGGGCCCAGCCCAGGCCGTCGAGCACCAGGAGGACCACCTGGGCGGCGTCGGTCGCCGGCGCCGGGAGCCAGGCCGGGGCCGGCGCCATGCCGCCGTAGCGGCCGGTTCGGAGCGCGGCGGCAACCACCTGGTCGATACAGGCACCGCCGTAGTCGGGAAGGGTCGGCTGGTCGCGGTCCCTCATCGCTCATTCAACCTAGACCGGCTCCACCCGCAGCCCGCGTCATGGCCGTAGGATGGTTGGCGTGAAGGTGTCGACCAGGGGTGATTACGCCAGCCGTGCGCTGCTCTCCCTGGCCCTGCACGCGGATGGGGCCAAGCCCACATCCGTGCGCGACATCGCCGAGCGCACCGGTCTCCCCCAGCCCTACCTGGAGCAGATCCTGCTGGCCCTGAAGGGTGCGGGCCTGGTGCGCTCCAAACGGGGCGTGGGCGGCGGCTACGTGCTGGCCCGACCCCCGGCGGAGCTGACGCTGAGCCAGATCGTGAGCGCGGTCGACGGCCCCATCGTGGCCGGCGACTTCGGCGAGCCCCACCAGAACGGGGCTTGCGACCACGAGGGCCAGTGCGTGCTGCTCTCGGTGTGGGCCGACGTCGGCGAGCACATGCGCCAGCATCTCGACTCCTTCACCCTGGCCGACATGGTGTCGCGCGCCCGGGGCCGGGGCCCGAGCGGCCCCCTGAGCG
This sequence comes from uncultured Acidimicrobiales bacterium, assembly GCA_964479465.1. Taxonomy (GTDB): domain Bacteria; phylum Actinomycetota; class Acidimicrobiia; order Acidimicrobiales; family AC-14; genus CADCTB01. The sequence continues at coordinate 6,870 of CAYZMG010000081.1, forward strand.
GGGCGCCGGCGCCGGCCGGCCTGGTCAGCGAGCCCGTTTCCACCTGACGCGAGATCTTCCCGTCGCAACCGGCCCCGAAGGGCTACCGTGCGCGACGTGGGGATCGCGATGGAAATAACACCATCGGCGCTCGCGGTCGACCCTGGGCGCCTGGGCAGCTTGAAGGTGCACCTGACCAACAGCGGGCCCGACGCCTGCGACGTGGCCGTGGAGGTGCCACCCGACGACCGGGACTGGTCGTGGGTCCACCCCGAGACGTGCTCGGTCACGCCGGGCGAGGAGGTGGTGGCCACGGTCTTCTTCAAACCGGCGTGCGGGCCGCACCCCACCGCCGGCACCCACAGGGTGGAGATCGTCGCCCGAGCGCCGGGCCACCCCGAGGCCGAGGCCCACGGCGAGGGCACAGTGGAGGTCGGCCCGTTCGTGGATGCCGCAGGGTCCCTCGACCCCATGGTCGCCTACGACCTCATGGGCCACGACTATGCCTTCCACCTCGAGAACCGGGGCAACGTGCCCATCACCGCGGAGTTGAGCACCGACGACCCCTCAAAGGGCGCCCTCGTGGTCGACGTGCAGCCCAGGTCGGTCAGCGCCGGCCCGGGCGAGACCGCCACCGCAACCGTGTCGGTGCAGGCGCGCAAGAAGCTCAAGAAGGGCGAGCATGCCTACCGGGTGTGCGTGCTGGCCCACGTCGCCGGCGCCTCAGAGCTCCGTTGCGAAGGCGCCTTCCGCCAGCAGGGCCTCAAAGGCAAGAAGGAGTCCCGCTAGGGACGAAGCAGGGGCTCGTTGGCCTTGGCCGTCTCCTCCGGGCGCAGGCCCCGGAACACCGCATCCGGGGTCGGGGTGGCGGTGTCGGCCACGTCGACCAGCCTGATCTCGGCCTTGGCCCCGAGTGCCTGGAGGGCGGCGGCCGGCGCCTTGACGACCACGCCGAAGACCATGGCCGAATTGGCGTCGAACACCTTCAGGGCCTTGTCCAGCCGGGCGACCTCCTCGGTGTAGAAGGTCTTGAACGCCGGGTCACCGACGGTGGGAATCAGCTTCTTGATCTCGTCCCGCTCGGACTGGGTGGCCGCGGTCTGGGCCTTGGACCATGCGGCAAGGTCGCCGGTGACGACCGTCGGGGCGGTGCCCGCCGGCGCCACCAGGAGGGCGACGACAGGGTTGGCGCCGAGGATGGTCTTGACCTGGGCCTGGGTCGAGTACTTGGCCAGCGACACGACCGCCACCCGCTCGTCGCGGTTGGCCGCCAGCGCCGCCTTCCGGGCCGAGACGTACTCGGGAACCTCGGTGCCCGGGTTGGGCCCGACCTGGGTCGGCGGAGGCACGGTGGTGACCGTCTCGACGACGGGCGGGGGCACGGACTTGGCCGCCGGCGCGTCGCCACGGATGCTCCACAGGCTCACGAAGATGGCCCCGCAGACGAGGGCGACGAACACGGCGGCGTAGAAGGCCCGGGCGGTCCAGACCGCGGCCCGCTCGTCGCGGTCGTCGGTGACGGGCGGCGGGTAATTCTCGGTGCGGGTGTCACCGTAGGGGTACAAGCGCAGCCTCCAGGTCAAGGGGGAGAGCGGACTCGAAGCGGCAACGTTCGCCGCTGGTTGGGTGGTCGAACGCCAGCTCGGCGGCGTGAAGGAACGGGCGGGCAACCGGGATGCTCTGGCGGCTGCCGCCGTAGCGACCGTCGCCCACCACAGGATGGCCGATGGCGGCCAGGTGCACGCGCACCTGATGGGTCCGGCCGGTTTCGAGCCTGCATTCGACGAGGGTGGCGGCCGCCGGCTCGGTGTAGCGGGTGAGCACCCGGTAGTGGGTGCGAGCCGGCCGGCCGCCGGCGACGACGGCCATGCGCGTCCGGTCGGCGGAGCGCCGGCCGACCGGGGCATCGACGGTGCCGGCGTCGGTCTCGAAGGTGCCCAGGGCCAGGGCGAGGTAGCGCCGGTCGACGCTGCGGGCCGCCAGCTGGGCAACGAGGGAGCCATACGCCGCCGGCGTCCGAGCCACCACGAGCAGGCCGGAGGTGCCCTTGTCGAGGCGGTGGACGATGCCGGGGCGGTCGGGGCTGCCGGCGCCGGCCATGTCGGGGAAGCGGCCCAGCAGGGCCTGAACCAGGGTGCCGGTGGACCGGCCGGCGCCGGGGTGGACGACGAGGCCGGCGGGCTTGTCGACGACGATGACCGCCTCGTCGACGTGGACCAACGGCAGGTCATCGCCGCCCGACTCCCCCGCCAGCGCCGTCGACGGTGCGGCTTCCGGCAGGTCGACCTCCAGCTCCTGGCCGCTGACGACCCGTCGGGCCCGCGTGCCCTCGGGGCGGCCGCCCAGGCGCACGGCGCCGGAGGAGATGAGCTCGGTGGCATCCGAACGGGTCATGTCCCATAGCAGGCAGAGGACGCGGTCGAGACGCTCGCCGTCGAGGGTGGGCGGGATCTCAGTGCGGGCCGGGGCGCTCATTCGTGGGACCAGGAGGCGAAAAGGAGGAGCAGGCAGCCGCAGGTGATGGCCGAGTCGGCCAGGTTGAAGACGGGCCAGAACCCCACATCGACGAAGTCCACCACCGCTCCCTTGAGGAAGCCGGGCGAGCGGAATACCCGGTCGCCCACGTTGCCGAAGGCCCCGCCGACGATCAGCCCCAGGCTGAGGGCCATGGGCAGCTTCTCGGTGGCCGAGCCCCGGACGACCATGGCGAGGACGACGGCGAGGGCGGCGACGGCCAGGAACGGGACGAAGGCCCCGCCGAGGCCGAATGCGCCCGCCTTGTTGTGCACCAGGGCGAAGCGCACCGAGGCGAACAGGTCGATGGGGCCGTCGGCGAGGGCCGACATCGCCCATTGCTTCGTGAGCGCGTCGAGGCCGATCACGACCACGGCGACTGCGGCCACCACGCCGGTCCGGCGCCGGGCCGGCGACGCCACCTGCACCCCGCTCAGGGGGCCGCTCGGGCCCTCAGCGTCGACCGGCTCCAGCGGCCGGCCGTCTACCTCAGCGACGCGACAGCCCCCCGCTCTTGCACGCCACGCAGAGGGCGGCATAGGGCAGCGCCTTGAGCCGGGCCTTGGGAATGGGATGCCCGCACCGCTCGCAGACGCCGTAGGTGCCGGCGTCGATCTTGGCCAGAGCCCGGTCGATCTCGACGACTGCCTCGCGGGCCTGGGCGCTGAGGGCCAGGTCACGCTCGCGCTCGACGTTGAGGGTGTCGCCCTCGCCGGACTCCTCGTCGAACTGGATGTCGCCCGGCTCCATGTCCTCGGCCAGCATCTCGGCTTCCTGAAGCAACGACTCGGCCGCCTCGACGTAGCTCGCCCGCTCGGCGACGAGCTCGGCCCGCTGCTCGGCGAGGAACTTGGCGACCGGCGACGCTTTGGTCGCGGCAATGTCGGACGTCTCCTCAGCGGGGGCTGCTTTCGTGGCTTTCGGCATCACAGCTTGCTCCTGGAGCGCGATGGGACCGGATCCTACCAGCCGCCCCGTTTCTTCGACCCAGCTTAGGGCCGTGGTTGGCGGGGTTCCGGGCCGGTGTTGGCGCTGGCGCCCGGGCGAACGCCGCCGGCGCCAACCCGCTCCAGCTCCTTGCGGAAGGTGTCGAGGTCCACGCCGGTGAGCTTGAACTGCTTGGCCCGGCTGCTGGGGCCGCTTACCAGCTCGATCTGGGCCCGCTTGACGCCGAAGGTCTCGGCCAGCAGGTCGGCGCAGGCCTCGTTGGCCCGCCCGCCCTCGGGCGCCGCCGCCACCCGCACCTTGAGGGCCGTCCCGTGCCGGCCGACCACGGCCGAGCGGCCGGCTGCGGGCTGGACGTGGACGTGGAGGACCACGGCGTCGTCGCCATCGACGCGGTAGAGGTCATCGACATGGGACGTGGCCATGCCGGCGACCCTAGCGCCGGCCAGGGCCCGAGCGGCCCAGGGAGCGGGATGGCAGGGCCCGAGCGGCCCAGGGAGCGGGATGGCAGGGCCCGAGCGGCCCAGGGAGCGGGATGGCTGCGCAGTATTTGGGTCGACGCCGGCGGGGGTGCGCTGGCTTACTGTTGGGCCATGGCTTTCGGACCCGTCGACCCCCAACTGGACCTGGTCGCGCTCGAGCAGCGAGCGCTGGCCCGGTGGCGGGAGGACTCGCTGTCCGAGCAGGTCAAGGCCTTGCGGAAGGGCGCGCCGCCGTGGATCTTCTACGAGGGCCCGCCCACCGCCAACGGCAAGCCCGGCCTCCACCATGTATGGGCCCGGGTGTTCAAGGACCTGTTCCCCCGATTCCAGACCATGCGGGGCCACGACGTCCCCCGCAAGGGGGGCTGGGACTGCCACGGGCTTCCGGTGGAGATCGAGGTCGAGAAGGAGCTGGGGCTCACCAGCAAGCACCAGATCGAAGAGTTCGGGATCGCCGAGTTCAACGCCCGCTGCCGGCAGTCCGTCGAGCGCTACGTGGCCGACTGGGAGACCCTCACCGAGCGGGCCGGCGTGTGGATCGACACCGAGGACGCCTACCGCACCTTCGACAACTCCTACATCGAATCGGTGTGGTGGCTGCTGCGCCGGCTCTGGGACAAGGGGCTGCTCTACGAGGGCCATCGGGTCAGCCCGTACTGCCCCCGGTGCGGGACGGCGCTGTCGTCGCACGAGCTGGGCCAGCCGGGCGTGTACCGCGACATCGTCGACCCCGCCGTCTACCTGCGTTTCCCCGTCGTGGGCGGCGAGACCGACCTGCTCGTGTGGACCACCACACCCTGGACGCTCATCTCCAACGTCGCCGCCGCCGTCGGCCCCGACATCGAGTACGTGCGGGTGCGCGCCGCCGAAGGCGGACGCGATCTGGTCATGGCCGCGGCGCGGGTGGCCGAGGGCGCCAACGTCATCGAGCGCTTCCACGGGCGCGACCTCGTCGGCGTGCGCTACAGCCGCCCCTACGACTTCCTGCCCATCGACACGGACTCTCCGGAGGGCGCCGCCCTGCGAGTGGTGGCCGCCGACTTCGTCAGCACCGAGGAGGGCTCGGGCATCGTCCACCTGGCGCCGGCCTTCGGCAACGACGACATGGAGGTCGGCCGGGCCGAAGGTCTGCCCGTGCTGAACCCCGTCGGGCCAGCTGGCGCCTTTGACGAGCGCATCACGCCGTGGGCCGGCCGCCAGGTCCGGGACACCAACCGAGAGATCATCGCGGACCTCCACCAGCGCGGCCTGCTGGTGATCGCCGAGGACTACGCCCACTCCTACCCCCACTGCTGGCGCTGCGGCACGCCGCTCATCTACTGGGCCAAGACGTCATGGTTCGTGAAGACCTCCGAGCGCCAGGCCGATCTCCTGCGCGAGAACGAGCGCATCAACTGGCACCCCGAGCACATCAAGCACGGCCGCTTCGGCGACTGGCTGCAGAACAACGTCGACTGGGCCCTCTCGCGGGACCGCTACTGGGGCACGCCCCTGCCCATCTGGCGCTGCTCCGCCGGCCACGACACCTGCATCGGCTCGGTCGAGGAGCTGTCGACGCGCTCGGGCCTGGACCTCGGCCGCCTCGACCTGCACCGGCCGGCCGTCGACGAGGTGCCACTGCCGTGCTCGGCCGAGGGCTGCGACGAGACCGCGCTGCGTGTCAAGCCCGTGCTCGACGCCTGGTTCGACTCGGGCTCCATGCCGTCGGCCCAGCACCACTACCCGGTCACCGATCCGGCCAAGTTCGAATCGGCATTCCCGGCCGACTTCATCTGCGAGGCCATCGATCAGACGCGCGGCTGGTTCTACTCCTTGCTGGCGGTCAACACGCTGGTGTTCGACAGCACGCCCTACCGCAACGTCGTGTGCCTGGCCCACATCGTCGACCAGGACGGCCAGAAGATGTCGAAGTCCAAGGGCAATGTCATCGACCCGTGGGACGTGTTCAACACCTTCGGCTCCGACGCCCTGCGCTGGTACTTCTTCTCCGCCGGCTCGCCGTGGACCAGCCGGCGGGTCTACACCGACGGCATCCGGGAGTCCACCCGTAAGACGCTGCTGACGCTGTGGAACGTCTTCTCGTTCTTCGCCACCTACGCCGACCTCGACGACTGGGAGCCCGGCGACTACGCCACCAACCACATCATGGACAAGTGGATCCTCTCCCAGCTGCGGGGGACGATCACGCGCGTCACCGAGGATCTGGAGGCCTTCGACGCCCTGGGCGCGGCCACCGCCATCGCCGCGTTCGTCGACGACATGTCGAACTGGTACGTCCGCCGCTCGCGTCCCCGCTTCTGGGGCGGGCCCGACCAGCTCACCGACGGCGGCGCCCACGCCGTGCTGTACCGCTGCCTCGTCGTGACGACGCAGTTGCTGGCGCCGCTGTGCCCGTTCCTCGCCGATGAGATGTACCGCACGCTCACGGGCGCCCAGTCGGTGCACCTCACCGACTGGCCCAAGGTGGTGGGCCCGCCCGACGCGGCCCTGTCGGCGGAGATGGACGCCGCCCGCCGCATCGTGAGCCTCGGTCGTGCGGCGCGCACCGACGCCGGCGTGAGGACTCGCCAGCCGCTGCGGCGGGCGCTGTTGCTCCACCCGGGCACCGGCCTCTCCGACGAGGTGAAGGAGGAGGTGAAGGCCGAGCTCAACGTGCGCGAGCTCCAGGACGTCGAGACGCTTTCGGACCTCATGACGTGGACGGTCGTCCCGAACTTCCGGGCCCTCGGGCCCCGGCTCGGCAAGCGCGTCAACGAGATCAAAGCCGCGCTGGCCGCGGCCGACGGCTCGGAGGTCCGCCGGGCACTCGACGCGCAGGGCTTCGTGGACATCGCCGGCGAGCGGTTGGAGGCGGGCGACGTGGAGGTCCGGGCGTCGAGCCACGAGGACTTCGCGCTGGCCCAGGAGGGCGGGTGGGCCGTGGCCCTCGACTTGGAGCTCGACGACGACCTGCGCACCGAGGGCGTCGCCCGCGAGATCGCCCGTGGCCTCAACGACCTGCGTAAGGCGCGCGATCTCGCGCTGTCCGACCGGATCGCGCTGACGCTCGAAGCCGGGCCCCGGGTCACCGCCGCCGTCGAGGGGCACGCGGCGTGGATCGCGGCCCAGGTCCTAGCCACGGAGCTGGTGGCCGGCGCCGCCGGCCCCGGCGCCGCCGAGCTCGACGTCGACGGTGAGGCCCTCCGGGTCGACCTCCGGGTGGTCGGCTAAGCCGACCACCCGGACGGCCCCCGGGGGCCTACAGCTGCTTCTTGGCCGCCCGTGCCTTCTTGACCGCGGCCTTCATTGGCGTCTCGCCCGCGGAAGCAGCGGCCTTGCGGCGAGCCGGCGCCTTCTTGGTGGCCGGCTCGGCGGCGGATGCCTTTTTGGTCGCGGCCGCCTTGCGGGCCGACGCCTTCTTGACCGCCTCCACCATGGGTGCCTCGGTGGCCGCGGCCTTGCGGGCACCGCTCCTGCGGGCCGGGGCCTTGGCCGGCGCCGGCTCGGCGGCGGCGGGCGTCACCTTGGCGACGCGTGCCTTCCGGGGGGCCGTGGCGGCGGCCTTGGCCGCCGGCGCCGACCTGCGGGCGGGTGCCTTGCGGGCCCTGGCCGGCGCCGAGGACGCCGTCGCGGCGCCCGACTTGGACGCCAGCCGGTCGACGCGGTCGAGGATCGTGGCCCGGGCCCGACCCTCCTGCTCGCGGGCCCGGACCTGGGCCAGCTCGTCCGCGTCGAGGTCGCTCAGGCGGGGAAGGATCTGGCCCACGGTGAGCGACTCGTAGCCGGCGATCGGGAACTCGTCCGGGGGGGAAACGAGCTCGTCGACCTCATCGTCCTCCAAGTCGCCGCCGCCCAGCGGGATGGGGATGACGGCGTCAGCGGAGTCGTCGTCCCAGTCATCGTCGTCGATCGCGAAGTCGTCGACTTCGCCGACCTCGCCGTCGGCCATGTCGGTGACGCCGGCCTCGGCCTCGACGTCATCGTCGTCGTCCCACCCGTCATCGGCCGCCTCCCACGCCGGCTCGGTCATGCCGGCCAGGAGGACGTCGATGCGGCTCATAATCGTGAACCGGTTCTTGCCGGCCGACTCCCGATCCCGCACGGCCTCGAGCTGATTGCGGTCGAGGCCGCCGAGCTGACGGAGAAGGTCGGTGGCCCGCATGCGGTCGTAGTCGGCGATGGGGAAGCCGTCGTCGTCCTCGGCAGGCAGCGCCGCGTACTGGGCGGTCGCCGGCTCCGGGTCATACGCCGGCTCAGCCTCGGGCGCCGATGTGGCCGCAGGGGCCTCCTCGGGCTCCTCGGTGCGCCGGCGCAGGCGCCCCAGCAGGGCGGTGCCGGCGGCCTTGGTAGCGGCGTCGTCGGTGGGACCGGGCGACGGGGCGGGAGGCGGCGGCGGGGGCGGAGGCGTCCAGCTCGGGGTGCTCTCGTAGGTGGACGTGCTGGCCGGAGCCGCGCCCACCGTCGCCGGCTGCGGCGGAGCGGCCGCCGGCGGCGTGAACGACTGCCCGACCGGCGCCGCGGCGCGCGGCTCGGGTCGACCGCGCAGCACCGCCACCGCCAGCACCACCCCGGCGAGGACACTGCACCCGATCGACAGGTAGATGAGCGTCAAACCCGATTGCAGCAAACCGACGACAAGCGTCACCGCTGCAGCCAGGACGAGCACGAAGCTCACGAGAACCAGCACGTCACCATCCCATCTCTCTAGACCAGCCGCGCCAAACAAACATCTCATCGCCTCCGCCGTAGACCCTCACACGCTAGCTAACAGATCGCGCCCTGAAGAATCGTGATGCCGAAGAAGACGATGATCGGCGACAGGTCGATGCCCATACCGCCGGCGCCGAGGGGCGGGATGACCCTGCGGATGGGTCCCAGGACCGGCTCGGTGATCGTGTAGAGGAACCCGTACACCGTCGCCAAGCCTGAGCCCGCGTTGATCGGGAACCACGACATGATGATGCGGGCGAACATGATGATGAGGTAGGCCTGAAGCAGCCTGCAGATGAGTTCGGACACGTCAGGCGCGGTACAGCCCGCGCTCTTGCAAGCGCCGCTTCTCCTCCGCCGAGACCTCGACGTTCGAAGGGGTGAGGAGGAAGACCTGCTCGGCCACGCGCTCCATGGCCCCGCTCAGGCCATAGGTCAGGCCGGACGAGAAGTCGATGAGCCGCCGTGAAAGGTCGCGATCGATCCCTTGAAGGTTGACGATCACGGGCTGGTTGGCCTTCAGCTTGTCTCCGATCTCCTGGGCGTCGTTGAACCCTACCGGCACGGTGATGTGAACCTTGGCCGCCTGCGGCTGGCTGAACGGGCGCACGACCGAGGGCCGCGGTTGCACCGTGACCGCGCCGCTGCCTCCCATGCCACTGGGACCGCCCATGCCGCTGCCTCCGATGCTCCTGGGTTCGCCGATGCGCGGCTCCATGCTGCGAGGCTCGGGTGCGAAACCCTCGTCACGGGGCAACGTGCGCACTCCGGTGGGCTCGGGGTCGTAGGTCCCTTCCATGGGGTCGGGCATCGACCGGGCGGCGCGTCGGGTTGGCGCAGCCTGGCCCATCGGCTGGGTCTGGGGCTCGTCGTACGGCTCGTACTCCTCGTATTCCTCGTCATCGACCAAGCCCAGATAGACCATGGTCCGTCGCCAGATTGATGCCATACCGCGTCGCCTCCTTGGCTTCCTGAGCCTATCGCCGCAACTTCGGCGCGCCGGGGCGCGCACCGAACAAACCACGCCCGACGCGAACCATCGTCGAGCCCTCTTCCACCGCCACGCCGAGGTCGTCAGTCATGCCCATCGAGCGCTCCACCAACCCCAGCCGGTCAGCCAGCGCGCATACCTTCCGGAACCCCGGTCGGGACAGTTCCGGTGGCCCCGGCGGGCCCACCGCCATCAACCCACGCACGTCAAGGCCAAGGTCGTCGAGGCTCTCGACGAGCTGGGGAACGTCGTCGGGATCACAGCCGTTGCGAGCCTCGTCACCGGCAATCCGCACCTGGACGAGCACCCTGGCGCCCGGAGCGCGACGGGCGATCTCCTCCCCCGCCGACACCCGGTCCACCCCCTGCCACAGATGCACGGCGGCGGCGATCGAGCGCACCTTGTTGCGCTGCACGCGGCCGAGGAAATGCCAGCGCCGACCGGCGTCACCGCTTGCTTGGGGGACCTTGCCCGCCAACTCCTGGGCGTAGTTCTCGCCGATGTCGTCGATGCCGGCGGCGTTGGCAGCCTCTACCGCGTCGATGCCGAAACCCTTCGTGACCGCGACCACGACCACATCGTCGGGCGCCCGGCCGGCGGCCTCGATGCGGGCGCGCACCTCAGCGAGGCGGTCGGCGACGTCGTTCGCGGCCACAGTCGATTCACTGGACCGGCCTCCCGAGCCGGTCATCTCCACACCACCGTTGCCTGGCGCTGCGTCTCCTTGCGCGCTCTCCAGGAGAAGTGCGACGGCGAGCAGGCGGTGCAGACGCCGGCGTCATCGACGCTCTCGACGCCGGCCCGAGCCAGAGCGGCGCGCACGGCGGCAGGCAGGTCGAGCGCCGGCGCGCCGGCGGCGGTCGTCGCCCGGACACTTTCACCCAGTCGCGCCGCGACCTCGTCGAGCTCGGTGGGGCCGAACTCATAGCACTCGGCGTGGATGCAGGGACCGACGGCGGCCTCGATGCCGGACGCACCGAGGCTTTCCATCTCGGCGACGGTGGCCTCGATCACGCCGCCGGCCACGCCGCGCCAGCCGGCGTGGGCCACACCGATCACACCCTCGCTGCTGGCCAGCGCCACCGGCGCGCAGTCGGCGGTGAGCACCGCCAGCGCGCACCCGTTCGCCGCACTGACGGCGGCGTCAGCCTTGATGCCGGCGCCGTCGGCCGGACGGGTCACGCGCACGACGCCGGCGCCGTGGAACTGGTGGAGCCACGTCCACGGCAGATCGACGACCGCGCCCCAATAGCGGCCGTACAGCGTATCGGAGCCCAGGAAATTGAGCGCGCCGGCCACCCAGCGGCCATTGCGCCGGGCCATCAACAGCAGCACCCGGTCGGCCATCCGCTCCCCCAGCAGGGAGAAGAACAGCCGGTTCAGATAGGGCCGGCCCCACTTGCGCGACCCGGTGTCCAT
>CAYZMG010000082.1:0-17883 GCA_964479465.1 uncultured Acidimicrobiales bacterium
GGGGACGGGCCAGCTCGTCGCCTTCTCCCAGGGAGTCGCCGCCCTCGATCCCTCGGACAGCGACGACGTCTACTGGGCGGCCCGGGCGTGCCTGGTGTCCCGCCACGAGGACATCGCCGCCTTCGACCGCGCCTTCCGCCGGTGGGCCGGCCACGCCGGCGGCATCGCCATGAAGGTCAGTGGCGAACTGCCCCGGATGCCGACGACCGCTCCCCGCGACGACCTGGGGTCGATCCGCCGGCTCCTTGAGTCCACCGCTGATGCCGACCGGGGCCAGGTCGCCTCCAGCGCCGACGTGCTGCGCAGCAAGCGATTCTCCGCCTGCACGCCGGAGGAACTGGCTACCCTCGCCGCCCTCATGGCCCAGCTCCGCCTGCGCCTTCCCGACCGCCGGGTGCGCCGCACGTCGCCGGCGGCCAAGGGCCGGTACCCGGACCTGCGCCGCACCATCCGCCGGGCCATGCGCAGCCACGGCGAGCTGCTCGAGCAGTCGTGGCGGGCCCGCCGGGTCAAGCCCCGGCGCATCGTGCTCCTGCTCGATGTGTCCGGGTCGATGGCCGGCTACTCGCGGGCGCTGCTCCAGTTCGCCCACACCGCCACCCGTCACGCCGCCGTCCTCACCGAGGTGTTCTGCTTCGGCACCCGGCTGACGCGGGTCACGGTCGCCCTCCGTCACCGCCAACCCGACCAGGCCCTGGCCCGGGCGGCCGAGACGGTCGTCGACTGGGAGGGCGGTACGCGTATCGGTGACTCGGTGCGGGCGTTCGTGCGGGACTGGGGCCGGCGTGGCCTGGCCCGAGGCGCGGTCGTAGTCATCTGCTCCGACGGCCTGGAGCGGGGCGATCCGGCTGCGCTGGGCGCCGAGATGGAGAAGCTGGCCCGGCTGGCCCACCGCATCGTGTGGATCAACCCCCTCAAGGGCGACCCCCGCTACCAGCCACTGGCCGGGGGGATGGCGGCGGCCCTTCCCTACGTCGACGTCTTCTTGTCGGGCCACGACCTGGCCAGCCTGGAGGCCCTCGCCGCCCTGCTGCCGGAGCTCGTCTGAACCGTGCCCATTGCCCGCGGAATGACGGTATGTTGGCGACAGCTTCGAGCAAGGGGGTGGCGATTTTGTTCCCGTCACGGTTCGAGTACCACGCTCCTTCCTCCGTCGACGAAGCCCTGGCCTTGCTGGCCGAGCACGGCGACGATGCGAAGGTACTGGCCGGGGGCCAGAGCCTCATACCGCTGATGAAGCTGCGCTTCGCCGCCCCGCCCGTCATCGTCGACATCAACCGCATCCCCGGCCTCGACGGCATCGCCGAGGAGGGCGGGTCGCTGCGGGTGGGGGCGCTGGTTCGCAACCGGGCACTGGAGCGCTCCGACGTGATCACGGCGCGCTACCCGACGATGGCGGCGGCGGCGCCGATGATCTCCGACCCGGTCGTGCGCAACCAGGGAACCTTCGTGGGCTCGCTCTGCCACGCCGATCCGCAGGGCGACTGGGGGTCGGTGATGCTGGCGCTCGACGGGTCAGTGGTCGCGCGCAGCCAGGCCGGCGGTGAGCGGGTCATCCCTATCGGCGAGTTCCTCGACGGACCCTTCACCTCCACGCTGCGAGCCGACGAGCTCGCCGTCGAGGCCCGGGTGCCCGACCCCGGCGCCGAGTTTGCCGGCACGTACCTCAAGCTCGAGCGCAAGATCGGTGACTTCGCCACCGTGGGTGTCGCCGTGTTCCTGGCGACGAGCGGCGGCACGGTGACCAGGGCCGGAATCGGCCTCACCGGCGTGGGTGCCACCAACATCAAGGCCACCGCCGCCGAAGCGGCTCTGGTCGGCAACACGGTGTCCGATGCGCTCATCGACGAAGTCGCGGGGCTCGCCGCCGAGGCCTCGGACCCCCGCACCGACGTGCGGGGCAGCGCCGACTACAAGCGTGACGTCGTACGGGTCTACGTCGCCCGCGGCCTGCGGGCTGTGGCTGCCACTCCGGTCGCGTAAGGAGCTCCATGAACATCACCGTCACGGTCAACGGCTCGGCGCGGACCTCCGAGGTCGAGCCCCGGATGCTTCTCGTCCACTACATCCGCGAAGTGCTCGACCTGCGCGGCGCCCACGTCGGTTGCGACACCACCAGCTGCGGCGTCTGCACCGTGCTGGTCGACGGCCTGCCCGTGAAGTCCTGCACGATGTTCGCGGTGCAGGTCGACGGGCGCAGCGTCACCACCGTCGAGGGAATGGCCAGCAACGGCCAGCTCCACCCGGTCCAGGCCGCGTTCCACTCCGAACACGGGTTGCAGTGCGGGTTCTGCACGCCGGGGATGATGCTGGTGGCCAAAGCCTTCCTGGAGGAGAACCCGGCGCCCACCGAGGAGGAGATCCGCTGGGCGATCTCCGGGAACCTTTGCCGGTGCACCGGCTACCAGAACATCGTGAAGGCCGTGCAGGCCGCGGCCCAGAACATGAACGAGGTGTCGAAGTGACCACCATGGAGACGGCACCCAGCGTCGAGCACCCGGGGTGGATGGGCAAGAGCGTCCCCCGCATCGAGGACGCCCGCTTCATCGCCGGCCGCGGCAACTACGTGGAGGACGTCGTCCTCCCAAACATGCTGCACATGGCGATTCTGCGGAGCCCGTACGCCCACGCCCGCATCAACTCCATTGACTCCTCGGCGGCCATGGCCCTGCCCGGCGTGGTGGCCGTCGTCACCGGGGAGCTGCTCGCCGAGCACAAGCTGGCGTGGATGCCGACGCTGTCGGGCGACACCCAGGCCGTGCTCGCCACCGACAAGGTCCGCTTCCAGGGCCAGGAGGTGGCGTGCGTGATCGCCGAGGACCGCTACGTGGCCCACGACGCTCTTGAGCTGATCGAGGTCGACTACGAGCCGCTGCCGGCGGTGGTGACCCCCCAGCAGGCGCTGGAGGAGGGCGCCCCGCTGATCCGCGACGACAAGGAAGGCCAGACCGACAACCGGGTCTACCACTGGGAGTCCGGCGATGCCGAGGCCACGGAGGCCGCCTTCGCCGGCGCCGACAAGGTGGTCAGCCTCGACACCTTCTACCCGCGGTCACATCCTTCTCCCCTTGAATGTTGTGGCTGCGTGGCCGATGTCAACCCGGCCAGCGGGAAGGCCACCATCTGGATGACGTCGCAGGCGCCGCATGCCATCCGTACCGTGTTCGCCCTGGTGGCCGGCCTGCCCGAGCAGAACATCCAGATCATCTCGCCCGACATCGGCGGCGGCTTCGGCAACAAGGTGCCCGTGTACCCGGGCTACGTCGTGGCCACGGCGGCGTCGCTGCTCATCGGCCGGCCGGTGAAGTGGATCGAGGACCGCACCGGCAACCTCATCTCCACCGGCTTCGCGCGCGACTTCCACATGACCGGTGAGCTGGCGTTGAACAACGAGGGCAAGATGCTGGGACTCCGGGTCAAGATGCTCTCCGACCAGGGCTATGCCTACGCGGATGCGCAGCCGTCGAAGTTCAAGGCCGGCTTGTTCCACATGGTCACCGGCTCCTACGACCTGCCCGCCGCCCACATCGTCACCGACGGGGCCTACACCAACAAGGCTCCCGGCGGCGTGGCCTACCGGTGCTCGTTCCGGATCACCGAGGCGTCGTACTTGATCGAGCGCCTGGTCGACGTGGCCGCGGTCGAGATCGGCATGGATCCGGCCGAGCTGCGCCGGATGAATTTCGTCCAGCCCGATCAGTTCCCGTACCGGTCGGCCACCGGGTTCGTCTACGACTCGGGCGACTACGAGCCGGCGCTCGACCTGGCATTGGAGCAGGTCGGGTACACGGCGCTGCGGGCCGAGCAGGCGGAGCGGCGGGCGTCCGGCGCCACCAAGCAGCTCGGCATCGGCATCGCGTCGATGACCGAGGCCCTGGGCGCCGGCCCCAGCCGCGACTACGACATCCTCGGCATCAAGATGTTCGACTCGGCCGAGCTGCGGGTCCACCCCACCGGCAAGGCCATCCTCAAGCTCGGCGTCCGCCACCAGGGCCAGGGCCACGAGACGACGTTCGCCCAGATCGTCGCCCACGAGCTCGGCATCCCGCCCACCGACATCCTCGTCCAGGAGGGCGACACCGACAATACGCCCTACGGCCTGGGCACCTACGCCTCCCGGTCCACGCCGACGGCCGGCGCCGCCGCCGCGCTGGTCGCCCGCACCCTGCGGGAGAAGGCCCGCAAGATCGCCGCCTACCTCCTCGAGGTGGCGGAGGAGGACCTGGAGTGGGAGGCCGATCGCTTCTCGGTCAAGGGCGCGCCGGAGAAGGTCAAGACCATTCAGGAGATCGCCTTCGCCGCCTACACCAACCACCCCCAGGGGATGGACGCCGGCCTCGAGGGAGTGAAGTACTACGACCCGCCGAACCTCACCTTCCCGTTCGCCACGTACGTGGTGGTGGCCGAGGTCGACACCGACACCGGCGAGTGGAAGCCGATCAAGGTCGTCGCCGTCGACGACTGTGGCGTGCGCATCAACCCGATGATCGTCGAGGGCCAGATCATGGGTGGGCTCACCGAGGGCTACGCCATGGCCGCCATGCAGCAGATCACCTTCGACGAAGACGGCAACTGCATCGGCTCCAACTTCATGGACTACCTGATCCCCACCGCCATGGAGACGCCGCACTTCGACTTGTACGACACCTGCACGCCGTCGCCCCATCACCCCTTGGGATGCAAGGGGGTGGGCGAGTCGGCCACGGTCGGGTCGCCGGCGGCGTTCGT
This sequence comes from uncultured Acidimicrobiales bacterium, assembly GCA_964479465.1. GTDB lineage: Bacteria > Actinomycetota > Acidimicrobiia > Acidimicrobiales > AC-14 > CADCTB01. The sequence goes on from CAYZMG010000082.1 coordinate 4,729, forward strand.
CAACGCGGTGGTCGACGCCGTGTCGCACCTTGGGGTCAGGAACATCGACATGCCCGTGCTGTCGTCTCGCGTGTGGGAGGCCCTCCACGACGCTCAGGGGTGAACTCGCGGCCGAGGAGGCCCTCCTTGCCGGCCGGCGCGAGCCCTACGCCCGGGTCACGGTCGTCTGGTCTCGCAGCCCCACGTCGGCCCGTCCCGGCGACGCAGCGGTGGTCACCCTCGACGGTCGCCTGCAGGGCTGGGTCGGCGGTTCCTGCGCCGAGCCGGTGGTCGTGCGCGAGGCCCTGGTTGCCCTGTCGGAGGGGACGCCGCGCCTCCTGCACCTGGCTCCGCCCGGGCAGCTGCCGCCCGAGCGCGACGGGTTGGTGGTGTCCCCGATGACGTGCGCCAGCGAGGGCTCGCTGGAGGTGTTCGTCGAACCCCGACTGCCGGCGCCCCACCTCGTCGCCGTCGGGCGGTCGCCGCTGGTGGAGGCGCTGGCGACGATGGCCGGCGCCGTGGGCTTCGACGTGACCGTGTACGAGCGGGAGGACGGCGGGACGGAGGTCGATCTGGCCAAGGCCGGCGCCGGCCCTAATTCCTACGTGGTCGTCGCCACCATGGGCCGCTACGACGAGGACGCGGTCGAAGCCGCGCTGGCCAGCGGCGCCCGGTACGTGGCCCTGGTCGCCTCCGAGCGCCGGGCCAAGACGGTGCTGGCCGGCGTGGCCGAGGAGGCCCGGGCCCGGGTGCACGCCCCCGCCGGCCTCGATCTCGGCGACCTGCCCCACACCGAGATCGCGGTGGCCATCCTGGCCCAGATCGTGGCCGAGAAGGCCCGGTCGCAAGCGGTGATCGCCGTCCGTGAAGAGCCGGAGACGGCCGTCGATCCGGTCTGTGGGATGACCGTGGAGAAGGCCACCGCCGCCGACCGCTACGAGCACGAGGGGGTCACCTACTGGTTCTGCGCCACCGGCTGCCGCCGGCGGTTCGAGCGTGACCCGGAGGCCTATCTCGTATGAGCGAGCTCGACGAGGTCCTCGCCGCGCTGGAGACCGCCGGCGACGACGTGGCCCTCGCCACCATCGTCGCCGTCCGGGGCTCCACGTACCGCAGGGAGGGCGCCCGCCTGGTGGTGCCCGCCGAGGGCCCGACGGTGGGGAACATCTCCGGCGGCTGCCTGGAGGGCGACGTCGCCGACACCGCCCGGGAGGTGATGGCCACCGGTCGCCCGCAGGTCCGCAAGTTCGACCTGACCGCGGACGACGAGGCGGTCTGGGGCTGGGGATTGGGCTGCAACGGGGCCATCGACGTGCTCGTCGAGCCGGCGGCCAATGCCCGCCCGTTCGTGGCCGCCATGCGCACCGCGGCCCGCAAGCACCGGGCCGTCGCCCTCGTGACTGTGGTCGCCGGCGAGACGACAGGCGCCCGCCTCATCGTCCATCCCAACGGCAGGACCGAGGGCGACCTGGGGGAGGCGGCCCGGACCGCCGGCCTCGACGCCCTGGCCGCCGGCCGCAGCCGGACGGTCGTGCTCGACGACGGTACCAAGGTGTTCGTCGAGGTGCTGGAGCCGCCGCTGCGACTTGTCGTGTGCGGCGCCGGCCACGACGCCATCCCCGTCGTCGAGTTCGGCGCCCGCCTGGGCTGGCAGGTCGACGTGGTCGACGACCGCCGGGCCATGCTCAAGGGCAAGCGCTTTCCCCAGGCCACCCGCCTCGTCCACTCTCAGCCCGCGGTGGCGGCCGACTCGGTCGTGGCCGACGAACGCACGTGCGTGGTCGTCATGAGCCACAACTTCCTGCGCGACGCCGCCTACCTCCGCTCGTTCCTCGGCCGCCCGCTGCCTTACCTCGGCGTGCTGGGCCCGGCCGCCCGCCTCCAGCGCCTGCTCGACACCCTGGCCGGCGAAGGCGTCACGCCGGCGCCCGAGGACCTGGCCCCCGTCCACGGCCCCGCCGGCCTCGACGTCGGCGCCGAGGGGCCGGAGGAGATCGCCTGGGCCATCGTCGCCGAGATCCTTGCCGTGCAGCGCAGGGCCGGCGCCGGCTTCCTGCGAGACCGGGGCGGGCCGATCCATCCCCGCGCTATCCAAACCGTGAGGTAGGAGGAGCACATGCGCATCGACAACAGCTTCACCGTGGGCCTGCCCGCCGAGGACGCCTGGAAGGTGCTGCTCGACGTCGAGCGGATCGCCCCCTGCATGCCCGGCGCCGAGCTCCAGGAGATCGTCGACGACACCTACCGCGGCGTGGTCAAGGTCAAGCTCGGGGCCATCACCGCCCAGTACAAAGGCGCGGTGCGCTTCGCCGAGGTCGACGAGGCCGGCCGGCGCATCGTCCTGCGGGCCGAGGGGCGGGAGACCCGGGGCCAGGGCAACGCGTCGGCGACGGTGACGGCCACCCTGCGCCCGGCCGGCGACGGCCGCACCGAGGTGAGCATCGAGACCGACCTCACCATCAGCGGCAAGATCGCCCAGTTCGGCCGGGGCGTGATGGCCGACGTGTCCTCCAAGCTGCTGGACCAGTTCGCCACCTGCCTCGAGACCACCATCCTGTCCGGGCCGGCGCCGGCCGCCGGCCCGGGCGCCGCGGCAACCGCGGCGGAGATCGTCGCCGACGAGCTGGCCGACGTGGCGCTCGACGACCCCGAGCGGGCGGCCCAGTTCGTGGAGGCGGTGGCGCCCAAGGCCCGCATGATCGAGTCGAGGCCCGCCGAGCCGGTCGACCTGCTGGCCGTCGCCGGCGGATCGGTGGCCGAGCGGGCGGTCCCCGCCGCGATCGTCGGGGTGCTCCTCATGCAGATCCTGCCCAAGGGCCGGCTCAAGCGGCTCGGCCTGGCCGTCCTGGGCTCGGCGCTGGTCGCCGGCATGGTGGCCGGCAAGCAGCAACAGAAGCGCTGAGACGAAGTTGCCCAGAGTCAGCGGCGTCGTCCTCGGCGCCGGCTCGTCCCGGCGCCTCGGCCGCCCCAAGCAGACCCTGCCCCTCGGCGACACCACCCTGCTGGGCTGGGTCGTGCGCGACGTGGAGGCGTCGTCGCTCGACCAGGTGATCGTGGTCGTCGGCGGGTCGGAGGACGAGGCCTGCGCCGGGCTGAGTCCCACGCGGGCGGACGTCGTGTCCAACGCCGCCTACGCCAGCGGCTGCGCATCGTCGCTCCTCGCCGGCATGGACGCCGCCGGCGACTGCGACGCCCTCATGCTCATCCTCGGAGACATGCCGGGTGTCGACGCCGGCGTCATCGACGCCGTCCGCGCCGACTGGGAGCGCCACCAACCATGGGCGGCCGTCACCGAGTACCAGGGCGCGCCCGGCCACCCGTTCGTCTTCTCCGCCGCCGCGTTCGAGACCCTCCAGGGCCTGCACGGCGACAAGGCCGTCTGGAAGATCCTCGACGCCCAGCCCGAGCGGGTGCGCCGGGTGCCCATCGACCGTCCGTTGCCGGCGGACGTCGACACCTGGGAGGACTACGTCCAGGTATGCCGGACCTTCGGCTTCACGCCGGCGCCACTCGCCGGCCCGTGACCCGCCGGGGGACCAGGCGCATCCAGTGCTCCCGGTCGCCCGGCGCCCACGGCGTGACCTCGGCGTCGCCCGCCTCGCCGGCGTCGATCTCCTCCAGCCGGCCGGCGACGAGCACGCTCCAGCCCGTGCTCATCGACTCGTCGAACTCGTCGACCTCGAAGCACGCCGGCGCCCGCGGCCCCATGTCCAGCTTCGATCCCGGCGCCGAGCGGAAGACGATGGTCTCGTCCACCACCGCGTAGTTCACCGGCAGGATAAGGGGCTCGCCGCCGACGACGATCCCGACGCGCCCGACTCGACGGCCCCGCAGCAATCGCAGGCACTCGTCGCTGTCGATCACTTCGATCCCGGTGCGGTCGACGGCTTTCACCCCGCCATGCTTACACCGGCCGGCGCTCCCGGTTCGCGCCGTTGGTCACTCCGGGGCGGAGCGACCACGGGGTGAGGAACCACCAGGAGCGACCGGCCGCACCGAGGAGCGTGGCCAGGGTCTTCACGACGACGCCCGCTGGGCGACGACCTCGGCGAACGTCTCGAACTCGATCATGGTCGTCGGCGGCCCGCCGGTGACGCCGAGCTGCTGCAGGGCAGGCCGGAGCTTCTCGGTCGTGAAGCGGTCGGAGTGGGCCTTGGTCTCCCAGATGGCGGTGATGGAAAGGCCGTCGCCCGAGGCGCCGGCGTAGAGGGCGATGAGGCCGTCAGGGTTGTCGCCGACGAGATCGCCGACCTTGCTGAACGTCGCTTCGTCGCCGGGGCTGTTGGTGCTGATGATGTAGGTCATGGCGACACTCTCCGGGATCCGGCGCCGGCAGCCATCCGCCGGAGTACTCATCCGCGGTACTCATCCGTGCGCCGCTAACTTCGGCTCCCGTGGATCTCGGGCTGGTAGGGCGCGACAACGAGTCGAGCGCCCTCCGGGCCTGGCTGGAGGACGCCGACGCCGGCCACGGGCGCACCGTGCTCGTCGGCGGGGAGGCGGGGATAGGGAAGACCCGGCTGGTGGCTTCGCTCGCCGGTATGGCGAAGGAGGCCGGCGCCCGGGTGCTGTGGGGCTGCACGACCGAGCTCGACGGCGCCCCTCCGTACTGGCCGTGGCTGCAGATCCTCGAGCCCCTTGGGGCCCGGGAGACCCTGGATGCCGCGGCCGGCGCCGACCCCGAATCCGAGCGGTTCGCCCGGTTCGAGACGGTCGCCCAGACGCTCATCGCCACGGCCGACCAGCGGTCGCTGGTGATCCTCCTCGAGGACATGCACCAGGCCGATCCGGCGTCGCTGCGCCTGCTGGGCCACGTGGCGGCAAGGGTCGACGCCTCGCCCGTCCTGCTGGTGGCGACCCACCGCTCCAGCGCCGCCGACCAGGCCGAGGGCTTCGCCACGGTGCTCGACGACCTGGGCCGGCGCTCCTCCACCCGCCGCCTGGAGCTGGCCGGCCTCGACGCCGGCGCCACCGGCGCGCTGCTGCGCGCCGCCGGCGATACCGCCGCCCTCCTCGATGATGCCGGCAAGGACGTTGTCGCCCGGGTGTACGCGGTGTCCGGCGGCAACCCGCTCCTCGTCGGGGAGCTGGCCCGCCATCTGGGCGCCGGCGGGGACCTGGAGACGGTCCCGCGCTCGGTCCGCGACGGCGTGCGGGTCCGGCTCGGCCGGCTGTCGCCGTGGACGGCTGAGGTCGTCCGCACGGCCGCGGTGATCGGGCGGACGTTCCCCGCCGGCCTGGTGGCCACAGCGACGGGCCGGCCGGCGATCAGCTGCCTCGAGGCCATCGACGACGCTGTGGCCGCCGGCCTGGTCGAGCCCACGGGCCGGCCCGGAGAGTTTCGGTTCGTCCACGCCCTCGTGCGGGATGCGGTCGAGGCCACCCTGAGCGCCGCCGAGCTGCCGGAGGCGCACCGGGCGATCGCCGAGGCCATCGAGGCCTATGAGGGCACCTCCGACGCCAGCGTCGCCGACCTGGCCCGCCACTGGGACGCGGCGTCGGTGCTGGGCCAGCGGGACCGGGCCGCAGCCTGGTGCGAGCGGGCAGCGGCGGCGGCCGACCGCCAGCTGGCCTGGGAAGAGGCGGCCCGGCTGTTCGACCGGGCCCTCGAGCTCGGAGGCGCCGGCGCCGATCCGCTCGACCGGTACGCCCGGGCGTTCGGCGCCGCCCGGGCCCGCTTGCACTGCGACGAGATCACCGCCGCCATCCAGAGCAGCGTCGAAGCGGCGGCCGCGGCCCGGGAGGCCGGTCGCCCGGACCTGTTCGCCGAGGCCGTCCTGGTGTCCGAGGCCCGATCTGTGCCTCCCGGCGTCACCGGCGGGCTGGCGATGGAGGCGCTCGACCTCCTGGCGCCCGAGGACCACGCCCGGCGGGCCCGGGTGCACGGCCACCTGGCCAACATCAGCTACTACGTCGACCTCCCGGCCCTGGCCGCGCACAGCGAGATGGCCACGGCCGAGGCGGCCCAGGCCGGCGACCCCCTGGCCGACATCGCCGCCATCCGGGCTCGGCATCTCTTGCTCCACGGACCCGAGCACGCCGAGGAGCGCATCGAGCTCGCCGCCCGTCTGGGCGAGGCCACGGCGCGACCGCCCCGGCCCAGTGTGGCCTTCTGGGAGCCGCTGTGGCGGATCGACGCCCTCCTGGAGCTCGGTCGCGTCGCCGAGGCTGTCGCCACGATGCCGCTCCTCCGCCGGCGCATCGAGGCCGCCGGTTCACCGATGGCCAACTGGCACGGGGCCCGCATGGAGGCGGCGCTGGCCCAGGCCACCGGCCGCTTCGTCGAAGGCCTCGAGCACGCCGAGGTGGCCCGCCGGCTCTTCGCCGCGTTGGAGTCGCCGATGGGCGCCGAGCAGATGTACCTCGGCTACCGCACGGGGGTCGAGCGCCACTCCGGCTGGACGGAGGACCTGGCCAACCGCTGGAGGGCAAGGGACTCTGACTGGTTCCCGCCGTTCATCGGCGAGCTGCCACTGCTGGGGCCGAGCACCGCCCACGCCGGCGTGGGCCGCTTCGAATCGGCCCGGGCGTACTACGCCCGGTTGAGCCCGGCGGCGGGGTGGGATCCTCCGCCGTCCCTGTGGCTGCAGATCCACGCCATCCGCATCCACCTGGCGGTTCGACTCGGCGTCCTCGACGACCTGCCGCCGCTGCTGGCCGCGATGGAGCCGTACCGCGGCCGCCACGTGGCCTCCGGCGGGGGAGCGTTGACCTACGACGGCCCGGTGGAGCTGTGGCTGGGCATCGGGGCCGCCGCCCTCGGGCACCTGGACGCCGCCGACCGCGATCTGGCTGCTGCTGCGGACATCTCCCGGCAATCGGGCACGCCGGCCTTCACCGTCGATGCCGGCGTCGAGCGGGCCCTCGTTCTCCTGGCCCGCGGGAAGCCGGGCGATGCAAAGCAGGCCCGGGACCTGCTCGACGCCGCCCGCCCCGACGCCGAGCGCCTTGGCATGCGCGACTTCCTGGCCCGCATCGACGAGGCGCTCGCCCAACCGCAGGGCAGCACCGGCCCGCTCTCTGCACGCGAGATGGAGGTGGCCGCCCTGGTCGCCGCCGGCCGGACCAACACCGAGATCGCCACCGAGCTCTACCTCTCCAAGCGCACGGCCCAGAACCACGTGCAGCACATCCTCACCAAGCTCGGCCTGTCGAACCGCACCCAGGTCGCGACCTGGTACCACGGCCGCACCGGAACCCCTTGACCTATTGCGATCTTGCTCCTAGCTTGCGGCGATGCGGGTCGTGTTCCTGGGCAAGGGTGGTTCGGGCAAGTCGACGCTCGCCGGCCTCCTCTGTAACGAACTGGCCAGCCGGAACGAGCGGGTTACGGCCATCGACGCCGATACCGTCCCTGGCCTCGACCAGGTGCTCGGCATGGAGTCCACCGACGACTGGTCGCTGGCGGGTGCGGCGGTGCGTGACCATGGCGGTTGGAAGCTCGACGGCAGTCCGGCGGAGATCGTCGACCGCTGCTCCCGGGAGGCACCCGGGGGTGTGCGCTTCCTCCAGATGGGCAACGTCGATTCCCGCCTGAAGGAGCACGAGATGCGGCGGGAGCAGAACCTCGACCGGTGGTCGGGCACCGTCGCCTTCAACACCGTGTCCCGGGTTTTCGACGACGCCGGCGGGTGGACGATCGTCGACCTCCAGGGCGGCACCCTCCAGGTCGCCGGCGGGATGGTCGGCACCAACGGAATTGCCGTCCTGGTGATCGAGCCCTTCGCCAAGTCGGTGCTGACGGCCCGGCGGTTCGTGGAGATGGGCCGCTGGCCCAAGGGCATCCGGATGGTGGGCGTGGCCAACAAAGTGTCGTCCGCCGAGGACGAGGCCTACGTCGAAGCCGCGCTGGCGGAGTGGGGTGTGCCCCTGTGGGTGACCATCCCCAAGGATCCGGCGGTTGTCCTGGCCGAGCGTGAGCGCCGGCCGATCGTGAGTGTTGCCGGTGATGCCGGCGCCAAGCAGGCCGTCGCCCGGCTGGCCGACCTGCTGACCGAGGCCGCAGTGGCCACATCGACCAAGTAGGAGGAGCGGGTTGACCAAGATCGCAGTCGCCGGCAAGGGCGGGTCGGGCAAGACCACGGTGGCCGGGGTATTGGCCCGGCTCATCGCCGAGAACGGCCGCGAGGTCCTCACCGTGGACGCGGATGAGAACCCCAACCTCGGCATCTCGCTCGGGCTGGGCGTCGACCGGACGTGGGATCTGGTGTCGGCCCGGGAGGCGATGCTCCCCGACGGTCCGGCCATCGTCGACCCGATGGAGGAGATCGTCGACCGCTTCGCGGCCGAGGCCGGCGAGCGCCTGCGCATCGTGCAGGTGAAGAAGTTCGAGGAGTTCCGACCCGGCTGAGGCGGTCTTTCCGCCGGGCAGTTGCTCGCGCAGTTGGAGGACAAGCCGGGACGCGTCGTGGTCGTCGACCTCGGTGGCGGCGTGATGACGGTGGCACGGGGCGACAAGAGCGAGATCGACGCCCTGGTCGTGGTGGTCGAGCCCTACCCCCGCTCGGCGGAGGTGGGCCGGCGCCTGCTCCAGATGGCCGAAGACAAGGGCATCACCCGGCGAATCGTCGTTGCCAACAAGGTGGCCGGCGACGACGACCTGGCGCTGATCCGCGATTTGCTCGGTGTCGAGCCGGATTTGGTCATCCCCGACGATGCCGCGGTGCGGGCGGCCGACCGCGAGGGTGCCTCCCCCGTCGACCACGCGCCCAACTCGCCGGCGCTGGGGGTGCTGCGGGATCTCGCTTCGTCACTCGTATAGTTTCCAGGTAGGCATAGGTCGGCGGTGAATGGGGGAACCGCATGAAGATGTCGTATCGGAATGGTCGATCGCGCCTCGCCGTCGGGCTACTGGCCATGCTGCTGGTCGCCGGCGCGTGTAGCAGCGGAGACGACGAGCCCACAACCGCCGGCGGAGGCCAGGCTGACCAGGGTCCCACCGGCCGCCAGGAGCTGGTGGTCGGCGTGGCCGCCGACCCGTGGATCGACTCGGGGGAAGGTGACAAGAAGCGCAAGCCGAACTACCCGCTCAACGCCGATGTCTGCGACACGCTCGTCCAGCTCGCCCCCGACTTCTCGGTCGTGCCCATGGCTACCCAGGCCAAGTACGTGGGGGACAACAAGTTCCAGTTCACCGTCCAGCCGGGCGTCAAGTTCGCCGATGGCACGCCGGTCACCGCCACCGACCTGAAGTACTCGATCGACTACACCACGCAGGCGCCGGCAATCGGGTCGGGCTTCATCGGCAAGGACTCGACCAAGATCATCGACGACAAGACCGTCGAGATCACGCCCACCGTGCAGAACCTGCGGCTGATCGAGCAGATCAACCACCCGTCGGTGGTGGTGCTCAAGCCGGGCAGCGACCCGCTCAACAACCTCATGGCCAGCGTGTGCACCGGCCCCTTCAAGGTCGAGCGCTACACGCCCCAGCAGGAGCTGGTGGTGGTGAAGAACGCCAACTACTGGGGCCAGCCTGCCCTGCTCGACCGGATCACGTTCAAGTTCTACCCGGACGAGACGACGCGGGCCCTGGCCCTTCAGAACAACGAAGTCGACATGATCCAGGACGTGCCTCTGAGCATCCTGAACAGTGTGCGGTCCCAGCCCGGGGTCAAGATCGAGCGGGCCCCGGTCGGCTATACGACGATGTTCTACATCGCCCGGCGCACGTCGACCGGCACCGAGCGCGTGCTCAACGACCCGTTGGTGCGCAAGGCCGTCGCTCACTCCATGGACCGCAACGCCTTCGTCAACGGGGTGCTGGCCGGCAACGCCGAGGTCATCCCCCACATCGCGCCGCCGGCCGTCCTCGGCCAGTTCGCCGACCAGGTCAAGGGCATCCCGTTCAACCGGGCCGAGGCCGCCCGCCTCCTCGACCAGGCCGGCTGGACCCGCCAGGGCGACGCGGTGCGGACCAAGGGCGGCCAGCCGTTGCGGGTCAAGATCATTTACGACCGCGTCGAGCTCACCGTGCCGGAGTTCGTCCAGGCCCAGCTGCGCGCCGTGGGCTTCGACGCCCAGATCGCCCAGCTCGACGCCGGCGCCTACCGCGAGGCCACCAGCTCCGGGGACTACGACATCGACATCTCGGTGCCGAACCAGAACGACGGCAACCCCGCCTTCCTGCTGGCCCTGCGCTGGTACAGCAAGGCCACCGGGGCGAACGCCAAGATCATCTCGCCGGGACCGGGTACCAAATTCGAGTCAATGATCGACGACATCCTGGTCGAGTCGGACCCGGTCGAGCTGAAGCGCAAGACCGCGGACGCCATGCGGGAGCTGGTCGACGTCGAGGTCGGCGGCGTGACGCTGGCCGGCGGCTATCGGGTCTACGCCTTGAAGGACAAGGTCATGGCCTTCGAGCCTCACCCCTCGAGCACGAACCAGAGGTGGAGGACCGTTTACGTCCGGAACTGATCGGGAGGCCGGGCGACGATGATGCCCGTCGTCGCCCGGCGTCTGTTGGTGCTGATCCCAACCTGGCTGGGCCTCTCGCTGTTCGCGTTCGCCCTCTCGACCCTGTCGCCCGGCGACCCCGCCGAGCTCATCCTCAGCCGCGAACTCAACGAGCCGGCCACCCCCCAGCAGCTCGAGGAGTTCCGTGAGCGCCACGGGCTCAACGATCCCTTCGTCGTGCAGTACGGGGGCTTCGTCGTCGACTCCCTGCGCGGCGACCTCGGCATCTCGTTCCGGAGCGGCAAGTCGGTGACCGAGGAGCTCTCGTCGCGCATGGGCCCCACGCTGCAGATCGCGCTGCCGGCGTTCGCCACGTCGGTGCTCTTCGCAGTGGCGTTCGGGGTGGTGGCCGCCCTCCGGCGGAACTCCCTCGGCGACCATGTCTCCCGAGCGCTGGCCCTGCTCTTCGAGTCGATGCCCTCGTTCGCGTTGGCCTACCTGCTCATCGTCGTGCTCTCCATCAAGGCCGGGTGGTTCCCCGTCGCCGGGAAAGGCGGGCTGGAGTACACCGTGCTGCCTGTGCTCACGTTGACCCTCGCCACCCTGGCCACGACGATGCGGCTCACCCGGTCGAGCCTGCTCGACGTCCTCGCCGCCCCGTACATACGCACGGCGCGGGCCATGGGGGTGCGATCGCGGCGGGTCGTCCTCACCCTGGCGCTGCGCAACGCCCTGATCCCGGTGGTCACCGTCGCGGGGCTGATCCTCGCCGGCTTCGTCACCGGCACCGTCATCGTGGAAACCGTGTTCGCCTGGCCGGGGATCGGCCAGTACGTGGTCGACGCCGTGTTCGCCCGTGACTACCCGGTGGTCACCGGGTTCGTCGTCTTCACCGGGACGGTGTTCGTCCTGGTGAACCTGGTCGTCGACCTGCTGTACACCCGCCTCGACCCGCGGGTCCGCCTTGGCCACGCCGGCGGGAATGCATGACCGTTGTCGCCGTCTCGGCCCACGAGGCCGTCGACCGCTCCGACCGGCTGCATCCCCTGCGCCAGTTCGTGGGCGACCGGTTGGCCGCGACTGGTCTGGCCATCATCCTGGTGCTGACCCTGGCCGCCGTCTTCGCGCCCGTCCTTGCACCGCACGACCCGACTGTGATCGATCCGCTGCGCGGCCTGGAGGGCTCCAGCCGGGACCACCTGCTGGGCACCGACGAGCTCGGTCGCGACGTGCTCTCGCGGCTGCTCATGGGGGCCCGCTGGTCGCTGGGCATCGCCGCTCTGGCGACCGTGTGCGTCATGTTCGTCGGCACCATGATCGGCCTGGTCGCCGGCTACCTGGGCGGTTGGGTCGACGCAGTGGTGATGAGGATCGTGGACGCCCTGCTGGCCCTCCCGAACCTGGTGTTGTACCTCGCCATCATCGGCACCTTGGGGCCGGGCATCCGTAACGTCTTCATCGCCCTGGTGGCCATCTCGTGGGCCAGCTACGCACGGGTGATGCGCGGCCTGGTCTTGTCCGTTCGTGAGCGGGCGTTCGTGCGGGCGTCGCGCTCGCTGGGCGCCGGCAACAGCCGCCTGATGCTGCGCCACATCCTTCCCAACGTGATCTCGCCCATCGTTGTGCTGGCCACCCTCCAGCTCGGGGGCACCATCCTGGCCCTCGCCGCCCTGGGCTTCTTCGGCCTGGGCGCCCAGCCGCCGACGCCGGAGTGGGGGACGATGATCAACCAGGGCCGCCTCTTCCTGCAGACCAATCCGGGCCTCATGGTCTACCCGGGGATCGCCATCAGTCTGGCCGTGCTCGGCTTCAACCTGATGGGCGACGGCCTGCGCGACGTCCTCGACCCTCAGCTCGCCCGTCAGAGCCGCTGAGCCGACTCCGCCTTGGCGCTGCCCGGGAAGTAGCAGGCCACCGGCTGGCCCGGCTCTGACCGTTCGACGAGCGCCGGCACCTCGTCCGCGCACTGCGTCTCGGCCTTCCAGCACCGGGTGCGGAAGTGGCAGCCCGACGGCGGGTCGGCCGGGTCGGGGACCTCGCCGGTGAGCACGATGCGCGATCCCCGGCCGGCACGGGTGGGGTCGGGGATCGGGACGGCGTCGAGGAGAGCCTGGGTGTAGGGGTGCTGCGGGGACCGGAACAGATCCTCGGTGGGGCCGGACTCGACGATCCTCCCGAGGTACATCACCGCCACCCGATCGGCGACCTGGCGAACCACGGAGAGGTCGTGGGAGATGATCAGGTAGGTGAGGCCGAGTTCGGCCCGGAGGTCGGCCAGCAGATTCAGCACCTGGGCCTGGATGGAGACGTCGAGCGCCGACACCGGCTCGTCGAGGACAAGGACCTGCGGTTCGAGGGCCAGTGCCCGGGCGATGCCCACCCGCTGGAGCTGACCGCCGGAGAACTGGTGTGGGTAGCGGTTGGCGTGGGAGCGGTCGAGGCCCACCATCGCCAGCAGCTCGTGGAGGCGCTTGGTCGCATCCCGCCGGGAGACGCCGTGGATGGCCAGTGGCTCGGTGATGCTGGACCCGACGGCCATCTTGGGGTTCAGGGATGCCTGCGGGTCCTGGAACACCATCTGGATCCCCTTGCGGATCCGGCGCAGCTCCCGCCCGGACAGAGCGCTGACGTCCTGACCGTCGAAGAGGATGCGCCCGGTGGTCGCGTCCTGGAGCCGGACGATCGCGTACGCCGTCGTCGACTTCCCGCAGCCCGACTCGCCGACGAGCCCGACCGTCTCCCCCGCCCGGAGGTCGAGGGAGATCCCGTCGACCGCCT
>CAYZMG010000083.1:0-17853 GCA_964479465.1 uncultured Acidimicrobiales bacterium
ATGGAGCAGGAGAGCCTGGAGGGCGACGCCCTCGACGACCTGCTGCTGAACGTGAACGCGGCACCGGCCACCGCCACATCGGCCAGCTGATCGTGGTGACGGCGGCCCCAACCTCGTGCATCAACCACCGGCGCCGCCCTCGGGTGGCGATGTGCGGGGCGTGCGGCAACGGCATCTGCTCGGAGTGCGTCGTGCACACCGGGGTGGGTGTCAAGTGCCGGAACTGCACGGGGGTAAAGGCCGCCAAGCCCGGGAAAGCGGAACGGGTCGAGGTCGATGCCGCACCGAGGGCCTCGGCGAACCGCAGCGGGCGCAAGCCCTGGGCCATCCCTGTCGCCGTCGGGGGGGTGGTCGTCCTGGCCGCCGCCGCCTTCGGCCTGACGTCGCGCGACTCGGGGTCGCCGGTCATCGAGGACGTCAGCCTGGCCGGCCCCGCCGCCGGGTGGACCGAGCGCCAGACGGAGTTCGTGGGCGCCGGCGGCCAGCGCATCGGCGGCACGCTTACCATCCCGGCGCTGGAGGAGGGGCGGACGGCGCCGGCCGTCCTCATCATCCCCGGCCTGGGCGCACTCGACCGGAACGGACCCATATCCGCCGATCCGCCCGACGCCCTCCGCGACGCCCTGGTCACCAGCGTCACCGGGGTCGGCGTCACCGTCCCCAACCCCCTGTACCAGGACCTGAGCGAGTCGTTGGCCAAGGAGGGCATCGCCAGCTTCCGGTACGACAAGCGGGGCACGAAGCCGAGCGCGCTACGCGAGGGCCAGAAGCTGTCCTTCGACGACGAGATGGCCGACGCTCGCGCCGCTCTCGACCTGCTGAGCAAGCGCCAGGAGGTGGGTGCGGCACCGATCGTGCTCCTCGGCCACGACACCGGCGGCGTGCTGGCCATGCGGCTCTCGGCCGGTAACGGCCGGGTGAGGGGCGTGGTGGCCGTCTCGACGCCGGCCCTGCGCATGGACGAGGTCCTGGCCGCCGACATAACCCGGTCGCGCGGCCCCGAGGTCGGTGAGGCGTTCCGGGCGGCCGCCTCCACCGTGGTCTCCACGGGCCAGGCGCCGGCTGTGGGCTCCCTGCCCGAGTTCCTCCGCCCCATCTTCGCTCCGGGCCAGGACGCCTACCTGGCCGGCGTGTTCGCCCTCGATCCCGTCGCCGAGGTCGGCAACGTCGCCGTGCCGGTGCTCCTCGTCCGGGGCGGCGCCGACCCCACCATCGCGGCCGCCGACGTCACCAAGATGCAGAGCTCGCTCCGCATCGGTGGCCAGGTCATGGTGGCCAGCAGCCAGGCCGACCGCAACCTCGCGTTCCCCAGCGCCGGCCACGTACACAGCAGCAGCGCCGCCGCCCCCACCATCCAGCGCGACGGCGACACCCGCTCCGCCGTGGCCGGTTGGGTCAAGGTCCAGCTCAACTCCTAGGCCGGCTTCGCCGGCCCGTTCGCAGTCCTGCACAACCGACAGTCAACCAACAGAAGGGGATTGTTCATGAGAAAAAGGTCGTTCGGAATCCGAATGGCAGCAGTTGTCGGCCTCTGTCTCCTGGTGGCGCAAGGGTCGTCCTCCGCGGCGGCTCCGATCGGGCTCACGACGCCCGTGCAGGCCACCAAGAACGACTTGAACCCGGGGCGCCTCTACTCGCCGCCGGTGTTCGCGGTCGACCCCGGCAACAACCTGCGGGTGCTCGCCGCCGTCGCCGACCACCGGTCGCGCCGCTGCCACATCATGCGCTCCACCGACGGCGGCCAGTCCTGGAACATGCTCGAGGCCTCCCCTGCCCTCGCCTCGTACCCCTTCTGCAGCCACGGCCAGGGCGGCGTCATCCAGGCCGGGCTCGCCTTCGGGCGCAACGGCACGGTCTACCTGGCCATGAACGCCTGGGACGACCAGGACGGCGCCCGCCGCGGCGGCGGCATCGTCGTGGCCCGGTCCCGGGACCTCGGCGACACCTGGGACACCACGATGGTCTACAACTCCCGCGGCAAGAGCGGTGAGGCAGAGGAGACCATCCGTCCGTTCCACTCCTTCACCGTCGACACCAAGACCGGCAACGACGACGTCGTCGTCGTCGCCTTTTCCATCAACGCCCAGGGCCTGAGCGCCCCCAACGCGGCGCCAGGGAAGGCAATGGTCAGTGTCAGCCGGGACGGCGCCCGAACTTTCGCCCCGCCGGTCGATCTGGCCGACAAGCTCTTCGAGGCGCCCGAGGCTCGCCAGCAGATGCTCTCCGCGGTGACCACGACGGTTCCCGCCCCCGGCGCCACCGCCCCGACCACGACCATCCCGCCGGCCGGTTCGAAGGCGGCGCAGCCCAACCAGGCCGCCAACTTCGGCGCCAGCACCAACCGGGGCAGCATGACCTCCGGCGTGGACGGCAAGGGCAAGATCTACGTCTCCTGGCTCACCGGCACGGCCAACGTCACCCCGTCCCCGCCGGCGGCGCGGATGCTGTCGACGTCCACTGACGGCGGCCAGACCTGGACGACCGCACAGACCATGCCGCCCGGCTACGACGTTCCCAGCCGCCCCGCCATGGCCGTGAACGACGACGGCGTCATCCACTTCGCGTTCCAGGAGAACCCGACCCCGGCCGTCTCCGGCATGGGCGAGATCTACCACCAGGTCTCGACCGACGGTGGCAAGACCTGGTCCGAGCCGAAGAAGGTCACCGACGACCCGGACGCCGATATGCGGGGCCAGTACTTCCCGAACATGAGCGTCGCTCCGAACGGCCGGGTCGACCTCGTGTGGTGGGACACCCGTGACGACCCGGGCATCCGGGCCAACGACCTGTACTACGCCTACAGCGAGGACAACGGGCAGACCTGGAGCCAGAACCGGCGCATCACCGACCGCAGCGTCGACCGCCGCCTGGGTGTCTGGGGTGCCGGCTACGACATCAACTCGTCGCCCTCCGTCGCCTCCACCAACGCCTACGCCATCTTCGGCTGGGACGACACCCGTAACACCGAGGGTGTCTACGACGAGAGCGTGTACAACGAGGTCGGTGGCGGCCTCTCGGACATGTACACCGCCGTCGCCCAGTTCGAGGTCGTCGGCGCAGCCAACAACGACACGGCCCGCATCGTGCTGGCCGCCGTCGTCGGCCTGCTCGTCGTCGGCCTCATCCTGCTCGGCGTGGCCCTGGCGGCCAAGCGCCGCAACGGCCCGCCGCCGGCGAAGGTGATCGGCAAGCAGGCCACGGCCAAGGTGAGCTGAACCTCACCGGCCCTCGATCCTGCCCCGGCACCGGTAACGGCGCCGGGGCAGGATCGCGCTCGGGGTCCGACCTTTGTCGCCTCAGGCGGCGCCGGCGCGGCGCGGGGCGCCGGCGGCGGCGATGACGAAGAGCGCCGCACCGCACAGCACGATGGCCGGACCGCTGGCGATGTTGGCGTGGTAGGAGAAATAAAGGCCGGCGATGCCGATGACCACGCCGATGCCCACCGAGGCGACCACGATCTTGCCGAACGACCGGAAGAGCAGTGACGCGGTGGCCGCCGGCAGCAGGAGGGTGGCGGCTACGAGGAGCACGCCGAGCACCTGCAACGCGGTGACGACGGCGATGGCCAGCAGGACGCTGAAGAGTGGCTCGATGCGCCGCACGGGCACACCGTGGGCGGCGGCGACGATGGGGTTGTGGGTGGCGGCCAGCAGTTGCTTGTACCGGGCGGCGAGCACGGCGCCGGTGACGAGCGCGACGCCACCCACCAGCACGAGGTCGCCCACGCTGACCCCGAGGATGTTGCCGAAGAGCAGGTTGGTCACGTTGAGCGAGCGGTCGCGATTGGCCGAGATGAAGGCGACGCCGGCGGCGAACATGGTGGAGGCCACGATCCCGATGGCCGTGTCGGCCGGGACGCCCAGCTTGCGGGCCCGGTGGATGAGGAAGGCGGCCACCGCGGTGGCCGCGACCGCGCCCGGGTACAGGCCGGCGCCGAGCACCAGGGCGACTCCCACTCCGCCGAGCACGCTCTGGGACAGGCCCTGGCCGATGTAGGCCAGGCGGCGGACGACGACGAAGGGCCCCAGCGCCCCGGCGAGGGCGCCCACCAGCACGGCGGCCAGCAGGGCGCGACCGAAGAACGCGTACTCGAAGGGATCGACGAGGACGCCCATCAGGTGCCGGCCGGCGCCGGCGCGTCGGTGACCACGAGCCGGCCGCCGTGGTTGATGACGTCGACCTCGGCGTCGAAGGTCTTCCGGAGGACGCCGGCCTCCAGGACCGCAGCCGGCGGGCCGTCGGCGACGACGGTGTGGTTGAGGCAGATCAGACGGGGCAGGTGGGCGGCCACCCAGTTGAGGTCGTGGGTGGTCAGCACGATGGCCAGCCCGTCGCCGCGCAGCTCCTCGAGCAGGGCCAGCATGTCGGCCCTGGTCCGCAGGTCGACGCCGCTCGTGGGCTCGTCGAGCAGCAGCAACCGGGGCTGGGCCACCAGGGCGCGCGCCAGCATCACTCGCTGGAACTGGCCACCGGAAAGCTCGTCGAGCCGGCGGGCATGGAGAGCGCCGATGCCGAGGCGCTCCAGGGCGTCGCGAGCCGCCGCCCTCTCCGCGGCCGAGAACCACGGGCGCCACGAGCTCTGGGCGGCCAGGCCCAGCTCGACCGCACCCGCCGCGGTCACGGGGAAGCTACGCTCGCTCCCGTCGATCTGGGGGACGTAGCCAACCGTGCCCGGGGGCACGTGACCGGTGAGAGGCCGCCCGAAGCAGCGGACCTGGCCGGCGCTGGGCTGCACCTCACCGAGTAGCAGGCGCAGGACCGTCGTCTTGCCCGCACCCGAGGGGCCCAGGATCCCGACCAGCTCCGCCGGCGCCACGCTCAGGCTCACGTCGGTCAGGACGCGCACCCGCCCGTAGCGGGCGCTGACGCCCGCCAGTTCGGCGGCCGCGCCGCTCACCGCTTCTTCGGATCGACGGGGTCGAGGGCGCCGGCGTTGCCACCGAGGGCATTGACGATCGCCCGGGCGTTGTCGACCATCATGCCGACGTAGCCGTGCTCGGGGTCCCCGGGGCGCCCGGGCAGCCGGTCGTCGGAGAGGTCGGCGTAGTAGCGGGCGCCGGTCTCCTCGGCGATGGCGGCCAGGACGTCGGAGGGGAACACCTCGCTGCCGAAGAACGCGGGAACGCGGGCCTGGCGCACCTGCTGGATCGTGGCCCGCACCTCGGAGGCCGACGGTTCCGAGAAGTTGGCCGGCTGGACGGCACCCACGACGGGAAGGCCGAACCGGCGACCGAAGTACGACCAGGCGTCGTGGTAGACGACGAGCTTGCGATTGGCAACTGGGATCGTGCCCACCGCGGCGTCGATGGCGGTGCGGAGCGACTCGATCTCGGCGACGAGAGCGCCGGCCCGCTGCCGGTAGCCCTCGGCGCCGGTCGGGTCGAGCTCGCTGAGCGCCCGCTCGATCTCGCGGACGTAGCCCACCGCGTAGACCGGGTCAGGCCAGAAGTGGACGTTGAAGACGTGAGCGTGGCCGTGGGCCGCGATCTGGTCGGGGCTCTCGGCCGGGATGATCTCCTGGGGCGGGACGGTGGTGGCCAGGGCGATCATCGGCGTGTCCTCAGGGAGGGCGTCCCGGGCGAAGGCGGTCACGGTGTCGTTCAGGCCGAGCCCGTTCTCGATGTAGAGGTGGGCGCCGGCCAGCTTCCGGGCGTCCTCCGGACGGGGCTCGTAGGTGTGGCCGTCGGCGCCGAGGGGGACCAGCCCGACCACTTCGAGGGCGTCGCCGGCCACCCGTCGGGTCAGGTCGGCCAGAGGAGGGTCGCTCACGGCGACCCGGAGCCGGCCGTCGTCACCCCCACCGCTGCTGCAGCCGGCGAGCGCGGCGGCCAGGACCAGGATCGTGACCAGGCTGCCGACGCGGGCGGTGATGACCTTGGGCATGAAAGCGCTCCTCCGGGCTCGGGTTGCCCGACAAGCGTCGCATGGCCACTCCGTCGCAACCAGTCGCCAAACTGGCGTTCACGTAGTAATCTATCTGCATGAGCACGCAGATAACGGAACCGACGGACGGCCAGGTGGCGGCGGCCGTTGAGACGCTGAAGCTTCTGGCCGACCCGACCCGCCTGCGCATCCTGTGGGCGCTCCTTCACGGCGAGCACTCGGTGGGCCACCTGGCCGACCACGTCGGCGCGCCGGCGCCGGCGGTGTCCCAGCACCTGGCCAAGCTGCGCCTGGCCCGCATGGTCCAGACCCGCCGGGACGGCAACCACATCTACTACCTGGCCGACGACGACCAGGTCGGCCGGTTGGTGGCCGAGGCGCTCTTCAGCGCCGGCGGCGTCGGCGGGCGAAAGGGGAGGACGGCATGAGCGACCACGACCACCCGCACGTCGGCGAGCCCACCGACCACGACCACGACCACCCGCATGACCACGACCACGCCGGCGACCACGCCGGCGACCACGACGCGCACGAGCACGAGGCGCACGAGCACGACCATCCGCACGACGACCATGGTCACGACCACCCCGGCGGCTGGCGAGGGGCGCTGCGGGCCGTCTTCGCCCCCCACAGCCACGACGCCGCCGACTCGGTGGACCAGGCCCTCAAGGACAGTCGGGAGGGCATGCGGGCCCTCAAGATCTCCCTCGTGGGCCTGGCGGTCACCGCCCTCCTCCAGGTCTTCATCGTCCTGATCAGCGGCTCGGTGGCCCTGCTGGCCGACACGGTCCACAACTTCGCCGACGCCCTCACCGCCATCCCGCTGGCCATTGCCTTCTGGATCGGGCGCCGGCCGCCGAACCGGCGCTACACCTACGGCTACGGCCGGGCCGAGGATCTGGCCGGCATCTTCATCGTGGCCATGATCGCCCTGTCGGCGGCGGTGGCGGGCTGGGAAGCCGTCCACCGCCTGTTCGACCCGCAGGAGGTCCGCAACGTCGGGTGGGTCATCGCCGCCGGCATCATCGGCTTCATCGGCAACGAGCTGGTGGCCGTCTACCGCATCCGGGTCGGTCGCAAGATCGGCTCTGCCGCCCTGGTGGCCGACGGCCTGCACGCCCGTACCGACGGCGTCACCTCCCTGGGTGTCGTGGTCGGCGGCGTGGGCGTGGCCGCGGGCTGGGAGCTGGCGGACCCGATCGTCGGCCTCGCCATCACCGTCGCCATCCTGTTCGTCCTCAAGGGCGCGGCCCGGGACATCTACCGGCGGCTCATGGACAGTGTCGACCCCGAACTGGTCGACGAGGTGGAGGGGGTGCTGGCGGAGGTGCCCGGGATACAGGCCGTGGAGCGGGTGAGCATCCGGTGGGTGGGCCACGAGCTGCGCGCCGAGGCCGACGTGGTCTCCGACAGCCGGCTGACCGTGGCCGAGAGCCACCGGATCGCCGAGGAGGCCCATCACCTGCTCCTCCACCGCATCCCCAAGCTCACCCGGGCCACCATCCACACCAATCCGTGCGACCACGACGGGCTGGACCACCATCTGGTCACCGGGCACCACTTCGGCCGGCCATGACCCTGAGATTGACCCCCTGAGATGACCCTGAGAACGATCGTTCTGCCCCTGCCGTGACGCCTCCCAGCCGATAGGGTGCCGGGCGGTGTCACGCATACGTCGCGCTCTCCCGCTCCCCGCCGCTCGGGCGGTCGTCGCGCTCCTCCTTCTCACCGCTGTCGTCGCAACCGGATGTTCGAGCGGCGGTGGCGACACCACCGACGACGAGCCCACCGAACCCCGGGCCGCGGCCCAGGATCTGCGGGTCGCCGTCGGGGCGGATCCGTTCATGGGCGGCAGCCCGCCGGCCAACGACATCGGTATCCGCACGAACGGTCCCAACCCCGGCATCTTCGAGACCCTCACCCGGCTGACCCCCACCTACGGCGTCACCGGCGCGCTGGCCGAGCGCTGGGAGACGCCCGACCCCAAGACGTGGAAGTTCTACCTGCGCCGTGAGGTGACGTTCCACGACGGCACGCCGTTCGACGCCGCGGCCGTGGTGGCCACGTTGGAGAGCATCGCCGGCCGGGCCACCCGTCCCCGTGGTCTCGACAGAGGGACGGCCCGGGCGACCGCGCCCGACATCGTCGAGGTCAACCTGACCGCCGACAACGCCCGCCTGGCCGAGCAGCTCGCCAGTCCCACCATGGCCATCGTCGCCCCCGGCACCCGCCCCGGCGCCGGCGACACCCCCGAGACCACGCCCACCGGCACCGGGCCCTTCGCGTTCGTGTCCTACAGCAAGGGTGTCGACCTGAAGATGAAGGCCAACGACACGTACTGGGGAGGCGCCACCGAGCTCAAGACGCTGACGTTCCGGTTCGGCCCCGAGGGCGACGTCAGCCGCCTGCTGGCCACCCGCCAGGTCGAGATCGCCGGCATGGTCGGGTACGGGAACCTGGCCTCGGTGTCGGGGCGTACGGACCGCAACGTGCAGTCGCGGCCGGGCCAGGCCGTCTACCTCCTGCTCAACACCGGCGGCATCAACGAGTGGACAACCCTCAAGGACGACAACGTCCGCAAGGCGCTGGCCCATACCATCGACCGGAGGGAGGTGGCCAAAGCCGGCTGGGAGGACCACGCCGAGGACAGCGACACGCTGATCCCCGAGATCGTCCTCGGTGTCGACGCCGCCGACCGGATACGGCCCGTGCCCCTGAACCGGAACGAGGCCAAGGCGCTGCTCGACGGCGCCGGCTGGGCGCCCACGCTGCCGAACGGCATGCGGGCCAAGGACGGCAAGCCGCTGGTGCTCAGCCTCCTGCTGTCGCGGCCGGCGGACCAGGCAAAGGCGGCCGAGGCCATCAAGGCCCAGTTCGCAGAGGTCGGCGTCGGCATGGAGGTGCAGGACCCGGGCAGCGACTCGGCGTTCACCAAGGTGAACAACGCCCAGTTCGACCTGTTCCTCGACGTCCGGGCCCAGGACGACGCCAACCCCTGCGCCCTCTGCCGGTTCTTCACCATCCGCCCGGGGGGCCAGCTGGCCTTCTCGGCTTCGGTCGGCGGCGGACCCAAGGTCGACGACGCTTACGACCGCATCTTTTCCTCGCCGTCGATCGACACCGCCCGGCGCACCGCCGCCGACATCATGCAGGTCGTCACCGCCGAGCGGTTCACCGCCATCGCCATCGCTTCGCTGCGCACCGAGTGGCTGGTCTCGCCTCGCGTCCGGGGCTTCGACCCTGCAGTGCTGACCGGCGACCAGCGCTGGGAGAGCGTGTACCTCACCGTGTGAGCCCGTTCCGAGGGGCAGCCCCGCTCGCCGCTGCGTTCCTCGGCCTCGGGGGCCTGGTCCTGCTCGTCATTGGCCTTCAGTCGGGGCCGGCGCAGCTCCGGCCCGGCGTGCCGGACTTTGTCAACGCCGACCGCCCCGGCATCAACGCCCACAACTCGCCGTCGGTGGCGGTCGACCCGGACCGGCCGGCGATCGTCGCCCTCGCCGACCGGATCGACACGCCCCGCTTCTCCTGCTCGGTCTCGGTGTCGACCAACAGTGGCGACAACTGGCGGCCACTCACCCTGCCCCTGCCTGAGGACGCGCCCAACTGCCACCAGCCCGACGTGGCCTACGGCGCCGGCGGCGAGCTTCTCGTCCTGTTCACCGCCACCGGGGGCCGCTTCAACCAGCCGCTGGGCGTGTGGCTCCAGCGCTTTGCCGGAGAGTTTCCTGAGGGGCCGGCGGTGCAGGTGGCGCCGGCCGAGGCCTTCCACGCCCGCATGGCCGTCGAGGGCGCCAACGTGTGGGTGACCTGGGTCCAGGTCGACGGGGCGGCGGAGAAGCCGCTGGGGTTCGGCACGACGCCGGCCCCCCTCCGCCTGGCCCGTTCCACCGACGGGGGGGCCACCTTCGCGGCCCCGGTCACGGTCAGCGCCGGCCGGCGGGTGGTGGCGCCGTCGCCCGTGGTGATCGGCGGCGGGCGGCTCGCGGTCGGCGCCCTCGATATGGCCGGCGACTTCGACGACTACGAGGCCCGCCACGGCGGCCAGGGCGGCCCGCCATCGGACGAGGGCTGGCGGGTGCTGACGTGGACATCGGTCGACGGGGGCGCCACCTTCGGGCCGCCGGTGACGGTGGCCGAGCAGCTGGTGGCGCCGGCCCGGATCATCGTCAACCTGGCGCCGGCGCCGGCGTTCAGCCGGGACCCCAGCCTCGACGGGCGCCTGTACGCGGCCTGGGACGCCGGCCGGGGCGACGCCCGCGACGTGTTCCTGAGCCGCTCGGACGATGCCGGCACCACCTGGTCGGAGCCGGTGGCCGTCGCTCCTCGACCCCGAGGACAGTTCCTGCCCGCGGTCGGTGTCTCGCCCGAAGGCCGGGTCGACGTCGTGTTCTACGACCGGGCCGATGACCCCGAGGACGTGCGGGCCCAGGTGACGATGGCGTCGTCGTTCGACGCCGGCCGCACATTCCGCACGGCCACGGTGTCCGACGCCCCCTTCGACACCCGCATCGGCTTCGGCAGCCTCCAGGGCATCCCCGTGCTCGGGAGCCGGTTGGCTGTCCATTCCGACACCGACCGGTCGCTGGCGTTCTGGGCGGACACCAGCCGGGGGACCATCGACGACAACGTCCAGGACCTGGCCGCGGTGGGGGTCGACATCGAGGAGGCCGGCCGCCGCCGGCCGGCGCTCATGCTGCTGGGCGCGCTCCTACTCGGCCTTGGCGGTTGCCTTGTCGCTGTCGTCAGCCTCCGCCCAGGTCACCGTCGACCACAGGAGCCCTAGGCCGAACACGGCCAGCGCCGAGGCGAAGTGGTAGACGGTGCCGGGCCAGGGGGCTTCGTCGCGCATGGCCTGGGCGACGAGGGGAAGGTGGGTGGCCATCATCCACATGCCGGCCAGCAGCACCGCCAGCCCGGCAATCAGCCGGAGGGCGCCCGGGCCCTGGGGCCGGCGCCCGGCCAGAATGCCGACGATCGAGGCAAGGGCGACGAGCACCGCCGGGATGATGTGCGAGGTGAACTCGACGGCAGCCTGGGTGTTCAGCGCCGGCCCGCTGAACTTCGGCAACGCCGCCCATACCGCCACGCCCAGGCCCACCAGCGGCATCATCCGGGCCAGGTCGGGCCCCGGCGCGGCCTCGACGGGGGCGGCTGCCTTCTTCGGCGCCGGCGGCTTCTTGGCCGCCACTACATCACCGGCACTAGTTCGAGTGGGGGAGCAGCGTGGCTGCCAGGCCCACCAGGGCCCTCACCGCCGGCGCGTTCGGGTCGAGGTCGATGGGTGCGACGCCCTTGCGGTCGGCTTCCACGATCTTGGGGTCATGGGGCACGCCCACGACCTCGATGCCGGGGAAGGCGTTCTTCACCACTTGGAGGTCCTCGTCGTGGCGGATGCGGTTGGCCACCACCACGATGCGGGCGACGGTGCGCTCGGACGCCAGGCCCGCAGCACGGACGCCGACCTCGATCGACTTGGGAGTGGCCTCGACGACGATCACGACAGTGTCGACGTGCTCCTCACCCAGACGGGTGAGGGTGCCGACGCCGGCTTCGAAGTCGGCGACGACGACATCTTCTTCAGGGAAATCAACGGAGCCGAGCAACTGCTCGGGCGACAAGCCACATCAGAGTCAGCCAGGTTCGGGATTGTCGATCCGGCTGACCACCGCCAGCCGCACCCCATCGGGCCCGTCGGACCCGTACCGGCTGATCAGGGTGTCCCAGCTGTTGGCGTGCTCCTCCTCGCCCTCGTCGAGGGCCTGGCGCATGGAGACCAGCCGCTCGGTCTCCTCGTCGCCCACGCCGAGGGAGATGCCCAGGTTGGGGTTCGAGTCACAGTCGAGCGCCACGACGGCCAGGCCGCCCTGGGCCAGCGTGCGGGCGATGACCGACGAGGTCGTTGTCTTGCCCGACCCGCCTTTCCCTACGACAGCCAGCTTCATGATGCTGCCTTCATCGTGCTGCCTTCATCGTGCTGCCTCATCGTGAGATGGTCTCCTCGCTCAGACGCTCGACAAGTGATTCTACTGCCCGGACGGCCGGACAGTCAGGGGCAAAGTCGATCGGGGCCAGCTGCCGGCGCTCGGCCTCGGCCAACTCCTCGTCCCACGGGATGGAGGCGATGACCTCCAGGCCCGTCCCTTTGGCGATCATCTCGACGTCGCCGTCCTGGCGGACCTTGCTGGCCACGGCCACGACGCGCTTGGGGGCATCGGGGTCCAGGTTGGCCATGTTGGCCAGCCGCCGGCCGGAGAGGAGCGACTTGGCCGTCGGTTCCACCACGATGCAGACGGTGCTGGCCCAGCTTCCCCAGCCGGTGAAGGCCTGGCGGGTACCGCCGGGCAGGTCGCCCACGACGTTCCAGCCGCCGGCGGGCAACTTGTTGATCACGAACCGGAACGCCATCTGCGAACGCCACAGGGCCCGGGGATCGCTCTTGATCTTGCCGAACTGGAGGAACCGGACTCCGTCGGGCGCCTCCACCGACCACTTCTCGACCGCGATCGCCGGGTCGACGTCGGGGCTGAGCCGCCAGCGGGGCCCTTCCTCGCCCTCTTTGCGCTCGACGACCGCATCCTCCGGGATGGGAGGGCTGTGCTCGATGGCCAGGCCCAGGGAGAAGGCCAGGCCCGGAAGCGGGTCGGAGTCGATGGCCAGCACCTTGTCGCCCTGGCGGGCCAAGGTACGGGCGAAGGTGCCGGCGATGGCTGACTTCCCGGCGCCTCCCTTGCCCACGAACGCCAGTCTCATGAGGAAACCACCTGTCTGTTCTCTGCGCCGGGTCGGGTGGACGGGTTCTTGGGATTGCGTCGTGAAGTGACGAGGGCCACGCCGGCGGCGAGGAGCACGATGGCGCCCACGCCGGCCAGCGCCGCCCCCCGGTTGCCTCCGCTCGGCAGGTCGACGACGGCGAAGTTGACGTCTTGGCGGCCGGTGGCCGGGGTGCCGGCGCTGGTGTCGACCCAGCTGGCGTAGAGCTTGCCGTCGCCGGACGCCAGCCCCAGCCGGGTGCCGAAGTCGATGCCGTACAGGTCGCCGAAGGTCGGGCCGATGCTCTCGCCGTCGAAGGGCTTGATGGTCAGCTGCACATTCTCGAACGTCTCCCCGCCGTCAGTGGAGGTGGCCAGGTAGGCGTCGAGCATCACCTTGTTGTCGGGGTCGTGGCGCCCGTCGAGGAAGACCACGCTGACCCGCTCGCCGGGACCGACGGCGACCTTGGGCAGGAACTGGTCGGTCCCATCCGCGCCGTTGTCGTTGACCTTGAGGGCCGGCGACCACGTCTGGCCGCCGTCGGAGGAGCTGCGCAGGAAGACGTCGTCGTCACCGTCGCGGCCGTCGGCCCAGGTGGCGTACATCGTCCCCGCCGGCGAGATCGCCAGTTGGGGGACTTCGGGCAGGAACGGCAAGAACCGGCGGGTGAGGAGCATGTCGGCCTCGATCTCGACACCCGGAGCGAAGGTGCGACCACCATCGGTGGAGCGGGTGAGGACGAGGGCGACGGGCAGCTCGGCCGCCGGCCCCTCCTGGTACTCGTAGTCGCGCCGGTTGCCTTTCATGTCCTGGTACATCACGACCAGCTGGCCGTCGCCGTCGATGACCGGGCTGGGTGCCAGCACCCGGGGCCGCTGCGGGTCGCTGACGGGGACGGGGGCACCGAACGTCTTGCCGCCGTCGTCGCTGCGGGCGGTGACGATGCGGGGCGGCGGCTCGGCGAAGCGTAGGAAGCCCACCTCCGCGGCCTGGAGCCAGGTGACGTACACCGGGCCCTCGGGGTCGACCGTCACCCGCTGCTGGAAGGTGAGGGGGCCGGCGATCTTGGTGGGCAGGGACAGGGTGCGCCCGCCGTCGGTGGAGGTGGAGATCCAGAGGTTGTCGGGCCGGTTGCCGTTGCCGACGAGGTTGACGTAGACGACGTAGAGGGTGCCGTCGGGGGCGAAGGCGAGGTCGGGGGCGAAGGGGCAAGGGGCGCCCTGGGAGGCTGTGCAGCCGGTGATGCCCTGAGGCAGCGGGAGGACCGACTGCTCCCAGGTCTCGCCGCCGTTGAAGCTGTAGGAGATCAGGGCGTCGTAGCCCGGCCGGTCCTTGCGGTAGGTGACGACGACGTTGCCCTCGCGGGCGGGGTTCGAGGCGACGGTGGGGGAGTTGCTGACGTCGATCATCCCCTCGCGGTTGACGAGGAGGTTCCCCTGGGCCTCGGGGCTGCCCCCGCCCGAGGTCATGGCCAGGGCGACGCCGGTCAGCATGGCGAGGCCGGCGACGGCGGCGACGATGGCGAGCGCGTTCCGCCTCATGACCTAGCGATGCTAGCTGTCGCGAGACTGTCGATAGGGTGCCAGGCGTGGAGATCGCGATCCTTCTCTTCGACGGCATCACCGCGTTGGACGCAGTCGGTCCGTACGAGGCCCTGGCCATGATGCCCGATGCCCATGTCCGGTTCGTCGCCACCGAGCGGGGGGCGAAGCGGTCGGCCCGGAACGGGTCCCTGGCCCTCGTCGCCGACCACACCCTCGCCGAGGTACCCCATCCCGACGTCATCCTCGTCCCCGGGGGGCCGGGGGAGGCCGTCATTCGCAAGGACCCCCAGGTGCTGGCGTGGCTGCGCACCGCGCATGAGACCTCGCGCTGGACCACCTCGGTGTGCACCGGGGCGCTGACTCTGGCCGCGGCCGGCTTCCTCGACGGGGTCGAGGCCACCACCCACTGGTCGTCGATGGACGAACTGGCCGCCCTGGGCGCGGTCCCGGTGACCGAGCGCGTCGTCATCCGGGGCAAGGTCATCACCGCCGCCGGCGTCTCGGCCGGGATTGACATGGCGCTGCGGCTGGCCCAACTCACCGCCGGCGACGACATCGCCATGGCCATCCAGCTCATCCTGGAGTACGACCCCCAGCCGCCGTTCGACGCCGGCTCGCCGGCCAAGGCGCCGGCCCACGTCATGGAGATGGTCCAGGACCGCCGCCGCCGGCGGGCCGGTGGCTAGAGAAGGTCGCACAAACAAGGCTCACCGGGCCGCCACGGCCGAGCGGGGCCGGCGGTCGTAGGCTCGGCCTTCGTGACCTCCCCGCTACCGCCGCTGGACTTCGAAACCTGGCGCCCGGCGAAGAACACACTCCACCTGTGGTGCCAGATCATCGGGAAGACCAAGCTCGGTCTGACCCCGCGCCGCAACCACTGGTGGAACGTCACGCTGAACGTCTCCGCCCGGGGCCTGACCACGGGCCGGCTGCCGGCGTCGGCGGGTAACCTGGAGGTCGAGATCGACCTGATCGACCACCGGATCAGGGCCCGCACGGCTGACGGTGACGGCTCCTTCGGCCTCTCGGACTGCCTGACGGTTGCCACTTTCCATGAGCGCTTCGGCGCCATGCTCGCCGGCCTCGGCG
Source organism: uncultured Acidimicrobiales bacterium (assembly GCA_964479465.1). GTDB lineage: Bacteria > Actinomycetota > Acidimicrobiia > Acidimicrobiales > AC-14 > CADCTB01. The sequence continues at coordinate 15,267 of CAYZMG010000083.1, forward strand.
TGCAGGCCGGCATCCGGGCCGAGCCCTTTGGCGTTCCCATGACGACGCCCTTCCCCGACGACGTGGAGCACCGGAGCTACGACGCGGAGGCCGCCGGCCGCTTCCTCCAGGCCCTCCAGTGGAGCGCCGACGTCTTCGACGAGTTCTCGGGCTGGTTCTGCGGCAAGACGAGCCCGGTGCAGCTCTTCTGGCACAGCTTCGACCTGGCCGTCACCCGCTTCTCCGGCCGCCGGGCGCCGGCCATGCCCGACGCCGATCCGGTCACGGCGGAGGCGTACTCCCACGAGGTGGTGAGCTTCGGCTTCTGGGCCGGCGACGACGCCACCCGCTTCCCGGCCTACTACTCCTACACCGCGCCGGAGCCGCCGGGCCTACGGGAGCAGCCGATCCGGCCGGCGCCGGGGGCGGCATGGGTGGAGCAGCGGGGCGGCTCCCTGGCCGTGCTGCCATACGACCACGTGCGCACCTCCGGCGACCCCCGCGCCACCCTTCTCGACTTCCTCCAGTCCACCTACGAGGCCGGCGCCGGCCTCGCCGGATGGGACCTCGACGACACCCGCACCGACTGGTGCCCCGTCCTGCCGATAGGAGACCACCGTGGCTGACGACTGCACACACCTGGATCAGGTGGAGGACGTGACCCCCTCGGGCGAAGGCTGCGAGGACTGCATCCCGATCGGCGCCCGGTGGGTGCACCTGCGGGTGTGCATGACCTGCGGCCACGTCGGCTGTTGCGACAGCTCGCCCAACCGCCACGCCACCGCCCATTTCCACACTTCGTTCCACCCCGTCATCCAGTCGTACGAGCCCGGTGAGGACTGGTGGTGGTGCTACGTCGACGAGATCGGCCTGGCCGTCGACGGGCCGTCGTTCTCCCACCCCTGATGGAGATACTCGTCGATGACGACGGCCGATTTGCTTCCCTTGTCGACGAGCTGTCCGAGGCCGACGCCTACGGCCTCGACGCCGAGTTCCACGGCGAGAGCTCCTATTACCCCCGCCTGGCCGTGCTCCAGGTCGCAACCCCCACCCGGGCCGCGGTCGTGGACACCACTCTCGTCGACGTCCGCCCGCTCCGTCCCGTCCTCGAGGGCGCCGGCCTCATGGTGGCCCATGCCGGCGAGCAGGATCTCCAGGTTCTCCTCCGGGCGGCCGGCGCCATCCCGGCAAGGATGCTCGACACCCAGATCGCAGCCGGCTTCCTGGGGTTCGGCTCCCCGTCGCTGTCCAAGCTGGTGAGCGACATGCTCGGCGTGCGCCTGGAGAAGGGCGCCCGCATGAGCGACTGGTTCAAGCGGCCGCTGACGGCCGAGCAGATCAAGTACGCGGCGGCCGACGTGCTCCACCTGCTCGACCTGCGGGCGGTGATCGAAGAGCGCCTGAAGGCCGGCGGCCGCCTCCAGTGGGCGTACGAGGAGTGCGAACGTCATCGCCGCGTCCGCCAGCCCGACGTCAACACCGCCTGGTGGCGGGTCAAAGGCTTTCGCCAGCTCCGGGGCAAGTCCCGGGGAGTGGCCCAGGAGCTGGCCGCGTGGCGGGAGTCGACGGCGATGGCCCTCGACAAGCCGGCCCGGCGCGTCCTGGCCGACGAGGCGCTCATGCTGCTGGCCGAGAAACCCCCCCGCACCAACCGCGAGATGCCCACGTCGCGCCTCTTCGACGCCCGCCGCCTCTCCGCTGACCTGCTCGCCGGGCTCATGGCTGCCGTCGAGCGGGGCCTAGAGCTGCCGCCCGACGCCCTCCGGCTCCCGCCCGACGACTCCCTGGCGCCCTTCCTCCAGCCTCTGGCCACCCTGCTCTCGGCGTGGGTGTCCCAGCAGTCCCGCGACCTGTCCGTCGACGCCGCCCTCATCGCTACCCGGGCGGACATCGAGGCCTTCCTGCGCCGGGTGCCGGACAACCGCCTCGAGCAGGGCTGGCGGGCTGACCTGGTGGGGGCGACGGTCGGCCGCATCGTCGCCGGCCAGGCCGCCGTGGCCTACGACGGCGCCGGCCACCTGGTGCTGGTCGACGCCGACCGCTGAGCCTCGGGGAGGGGAGACCTCCCCTGGCGCTCTCGGGTCTTCTGTGATCTCATCGAATCATGGAGCGATCGGCGGCGGGGGCGGCGACACCGTCGGTTTGGCGGCGACGGGCCCTTGGGCTCGTGCTGGCCTGGACTCTCGTTGCGTGTGACTCCGGCGGTTCTGATGGCGCGACGCCGGCGGCGACGCAGCCGTCCTCGCCGGATGCCACCCCCGCTCGCGACCTTCGCAGCGGGAGCTGCCGGGCGGAATGGACCAGCAGCCGGGCGGACTACGACGGGCGCAGCGGCGAGTTCGCGGTGCGCCTCTACGAGGTCGACGTGGCGGCCCGGGCGCTGGCGTTCGACGTGATCCAGCTCCTGGTGGGTGACGATGCCCGGCGCGAGATCCAGAGGCAGAACCTCGGGGACACCTACGGACCACCGGAGGACTACATGATCGTGAACGCCGACGAGCGGCTCGACCGGGCCACGGTGACGGCCACCGCGGCCGAGCTCGGCCTGTCCCCGCTGTCGGTCGTGCTCGCCGTGCGCCGGCCCGCCGGCGACCGCCCCAGCGAGTTC
>CAYZMG010000084.1:0-12030 GCA_964479465.1 uncultured Acidimicrobiales bacterium
CTCCGGCTACGACGACATCGAGCACCACCACGTCGAGCACGTCAACGACCGCTCCTACGACGACATCGAGCACAACCACGTCGAGCACTGTGCCCGACGACGACGTGAACCTTTGCTCACTCTTCCAGTCGCTAATCGAAGCCATTCCGATCCTGGCCCCAGTGCTTGCTGTGCTGTCGGGGCTTCTCGGATGCTCGACCAGCTAGCCCATCAGGATGGAGAAGCACACAGGAGGCGGGCTCTTCCAACACTGAGGTTTTCGAGTCACTTGTACCGGAACACTCGCTGCAAGACCGTCGAGGGCTGAGAGCTCATTTGATCCGCTTCCGGTCCCGCAGCCGGATCCGTCTGCAGGGCCTGGGGTCGGCCCGGCCGCACCGGTCCGTTCGACTACGAGTTGAGTGGGCGGACGACCGTGGACAGGACGGCTGCGGTGGCGGGTTGCCTGGGTGCGCCCCTTCCCGCGGCGCGGAATCGCGGTAATGCCGGTCAGCAGCCGTCTGCTGACCGGCAACTCGCGGCGCCGCCGATATCGCAGAGGTGCCCGATCCGACCGGGGAGGTTTCGCCACTCTTTTCCAAGTCGCTGACCCGGTGCTGATGGCCTCCAGCTCATAGCGTCTTCCGGATTGCAGGAGCCGTAATGTACTGGGTTATGCTGAAGTATACGTCCCCGACGATGCGCGTCTGATGAGGGGTCAACCAAGTCTTCAATCTTCGGTCGGGGCCAATTGCTGCCGCAGTTCTTTATTGACCTCGACCTTCCGGAGGAGATTGAGGAGCCGGTTGACCTCAGCTAGTACAGCGCAGCGTCTATTGGGCGCGTGGACAGTCCTGGTCGGTTCGCTCGCTGTGACGACCATGCAGTGAGGAGTCGTTTCGCCGGTGTCGGCTCAAGTTGTGCCGACACCGGCGAGCGAGGAATTCTCCACTACAGGGCTCACGCCTCGGCTAATATCGCCGTGCAATGAACGACCTGCTGAATCTTGCGCTGGGTATCCTGGCATCGTTCATTGCCTGGTTCCTGGTGCAGCGGATTCGGCCATCTTATCGGTGGGCGCCTGAAATCGCTGAGGCCATCGGAGAACCCTCCGGCCTTCCGGTTCATCAGGTAAAGATAGCCCGCAAACCTAAGCGGTGGTGGCGGCCTGATAGGCGCGCCGTTGATGTCTCTATCGTTGCACGGGTTGCTATCCTGGGCGTCGAGCCAAGACCTCGTCTTGAGAAGATCGTTTCAATACCTGTCTTGCCAGACTGGCGACCGCGGGTTGGATCGAACTTCTACGCTACGCTTGTACCCGAAGAATGTGACCCTCGCCAGCTCCGTTATCTGCCGGACGAGGTTAAGACAAAAAGGTCGAATCAAACACTTCGTCTAGACGATCTGCTCACTATCGGCGAGGGAACGGCTCTGCGGATGTATCTACTCGGGTATGACCAATTCTCGGGCGCAAGGTGGATGCTCTCATCGCAGCCTTGGTATACGAGCGAGTCAATTCGTCGCGGTCATTACCGGCCGGGCCGTGATCTGGAAATCGACTACTCGGATGATGGCGCCGCACCGAGAGTCCCTGACGTACTCCCGGGTGCGATATTGGTTGATGGCCTTGACTCGCAATCACCCGAGACACGCGACGGCTCGAGTCGCCGCGTCTGGCAACACCTCTTTACGTGGGTAGGTTCGGGGCGCCGGCGCGCCGGCCCTCGGTGATCGTTCGCGAGGCCGGCGGGAGTTCTGAAAGGCGTCTTCGTCGCCATGCACCTGTCTCGCCTCAAAGGGACCGTCTTCGTGCGCGACGCCTGCGCGGGTATCCCGGTCGCGGCTTGCACATCGATAGATCGGGGAGCGTTCGTTACTGTCCGCATGTCACAGAACAAGCGCCGGGGGTGAGTAGGCGGCTTCTCGTGCGTCCCGCAGGAGGACGACGACCGGAGCGCGACTGGCTTCGATTGACATGGTGGGTCACCGGTGGACCCACGCAGTCCCGCCAGGGTGGTCCGGTGAACCCTCCCGGTGACGGAGGGCTATGCGGACCCCTCGTTCTCTTCGCCGGCACCACCTTTACCGGGCGGCCTCGGGCATCGCTTCGTCTGCGAGGTGGCTCCGGTCCATGTCCGGTCAACGCAGGGGCGCGTCACAGGGAAGGACAGGGGCAGCGGATGAGCGCGGACCGGCGGCGAGGCGAGCCTATTCAGTGAGGGGCCGCTGGCGATGCTGATACCGGATCAGACGGTGGTCCCCGACTGCATCCGCCGGATCGGCCTTGCTAGGCAGCCCGATCCGTAACCGAGCGGTGCCCAAATATGCCAGCTTCGGGCTACCCGAGACGGCGGTTTCGGTCCGCTTCGGGGACATCCGGTACGGGACGGACGATATGGGGGCGGATGTTCTGGGTCACCCGTGGCGGGACTCCCCGCCAGGTTCACGAAGTGCTGGCCTACGGCCTCTCTGCACCCGAAAAGGGCCGGTGTCTAACGACTTGTTCCGGCTTCAGCGCAGTGGCTGTCGGTACCGGCCATGCGCTCGAAGATGCCCCAGGCACCATCGACGTCTAGCAGCCGTGCAGCCGTCGCCTCGGCGGCCAGCTCACTGTCGAGAACCCAGTCCCACTTGTCGATCTCGGTGTTGTCGAGCTGTCGGGCGAGAGAGAGGGCGTCAGGTTGGGGCTGGGCGAGGATCGTTCGGACGGTGGCGACGAGCTCGCCAGCCGACTGATTCGGCAGCTCGAGCGCGGGGCCGCGCTTGCCGACTTCGACATCGAAGAGACCGAGCTGGAGCGCAGCGGTGATCAGCGCACGATCCCCGGCCCAAGGCACGACTATGGAACCCTTCCCGGCCGGGAGCAGGACTCGGTGGTCAAGCTCGTAGCGAACCCAAGACGCCCGGCCCTCGACCAGGAGCGCCTTGCCTTCCCGATCAAGCCACTCAGGCACATCGTCGCTCTTATACACGGCGACCATCTCGTCGCGGACACGGTCGCCGACGAGGGCGGCGTCGCCGCCGAAGCTCGGGGCCACGCCACCCGCCGAGCGGGTCAGCTCGACGATCCGGGCCTGCGCGTCGATGCCGGTGATTCGCCACCGGCGCCCGCCGAAGATCAGGAGGCCGCCTTCGATGAGGGGCTGCAGGATCGGGAGGGTCCCGAGGCTGCGACCGTCGGCCACGAGCTTCCACTCCTCGGGAGTCTGGAACGCCGTGTAGAAGGAGTAGTGGTTCACGGCCCGCTCACCGACCGCACCGTGCAGGAGAGACCCGTCGGCGGATTGAACGAGCATCTCCGCGGCTGCCATGGCGCGCAGCAGGCGGGCGAAGCGGAGCGCATCGACCAGCTCGAAGGGGCCCGGCCCACACAACGCGCCGTGTAGCTCCCTGGGGGTCGCCCCGCCGTGCTGGGCGATCACGGAGAGGATCTGCTGCACGAGGGTGGACAGGTTGAGGCCGGGGTCGGCGGGCGGCTCGACCCAGCGGGTAAGCAGGAGGCGGACCATCGCCACCGTCTGCACGATGTGATGGCGCAGCTCGTCGATCGGCGACGACCGCCCATCGATCTCGTTCTCGGTGACGTAGACGCGCACGACTGGCGCTTCGCCGCGACGACCCGACCGCCCGAGACGTTGCCGTAGCGAGGCGACCGAGGGGGGCGGGCCGACCTGGGCGACGCTCGACACCGACCCGATGTCGATACCCATCTCCAAGGTCGAGGTGCACACCGCCGTCACGGCCCGGGAGCGGTCCTTCAGCTGCGCCTCGACGATCTCCCGGACGTCCTTGGCGAGGCTGCCATGGTGCGGCCAGAACTCGTTGGGGAGCCGTTCGGCCTCGCAGCGACGCGCGAGGAGGTCGGCGTAGACCTCGACGTCGCGGCGAGCGTTCGCGAACACGAGGTTGTCGGTGCCGCGCAGCGTCCGGAACAGGTGGTCGGCGATGTCGAGCTGGTCGCCCCCGACGGTCTCCTCCACCTCGACCGCCCCGCCGGCGTTCTCGACGGCGGCGGCCTCACGGCCCGACAGCTGAGGGGCGGTATGGCGGTAGCCGCGGACCTGGAGCTTCAGCTCCTGCGCCGCGGAGGTCGAGTCGATCACCAGGACCCGGTCAGGGTCGGTTGGCCGAAGGAACCGGGCGGCTGCGGACATGTCGCCGAGGGTCGCAGACAGGCCGATGCGTGGCGGGCGGCGGCGGATGGCGAGCTCGACCCGGCCGAGGAGCGACTGGAGCTGCGCGCCTCGAGGAGTGGTGAGAAACGAGTGCAGTTCGTCGACGACGACGTAGCGCACCCCGGCGAAGAACGACGGGACGGTGCTCCCGCGGTTGACGAAGGTCGCCTCGAGCGACTCGGGGGTGATCAACAGGACGCCGGCCGGGTTCTGGCGGACCTTCTGCTTCGCGCTGCCGGACACGTCGCCGTGCCAGCGATGCACGGGTACGCCAGCGCGTTCGCAGAGGAGCTCGAGCCGGTCGTACTGGTCATTGATGAGGGCCTTGAGGGGCGACACGTACAGGACGTCGATGCCGCCGGGGCTGACCGGGTCGGCCGGCATCCAGGGGTCGTGCCCGGCCCACGGGTCCGTTGGCCGGCGGTCCGAGCCGTCGACGGTGGCCGCGAGGGCGGAGCAGATCGGAAGGAACGCTGCCTCGGTCTTCCCGGCGGCCGTGGCCGCAGAGATGATGACGTCGCAATCGCCGTCGAGGATGGGCCCGATGGCCTGCTCCTGCGCGTCGTGCAGGGACGTCCAGCCCTGCTCGTGCACCCAGCGCTGCAACCGGGGGTGCAGGCGTGTGAACGCCTTCGATGTGCCGGGGGGCTCAGAGCCGGAGGTTGGAGAGCTCATCGTCGTCATCGGGTGGCGGTGGGCTCGTGCTGAGCGACTCGCCGGCCGTCATGAGCCCGGCTTCGTCGCCGTTGTCGTCATCGAGTGGAGCGAGGTCGGGGTTCTGCTCCGGGGCCAGCTCGACCCGTTCGATGAGGTCCGACCACTCGACCCCCGGGTTCTGCTCGAGCGCGGCAAGGAGGTTGACGAACTCTTTGATCGTGGTGCGTGGCGTCCGGAAGTAGGCGTCGCCGACACGGGTCGAGCAGTGCGTCATGAACGCCTGGAGGCCCTCGTCGGGGACGAGGTACCCGGCCGGGTCGCCGGCGGCGAACACGTGACGGAGTTTGCCGAGCAGAACGTACAGGTCCTCCGGGGACAGATTCGCTAGGCGAAGGACGGGGCCGCTGAAATCGACGATCCCCGCACCGGCGAAGGTGTTCTCCGCCAGTCGGGACTGGAGAGCGGAGTAGGAGTACAGCCCGCGGCGCGTGTCGAGGAGCGTCTCGGGGGTGCCGCCGAGCACGAAACCGAGTCCGGCGGCCGAGCCCTGCAGGGTGTCGTTGAGGATGCGGAGGATCTGCTCGTAGTTCGAGTTTCGAGCCTGGGTGTTGGCGAGCTTGTAGAGATTCACGAGTTCGTCGAGGCAGACGAGGAGACCTTCGAAGCCGGCCATGCGCACGAAGCGGGCGAAGAGCTTGAGGTGGTCGTAGAACGTGGCGTCGTCGATGATCGTCCGGACGCCGAGCGCCGCTCGGGCGTCGGTCCGGGTCGAGTACTCGCCTCGGAGCCACCGGACAGCGTCGGCCTTCAGTTGCTCGTTGCCCGTGTCGTGACCCTTCCAGTAGGCGGCCACGACCTGGGCGAAGTCGTAGCCCCCGGTCAGCTCCTCCAGCGCTGCGAGCCGTTCCCGGATGACGACCTCAGGTGCGACATCCCGGGTGGTGGCAGTCGAGAGGCTGTCGGTGACGAACCGCTCGACGACCGATGCCATAGCGCTGCCCTCGGGTCGCGAGCGGGTGGCGAGGTTGCGCATCAGCTCGGCGTACAGGCTGCGGGCCTGCCCGCCGGTCGCGTGCAGCCGCCGGTCCGGTGAAAGGTCGGCGTGGACAGTAACGAGCTTGCGTTCGAGCGCGATGGACCGCACCAGGTTCAAGAAGAACGACTTGCCGGCACCGTACTCCCCGATCGCGAACCGCATCGACGAGCCGCCATCGGCGATGCGGTCGATGTCGGTGACGAGTGCTTTGACCTCGTTGGCCCGGCCGACCTGGATGTGCTGCTGGCCGGCACGAGGGACCACCCCGGCGCGTAGCGACTGGACGATCGCGTCACGGTCGCGGGGACGGATCCGCTCGGAGGTGGGCGGCGGGTCGGACATCAGAACAGCTCCTCAGCGGCGTAGTCGTTGATCTCGAGCGGGTTGTCGCCCTCGGCGAGGGGTTCCCCGCACGCCTCGATGGCGGCGTCGTTCACTCGGTCGATCGCAGCGTCGATCATCGGAAGGCCAAGCTCGTCGGCGATCGTTTCGACCGCTGCCCGATCCCAGCTCGGCTGAGCGCGGAGCCGGTAGGCAAGTGCTGAGTGCGCACCGTCGAGTCCGGCGACGATGACCGCGTCGGCCGACACTGCCGGAGGTGGGCCGGCAGCTGCTGGTTCGTCGTTCTCGGTGAAGATGTCGGCCAACAAGGCAGCGACCGTCGCCGTCTCTGCCAGCCTGGCCCGGATTCGTTCCGGATCCAGACGGAAGGTGGCCGATGGCTCGTCGGCGGCTGGAGGGATGGGCCAGCGGACTTCGCCGGTTCCGGGCGTGGTGAGCGGGACCGGGCCGACGTCCGTGGTCCCCAGGGCGTGCACGGCGCTGAACACCTCGGACTCCTCCAACCCGAGGAGCCTGTAGAGCTTCGTGAGCATCGTGATCTCGTCCGGCGTGACTAGACCATCGGATGCGGCGACATCGACGAGGAACTGTCCGACGGCAGCCCGGCGCACCTGGGACAGTGCGTCGATGCGCTTCTTCAGCCCTCCGAGGCCGGACTTGGCGCTCGCGAGCCAGAGGAGGTGCGCTTCGAGCCGCACTCGTTCGGCGGGATCGAGGCCGAGAACGGTCTCGAGGTGCTCGGCCAGGTGCCGACGTTCGGCGTCGGCGATCGACCCGTCTGAGGACGCCACGACGGCAGCCAGGTGTACGAGCGTCGCGGCGGCGGCGTACTCCGCGGAGGGTGTTTCGGTTGCGCCCGGCGGGAGGGGGAACAGGACGACCGTTGACCCCGGCGCCGGGGTCGACGCCCCGAAACGCACGTCGGGCTCGATCCCCACACCGAGCTTGCCGAGCAGCGACCCGACGGCGACAGCGTCTGCCTTCGCGAGCTTTGTGGCACGGGCCGGTCCAGCGACTGTGAGGTTTCGGACCCACGCGCGCATGCTGTCTACCGCCGCTCCGCCGTGGGACTCGAGGAGCTCGTCCGGGAGAAGAGCGATGGCCCCCGGCGTTCCGGCGCCGTCGGTGTGGCGGCCGAGGTAGCGGCTGTAGCTGTCGAGCGCGTCGGTGCACTCCGCGCCCAGGTCCTTGAGCTTGTTGATCGGACCGGTTAATCGAGCCAGGTCCGGGATCGACCCGACGTTGGTTTCGAAGGAGCCGCGGAACCCGGCCGAGGCCGTGTTGTACGAGAGGGAGATCGTCGCCCTGGGAGGCTTGACGACCATCCCGTCCTTGAACCGGGCGTGGTAGCGGTGCCGGAACAGCTCGTCGAACTCATCCGTACAACGCGATGCCGGGGTCCGCAGGTAGGCCTCCGGATGGGTGCGGAGCCACAGGAGCGCCCAGTCAGCCGGGATCGGCTGACGGGCGGCCGAGTACCGGCCGAGCGCCACTCGCACCACGAACGGAACTTCCCAGGTGCGCTCGAAGACGTCGGCGGGCGGTGGCACGAGGTCGGCGGTCTCCGCCGTGGAGGCTTCGAGGAGGGCGAGGAACCCTTTGGCGTACGAGCGGAACGAACCGTTGCTCCCGTAGATTCCGATGAGGCGGCGGACCTCGTCGGCGATCGCCGGGACATCGGGATGTTGCGGGTCGATCTGAGCGTCGAGCAGCGCGCGGCGCTCCAACCCGTAGAAGTACAAGAACACATACCCGATGTAGGCGTTCGGGTCTCCCCGGCCCGCCGACAGCCACGACAGGTACGCCGCCCGGGCGCCCGGGGAGATCTCCGAGTATGACGGCCAGTACCCCATCGACGAGCCAGCCCAGTCCGGCTGTCCCCAGTCGACCTTGAGGGTCGGGTCGATGAGGGCGGGTTCGACGATCGGGGTCTGGGCGGCCCGCGCCCCGCGGCCGACGTATACACCGCCACTGGAAACGGCTCGGCCTGCCACCTCGAAGCGCTGGCCGGGAGGGACCCACTGCAAGGCGACTGTGGGGCCCGCACCGCGCTGCGGCTGTGCATGATTCCTGGGTGGAGACGCAGCCACCGTGCGGGCGTCCTTACGGCGGAACAGGTCCATTAAGCCCATGTCGTGCTCACCGCCATCCGGCCATCGATCGTCACCCCTGAGGTTGTCGCGGACACCTGTGACATCTGCCGATCGCCACCTGCCCTGCACCACGGTTGCACACGCACCGCCGACGCGCTCAGGCCGGTGAGAACAGGCGTGTCGGCCCAGCGCGGTTGCAGCCGAACGGCCTGCCTTCACCGCGTCACTCTCATGAGTGTCCCACCCCGGTGGAATGATGTCCTCACCGCCATCGACGGCGACGACCGTGACCGCCCGTGACCGACAACAATTTCGACCTCTTGGCACGGAGCCGAGCATCTTGTCGCCTACCGGTCACGCCCGCTCGCGGTACCCTGTCCGGGCAGCGACCGTGGCGGCGACTTGCCGCCGCGAGCGGGGACGACGTTGGGTTCACTGAGCACAGGCGGCGGTACGAGTGCGGTCGCTGCGTCGGCGCATGCTGGCTGCGAGCGCTACCGCATGACCGATCAGATGATCGTCGGTTCAAACCGCCGCGCCATTGCCAAAGAGCTCGGCGCGCCGGACACCTCGGCCGGTATCCCTGAGGCCCGCTGGATACGCGCTATGACCTTCGAGCGCCTGGTGCGGCATGAGCGGTTCGTGTCGCAGCTGTTGACGCGGGCCGTCGGCGCGCTCGGCCTCGACCGCCCGAAGGGCATCCGCCGCGGTGACGGGCACGTGACGACCGGCCCGACGGCCGCTGCCTTGGCAACCGCGCATCGCCACGCCCTCGGCGCTGATGCAACGATTGTCACGGGGCTCGGCGTGCCGTTTGCCGGCATGGAGCACGTCACCGGCGCGACGCCCGTCAAACCCGACTTCGCCATCGTCGTACGGAAGGAGACAGCGCCCGGCACCTGGCTGATAATGGGCGACGCCAAGGACTACGAGCGCGTCCGGTCGCGCATCGACGACGGCCGCATCCTCAAGGGTTTCCTCCAGGTTGCGCTCGGCGCCGAGTCAGCGGCTCAGTGGTCGCAACTGCCCGACGGTATGCATGTGCACCGATACGGCGTGCTAGCGGTTCCCCGCAACGCCTTCCTTCAACCTGAGGCACTCGTCGAACTGCTCGATGACCATCGCGAAGAGGTGCGGCTCCGCGCTGCGGATCGCGTGGCGTTGGTGCAGGAGGGCACCCTGGGGGTGCCCGAACATCTCGGCGATTACGTGCGCCATCTCGAAGCAACCTTCGATCCCCGGTCGTGCGTGAGTTGCTCGTTCTTCAACTTCTGCCGCAACGAGTTGCGTTCGTCGTCGGACCCGACGGACGTTCTCGTCGAGATCGGCATTCGCCCTGAGCGAAGAGCCGCACTCGAGGGCGTCCTTACGGGGGGTCACCCGGGTTCGAGCGTGCCGCCGTCACTGGTCGCGAACGTCAAGGCGACGACCACCGGGCGGGCCGTCACCGCCGGGCGTCGGCGCTGGGACCTAGCGGGTGAACCCGGGTCGATCAACGTCGTGCTCGCAAAGTCCGATAGTGCCGCTCTCGGCGTGCACGGTGTCGGGCTGCAACGAACCCGCGCCGATGGCTCGCGTACGGACTGGTCGCTATATCACTTCACCGATCCGCCGTCGGCTTCGACGCGCCTGGCGGTGATGGGTCTCATCGGCGCACAGCTGCGCGCCGCGCTCGACGAGCCCCGATCCGAAGGGCAGCTTGCGCTCTGCGTCATTGTGCCCGACGCGCCGACAGGGGATCTGCTTGTCTCATGTGCCGACTCCATCGCAGGTGTCGAGACAAGCCGACTGCGTTGGCAGCGCGACCTCGAGGCCGGCCGAGCCGCACTCACATTCGACGGAGAGCCGGCGACAGTTCCCGACCCGCTCACCGACAACCAACGTCTCGCGGTCAGCTTCCTCCTGGAAGAGGACCGCGCCCGGGCGATGACGCTGCGGTTCCCGCTGCTCGATCTCCGCGCCGTGCTCGCCTCCTACCTCATCGCCGGCGGCCCAGCGGCAGAGAGTGGACGCCTCGACTATCTCGTCAGATGGGCAGAGGCGACCGTGCCCTTGGATCACCGCACTGTGTCCGACGCGATCGCGGGGTCCGATCACACCCCAGGCGCTCGGTTGGCAAACGGGACCTCGGACCTGTTCCTGAGGGCGCTCCGCGGCCCCCGCGGGTCCTCAGCCGGACCAGATCTCCCGCGATACGAGGCGCTCGTACGCGAGGAGCTGGCGTACAAGACGGACGTGGTTGACCGGACTCTTCGGCTGTTGGATGCTATCCCGGACTCGACTCTGCGTGGTGTTTACCGGGCGCTGGAGTCTGACGCGCAGGCGGTGTGGCGAGATCGGCTGGCGCTCCACGCTTCGGACCTGGTCCGCTTCGGCCGTACCAGCTGGGTGTGGCGCAACAGCCAGGTCGACTTGCGCGACAAAGACGCTGTCTGTGCCGCCAGCCTCGACGCACTCGGGAATCCGCAACGGGCGCACGACCTCGCGATCGACGCCGGCACACGGGAGGTCACGCTCGCGCTGGTTACAGGCACGAGCCCAGTCACTCTCCGCATGCTGTCGCCGCGCTTCACCGCCGGCGCCGAGATCGTCGCTCTGCACCTCAACGGACAGCCGCTGATCGAAGGGGCGAAGACCAAGATCCAGCAAGGCTCGTTCCGGTTCGACGACGTCAGCATCGGCCAGCTGTTCGAAACCGAGTCCGGCGACCTGCGATGGCGCGTCTTGCACCGATTGCCGGTCGCCGTCGGCGACGAGCTCATCGTCGCGGATACCAACTGGTTCAGGACCTTCAGATCGGGCAAGGAGATCGCCTTCGACCGCCCGCCCCGTGACACCCAAAGCGCGCCCAAGGACACCTGCAACGCGAGTTCCTACGCTCGCGACCCCCAGGCACACCAGTGGTGCTGCCGTTCCCACGAGTCGGCGGAGGCGGAGTTCGCGGACATCCTCGCCCTCCGGCGCTCCCGCGGCGAACTCAACCCGGATGTATGGCCTCCGGTAGTCGACACCGACGGCTTCGACACGCCTGCTGCCGACAGCCCCAGGGCGGTTGCCCCTGAGGACGCCGGGGTTGCCCCGGACAATCTCACCCTGGACGACATCGACTGATGGCGGTCCGGTTCTCGTCCCCGAAGGTCACGATCGACCGGACCAATGCGACCTGGCATGGCCAGGCGGTCGCGCAGAACCAGGCGGCCGTACGCGAGGCTATGGAAGCCCTTCGCCGAGCGTTGCTCGACGGTTCAGACGTCGAGAGGATCCTGCTCCGCGCCGCGGCAGGTGCGGGCAAGTCCTACACGCTCAAGGCGATGGTCCAGGAAGCACTCGCCCAATCGCGGTGCAGCCGCGTGGGCATCACCGCCTTTGCCAACAAGCAGATCTTTCCGTTGGCCGGTGACCTCGCGCACACGCTGGGGAAGGATCGGGTGTGCCTCTTCGTGTCCAAGGACAAGGCGGGCGAGGTCGAGGCGTGGATCCGCGACGCCGCCACCGTTGTCAGCGAGATGAAGTCGATCCCGAAGGAGACCGAGGTCCTCGTTGCGACGTCGCACATGCTCGGGTACACCGCGTGGCAGATCAAGCGGCAGATCGGCGTGGCGGCCGACCGAGAGAATCTGTTCGACGTGCTGTTCGTCGACGAAGCGTGGCAGCTACCGTTGCACCGCTACCGACAGATCGATCGACTGGCCCGTGTGAGTGTCGGCGTTGGTGACGTCGGCCAGCTCCCACCGCTCGACCCCAGCGC
>CAYZMG010000084.1:12040-17833 GCA_964479465.1 uncultured Acidimicrobiales bacterium
AGCGCAAACCCCTGGCGTGGCGACCCGGGCTACAACCCCTACCGCGCCTGGCCGACGCAGTACGGGCAGGACAAGCACACGTGGTCTATTGAGCTGCCGTCGGTTTGGCGTCCCACCATCGAACAACTTTCCCTGTGGCGCGCCTTCTACCCGGAGTGGACCGACCTCAACTGCGTGGCCGGCCCCGGCGATCGCTCGGTCGAGCTTGCGGGCCTCACAGGCGACGCCGCGGAGATCTGGAGGATGGCCGCCACCGGTGTGCCGACACTCATCGAAGTCGACGGCCTCGACGAACCAGAGGCGCCCGACGTGGACCATCCACTCTTGGCCGTCGTCGAGCAATGGCTCGACGCACTCCTGGCCGCCGGGTTTCGAACCTACAGCACCGACTACGACGCTGTCGGCGCCCCGAACGGCCACACCGTCGTCAACCTCGCCAAGCCCGCGGGTAACCGGCTGGTCGCCGTGCTCGCGACGCGTAACCAGGCCGTCGATGACGCCCACGCCATGGTCGACCGGCTCACCGAGCGTCACGACTTGGCCAGAAGCGCCATTGCCGTATCCACCGTCGACTCGTGGCAAGGGCAGACGAACGCGATCACCGTGGCGATACACCCGCTTTCGGGAGCGTCTCAACTCGACGAGTTCAACTCGGCATTTGGCCGCCTCGCGGTGACCTGCACACGCGCCACGCACGGCCTGCTGCTCGTGAGTCGCGCCGGCCTCGACGAGTTGCTCGACAACGCGCCGGCTCGACCTGGAACTCCGTACGGCGAGCCAGGCAACCGCCAGCTGCCGCGCCAAACACACCGGCGCATCCTCGACGTGTTTGTGCGCGGACGCGTCACAATCGCAACCCAGCCAGAGGAGGACGAATGAGCGAAGGAATCGCAAGTATCGAAGAGCTCCAACGCGCGATTACCGCCGTCGAGAACACGGTCACCGGCTACGGCGACGCCGAGGAGGAGTTCCGCGGCCTCGTTCTGATGAAGGCCATCGCCGACCGGCTCGGCACGGTAATTAAGTCCGTTGCCACCACCCTCGGCGAGGATGGCCATTTGAAGGCCAACATCGACGGTGTGCCGTACAAGCTGTCGCAGTCGACGTCGTACAAATGGAGCATGGCTGACCTGTTCGACCGACTGGGCACAGTGGCAGCAGAGCGGGGTATCTCCGAAGCGGACGCGCTGCGCGCTGCGTGCAGCATCACGAGCGCGAAGGTGACGGGGCTGCGTCAGCTCGGCGTCGACCCCGACGAGTTTCGAACGGCACAGCTGGGGTCGTGGCACCTGGAGGGCCCGCGGTAGATCCCTGTGGCGAACGCACCTTCTTGCATGGAACCCGGCAATGGCTCCGGCGGAGAAGCTACCCGAAACACCCCGTAGGCGGGCGACCGGCCCAGATGAGGGCGATTGTCCGGCCGGCGACGCCTCAGGGAGGCCCTCGTCGGATCTGGTTGGTTTCGAGCTGCTTTCTGGTCGCGACCGCAGTGGTGTTGGCCGGGCCGATGCGGTCGGATTGGAAGACTGAGCCTCGGCCGGACCGGAGTTGCTCGATGGCCAAGCGTAGGGCGACCAGCTCGCCCCGCCTGTGGTGGGCGTCGGCGTAGCCGACGACCCCGACGTGACTCAAAGTCGATGACGGAGGCACCGCTACCGGGGGCGCGCTGCAGCGCGATGACAGTTCGGTCCCGGGTGAGGAGGGCTATCCGGACCGTCCGTGTCGTCGGCGGCGCCTCCGCTGGGACTTCGGCCCACCGGTCAACGCAGCGGCGCGTCACAGGGCTGGCCAAGGCGCGGCGGACGAGTACACGGAATGCCCTGGACCCGCATGTCGCCATGCAGTAGGAAGTCGGCGTCGAGGGTGAGACCGGATCAGACGGATACGCGGTCCTGACGCGAGCGTGCGTCGGCCCTTGGGCGGCGAGCGCGGGACGTGCAGCACCTCCTGGAGCGCGGGGGAGCCGGACAGCCGCGCCCAGCCCGCAAAGCCACTCAGAGTGAGCAGAACCGAACCCGGTCGGGTTCGGAGGATGCCCGGCGTGCAGGGGCGTTGCGCACCGCTGAATCCGATAGCACGCTCGGTGTGCTTCCGTGTGCGAAGTCCTTGGTTCATTTGAAACAGCGCTGCGAAGAGTATTCAAGGATAGACGGACGCCGTATAGTCATCGAACCGGCGGCCATGATCCCGCTATTCAGCTAATCCCACGGATTTCTCCTATTTACGGACCCCTCGCCGAGTCCACAAAAAGTCCACATCCTGGCGCCGAAAAGGGTGTTGGAGGGAGCAGCAGCGCGTAGCTGAGAACGCTCTGACCAGGACTTTTAGGGCTCCGCCGCAGGTCGCAAGACCCTCCTGGGTTAACTACGGATCAGAAGGTTGGGGGTTCGAATCCCTCCCAGCGCGCTGCAAAGGTCCAGGTCAGAGCGGCTGTACGCCGTAAGGCTTGACCCTCCGAAGGCTCCGTGAGAACCAAACGGTTCTCACGGAGGTGCGGCGGCTATGCCTGCGAAGCCCCAGGGCGTCTACGAAGACGGAAGGGGTCGGTGGTACTTCAAGGTCACGCTGGGCCGTGACCCGTTGACCGGCAAGCGCGTCCAGATCACCCAGCGTGGTTTTCGCACGGCCGCCGAAGCGGGCCGGGCACGGCGGGACGCACTCGCCAAGATCGACACCGGGCAGGTCCGGCCGAGCAGCAACCTGCTCACGGTCAACGAGCTGCTCGACCTGTATCTGGACGGCATCGACGCCGACGGCCGGCTGTCGGCCAAGACGTGCTTCGACTACCGGCACTACGCCGACAAGTACGTGCGGCCGTTCCTCGGGAACCGGAAGGTGCGCGACGTCACGCCCGACGTTGTCCTCGCCTGGCAGCGCAAGGTGCTGAAGGCCGGCGGCGTCAAGCACGGCCAGCCACTGGCGCCTAACACCGTTCGGTTGGCCCGCTCTCCGTTGTCCGGCGCCATGAAGCTGGCGGTGTCTATGGGTCTTATCGCTGTCAGCCCGACAGTCGCCGTTCCTCGGCCCCGACCAGTTCGGTCGATCCCCCGCCACTGGTCGCCGGAGCAGGCCCGGGAGTTCCTAGCGCTGATGGAGGGCGATCGCCTGTATCCATTGTGGGCATTCCTGCTCAGCTCTGGCCTTCGCATCGGTGAGATGGTGTGGCTGCGATGGTCGAACGTGGACCTCGCTCGCCGGCGGGTGCACGTCGTCGAGTTCGCCTCGACGCTCGGGTACAAGCTGGCCGCGTCGACGGGGAAGAGCCGCGAGGCTGTCCGCAGCATCGAACTCGACGACGGCCTGGTGCGCGTCCTTCGAGCGCAGCGCAAGACCCAGGCGGCGGAGCGCCTCGCTGCGCCGGCGTACCTCGACAGCGACTACGTCTTCACTCGTCCGGCCGGCGGCTCGTACCACCCGGCCAACCTGTCGAAGCTCCTGGGCCGGCTGACCGAGGAGGCGGGCCTGCCCCGGCTGACCGCCCACGGCCTTCGCCACACGACCGCCACGCTCATGCTCGCCAACGGCGTCCCACCCAAGGTGGCCGCCGAGCGACTCGGTCACGCCGATCCCACGCTGTTCACCAACCTTTACAGCCACGTGACGCCGACCATGCAGCGCGAGGCGGCCGACAAGATCGGCGCTGCGTTGTTCGACTGACCGGCCGGCGTGCGCCAGCCGCCCGAGGACGTGCTTCGTCCCGATCCGCCGCCCGATGACCTGCTGCTCGTGGTCCGAGGAGGGGTTCGGACGCTGAGCGACGCCCACCTGGCGAACCAAGTGGCCGACTGCTGGGAGCGGTGGCAGTTCTTCGGAGTGTCGGTGTTCGGCGCGCCGGAGGACGACCTGGTGGCTGTCAGCGCCGCGGTCCGGGCCATTCGCATCCGGCCGGTCGTCCGTGTCACCCGATGCGCCGTGCTTCGTGCTGCTGGGTTCGACGTCCTCCCTACGTTCGCCAACCCGTGGCACTTCTCGGTTGTCCTGCCGGATGCGACGCCGGCGTCGTTCGTCGCCCTCCGCAGCTGCTTCGGCGATCCGGTGTCGAACCCCGGCCACCAACCCGAGGACTGATTCGCTCGTACCATGGGTGACGTGAAGCAGGAGCCGACGGTCGAGCTCTGGGTCGACGACCACAATGAGTACGAGCCCGGAATCGTCACGGGGCATCTGCGTCACGCCCGCGTGCCACTCGACCCTCGACCCGGCGACTACCTCGTCGTCGGTGATGACGAGGTTGCCCCTGCCCTCGCCCACGTCGTCAGTCGCGACGCCGATGGGACGATCCGGCTGAGGATCCTGCCGGGTCCCGTCGCGAGCCACCAGGAGTACCGGACGCGCCGCCTGCCGACGCTCGCCTCGTAGCGGCGCCGGCTCGTCCCTCCACCTTTCGCCGGTCTAGCCAGGCGTCGAGCTCGACGTCCGCGAACCGAATGCGCGCGACAGATCGGAGCGAGGCCACCGAACCGGTTAGTTGTCGCGTTCTGCTGCAGATCACGCCAGTAGTAGAGGCAGCAGACCTTGTGCACGATTTCCACCTCTGCCTAGACGCGCCGCCAGCTGAGGTGTGGGAGTGGGACGAGAAGTCGGGCGGAGACATCGTCGAGCACCGCTTCGCCTTCCGATGGGTCTCCCTCGATGATGCCGGCGCCCTGCTCTGGCCCGTCCAGGCGATGTGGGTCAACACCCTCCGGCTCTCGCTGCAGAACCGCTGACTGAAGTGGCTCGTCCCCACGCGCGGGCTCGAAGACATGGTGCTCGAGGTGCCCCCGAACCGCGAGCGCCTCGGGCGGGAGAGAGTCGCACCGAACGCCGGCTCATTGACCACCATCATGACGGCCGAGGGTCGCCGTCCCTCGGGTCGTATGGCTATGGGAGGCCTAGCGCGGCGTAGGTCGTCGCCCTCTCCACCAGCTCGAACCTGGCGGCGAAGTACGCCGAGGAGGAGGCGACGTAGCCCGCCTGCGGCTGCGTATTGATGTACACGTGTGTCCCCCCGCGTCCGCCGACGAGGTGCGCCACCTCGAGACACAGCGCAACGGCGAGGCCACGCCGGCGATGCTCCGGCGCGACGCCGAGCGGCTCGATCTCGCACACGCCCGTCGCAGGGTCGAACCACGCGATGCAGCAAGCGCCGAACCGTCGGCTGTTGTCATCGTCGGCGACCGCCACGAGGTCGAGGGACCGGTCGTACAGCCACGCGCTGCGCACCGCCTCGTACGCCTTTGACGTGAACGAACTCTCGGCTTCAGGGTCGACCGTGCGTCCGTCGGTGTAGGGAATCGAAGAAGGCTTCCATGCGGCGCGGTGCACTTCGATCCGTGCAGCGGTCTCGTCTGGACGGACCGGACGGATCGCGTAGCCGTCGACGTGACGACGGGGGTCGTCACGCACGGCCGCAAGATTGAGGAGCATGCCGGACCATGGCTGCCGCCCGACCGGTTCAAGTCCGGCACGCAACACCGCACGAGCCAACGCGTCCGCACCGTCCCACACGGTGATCGGCGCCTTGGCGCCGACCGCCAACCGCCATGCCACCAGAGCGTCGGCAACATCATCACGGTCTCGCTCGACGTGGGTGATCTCGTCGCCGCCGTGCCCCGCGAATCCGACGATCGGTCCGGATGTCCCTTCGTCGACCGCGACAACGACCGAGTCGCCGAGCGCCCGCCGCGACAGCCCCCACCCGAGCCCGCCGGGATGCCACCCAGAGGGCCAGACCCGGCTCGCGAGCTGCTGCATTCCGCAGACGTCATCCGGTTCCGCCGGCCGCACGATCATCGACGCAGCCTCACACGG
>CAYZMG010000085.1:0-17624 GCA_964479465.1 uncultured Acidimicrobiales bacterium
CACGCCTGCCCGCACAGGTGGTGGACCCTCGCCGGAACCGACCTGAATGGTTACGGTCGAAGTTGGTCCTGCCCGATATAAAGGCCGCCGCCCATCCGGTGCTGGACGATGGTGGGCATTACCCGCACCACAACCTCTATTATGTGGTCTCCGACCGTTGGAATATGGAGGTGCTTGGCGGGCTTCTCTTGTCCGATATTGCCAACCTGTTCGTCGGGGCATACTGCGTGAAGATGCGAGGGGGCACCTACCGCTTCCAGGCGCAGTATGTTCGTCGGATCAGAGTACCGAACCCCACCTCCATGAACATCTCGGCGGCTCGATCGCTGGCGTCGGCGTTTCGCGATCGCGACCAGGAGATGGCCAACGCGGTCGCCGGGACAGTGTACGGCCTCACTCGTACGCAGCTCGCCGCTCTCGCCCGGGCATAGCCCATGTCGCCGCCTTCCAAACTCGATCGCTTCGACGACCTTCTCCCCAGCGAGCCGTGGGTGAACCCGTGGCAGGCCGATGGGTCGTACCACTGCGACCTGGTATTGCTCGAGCTATCAGAAGAACCTTCGCAACCGCTTCGAGGAGGGGTACGGTGACGCCAAAAACCTGCGCGGACGGCACCCGATGGCCTCCCTCGGCTTCTCGTTCGTCACCGGCGCAGACATTCCCGACACCAGCCTGGCTTTCGCGGTCGACATGCTCCGCAAGCTGATCGCCGAGGCGGACGTCTATGACTGTGCCTGCTTGCTGGTGATTGACGGCGCCGCGGGGGTTGAGGAGGAGAATCCGGGCGACACCCGGCCGGTTGATGGTGAGCCTGCGGCACTTCGGGTGCTGCCCGGGGCCGGAAGCGACGATGTCGGCGAAGCCGCCACGCCGCCTGAGGTCCCATCGTCGCAGCCTCCGGTCGGATCTGTGTCAGTTCGGCTCGACCGCGTCCCCGACGACCTCGCGCCTGGCCAGTTCTTTCGGGCGTTGATCTGTTGTGCGCTTGACCGGATGCCTGTGACGATCTACCCCATCGTGCGAGAACGGCGCGCGTCTGCGGCGACGTCAACGTAGGTGGTGGCAGTGAGCAGCGGCACCAGGGGGCCGGCGCCGGCCAGGGCCGCGGTCGCCAGCAGGATGGCGGCGGCGCTGTAGGTCGAGCGCTCGCCGGCGGGGAACAGGTGGCGCTGGGGGTGGACCATGCCGGTGAAGTAGCTGCCGTCGTCGTGGCGCAGGTGCTCGGCCCAGCGGAGCAGCCGGGCGGCGGTGCCGGCGTCGCCGGCGGCGAGGTGGGCCATGGCGCACTCGGCGGTCTCGGCCGCGGTGACCCAGTCCTTGTCGGCGACGCAGCGCACGCCGAGGCCGTCCATCACGAAGCGGTCGTAGCCGGCGGCCAGCCGAGCGCAGGCGGCGTCGCCGGTGACGGCGCCGGCCAGGACCGGGTAGTACCAGTCCATCGACCAGCGGTCCTTGGGTAGGAAGGCCTCCGGCGCGTTCACGATCACCCGCTGGAGGCGGCGGGCGGCCGACTCCCAGTGGGGCCGCTCGTGGCCTAGCGCCGCCGCCACCTGCACGGCGCCGCGGATGCTGGCCAGGGTGCTCGACGAGGCGGTGAGCAGGGCGAACGACCACGGCGTGCCGTCGGCGTGGCGGGCCCAGATGACCTCGCCCCGTGGCGTCTGCAGGCCGAGCACGAATCCCACGGCCCTCTCGACCACCGGCCACATCGCCTCGAGGAAGCCGGCGTCGCCGGTCATGACGAAGTGGTGCCACACGCCGGTGGCCACGTAGGCGGTGACGTTGGCGTCGAGGGTGGCCTCCTCGACCCGTCCGTCCCGGTAGTACTGGTGCCAGGCACCATCGGGGCGCTGGGTGGCGACGAGCCACGCATAGGCCGCCTCGGCCTCCGCCCGCCGGCCGCCGGCGTCGAGGGCCATGGCCGCCTCGACGTGGTTCCACGGGTCGCCGTGGCCGCCGGGGAACCAGGGGATCATCCCGTCGGGCTGCTGGAGGGCGGCGATCCAGTCCAGACTCATGGCTTCTCCGCGTACATGACCAGGCTCTTGCCTAGGAACGGGTTGAGGGCGCGGTCGAGGGCCCGGGTCAGCCGGGGCCGGCGCATGATGTCCCAGACCAGGAAGCGGTGGTAGGTGCGCACGGGCCAGCGGTCGGGCCGGTCCAGCCCCAGGGCGCACTTCATCCACCAGTACGGGCTGTGCAGGGCGTGGGCGTGGTGGGAGCGGGTCGGGCGCAGACCGGAGGCGGTGACCAGCCAGGCCAGGCGACTGCGGGTGTAGATGCGGACATGGCCGTCGGGAACGTGGGGGGCGTGGTAAGTCTCGGCCAGGGCCCAGCACACCTTCTCGGGGAACCAGCGGGGGACGGTGACGGCCAGCGTGCCCCCCGGGCGCAGCACCCGGACCAACTCGGCCACGGCCGTAGCGTCGGCCGGCACGTGCTCCAGAACCTCGGAGGCGATGACCCGGTCGAAGACGCCGTCGGCGAAGGGCAGGGAGAGGGCGTCGCCGTTGACCGCCGTGCCCAGGGCGCCGGCCGGCGCCTCGCCGGCCAGGCGCATGGCGCCGAGCATGGCCGCGGTGTCCTTCACGTCGCCCCCGTTGCGGTCGTAGGCGACGGTGTGGGCGCCCCGCCGGTGGGCCTCGAAGGCGTGGCGGCCGGCGCCGCAGCCCAGGTCGAGCACCCGGTCGCCGGCCTGCAGCCCGAGCCGGCGGAAGTCCACCGTCAGCACGTTGCTGGGCGGCTCCGCCGCCTCCCGAGCGGGGCCCCGCCATTCCGTTCGGGCACGGAGCCAGGCCCGCCCTCCTCCGAAGCGGCGGGGGCCCCTGCCCCGCCGCCGGCCGTCGCGCCTGCGATCAGCTCTCGGTAGACGTCCACCGTCGCCTCGGCCGTCGCCCGCCAGGTGAAGCGGTCGAGCGCCCGGGCCCGGCCGGCGGCGCTCATGCGGGCCCGCAGGCCGGCGTCGTCGAGGGCCCGGACGATGGCGCCGGCCAGGGCGCCGGGATCGTTGGGGGGCGCGAGGAGGGCGCAGTCGCCGTCGGCGCCCACCACCTCGGGCAGCGCCCCGCCGGTGGTCGTCACCAGGGGCAGCCCGCAGGCCATGGCCTCCACCGCCGGCAGCGAGAAGCCCTCGTAGAGCGAGGGCACCACGGCCACCTCGGCCTCGGCGTACAGCTCGACCATACGGAGGTTGTCGACCACGCCGGCGATGGTGACGGCGCCCTCGAGGCCGAGGCGCTCGATGGTGGCCGGCACCAGGCTGCCGTCGCGGGGCTGGCCGACGACGACCAGCTCGGCGTGGCGCTCGGTGCGCACCTTGGCCAGGGCCTCGAGCAGGGGGATCAGGCCCTTCAGGGGGACGTCGGCCGAGGCGGTGGTCATCAGGCGGCCGGGCACCCGGGCGACGTGAGGAAGCGGCCGGAACAGCCCGGGGTCCACAGCGACGGGCACGACCGACATCCGGTCCCGGCGCACGCCCATCTGTTCGGAGATGTCGCCGGCCGAGGACTCCGACACGGTGATCACCCGTGGGATCCGCCGGGCCACCCGCTTCTGCATGCGCACGAACCCGTACCACCGCCGCACGCTCAGCTGCCGGCGCCAGCCCTCGGCCGCGGCGTGGGCCAGCTCCACCGTGCGGTCAACCGTGATCGGATGGTGGACGGTGGCCACCACCGGGAGCCCGTCGCGGGCGATGCCGAGGATGCCGTAGCCCAGGCACTGGTTGTCGTGGACGATGTCGAAGTCCTCTCGCCGGCTCCGCAGAACCCGGCGGGCCCGCAGGCTGTAGGTCAGCGGCTCGGGGAAGCCGGCGGCGCACATGGTGGCGAACTCGGCCACGTCGATGAGGTCGCGGAACTCCGACAGCGCCGGCGTGCGGAACGGGTCCTCGGGCCGGTACAGGTCGAGGCTGGGCACCTCCACGCACGGGACGCCGGGGGCGAGCCGGGGGTAGGGCGGCCCGCTGAACACCTCCACGTGGTGGCCGAGGGCCACCAGTTCCCGGGTCAGGTAGTGGACGTAGACGCCCTGCCCACCCGAGTTGGGGTTGCCCCGGTATGACAGGAGGGCGACACGGAGCGGCTCGGGCACGATGCAGGAGCCTGACCGCGCCCGAGCCGGGAATCAAACGATCTGGCTGCAGTGACGGTCGCATCCGACCGTAGGTGCAGCCAGAACGGGGTTAGTTCTCCGCCGACTGTGTTGGTTGGCGGCTCTCCGCCGACGTCGCCGAGATGGCCGACTGGCCGCCGCTGGAGGAGATGGACACCTTGCGGGGCTTGGCCGCCTCGGCCACTGGGATGCGCAGAGTCAGCACGCCGTTCTCGCAGCTGGCCTCGATGCGCTCGGAGTCGAGGGTCTCCCCGAGGAACAGCTGGCGGCTGAACGACCCCACCGGCCGCTCGGCCACGACCACCTCCTCGGCCTCGTCGCCCCAGTGGCGGGTGCGCTCGGCGCTGACGGTCAGGACGTTCTTCTCCACCGTGAGCTCGATGCTGTCGGGGTTGATACCCGGTACGTCGAAGTGGACCACGAACTCCGAGCCCTTGCGGTAGGCGTCCATGGGCACGGCGTTGAGCCGGCGGACATCGCCGTTGCCCCACAGGTTCTGGGTCAGCCGGTCGAGGTCACGGAAGGGATCGAAACGCATCAACATCTTGAAACAACCTCCTTCGTCCGATCGATTCGTGACTCTATGGTACCGACTCCTGGGCGATCCGGTCAAGAAACCTGCGGCGTATCCACTCAACTTTACTTAGTAGGAGCAGGGCGAGGCCGAGGAGCACCCACGGCGTCGACCCCAGCGACACGAAGAGCGTGTGCCCCGTCCGAAGGTCGACGCCGGCGGTCAGCACCTCGGCCCCTCCGAGCCCGCCCTGGGTGACGACCCGGCCCCGGTGGTCGATGATCGCGCTGTAGCCCGTGGGCGCAGCCTGGACGACCCACCGGCCGGTCTCGATGGCCCGGAGCTGGGCCACCGCCACCTCCTGGGCGGGGATCTGCTCCTCCCGGTACGACGCGGCGTTGGTCGGTACGAGCACGACGCGCCCGCCGGCCCGCACCGCCTCCCGGGCCCGGTCGGGGAAGAACACCTCGTAGCTGATCACCACGCCGAGGACCCCGGCCGGCGTGTCGAGCACCGGCGGCCCCGTGCCGACCAGGGCGTCGCGGGGCACGGCGGAGAGGTCGGCAATGCGTTCGAAGAACGCCCTCGCCGGCACGTACTCGCCGAACGGCACGCGGTGGACCTTGTCGTAGCGCTCGTACATCGTCCCGTCCGGCCCCCATGGCACCGCCGAGTTGCGGAAGCGGTCGCCCTCCTCGCCCTGGACCACGCCGGCGACGAGGGTCGTGTCGAGGGAATCGGCCAGGGCGGCGAGCGTGCGGCCCTCCTCCACCTCCGCGACCTCGCCCTCGACGTCGACCACGTCCTCGGGCAACAGGACGAGGTCGACCGGCGCCCGCACGCCGGCTCGGGTGGCGTCGATGTGGCGCTGGAACACCGGCCCCGGGTCCCGGGTGACGGCCCGTACGCCCCGGGGACCGCCACCTTGGACGACGGCCACGGTGAGCCGGCCGTCGACCGATCCGTCCGGTGCCGCCGCGCCGAGGCCGGCGACGAGGACCACGACGGCTGCAGCCATCCCGGCGGCCAGCCAGCGCCGGCGGACCAAGCTGGCCAGAGCCACCCCGCCGGCGCCAATGAGGGCGACGAGAAGAAGCCGGCCACCGATTCGCGCCGCGCCCGCCAGTGGCCCGCCCACCTGGCCGAGGTCGATGCCGGAGATGGGCATCCCGCCGAAGGGCCACGTCCCTCGCACCGCCTCGACCAGCAGGAGAGCCGCCGGGAAGGCCAGCGCCCGCCATCGCCCCGAAACCAGCCACAGCCCGGCCATCAGGATCGCCGCCTGCAACAGGGTGGCGACCACGTACCCCGGCCAGGAGAAGTCGCGCATCCACCATAGGCCGGGCACGTACAGGCCCACGCCGGCGGCCAGCCCCACGGCCCACCGCCTGGGCCCGAGCGGCCCCTTGAGCGGAATGGCCGAGTCCTCAAGGGCGAGGAACAAGAGGCCCGCGCCGATCAACCCCTCCGGCCACGCCCCCACCGGCGGCAGGCTGGCCGCCAGCAACAACCCGCCAAGCAGCCCCAACCCCACACTCAGACGCGGCCCGATAGCGATCTCCCTGTGCTTAAGGTGGACCGATGGCCGTCACCGATCTGGCTGCAGCGCTCGCCGAGGCCAACCTCAGCAGCCCCATGCTGCCCGAGAACCGCGGGGATCCGTACCCCATCTACCGGTTCATCCGCGAGCGGGAGCCCGTCCACCACGCTCCCGACGGCAGCTGGGTGCTCACCCGCTACGACCACAGCGCCGCCCTCCTGCGCGACCCGAGGTTCAGCACCAACCCGGCTCTGCTCACCGAGGGCCCCGACGCCTCGGCCATGGGGCCGATCCGCCAGGTCGGTTCCAGCCTCATGATGTTCCTCGACCCGCCGGACCACACCCGGCTGCGCTCGCTGGTCAGCCAGGCGTTCACGCCCCGCATGGTGGAGTCCCTGCGCCCGCGTATCCAATCGCTGGTCGACGAGCTGCTCGACGCGGTGGTCGCGACCGGCGAGATGGACGTCCTCGCCGACCTGGCCTACCCCCTGCCGACCGTGGTCATCTGCGAGCTGCTGGGCGTGCCCCCGGAGGACCGTGAGAAGTTCAAGGGCTGGTCGGCCGACGCCAGCCGCCTCCTCGACGGCTACCTGGACAAGGAGGCCATGGACCGGGGCATGGTCGCCGGCATGTACCTCTTCCAGTACTTCACCGACCTGGTCGAGGCCCGCCGGGCCGAGCCCCGCAACGATCTCCTGAGCGCCCTGCTGGCGGCGGAAACGGCGGGCGACAAGCTCACCCACGCCGAGCTGCTGAGCACCGCCACCCTGCTGTTCGTCGCCGGCTTCGAGACGACGATGAACCTGGTCGGAAACGGGACCCTGGCCCTCCTCCGCAACCCCGACCAGCTCGCCCGTCTGCGCGACGACCCGAGCCTGGTGCGCAGCGGCGTCGAGGAGCTCATGCGCTACGACGGTCCCGTCCACGTCACCGCCCGCATCGCCACCCAGGACGTCCAGATCGGCGACGAGATGGTGCGGGCCGGCGAGCAGGCCGTCGCCATCCTGGGGGCGGCCAACCGCGACCCCGACCAGTTCGCCGATCCCGACCGGCTCGACGTCGGCCGCACGCCAAACAAGCACCTCGCCTTCGGCGGCGGCCCCCACTTCTGCCTCGGCGCCGCCCTGGCTCGCATGGAGGGCCAGATCGCCTTCGAGACCATGCTGCGCCGGCTCCCCGGCCTCGAGCTGGCCACCGAGCACCCGACCTACCGGGACCACTACGTGATCCGAGGGCTCGACGAGCTACGGGTTCGGTTCAAGGCACCGGGCGCATAGCCCCCGCCAAGCGACGTAGCCTGCAGTCTGTGCCTGGGTCAAAGCGAGACAAGCCCCTTGTCCACCTGATCATCCCGAAGTGGGGTGGTACCGGCATCCATCAGACGTTCGGCCACCGGATGCCGCCCATGGCCCTGCTGGTGCTGGCTGCCCACGCCCGCCGGGCCGGCTGGGAGCCCAGGGTCATCGACCAGAACTTCCAGAAGCTCCCCGACGAGATTCCCGACCTGGCCTGCCTCACCGTCTGGACGTCGATCGCGGCCCAGGCCTACCGCCTGGCCGACGCCTACCGGGCCAAGGGGGTGCCGGTCGTGCTCGGCGGCGTCCACGCCTCGCTGATCCCGATCGAGGCCCTGCGCCACTGCGATTCCGTCGTCTCCGGCGAGGCGGACACCATCTTCGGCACCGTCCTGGCCGACGCCGCCGCCGGCAACCTGCAGCGCATGTACAAGGGCAGCTTCCAGGACATGGACGCGGTGCCCATGAACCACGAGTGGGCCGACATCCTCGACAAGTGGCCCATCGCCCGCTACGCCCCGCTGAACACCCTGCAGACCACCCGGGGCTGCCGCTTCAACTGCGACTTCTGCTCGGTCATCCGCATCAACGGCCGGGGCTCCCGCCACAGCCCGCCCGAGCGGGTCATCGAGGAGATCAAGGTGCTGAAGAAGGTGGGCCAGCACCTGGGCGAGTTCGCCTACGTCTTCTTCCTCGACGACGACCTGGCCGCCGATCTCGACTATTGCGGCGAGCTGTCCGAGGCCATCCTCTCCTCGGGGGTGAAGGTCCGGTGGGGCGCCCAGGCGTCGATCGGCCTGGCCCGCAACACCGAGCTTCTCGCCACGGCCACTCGCAGCGGCCTGCGCACCATGTTCATCGGCTTCGAGGGCATCGACCGCGACGCCCTCGTCGAGTGCAACAAGAAGAACCGCCCCGGCGAGTACGGCGAGCTGGTGGCCAAGGTCCACAAGGCCGGCGCCGGCATCGAGGGCGGGTTCATCTTCGGCTTCGACAGCCAGGGCCCCGACTGCTTCGAGGAGACGGCGAAGTTCGTCGACAACATCAACGTCGACGTGGCCCACTTCTCCATCCTCACGCCATACCCGGGCACCGCCACCTACGCCCGCATGCTGGCCGACGACCGCATCACCACGTTCGACTGGAAGCGGTACAACATGTACAGCTGCGTGTTCGAGCCGGCCAAGATGACGGCCGAGCAGCTGGAGACGGGCCTGGCCACGGCCTACCGCACGTTCTACTCACGCCGGCGCCGGTTCAACCGCTTCAAGCGCAACTTCAAGGGCCGGGAGACGGTGTTCCACATGGCCCTGTCGACCGCCAACGAGAACTACGCCTGGCGCTATCGCAACCCCCACGTCTCGCCCGAGCCCGGCTACGAGGCGGCCAAGGAGGACATCTCCGCCCTCATGGCCGCCAGCCAGGCGCCGGCCCAGGAGGCGCTGAACGTGGCCTTCCTCAAGGCCAAGGCGACGACACCCTCCTGATCGAACTGGCTGCAGTGACGGTCGCATGCGACCGCCACTGCAGCCAAAACGCAAGGGGTCAGCTCGCCGGCGCCTCGTTGTTGGGGCCGACCAGCTTGAAGCGGGCGCCCATCGGGTCGGCGACGACGGCGATGCGGCCGTAGGGCGTGTCCTCGGCCGGCTGCTCGACCGACCCTCCGAGCTCGGTGACCCGGGTGATGGTGGCGTCGGTGTCGGCCACGGTGATGTAGACGGACCAGTGGGCGGGGACGCCCTCGGGCAGGAACGACGAGGCGTCCATGACGCCGGCCAGCTGGTCGTCGCCGTGGTTTGCCGTGGTGTAGCGGAACTCATCGGTGTCGTGAAGGGTGCTCGTGTCCCAGCCGAACACGGCCTTGTAGAAGTCGACGGCGCCGGCGTGATCGCGGGTGAGCAGCTCGAACCAGCCGGGGGTGCCGGGATCGGCGAGGACTCCAAAGCCATGGAAGGTGTTCGGCTGCCAGGCGCCGATGACGGCGCCCGTGGGGTCGACGAGCACGACCATGGTCCCCAGGTCGGCCACCTCCATGGGGGGAGCGATCACCTGGGCGCCCTTGGCGGTGGCCACCTCGGTGGCCTTGGTGGCGTCGTCGGTCGACAGGTAGACCGACCAGATGTTGGGCGGGCCGGCGTCGGGCATGGCCGCCATACCGCCGGCGACGGGGATTCCGTCCTTGCTGAACAAGAAGTAGCCGCCGAACTCCTCGCTGGGCTCGTCCGCGGTCCAGCCGAGGAGCTGGCCGTAGAAGTCCCGGGCCCGGTCGACATCGGAGGTCATCAGGTCGACCCAGCAGGGGGCGCCGGTCGGGGCGGTCTCACGTGTGGGCATGTCGGTGCTCCTTCGCTCGGGCGATGTGTTTTGCGTACAGACGTCGGACCGCCGCCGGATTCATCGGCGGTACCGTGAAGCCTATGAGCGACGCCGGCCCCGAAGCACTGGTCGGCCTCCTCGCCGAGGAGGGCCGGCTGAAGGTGGTGGCGGCCATCGTGCTGGGGGCGACCACGCCCACGGCCGTCGCCGGCGCCACCGGGCTCGATCCCACGGCTGTCACCAAGGCCCTCGACCGCCTCATCCGCGGCGGCATCGTGGAGGCCACCGGCGCCGGCGGTCTCAGGGTGGCCGCCGAGCGGTTCAAGGACGCGGCCCGGAACGCCGCGGCCCGGCGCCCGCACCGACGGCCCGAGGAGTTCGGCGCCACCGCCGATCAGGCCGGCGTCCTGCGCAACTACCTGGTCGACGGGAAGCTCACCCAGGTCCCGGCGCAGCGGTCGAAGCGCCTGGTCGTGCTCGACTTCCTCGCCGGCCAGTTCGAGCCCGGGCGGACCTACCCCGAAGAGCAGGTCAACTACGTGCTGGGCCGCTTCCACGCCGACTACGCCGCCCTCCGGCGCTACCTGGTCGAGGAGGACCTGCTGGAGCGCCGGGACGGGTTTTACTGGCGCGCCGGGGGTACGGTCGTGGTCGGCTGATCTTCGGCCGAGAATCAGGGAGGCAGCTGAATGGGTGAGAGGGTCGTTCTCGGGCGCAAGGGCGCCTCGTCGATGATCAAGATCCGCTGGACCGACAAGATTCCGGGCTCCATCAACGACGTCTCCGACGCCGAGGAGATGGGCGCGGTCTGGGAGGGCGAGGAGCTGGTCACCTACGACTTCGACGGCTTCATGGAGCAGTACTCGTTCTACGAGAACAACGACTACATGATCGACAACGACTGAGGTCCCTTTACCAACGGCGCTCGGCCACGGCAATGACGTGGGAGACGTAGGACTCGGCGAACCGGCGGGCGGCGCCGGCGTCGAACAGGCGGTGCGGGTACCGGAACGTGAGGTGCAGCTGCCCGCCCACCACCACCGCCCCGACGCACAGGCTGTGAGGCGCTCGCGCCGGTAGGGAGCACCACATCGCCGTCGTCTCGCCGGCCTCGGTGCCGAACGACGGGTACTCGTCCAGCCAGCCGACGTTGGCCAGCAGCGCGGTGTCGACCTCGTTGTTGCGGGTCAGGGGCTGCAGGACCACGAGCGACTGCTTGGCCCACAACGGCAGGAGCCCGTTGCGCTCCAAGGCGGCGAGCAGGGCCACGCCGGTGCGGAACCGCTTGTTGCGGGTCTTCTGGCCCGTAATGGCCTTGAGGGCCTCCCGGGCGCCCGACCGGTGCCGGCGGCTGGTCGAGACCCGGGCCGTCACTGAGAAGTTGCCGACGACCTCATGGGGCCAGTCCTCCGGGCGCAGGTCGACAGGCACCAGCACACCGACGCGCCGGCCCGGGGTGCCGTGTTCGAGGTTCCACTCCCCGATGGCCAGGTGGAGGGCGGCGAGCAGCAGATTGCGGGCCGTGCCTTGGCGGTGGACGTTGGCTACCCGCCGGGTATCGGCCACCGAGAGGCGGATGAAGGTGAAGCCGTACCCCGGCCGGTCCGACGGGTGGTCGGGGGCGATGTGCGCCGGGTTGGCCAGCATGTCTCGCACCCGTTCGACGGCCACCCGATACCAGGCCTCGACGGCGGACACCGGCCTCGACGCCGGCCTTACCGGCAGGTCGTTCACGGCCAGGAAGTCCAGGGGCGGGCGGGGAGGCTCGGCATCGGCGTAGGCGTCGGCGATCGACTCCATGACCCGCACGGCACTGAACCCGTCGCTGGCCGCGTGGTTGACGTTGAGCACGAGCACGTCGCCGTCGGGGTGATGAGCAAGCACGGCCTGGAGTGGCGGCCACCGGTTCATGGCCACGGGCTCGGCCAGCAGGCTGTCGCGCACGCCATCCAGCGCGCCGTCGTCTCCACACGTCGCCACGCGCAGCGGGTCGTGCTCGGCCGGACGGTGGCCGAGAACGGTGTCGAACGCCTTGCGCATGCGGGTGTCGTCGAGGCTGCCCGCGACCCGCGCCTCGACGTGCACGCTCCACGCGCACGGGTCGAGGAGGTGGCTCATGTCCGGCGAGGGGTCGTAGCCGTCCCAGACCCACGCGCAGTCGAGGTGCGACCGGTGGTCGCCCTTGCGGCCGCGCAGGAGCCGGACCAGGTCCTGGGCCGCGCCCACCACATTGTGGAGGGCGGCGCGCTGGACCGAATAGCCCGGCTTCTCGCCCAGAGGCGAGACCCTGTCGACGTGGGCAGAGATGTGGTCGCCGTTGATGACGATGTGGAGGCTGTCGGCCAGGGAGTTCTCGCGGAGCGAGATGCTGCCCGGGTGGTAGATGCGGCCCAAGCCGCTGTCGCGGTGGAACCGCCCGCTCGACACCAGTCGCCGGAAGTAGGCGACGGGGTTGTTGATCGTCGGCTCCGTGGCCGGCGCGTACGGGGCGTCGGGTTCCTGGAGGCGGGACTGTAAGTTCATGGCACGCGCAGCGCCGCCGCGGCCTCGAGGCGGACGCGGAAGTCGGGATCGTCGGCATGGACCACGATGGCGGAACGGCTCGGCGCCGGCCCCAGCTCCACCAGGCCTCGCAAGGCCTTCCAGCGCACCCAGGCGTCGGCGTCGCCGAGGGCGGCCTCCAGTAGCGGGCGTAGTTCCTCGCGGCCGGCATCGACCATGGCATCGACGGCGGCCCGCCTGACGGCGCGTACGGAGTCGTGGACGAGATGGGCCCAGGCGTCACGGGCGGCCGCCGGGTCGCCCTCGCGCAGGAGGTTGGCTGCCACTTGCCGGCGGGAGGCGTCGGGGCCGGCGGCGGCGTCGAGCACCTGGGCCAGGTCGCCGGGCTCCGCGGGACGGAGTGATCCGAGGTCGTGCCAGGCCCGCTCCAGGCGGGTCAGCCGGCGGTCGCCGTCCGCCACGCCGGCCCGGGCCCCGCCGGCCAGCCACGCTGGTCCTCCCGCCGAGCCCACGGGCACCGCAATGTCCCCGTCGGGGTCGGCGAACTCCTCGGTGACGACGGCCAGGATCGGTGCCAACAGCGCCTCCCAGTCGTCGGGCCGACGCAGACCGATGGCGACGAAGTCGGGGCCCACGAGCACGTTGGTCACCCGGTCGAACTCGGCGAAGAGGCGGGCGACGGACGGGTCGCCCTCGGCGGACGTGACCGACTCGTACCAGCGGCTACTCCCGGCGTGGATCTGGTGGCCGAAGCCGAAGCGGATCGACCGGGGGTTGGGGGTGGCCTCGGGGACGACCGGCCCGTCGAAGGTGCCGTCGAGCGGGCCTGGCTTGGAGGCTGCGGCCGGCGCCGCCGACCGGACCTCGACCCGGAACCGCCCGTCCTCCCAACCGAACGCAATGGCCACGTCGGGCTCGAGCTCGCGCTCCCACCAGCCCTCGCCGGCCCCGACGGCGGCGGCTAGGGCGTCGTCGTCCTCGGCCGACCACGGTCCGGTCGACAGGTAGCGCTTCAGCAGCGTCTTCACCGGGCCCAACGCCTCGAACGGCAGGGTCATGAAGGCCTCGGTGAGGTGGCCGAAGGCGGCCCCGGCCAGATTGCGCTCGACGACGAGCGCCCGGTCTGAGTCCTTCTCCACACGATCGACCGTACCGGCCGGCGGCTCGGCATGGGATCATGCACGCTGTGGGGTCGAAGCCGGCTCGCGTGGTCCGGGACGCCGACCGGCGGATGCTGGCCGGCGTGGCCGCCGCGCTGGCGCAGGTGGCGCTGGGGGTCGGCCTGGTCGGAGCCGGCGTCGCCGTTTTCCTCGTCGCCACGCCCAGCGTGGCGTCGCCCAGCGCCGGCATCCTGGCCACGGCCGCAATCGCCGTCGGCCTGGTGATGATCTTCGGCCCGTGGTGGTGGCGGCTGACCCACGATCTGGCCATGGAGCGCCAGGAGCGCATCCGTACCCAGGAGAAGGCCGAGGTCGCGGCGCACATCCACGACTCGGTCCTCCAGACCCTGGCCCTCATCCAGCGCAACTCCACCGACGCCCGCAAGGTCAGCACGTTGGCCCGGTCCCAGGAGCGGGAGCTGCGAGCCTGGCTATTCGGGACGCACGAGCTGGAGGCCGGGGAGAGCCTGGCCGCCGCCCTGGAGCGGGTCACCAACGAGATCGAGTATCTCTACGACGTGGCCGTTGAGACCGTCGAAGTCGGTGACTGCCCGGTCGACGACCGGCTGATTGCCCTGGTGCAGTCCACCCGGGAGGCGCTGGCCAACGCCGCCCGCCACTCCGGCGCCGCCTCCGTCTCCGCCTACCTCGAGGTCGAGCCCGACCAGGTCACGGTCTTCGTGCGCGACAGGGGTAGCGGCTTCGACCCCGACGACGTGCCGCCGCTGCGGCGGGGGATCGCCGATTCCATCGTCGGGCGCATGGACCGTCACGGCGGCAAGGCGGTCATCCGCAGCGAGCTGGGCGAGGGGACGGAGGTCGAACTGGTGATGCCACGGTGACGAAGCCCCGCGTCTTCCTCGTCGACGATCACCACCTGGTCCTCTCCGGTGTGCGGGCGGAGCTCGGGGACGCGGTGGAGGTGATCGGTGAGGCATCGGAGGTGGAGGCGGCCATCGAGATGATCGGTGAGCGCCTGCCCGACGTCGTGCTGCTCGACGTCCACATGCCCGGCGGCGGGGGACGGGCCGTCATCGAGGCGGTGACCGGGAAGCACCCGGAGGTCAAGTTCCTGGCCCTATCGGTGTCCGACGCGGCCGAGGACGTGATCGGCGTCATCCGGGCCGGCGCCCGGGGCTACGTCACCAAGACCATCTCGGGCCCCGAGCTGGTGGAGGCGGTGCTGCGGGTGGCCGACGGCGACGCCGTGTTCTCCCCCCGGCTGGCCGGCTTCGTCCTCGACGCCTTCGCCGCCGAGTTCCGGGGCCCCGTCGACCCCGAGCTGGACCAGCTCACGGTGCGGGAGAAGGAGGTGCTGCGCCACCTGGCTCGGGGCTACTCCTACAAGGAGATCGCCCGCCAGCTGTCGATCTCGATCAAGACGGTGGAGACCCACGCCTCGGCGGTCCTGCGCAAGCTGCAGCTCACCAACCGCCACCAGCTCAGCCGCTGGGCCAGCGACCGCCGCCTGGTCTAAAGCGCGGGCGGGTTCGAGCCGATGAGTATGTCGAGGTTTCATGTCTACACACGCGCCCGTCCGGGAGAACCCCACCGCCGCCGGCGGTGAGCCGCCGGACGCGCCAGTCGTCGACCTGGCCGGCGTCCAGTACCGCTTCGGATCGGGCACGGGCCTCGTCGACCTCGACCTATCCGTGCGGCGCGGGTCGATCACCGTCATGGTCGGCCCGAACGGCGCCGGCAAGACCACCGCCCTGCGGGTCATCACCGGCGCCCTGGTGCCCCAGGCCGGCTCGGCGCGGGTCTTCGGGCTGGAGCCCGGCGGTCCCGACGGCGAGCAGGTCCGCCGGCGCTGCGGCGTTGTGGCGGCCAAGCCGGCGCTGTACGACCGCCTGACCGGTCGGGACAACCTCCGGTACGCCGCCGAGCTGTTCGGCCTCGGGCGCCATGCTGACGTCGAGGAGTCCGCGGCCCGGTTCGGAATCGACCATTCCCTTGACCTGCGGGTGGCGGGCTACTCGACGGGCATGAAGACCCGGCTGGCGCTGGCTCGGGCCGTGCTGCACGCGCCTGAACTGCTCCTCCTGGACGAGCCGACGTCGGGCCTCGACCCGGAGTCGTCACATGCCGTGCTGGGGCTGGTCCGGGAGATGGCCGCCGGCGGGGCGACCGTGGTGATGTCCACCCACCTGCTGCTGGAGGCGGAAGGGCTGGCCGACCAGGTCGTGATGATGGAGGACGGCACGACCGTGATGGCCGGGTCGACCGAGGATCTGATGCGCCGGTACTGGCCCCGGCCCGTGGTCCACTTCGGCGCCGAGGACGAGTCCGGGCTCGACGCCCTGGCCGGGATGGAGGGTGTGGTGGGCTATCGCCGCAACGGGGCCGGCGCCGACGTCGAGCTCGACGACCTGGCCCGTGTCCCGGGCCTGATCGCGGCACTGGCCGGCGCCGGCGTGCGGCTGACGTCAGTAGCGCCGCACGAGCGGTCGCTGGAGGAGCTCTACCTCCGGGTGCGGCAGCGATGAACCGCCGGCGAATGTGGGCGGTGGCCCGCAACGACCTGCGTCAGCTCGGGCACAGCCCCGACTTCTGGGCGCCCATGTTGGTGCTGGCCGCGTTGTTCTTCGTGATCATCCCAACCTTCCTGCTGCTGACGATCACCAGTCTCGGCAGCGTGGGCACGGTGCGCAACGTCTCGGCGGCGTTGGACCTGTTGCCCCAGGCGGCTCAGGAGCAGATCCGGGGCGACAGCCCGGCCGACCGGACGGGGTACGCGCTGGCGGTGTACCTGTTCGCTCCGATGGCCGTGATCGTCCCCATGACGATCTCGACCGCGGTGGGGGCGAACGCGCTGGTCGGCGAGAAGGAGAAGGGGACCGGTGAGTTCCTGGCCCACTCGCCGGCGTCGGAGCGGGAGATCTACCTGGGCAAGCTGATCGCCAGCCTGCTACCGGGCTACCTCACGACCCTTGTCGGGTTCGGCCTCTATTCGCTGGCCGTCAATCTGATCGTCGGTCCCAACGTTGGGGGGTGGTTCTTCCCGACGCGGGCGTGGTGGGTGCTCATGCTCTGGGTCGTGCCGCCGTTCCTCGCCATCACCCTGTCGGTGGTGCTGCGCCTGTCCGCCCGGGTCAAGAGCGCGGCCGCCGCGCAGCAGGCGTCGGGGCTGGTGACGCTGCCGCTCATCATGCTTTCCTACGCCCAGTCGACCGGCGGCCTGCTGGGCGCCGGCAATGCCGGGTTCTGGGTGGGGCTGGCGGCGTGGACGGCGGCGGCGTTCGGGCTGATGCGCGGCGCCCACGCCGTCACCCGCCCCCGCCTGTTGGGCGTGGATTCCTAGTCCGGTCGCCGCGCCCGGATCACCGCGTTCACGACCTCGACCTCGCCCTCAGTGGTCGTGGCCTTGGCCCGGACGGTGTCAGCTCTCAGGACAGTGAGGCCGAGCGCCTCCAGCTCGGCGGCGAGCACCGGTGGGTCGAGCAGGAAGTCCGGATCCTTCGGGCCGCCGCTGCCTTCGGTGAGGTTGGCCTTGTCGTAGCTGACGAGGAGCAGCCTGCCGCCGGGTCTGAGCGCTCCGGCCATCCTCGGGTAGAGGGCGGGGCGCTCGGACGGGCGGGGGTGGAAGAAGGTGGCGAGCACCAAGTCGAACCCGGCCTTGGGTAGCGGGAAGGTGTGAACGTCGGCGGCGACGAGATCGATGTGCAGCCGGTCAGTCCGGGCTCGGGCCTGCGCCTTCTGGAGGGCGACCTCGGAGAAGTCGACGGCCACGACGTCCCAGCCCCGCGACGCCAGCCAGAGCGCGTGCCGGCCCTCGCCGGCGGCCAACTCCAGGGCTCGTCCCGGCTGTATGCCGGCGAGCTCCTCGACCACGAGGGCGTTGGGCTCGCCGAGCGGCTTCCTGTCCGGGGCGGAGTAGCGCTCGTCCCAGGCGTGTCGTTCCATCACCGAGTCTTTCATTCGCATAGACCCCGATCTCGCGCGCAACAGGGCGAATGCCGGGACAATGGATCACGAGCAGGCCGCCGGCGTGCTGAACGACCTAGCCGCCGAACACGGAGAGGGCATAGACCGCCAGCGTTCTTGATAGCGAACGTACGTTCGTATAGATAGGAACCGACTTCCCCCCTCGTCAGGCCCCCCGTCGTGGAGCCGTTGTGGACCCGATCGAAGAACTGGCCGGTGCGCTTGACGGGCTGTCCCGGCTCGACCCGGCGGTGCTGGGC
>CAYZMG010000086.1:0-17566 GCA_964479465.1 uncultured Acidimicrobiales bacterium
CCGACGACATCGGTCCCGGCCACCACCACCACCGCTCCCCCTGTCGACAACGCCGAGATCTGCGCCGCGCTGCTCGAGCAGGCCTCCAATCCGTTCGTGGCGCCGTTCATCCAGCAGCTGCTGATCCAGTACCGCTGCGTCTAGTGCCCTGACCACAAACCATTGCCGCGTTTCTCCGGCCAGAACCGCCGAGGGCTGCGTTCTCGTCCTTGGCTCACGGGGAAGAGTGGGCCTTCATCCTGCGGCCTTGCCCTCGACGCTTCTGGCTCGGAGCTACGCGGGCAAGCGTTCGTGGTCACGGCACTCGCCCGCAGGGTGTTGAGGCGGCACAGGATGCACGGAGAGGACTGAAGATATACTCTGCGTGTGTTCTGGCGACGTGCCGGGCACTGACGAAGGGGAGGACGGCGCTTGGTCCCTCGCGTGCACCGAGGTGTGACGAGACAGCGGATGGTTCCGCCCGCCCTCCTACTTGCCGCCGCTCTGGGCGGGGCGGGCCCGGTCTCGCCGGCGGTGGCGGCCGAGGTCAGCGTGGTCAGCGGTGGCGCGTTCGGCCACTACACCAAGGTGAGCCTCTTCGGCGGGCCGTCGGTGCCGATGGGCCCGCTGCCCGACGTCCGGCTGCCCGCCAACGGAACGGAGCCACCGCTCACCGGCTACGAGGAGGCGGGCTCCGCGGTGTACGGCCCGGCCAAGATCTTCGGCGGCGTGTGGCCGGCCGACGTCGATGTGGCTCCGCCCTCGGGCCCGATCACCGTGAGCACCCGGGGTACCACGGGAGCCAGGGGCTCGGTGACAAGCTCGGTCGACATCGTGCTCCGCACGCCCCGGGACCCCAAGTCGCCGGGCGGGTGGGGCCCGCTGCCCCCCACCCAGGGCGACGAGCTCCACGCCACCTGCACAGCCAGCGAGTCGGGCGTGACCGGTTCCACGCGCCTGGTCAACGCGGTCATGTCGAAAGCGACCACTGCCGGCGGGGAGCCGCTCGACGAGGAGCGCATCCCCGACAACCCTCCGGTCAACTTCACCCGCGAGGGGGAGCTGACCAACGTCGGCGACCGGTACCGGATCGTGTACAACGAGCAGTTCGTCGATCCTGACGGAGGGTCGATCACGGTCAACGCCGTGCACCTCTACCTCCTCGGCCCCACCGCGGTCGGCGAGTCGATCATCGGCCAGGTCCGCTGCTCCACGAAGGGCTCCCCCTTCCCCAACACCCCTGCCTCCCTCGCCCAACCGGCCCAGACCGCACCTCGGAGCACGACGGAGTCGACAGTGCCGACGACGATGGCGCCGCCCTTCACCGGCTCGGCCGCGCCGGCGCCCGACACCAGCTCCGGCTCGGGGGGACCCGCTCTGCCGATCGTGATCGGCGCGGCGGTGGCCGTGGTGGGCGGGGCGGCGGCGGTCGCCGTCCGGCGGCGACGGGCCGTCCGAGGTGGCCATCCCCATGGCCCCTGAGCCGCGGGGCGGGCGGGTCACAGCACCGCGGGCATGAGCGAAACGATCGGCCGCAGCATCGCCGTCGCCTCGGGCCCGCCGACCGATCCGGTGGTCGCCGACCTGCCGCCCGTCCGGCGGGGCCGCCGCTGGTGGGTCCCGGTTGCCGGCTACATGGCCACGGTGTTCGTCCTCATCACTTTCAACTTCGCCATCCCTCGCCTCATGCCGGGCGATCCGATCGATGCCCTGATGGCCTTCGGGTCACCGACCTATGTGCAGGACGATGCCACGAGGGCCGCGCTGGCCCGGTATTACAACCTCGACGGCTCACTGGCGGAGCAGTACGGCAGCTATCTGTCGGCGCTGGCCCGCGGCGACCTCGGCGTGTCGATCTTCAACAACAGCCCGGTCCGCAGGGACCTCGGCGGGAAGATCGGTTGGTCGTTCCTGCTGATCGTCAGCGCCACCGCTGTCTCGATGCTCATCGGCATCCCCCTCGGGGTTCATTCCGGCTGGAAGCGGGGCAAGCGGGTCGACCGCGGCCTGTTGGGGTTCTTCGTGGCCTACCAGAACCTGCCGATCTTCGTGGTCGGCGCGGCGGCGTTCGTCGTCCTCTCGGCCAAGTTGGGCCTGTTCCCCTACGGCGGTGGGTCCACCGCGTTCAACGACTACACGGGCCTGGCCAAGGCGGTCGACGTCGGCCGGCATCTCGCCCTGCCCGCGTTGGTGATGGGGCTGGATGCGGCCACCTACCAGTACCTGGTCATGCGCTCGTCGATGGTCGGAGAGTTGGGTTCGGACTACCTGCTGGGAGGCCGGGTGAAGGGGCTGCGAGAGCGCCGGCTCAAGTACCGCTATGCCGGACGCAACGCCCTCCTGCCCGTGGTCTCGGTCGTCGGCCTCCAATTCAGCCTGGCCATCACCAGCGTCGTCTTTATCGAGCGGATCTTCGCCTACCCCGGCGTTGGCAACTACATGTTCCAGTCGGTGGCTATCCGCGACTACCCGGCCATGCAGGGCGCGTTCCTCGTCCTGACGATCACGGTGGTGACGGTGAACCTGCTGGTCGACCTTCTCTACCGCCGACTCGACCCGAGGACCGCCCCGTGAAGCGCCTGGCCCACACGTGGCGTCGGTCGCCCCTTCTGGCCGCGGGGGTGACCATGCTGGCGATCGTCGTCGCGGCCGGTGCCCTCGCCCCGTGGATTGCGCCGTACGGCCCGCGGGAGGTCGCCGGCGGCACCCTCGAGAGCCCGTCGGCCGCCCACCTCCTGGGCACGAACGACGCCGGCTACGACATCCTCTCCCGCCTCCTGTGGGGCAGCCGCACGACGCTCATCGTCGCCGTGGCCTCCAGCGCGATCGTCCTTACCCTCGGCGTCACCTTCGGGCTCACCGCCGGGCTCCGGGGCGGGCTGGTCGACGGCGTGGTCATGCGCCTGGTCGACGTGATGCTGGGCCTGCCCGTACTCCCGCTGCTCATCTTCGTCGGGGCCCTTGCCGGGCCGAGCCTGTCGACGTCGATCCTCATGATCGGCCTGTTCCTCTGGCCCCAGACGGCGCGGGTCGTGCGCAGCCAGGCGCTCAGCCTCCGATCGCGCGGCTTCGTCGATATCGCCCGAGGCCTGGGCGGTGGGCCGCTGTACGTCATCCGCCGGCACCTCATCCCCGCCCTCGCCCCGGTCATCATCGCCAATCTGGTCTTCGTGGCCGGCCTGGCCGTGGCCATCGAGGCCGGCCTCAGCTTCCTGGGCCTTGCCGACCCGTCGGCGGTGAGCTGGGGCGCCGAGATGGAGCGGGCCGTGTCGCACCAGCAGATCCAGCTGGGATCGCTGTGGCTGTGGTGGCTCATGCCCTTCGGGCTCGCCCTCAGCTTCGCCATCTTCGGGCTTTCCCTGATCGGGGTGGCCCTCGAGCCCCGGTTCAATCCCCGGGAGGCTCGGGAGCGATGAGCGACGCACCCGCGTTCGGGCGGCGGACCTTCCTCAAAGGCGTGGCCGGCACCGCCGGGGCGGTGCTTCTCGGCGGCTGCAACCCCGGCGGTCGGACGAGCGTCGGCACGGTGCGGGTGAAGTCCTGGGGCGACCTGGGGTACCCGTCGCCGTTCCTCTACGTGGGTGGCCCCGGGTACTGGCGTATGAGCCTGTTGTTCGACACCCTCACCTGGCCCGACGCGACCGGCACCCAGCTGCCGTGGCTGGCCTCCTCCTACCGGAGATCGGAGGACGGGCTGGTCTGGACCGCCGACCTCCGCGAGGCCAGGTGGTCCGACGGCCGGCCGGTCACCGCCGCCGACGTCGCCTTCACCTACGACTACTACACGTCGCAGGTGTTCACGCCGCTGCTGGTCGGCGTCCCCCGGCCCGGCGTCGACGTCCGCGTCACCGGCGATCGGTCCGTCGAGTTCCGGCTCGAGGCGCCCGACGCCACGTTCCTCCAGCAGACACTCGGCACCATGCCGATTGTCCCCGAGCACATCTTCTCCACGATCGACAATCCCATGGCGGTGTTCGACCAGCGGGCCTTCGTGGGCTGCGGCGCCTACACGCTGGCGTCGAAGAACGTGAACGCCGACACCGAGGCGTACGAGGCCAAGGACGACTACTACCTGGGCCGCCCGTTCGTGCGGCGGATCGAGATGGTGGGCGTACCCGAGGACGACGAGCTGGCCGCCCTCCGGGCCGGGGTTCTCGACGGCGCCAGCGCGGATGAAGAGGGTGTCAGCAACGACGTGCTCGCGCCCTTCCGAGGCGACCCCAAGTACGGCATGGTGACCAACCCTTCAGGGTTCGGGTTCCCCCTGTTCTTCAACTTGACCAAGGGCGGCGCCCTCGCCGACGTCCGGTTCCGGCGGGCCTGCCTCCATGCCATCAACCGGGAGGACATGGTGCGCCGCCTACTCACGGGCAACGGCACCGTCGGCAGCGCCGGCTGGCTCCCACCCACCAACGCCTTCTACGCCGCCGACGGCGTGCGCCAGTACCCATTCGACCGGGGCTTGGCCGAGCGGATGCTCGACGACGCCGGCTACCGGCGTCCCAGCGCGACCGGCACCCGGCTGAACCTCAACGGCGGCCCCCTCGACTTCACCCTCAACATCCCCGACCTCGTCCCTATCGCCCTCGCCGAGCTGATCGTGGCCAACCTCGCCGAGGTCGGGATCCAGATCAACGTCGAGCTGGAGCGGCTCGACCTGGTCCGGGTCTACGGGGCCAAGCTGGCGGCCAACTACGACCTGGTGGTCCAGCTGTACCCGGGGCCGTCGGGGACCGCGCCCAACGGCGATCCCGAGATGCTCCGGGGGGTGTTCCACTCCAATCCCCCCAACCAGACGCACAAGGCCACCGGCTACGCCAACCCCGAGGTGGACCAGCTCATCGACGCGCAGCTGGCCACCTACGACGTGGAGGAGCGCAAGCGGCTGGTGAAGCGGGTCCAGCAGTTGGTGTCCGAGGATCTGCCGGCGGCGATGCTGTACTACACAGACCTCTTCTACGTGTTCCGCAAGGCGGCCTTCGACCAGTGGTATTTCACGCCGGGGGGCTTCGCCACCGGTATCTCCGACGTGTACAACAAGCAGGCCTACATCATGGGCCGCAAGGAGGGCCTGGTGCCCCGGAGCTGAGCAGCCGGGGCCGTCGTCTCAGTCCCAGGGACGCCTCGCCGGTCGCCGCCGCGGCCGCCCCGCCCGCCGCGGCCACGCCCGCCTGCGGCGCCGGTCGGCCGCCGTCTCCGACCACTCGAGCTGGGGCGCCCAGCGCTTGACCTGCGCTCCCGCGGCCACGAGCAGCAGGGCCAACGCCACCATCCGCAGCGCATTGGTGCCGGTGCTGGCCACCGAGCCGCTGCTCGCCCCCGTCGCCGTGCCGCCCCCACCGCTGCCACCTCCGGAGCCGCCCGCGCCCCGGCCGCACCGTGACTGGGCGATGACCAGCTCGCCGACTGCGGTCGGCCCGAGCAGGTACAGGTGTACGGCGTTGACGATGATGGAGTCGCCCTCGGTGATCTGCTCGTTGTAGACGACGCGGTAGCTGTCGCCCACGTGATCCAAGGTGCCCGTGCGGGTGTAGTTGACCGGCGGGTTGGCGGGGACGTCCTCGGTGGCGATCGGATCCTGCGACCCGGCGTCGTACTTGGTCTCCAGGGTGCCGTTGGTGATCGTGGTCGACGCAGACCGTCCCGAGCCGCTCACCGAGCAGGTGCTCCGGATGGCGTCGGCGATGACCGGGCCGGGGCCGACGCCCCGCGGCGAGCCGACCGACGCCGAGCTGGTCACCGTGCCGCCGGGGGTGCCTTGGGTGCTGACTGTGATCGGACCGGACGAGGGCGCGGTGTCGGAGCCGGGAGCGTACCGGCCGGCGAAGATCTTGGCCGGGCCGTACTCGGCGAAGGCGCCGTCGTCGTCGCTGGCCGTGATGGGAGAGGCCGAGCCCGACGCCGGCAGGCTCACCGAGGGGCTGGCGTTGGTGGCCGGTGCGCTGGCGGGCTGCCCACATCCGCGGCGGTTCTGGGGACCTCCGAAAAGGCCGACGCTGGCGAAGTAGCCGCAGGCGCCACCGCTCACTTCTCCGGCCGCTGCCGTCGTTGTCGTCGTCTCCGCCGCCGCGGCCGTCGTGGTCGTGGCCTGGGATGCCGTCGTGGTCGTGGCCGCCGCCTGCGTCGTCGTGGTGGCGCCGGCGACTGTGGTGGTGGTCGTCGCCCCGGCCTGGGTGGTCGTGGTGGTGGCGCCGGCCTGCGTCGT
The DNA here is from genome assembly GCA_964479465.1 of uncultured Acidimicrobiales bacterium. Lineage (GTDB taxonomy): Bacteria > Actinomycetota > Acidimicrobiia > Acidimicrobiales > AC-14 > CADCTB01. Next base: position 6,185 of record CAYZMG010000086.1, read on the forward strand.
CGTCGTGGCCCCACCCGTCGTGGTGGTGGTCGTCGACGCGGTGGCCGTCACCCCGCAGACCGACTGACCGATGACCAGTTCGCCGACCGCGGTCGGCCCGAGGAGGTACAGGTGCACGGCGTTGACCGTGATCGAGCCGTCGGAACCGGTGACCTGCTCGTTGAAGACGGCGCGGTAGCTGTCACCCACGTGGTCGATCGTGCCGGTCCGGGTGTAGTTCACCGACGGGCTGCCCGGGACCGGCTCGGTCTCCGTGGCATCCTGGGTGGTGGCGTCGTACTTTGTCTCGAGGATGCCGTTGGTGATCGTGGTCGAGGCAGTCACGCCGGACTGCGACGCCGTGCACGTGCTGCTCACCCCGTCGGCGACGATCGGCCCGGGGCCGACGCCTCGTGGCAGCGTCACCGACGCCGAGCTGGTGACCGACCCGCTGGCGCCGAGCGTTCCCTGGGTGCGCACGGTGATCGGGCCCGACGGGGGTGCGACGTCGGAGCCCGCGGGGTACTGACCGCTGAAGATCTTCGCCGGCCCGTACTCCGCTGTCGCCCCGTCGGCGTCGGTGGCCTCGATGGGCGTGGAGGAGCCGGTGGAGGGCAGCGTCACCGAAGGGCTGGCGTTGGTGGCCGGGGCGTCACCGGGCTGGCCGCATCCCCGCTGGCCCGCAGGGCCACCGAAGAGGCTCACGCTGGCGAAGTAGCCACAGGCGCTCCCCTTCACCGCGGTGACGTCGGCGGCGGCGGGCTGCACCCCGACGGACACCGTGAACGTCGCCGTGCCGAGTAGGGCCATCACCAACATCAGCCGGCACGCACCGGACCGTGACACCGTCATTCCGTGCCCTCCCAACCTCTTGCGTCGACCGCAGTCGGCCGCCGTGCGGCGCGGCGATGATCCGCCCCCGAAGGTCTCCTACCCTTCGCCGCTGTCGTCACACGAGCTGCAAACAACCGACCGTATGTCACCCTCAGTGGTTCAACGAAAGCGGTGGGTCGAGACACGAGCCGGCAATCCCGCCGCCGACCTGCGTGGAGTACACCCCGCGAGAGGCAGCCTAGGGGGCGCGGCCTCGCGGCGTCACTAAGGAGAAGTCGCATGTAGTGCTAGCACGAGGGCGCCGGCCGGAAGGCGGGCGACGCGTCGACCAGCAGGCGGGCGGTGTCGCTCTGCGGGTCCGAGGACACCGTCGCCGACGGTCCCTCCTCCACCACCCGGCCCGCGTCGAGGACCACCATCCGGTCGGTCACCTTGCGGACCGCCGCGATGTCGTGGGAGACGAAGATCAACCCGAGGCCCATCTCGATCTGCCGCTCCCGCAGGACGACCAGCATCCGCGCCTGCTCCGACGCGTCGAGCATCGCGGTCGGCTCGTCGGCGACGAGGATCTTGGGTCCGGCAAGGAGGGCGCGGGCGAGGGCGACCCGCTGCAGCTGCCCGCCGGAGAGCTCGTGGGTACGGGCGCCGAGGAACGACCCGGTCGACGGGAGGCCGACGCTGTCCAGGGCCTCGCCCACCGTCTCCCGCCGGCGGTCGCGTTCAGAGCCGGCGATCGCCATGGGCTCGGCCACCAGCTCCTCGACGGTCATGCGGGGCGACAGGGCGTCGGCCGGGTCCTGCAGGATCAGCTGGATGCGCCGGCGCCGCATCCGATCGTCGCCCCGCCACGAGCTGGGCAACGGCTGGCCTTCCAGCACGACCTGCCCGGCGTCCATGGCGAGGTGGCCGGCAAGGATGCGGGCGAGCGTCGACTTCCCACTTCCCGACGGCCCGACGATCCCCAGCGACTCGCCCTCGCGCAAGCTCAGGGAGACCCCCGCCAGGGCGGTCACGGCGTGGCGGCCGCGCCCGAAGACCTTGTGAACGCCCCGGGCTGACAGCAGCGTCTTGAGGCCGCCGAAGTGGCACAGGACCAGGCGGTCGCGCGACTCGACCATGTCCGGGTGGACCTCGCTGCACACGTCTTCCACCTGGGTGCAACGAGGGTTGAACGGGCAGCCCGCAGGCACGGCCCGGGGGTCGGGCGGGCGGCCCCGGATCGGCCGGAGGTCTTTGGTGGTGTCCATCACCGGATAGGTGTTGATCAGGGCCCAGCTGTAGGGGTGGGCGGGCTCGAAGATCACCCGCTCGGTCGGCCCCGCCTCCATGACCTCGCCGGCGTAGAGCACCATCGTCCGCGACGCCATGCTCGCGGCGTCGGGCAGGTCGTGGGAGATGACGATGAGGGCGAAGCCCTTGGTCGCGGCCAGCCGCGCGATGCGCTGAACCAGTTCCCGCCGGGTGGCCGGATCGAGGCCCGCGGTGGGCTCGTCGAGGATGACCAGGGGCGGGTCGAGGGCCAGGGCCATGGCCAGCGCGGCGCGCCGGCGCTGACCGCCGGACAGCTGGTGCGGGTAGCGGTCGAGCAGGGCCGGCTCCAGCAGCACCTCCCGGGCCAGAACACCGGCGCGATCCCGAGCGTCGCGGGCGCCCATGTGCAGCCGGTCCCGCAGCGGCTCGGCCACCTGGTCGCCAACGGTGGCCACGGGGTTGAACGGCGACCCCTGCAGGGAAAGGGCGACCGTCGACCATCGCAGTGACCGCAGCGTCTCGCCGGAAGCGCCGAGGACGTCCACCCCCTGGATCCGCACCCGGCCCCGGGCCTGCGGGGGCTGGACAAGCCCGGCAAGGCAGTGGGCGAGCGTCGATTTCCCCGACCCGCTCTCCCCCACGATGGCGAGCGACTCGCCGCGCTCGAGCGAGAAGGTCACGCCCCGGAGCGCGTCGACCTCGTCGTTGAACCGCACGGCCAGGTCGACCACGTCCACCAGCGGCGCACGTGCTTCGTCGTGATGCGTGGCCACCGTGACTGGCAGGCTATCGAGCCGGAACTGCTGCGTTTTGCCGGCGCCACGTAGGGAGATACTGGCAATTGACATCTATTGTGTCGGGCCGGCCTATGTGGAAGGCTCCTGCGGCGAGTTGGCGGACGGACGAAATGGGGATCGTGTGATGTCAACGGCTCAACGGCGGCTCGACACCGGAAGGATCAACCTCGTGGCCCGGCGGTTGCTCGTCGTGGCGGCGGTGGTGCTCGGTGTGCTCGGCATCAGCACGACGACGTCATACGCCGCCGAGTTCTGCAACACCGCTCCCATCGTTGGCGACAACGGTGTGCCGGCGCCACGCCCCAGCAACCCCTACCCGTCCACGATCACCGTCTCCGGGCTCACTGGCACGATCACCGACGTGAACGTCAGGCTCCTTGGCGTCACCACGCGGCCGGATGGCGGCGGGCTGCACTGGGCCGAGGATCTCGACGTCCTCCTCGCGGCGCCCGACAACTCGAACGTGATCCTCATGTCCGACGCCGGCGGGAACAACAGCGAGTCCTCGGGGCCCGTGAGCAACGTCGACCTGACCTTCGACCAGCAGGCGGCCAACCTCCTCCCTGCCGACTCCGCCCTGTTTACCGGCACGTTCCGCCCTGTCAACGATGACGACGTCGACCCCCAGATCACTCCCGACGACCAGTGGCCGGCGCCTGCGCCCGTCCCCTCGGGGTCGACCGACCTCAACACGTTCAACAGCCTGAGTCCGAACGGCACCTGGAGCGTGTTCGCGGTCGACGACTACGGTCAGGCGGCGGTCGACATCAACGGCGGCTGGTGCATCGACATCACCACCACGGGCGGTAGCAGCACCTCGTCCTCGACCTCGTCGTCCTCGACCTCGTCGACCTCGACGTCGTCGACCTCGACGTCGTCGACCTCGACGTCCTCGACCTCGACGTCCTCGACCTCGACCTCGACGTCCTCGACCTCGACCTCGACCTCGACCACGTCGACCACGCTGCCGCCCACGACCACCACGCTGCCGCCGACCACTACGACGTCCACGACCACCACGACCACGACCCTGCCGCCCACGACCACGACCCTGCCGCCGACCACTACGACGTCCACAACCGCACCCTCGGGGCTCCTCTGTGACGGGCGCACGCCGACGATCGTCGGCACCTCCGGCGCCGACCGGATCATCGGCACCGCCGGGCCCGACGTGATCATGGGCCTGGGTGGCGACGACCAGATCTTCGGCATGGGCGGCGACGACGTCATCTGCGGCGGCGCGGGGAACGACCAGATCTTCGGCGGCGACGGGAACGACCGGATCTTCGGCGAGGCCGGTACCGACTACCTCGTCGGCGACGGCGGCGACGACTTCCTCGACGGCGGCACCGAGACCGACCAGTGCCACGGCGGCGCCGGCACCGACAGCGCCGTGGCCTGCGAGAGCACCTCGGGCATTCCGTAGCCTGATCGTGCGGCAACCATAAATCCTGTGCGCGAGCGCGCCACGCCCGCCCTCGAGACCATGCCCTGGTCCCGGGGCGAGCGGTTCGTGGTCACCGCCGGCGCCCTGCTGGCCGCCGACCTGGCGCTCGTGCCCTGGCACCGGTTCCGGCTGGACCGCACCCTCGAGCGGTTCGGTATCCAGGTCCCGTCGTTCCGGCTGGACCGGACGGGCCTACAGGACCCCTACGCCCTACTGGGGGTCGCGGCGTTCGTCGTGGTCCTCGCCATGGTCGTGCACGTGCTGGCGACGAGACTGCACGACGCCCTGCGACCGGCTGCGCAGGCCCAGCTCATCGGCGGTGCGGTGGTGCTCGGCCTGGTCGTCGCCAAGATGCTGGCCCACAACCGGTTCCTCGGGCCCGGGGCGTGGGCGGGCGTGGTCCTGGCCGGAGGCGTCGCCTTCGGCGGCTATCTCATCTCCCAACACTCCCCTTAACGGCGGAGCGCTACCAGTCTCGTCGAGCAGGCGGAGCTTGCGGGCCAGGCGGACCTGGCGGATGCAGGGCTCGTCGGTGAGGGCCGCCACCTCGGATGGGCGCAGCGACGCCGTGCTCACCGCCCCGTCGAGGCGGAGGCGGTCGAGCGTCTTCTCGTCGGCACGCGCGGGATCGACGTGGACGAACACGGCCAGCTGATCGTTGTCGGCGGCGCCGGCCAGCGCCGAGGCCAGCGGTGCGTCGACCTTCCCCCAATCCACACTTTCAGGCTACAAGCCCTTGGCCGAGATCAAACCGTAGCCCCACTTCTCGTCCCAGATACCCTTCGGCCGCCGGGGTATGGCGGACCTGGCCTGGAGCATCGACTTCACCTTCTTGGGGTCGAGCGTGGGATCGCGCTCGAGCAGGAGGGCCACGATGCCGGCGACGAACGGGCAGGCCATGCTGGTGCCGGCGTTGATCCGGTTGAGCTGGTCGAGGAGCACGGCGGGGCCGAAGCCGGAGTCCCCGGAAAGGGCGGCGCCGATCATGGCCCCGGGCGCGGCGACGTCGGGCTTCTTGGCGCCGTCCCGCCGGGGGCCCTCGCTGCTGAAGTCGGAGATGGTATTGAGGGCGAGGCCCGACTGGTGGTCGGTGCCCATGAAGCTCACCCATTCGTTCTTGGTGGTGAACGACGCAACCGTGACCGCAGAGGTGCAGCAACCGGGCGAGCCCACCTTCATGTTGTCCTCGACCGCGATGCCGGTGAACTGGCCGACGCGCTCGTCCACCGACCAGACGTCGACCAGCCCGTCGCCGGAGATCTTGACGCCGGTCATCTTGATCCGCCACGTCCCCGGCGCCACCGGCGGCGAGCCCGGAGGCGCGGCGGGCGCCGGCGCCGGCTGGATCTCGACGAAGAAGTTGACGTCGCCATTGGCCGGGTCGGGCCCGGGCGTGGTGACCCGCACGGCACCGTCGGCCAGGGTGTAGATCTTCGCCGGGTTCTCGTTGCCGGTGATCACTGGCTGGGGGGGAGTCGACTCGTGGTTGGGCGCCGTGACCGACACCGTCATGCGGTTCGTGCCCTTGTACCAGCCGTTGAAGGTGGCGACCCACGGCCGCTGTTCGGCCGCCGGCCGTGGGATGGACGCCGCGAAGTTCCGGACTCCACCCTTGCGCACCTTGCCCTGGGCGTGAATGTTGTCGTTGCCCTCGTTGCCCGCGGCGCAGCAGACGATGCGGCCCGGGCCGGTCAAGCTGTCGATCACCATCGACAGCGAGTCGGTGCCGTCGTGGGCGTCGCCGTGGCCGCCGAGGCTGAGGTTGACCACCGCCGGCCGGCCGAGGTCCTGGGCGACCCGGAAGATGTAGCGCACGCCGTCGGCGATGTGAGCGGTCATGAGGTCGGACTTCACGATCACCAGATCGGCTTCCGGGGCGACGCCCTCATAGACCGGGTCCTCGCCGGCGGCGATGCCGGCCACGTGGGTGCCGTGGCCGACGGTGTCGCGGAAGATCTCGACAAGCGGCGGCTGAAGCTCAGCCCCGTAGCCGCCTTCGGCCACGCCGGACCCGTTGAGCGTCTGGTCCCAAAGGCGCAGGATGCGGCCCGCGAACGCAGGGTGGTCGGTCTCGATCCCGGAGTCGACGATCCCGATGACCACGCCCTTCCCGGACAGATTGGTCTTCTTGCGGAAGGCCGGAACGCCGACCTTCGTCTTGGCCACGTCCATCAGCAGGCGCAGCCGGCGGGCGGGGACGATGCGGCTGACGGCCGGGTTCTCGCTCAAGGCGTCGAGGGCGGCGAGGTCGACGATGCCGGTTCGCACGGCGCCTGCGGATTGGTTGATCTCCACCCCGTCCACCGCCAGGTCGCCCGATTCGGCGCCCTCGTCGCAATGCACGAACACGACGATCCGCGGCGGCTTGGACGCCGCGTCCATCGAGACGAGGCCCAATGAACGGGCGTGCAGGGCGAGCGCCGGACTCCCTCCGGTCTCGAAGTCTGCCAATGCCGCCGCCAGGGCCGGGCTCAGCTTGCCGTAGTCCACGTGGACCCACCTTCCGTCGTGGTTGTCAGTCCGGCGAGGGTAACGCGCAGGTGCAATACTGCGCTCACGACGGAACCACCGCAACTCGCATCGCTCGACCACCACGGCGGGAGCCGACCCCGGGGTCTCGACAACCTGCCGCGCTCGACTTCGTTCGACGGGCGGTACGGGCGGATGTTCCGCGAGCTGCCGGCGTTCGCCCCCTCAGACGCAGCCCTGAAGGCGCTGGCCGACTCCATGGCCGACGCTCCGGCGGGGCCGGCGGGCGACAACCCCGACATCGCGTCCGGCTACACCTACCTGGGCCAGTTCGTCGACCATGACATCACCTTCGATCCGGTGTCGAGTCTCGACCGGGTGAACGACCCCGACGCCCTGAACACCTTCCGCACCCCTCGGTTCGACCTCGACTCCCTCTACGGGCGGGGCCAGGCCGACAGCCCCTACCTCTACGACCAGAACGACCCGGCTTCGCTGCTGGTTGGCCAGAACACGAACGTCGCCGAGCACGAGCCGGTCGACCTTCCCCGCAACCAGCAGGGGCGGGCACTGATCGGCGATCCCCGCAACGACGTCCACTTCATCGTCAGCCAGCTCCACCTGGCCTTCATCCGCTTCCACAACGCCGTCGTGGACCACCTGCGTTTCGGCGTCGAGCCGGGCCGCCTGTTCGAGGAGGCCCGCCGGACCGTCGCCTGGCACTACCAGTGGGTCGTGATCCACGACTTCCTGGCCCGGCTGGTCGGGCCCGAGATGCTCGGCGAGATCCTGGTAACCAGCAAGCGGACGGGCAAGGCCCGGGCCGACCTGTCCTTCTTCACCTGGCGGAGCAAGCCGTTCGTGCCGGTGGAGTTCTCCGCCGCCGCCTACCGGTTCGGCCACTCGATGGTGCGCAGCGAGTACCGCATCAATGACACCCTCGAGGTCCTGCCCATTCTCACCGACATCCGGGTGGCGAACCCCCTCCAGCATTTCGGCGGCTTCCGGACGCTGCCCAAAGGCTGGACCGTCCAGTGGAAGCACCTGTTCGACCTCGACGACGCCACCACGCCCCAGCTCAGCCGGCGCATCGACACCAGGCTGGCCGAGCCGATGCGCAAGCTGCCGCCGGCCATCGACAACGCCCGCCGTTCGCTCGGGCTTCTCAATATGTTGCGAGGCCGCTCGCTTCAGCTGCCGTCGGGCCAGTCCGTCGCTGCGGCGATGGGCACCGACGTGCCGAACAGCGACCTCCGCCTCACCGGCGAGACACCTCTGTGGTTCTACGTGCTGCGCGAGGCGGAGGTCCTGCGCGACGGCCGGGCGCTCGGGCCCACCGGCGGGCGGATCGTCGCCGAGGTTCTCGTCGGCCTGCTCAAGGGCGACCCGTCGTCGTTCCTGCGCCAGGCGCCGGCGTGGAAACCGGAGCTGCCGGCGGCGACGCCGGCGACGTTCACGATGGCCGACCTTCTGAGGTTCGCCGGTGTGGCGTAGGGCGGCGGTGGCCTGGGTCGTCCTGGGCGTGGCGGTGGGGGCGGGGGCGCTCGGAGTGGGGCCGGCTGGCGGCTCCCAGGCCACCAACACCTCCATTGGAGCGCGAGTCGATCCCGGCATGGAGGAGAGCGCCGACATGCCGGCGACGCTGCTTCCGGGAGCCGCCTCCGGCGCCATTGGCACGACGGCGACGCCCGAATCGTCCCCGGCCGGCGAAGCCGCTCCCGGTGATAATCAAGGGAGGGCGCCGGACCAATCATCGACGGGCCAGCCCTCAGGCGAGTCGCAATCGGCCGCTCGGCTGCTGCTCGGCGTGGGCATGATCATCGGCGGCAGCGTGTGGCTCGTGCGGCGAAATCGCAGGCGGGCATCGGCCGAGCTGGTCGCTGACGACCGCGACCGGACACTGTCGTTTTAGTAGATGTCACGCGCAGATAGAGACGAACGGCGCCCCCGCGTTCGCCCCATACAAAGCTTGCTGGCCGCTCCACTCTCGACTAGACACATCCAAATGACGACGGTGCTGGGGTTGCGTTCTCGTTCAGTTCTCGCCATTCTCGCCGCGGTTTTGTCTCTCGCCGGCCTGCTCGCCATCACCGGTGGCCCGGCGGCGGGATTCGGTTCCTCGACTGCTCCTGTCCTCCCGTCGATCAGTGCCGGCGGCTACATGACCTGCGGCGTGCAACCCGACTTCACCGCCACATGCTGGGGAGACAACGTCAGCGAAGGCCCCGGTCAGGCGACTCCTCCCGCCGGCGTGCGCTTCCTCGAGGTCAACGCCGGCTACAACACCGGATGCGGCATCACCTTCACCCGGACCGTCGTCTGTTGGGGAAACAACGGCTTCGGTAAAGTGACCAGCGCGCCGGCCGGGACGTTCTTGCACGTCGCGCCAGGGTTCAACTTCGTATGCGCATTGCGCACCGACGGCACGCCGGTCTGCTGGGGCGCCGACGACGCCGGCCAGGTGACGAACACGCCGACGACCGAGGTATTCACCCAGCTCACCGTCGGCATCCGGCACGCATGCGGGTTGCGATCGAACGGGACCATCCTGTGTTGGGGAGCCAACGCCGATGGCCAGCTCAACGTGCCCGAGGGCACCTACTCCGCCGTGAACTCGGGCAATTTCACCGTCTGCGCCATCCGGAGCGCTGACTCGACCGTGGTCTGCTGGGGTCGCAACAACGGCGGCCAGCTCACCGAGCCCGAGGGCGCGTTCGTCCAGATCAGCGTCGGGTTCGCCCACGTCTGCGGCCTCCGACCGGACCGCACGATCACCTGCTGGGGTCGGAACCTGGAGGGGCAGAGCAGCCCCCCTGCGGGCCAGTACACCCATGTCAGCGCCGGCACCTTCCACAGCTGCGCCATGCCGGTCAGCGGCCCTCCGGCCGTCTGCTGGGGCAACAACGCGGCCGGACGGGTACAGCCCTCGCTGAGTTCGGCCCAGCCTCCCGCGGCCACGGTTGGGTCGCCCTACGACCACCAGTTCGTCATAGCCACCCACCTGTCACCGGCTCCGACCTACAGAGTCGTCGGGGGCAGCCTGCCTCCGGGGGTGACCTTGACGCCCCAGGGCCAGTTGACCGGCACTCCGACGACCCCCGGCACGTTCGAGTTCACCGTCGCCGCCTCCACCGCTCTTTCTCCGCCGGACTGCCCGGTGGGTGCCACCGGTAGCCTCCCGTGCGCGCCTGGTGACCCGGACTCGATCGCCACCGCCACGAGGATCTTCCAGATCGTCGTCAGCGGCGGCGGCGGGACCACGACCACGAGCACCAGCACGACGACGAGCACGACCACCACGATTCCGCCAACCACGACGACCACGGCTCCGCCAACCACGACGACCACGGCTCCGCCAACCACGACGACCACGGCTCCGACCGGCACGTGCCGGACCCTCCAGGACCAGAGAGCTGCGTTCAACGCCGCCATCGACGCACGGCTGGCGCAGGGCAGCGAGGACCCCGCATCTCTCGAGCAGGCCCGAGCCACCTGGAACGCCCGCTTCGACCAGCTCCTGGCGGACGCCAACTGCCCGGCCCAGGCCCCCTGACGATCTGAGACCGACGGTGTGGCACAGGGCGGCGCCGGGCGGACTCGTCCTGGCCGTCACCGTAGCGGTCGCCCTCCTCGGGGCCGGGCCGGCAAGCGCGGCGCCTGAATTGACGCTCTCTCCGGCCAGCGGCCCGCCCGGGACGGCGTTCGTGGTCACCGGCACCGGCTTCACCGCCCTGCCTGTCGAGATCCGCTGGGGTGGCCTGTCCGGGCCGGTGATCGCCACCGCGATGGGGCCGGTGTTCTCGGTGACCGCAGTGGTACCGGACTCGCCACCCAACTCCCACCCGGTACTGGCCGTCGTGACCGACGGCGGCTCGGTTTCCACCTCCAGCGCGTCTTTCCAGGTCACGCCGGCGCCGGAGGACACGACGACCACCACCACGAGCACGACGCTCGCCCAGCCGCCGGCGACCAGCCCGACGGCCAGCGTCCCGGGAAGCGAGACCGGGCAGGCCCCCATCTCGTCGGCGGGCCAGCGGGGCGGGCTGTCGGGCGGCGTCGACGGGGGCGTCGGCGGAGGCACGGGCGACACGACCAACGGCGGCGGCTCTACGGGGGCGGCAGCCACTGGCGCCGGCGGGGGCGCGACGGTCACATCGACGGAGACTTCGATCGCCGCCGCCGAGGCCACGACCCCGACCGTTCCTCCTGCCGCCGGCACTGATCTCCCGGCGGTCACGCCTCAGGGCGCCTCCGCCGAGCCGGCTGAACCAGCCGACGGCGCAACTACAGCCGCGCTTGCCTCCCCTCGCACCAGCCAGTCGGCGGGGGCGATCAGCAACCCGGGGCTACTCGTGCTGGGGCTCGCCCTGGTGTTCGGCGGCGGCGTCTTCCTGGCGGTTCGGAACCGCCACCGCGCTTAGGCGGGCTTCTCCGACTGTCCCGTCCCGTCGTTGGTAGCCGGAGGCTCCTGGCCGGTTTCGGCGACGTCGCGGCCCCACCCGACCTCGGCCGCCCGGTCGGCAACCGACTGCGGACCGGCGTCGGTGTTCGGGGTGCACCCCGCCTCGCTCAGCGACGCGCCGGCGCCGGCGAGAGCAGTGTCCT
>CAYZMG010000087.1:0-14131 GCA_964479465.1 uncultured Acidimicrobiales bacterium
GTCCGCAGCCGGGGCTGGCCGCTCGGGGGTCGCCGGGTCGAGCTGTGTGCCAGCCTTGCCCGGTGACCAGTCGGGGCCCATCGTCGCCGACACCTCGCTGACGACGGACTGCTCGAGCTCGACGCCGATCGAGTCCATGAACTTGTTGAGGAACCCCATCATGACGGCGCTCAGCACGACCCACTCGGCGTTGCGCTCGCCGTAGACGTCGACCAGCTCACCCCGCTCTCCGGCGGTGAGCTCGCAGGGGATGCGCGCCAACGACCGAGCCACGGCGATCGCCGCAAGCTCGCCACGGCTGAACGAAGTCCGGTCCGGAACCAACGCCGCCGCAACCTTGTCGGGGGCTGCACCGCGCCGCATGGCGAACGAGCAGCTGTGCGCCGAGCAGTACGGGCAATGGGCTGTGCGGCTGGCCACGTACATGGCGAGGCCGACGACCTCCGGAGGTGGTCCACCCAGCCGGAGCACGGGTACCGGCAGGTTCAGGAGGTTGGGCACCATGATGTTGTAGGTGCGGAACGCCGGCGGCCATATCTCCAGATAGGGATCACAGTTGGGCACGACGCCGAGCACGGTGTCGACGAGGCGCAGCAGCGCCCCATAGCGGTGCTCGAGCACGTCCCAGCCGACCCTCGACTTCTCCAGCAGCGGCGTCAGTGACCCAGCACCGCGATCTTGGTCGTGCAGCCGGTCCACGGCTGTCTCCTTCCGACGCTGCTGGTTGACAAGGGGACTCTGTCACTGACAGCATGATCTGTCAATGACAGATTCCTCCAAAGCGAGAGCGGCCGCCCGGCGCCAGCTCGTCGAGCGGGAGATCCTCGACGCGGCGTGGTCGCTCATGGCTCGCGAGGGTGTTGCGGCGGTGAGCGTCCGGGAGGTGGCGCGCTCCGTCGGGCTTCGCCAGCAGTCCCTGACCCACTACTACCCGACCAAGCAGGCACTGCTCGACGCCCTGTTCGCCGATGGCTTCGCCGACCTGCGCCGCACGCTCGAAGAACTCCCGCCGACCGACGACGCTATCGACGGGGCCGTGGCCGTCGCCGTGGCCGTCGTCAACTACTGCGTGGCCAACCCCGCCCGCTACCACCTCATGCTGCAGCGAACGCTCCCGAGCTTCTCCCCCACCGAAGACAGCTATCGAGTCGCGCTCGGCTGCGTCACGGTGCTGGTTGAGAATCTCTCGGCAGCCGGCGTCAGCGACCCTGCTGACATCGCGCTCATCCGCGGATTGATCAGTGGGCTGGCCGCCGAGCAGATCGCCAACGACCCGCAGGGCCGGATGTTCGCCGACCAAGCTGACCGCGGGATACGCGCGCTCGTCACGACATCGACTGATTCTGCGACAACAGCCCGCCGCCACGCGTCAAGAGCCTGAAGGGAGCGGGGGCAGCAGGCCTCATTGGCCTCACTTCTTCTGGAACGCCTTCACCACCTTCGGCCCGACCTTGGTCTTCACATCCTTCACCTTGGTTTTGGCCTTGGTGAACTTGGACTTGATATTCGACGGCTTCAGCTGTTTCTTGATCTTCGGGATGTTCTGGATCCGCTTCTTGCTGAAGCCGAAGACCTTGATCTCCCGCTCGCCGTCGTCGTTGACGTCGAAGCTGATGCTCCCGAGATCGTTCACGAAGCCGGCCAAGTCGGAGAAGCCCTTCTGGACCTTGTTGGCCCGGTTGATGTTCTTGATCTGCTTCGGCTTGAAGCGCTTCTTCAGCCGAGCGTCGTCGATGTCGTCCTGGCCTTCGAGCTCGGCCCCCAAGATGGTGGCTGCGATGTTGAAGGCGACGGACACCCCTTCGTTGCCGGTCGGGTCGACGTAGGAGACAGGGTTGTCGAAGGCGTAGGTGTAGTCCGCCACCAGGCGGGAGTTGGCCACCGCAGCCTCCGGCGAGCGCACGAGCAGCGGATCGGGGGAGAGCATCAGGCCCTCTCTCGGCTCGTACCAACGGGCCTGGGTGCGGTACAGGGTCCGGGCCTCGTCGTGGTACATGCCGGCGTAGAGGTGGGGCTGGCGGTAGATCTCGCTGTGCTCCCGCACCCATATCTCGCCGCCGGCGAAGTACTCCAGGTGCTCGAACAACTTGCCGCCTCCGTCGGTGACAAGGGTGATCGAGCCCTGCAGATCCCCGGTGAGGAAGTACTGGAGGTCCTCGTGCACGCCGTTGTCCTTGACGCGCTTGGTGGCCACCCGCAAATTGCCGGCGAACACGTCCTTCCAGTACACCCCGCCGTTGAGCGCGGTGTACCACTCGTTGACGTACTCGACCTCGCCATGTGGCCCGCGCTCGATCCCCAGCATTCCCTCATGGTCGTACCGGTAGGTCGTCGTGTTGCCCTGATCGGCGATGCTCGCGGCCCGGTCCTCCTCGTCCCAGGTGATGGTCCGCCGCTGGCCGTTCCTGTCCTCCTTCCACCCGGTGTTGTTGCCGTCTTCGTCCCACGTGTAGGCGCGGGAGCCGATGTGGCTCGGGGCCAGCGGCTGGTCGGCCTCGTACTCGTAGGCCATGTCGTAGGTGGTCGGCGCCTGGGGCTGCCCGCTGCCCGATGAGGTGAAGACCGTGTCTGTCTGCGCCTTCCGGGTGAGTTTCCCTCCGGGGTCGTAGGTGAACGCCTGGGTGAACTCGCGACGCTTGCCGTTGCCGTCCGAGTACGTGCCGGTAGCCGCCGTCAGCCGGTACAGGTCGTCGTAGGTGAAGGTCTGGCGGCTCGGGCCTCCCTTCTCACTTGCCGGCGGCACGGGGATGTCGTCGTGGCGCTCGGTGGGATTGCCGACCTGGTCGTAGAGGTAGTTGAGGTCCTGCAGCTCTTTGTCTCCCCGGTGCACCAGCTGCTTGGAGAGCCACAGCGTCTTGTCGTCGTAGGTGCTCTCGCGGACCGTGCCGTTCCCGTAGTTGAGGAGCTTGGCGAAGCCGAACTTGTCGTACTCCAGCCGGTCGACGTAGCGGTAGCTGTGTGGCCCCTTGACGCCGGTGACGGCCCGGACCAGCCCGCCGGAGTCGTAGGCGTTGGTGACCACCTCGCCGTCGGGATAGGTGAGGTTCAGGATCCGGCTCCAGCTGTCGCGGACGAACCGCGTGGTGAACGTGTGGGCCGGCGTGGTCGAGCGGTTGAGGTTGTTGACCTTCATGATGTCGCGCGTCTCGGTCACGTTGCCGATCGCGTCGTAGAGCCGGTCCTGGGTGCGGCTGCCGTCGACGATGGTCTTGACCCGGCCGGCCTGGTTGCCCTCGGCGCCGCCGCCGTAGGTGTAGGTCACGTTGTTCGACGGGTTGTCCGGGTAGCGGATCCTCTCCAGCCGCGTAAAGCGGTAGTCGTATTCGATCTTCTGGCGATCCCTTCGCAGATTGGGCGTGATCTTGCCCACCAGGTTCGACGCCAGGTCGTACTCGAAGTCGACCTTGCCGGTATTGGGTCCGTCATTCGACGTCCGGCGTCCGAGCAGGTCGTAGGTGAGCTTGCTGACGTTCGACGCCGGGCCCTGGATCTCCAGCAATTGCTGGAGCGGGTCGTATGCATAGCGGGTCAGGGCCGACACCCCACCGGGGCCCGAGCGCTCCACGCCCACCACGTTCTGCCGCACGTCGCGGTACGTGCGGGTCCGCCGTTCCTCGGGATCCTCAGTGTCCTCGGAGAGCATGGGGCCGCCGAAGGGGCCGGCCTCGAACCCATAGGTCGTTGTGGTGGCGCGACCGCCGGGCTGGACCAGCTGGGTCACGCGGTTCATCACGTCGTAGGTCGCCACCGCGGGCTCCACCCCGTCGTCGGTGGCATTGAACGTCCCCGCGCTGTCCGTCTCCCCGCCCGGGGGGCCGAGGCCTTCGGTGATCGGGTAGTACTGCCGCACGCCGCGCCCGAAGGCGTCGAAGTAGGTCGAGCCGGAGACGACCATGACATCGCGGGCCCCGGCGTCGGCCACGAACTCGGTGGCGTCGTGCTTGGTCTGGATCTCCTTGCCCACGCCATCGACGATGCGCACCGTCCGGATCCTGTTGTTCGGGTTGGCGGCGTCGAAGTGGCTGGCAAGAACCCAGGGGTCGTCGGCATCACTCCGGTAGTCGAACGTGATCATCGGCGTGTCTGCCGGCACCAGGGGACTGAACACCTGGGACAGACGCCCTCGGACGTCGTAGGTGAACCGGGTTCTGGCGCCCGTCGGCTCCTCGATGGAGGCCACTCGGCCGAAGCGGTTGTCGTAGGTGAGCTTGGTGCTCAGGCCATGGGTGTCGACGATCTCGATGAGGAGCCCCGTCACCCGGTCATAGCGGTAGGTGACCGCTTCCCGCTCCCCGGCCGCGTTGGCGGGGCCGGTGACCAGGCTGACCTGTCCGCCCGGGTCGACGTACTCCACGTCGGTGCGCGCCCGCGCCCCGTCACCGCCGGGGGTCAGGTGCTCGTCGACGGCCACGATGGCGGCGTAGTCGCACGGCGTCTCACCGACGCGGAAGCGCAGGGGCGTACCGGTGGCATTGACCAACCTGAGCTGCCCTGGAACCTGGGTCCATGGGAAGTCGGGGTGGCCGTCGCACTCGGTGAACGCGGTCTCGGCGATGAGATCGTCGCCGGCCCCGGGCTCGCCCCGGTCTTCCATCCTGATGGGGTTGCCCCGCCGGTCGTAATCGGTGAGCGTCTCCCCCCGCTTGACGGGCGCCGGCCCGCCGTCAGGGTTGAACCACTGCTGCTCGGACTTCGTGAGGGCGGGGAAGACCGCCGCCTCCAGGCTCGGAGGCGACCCGAGAGCGGCGGCGGCGCCGGTGGCGGCGTCCCGGAGCTCGTAGGAGTTGACGGTGGCGGTGTACTTGCGGCCGGCGGCATCGAGGAGGGTCTCGGCCACCAGGAGCCCCCGCTCGTAGTAGTTGCCGTTGAGGTACGAGCGCTCGAAGGTGCGGTAGCGCTGGCCCGCCCCGTCGAGCTGGTGCTCGGAGATCTTGGCGAAGCCATAGGTCTCGCGCTCGCGGAAGTCGTAGACGTTGCTGTCCTCGTCGTACTCGTAGACGGTGACGGCGGTGTCATCGCCTCCGCCGCCGTGGCCATCGCCGGCGTGGCCGTCGAAGACGCGCACGTTCTCCAGCACCCAGAGCGGGAAGGGCTGGTCGACGGTGCTCCCGCTGCGGGCGTAGTCGAGAGAGATCTCCGCACCGAGTGGGCGCTTGATGGACTTCAGGAGGTTGGTCCGCCCGGTCTGGTTGCGGCTCACCGTCATGGACGAGTGCTCGGAGCTGCTGACGCTGTCGGGCAGGAAGTCGCCGTCGACGTCGATCAGCGACGTCCGCTGCGCGGTCACGCTGCGCTCCCCGTGGCCGCCGGCGTTGACGATGATGTAGCAGAGCTTCACCGGCCAGCACAATGGTCCGATGCCGACGGTGAGGTCGCCGCCGCCGCCCACGCCGAACGACTCGCTGCGGGAGACCTGGCCGTCCTGGAAGTCGCCGAAGTCGACCTCCGGTCCCAGCCCGGCACCCGTATTGAACCGCACCTTGACGCCTTCACGGCTCGCGCGCATCTCACCCGAGTAGAGGCCTTCGACCCGGTCGGGCAGGAAGTCGCCGTTGAGGTCGATCCAGGTCATGTCGCCATGCTGCTCGTCGTTCTGGATCGTCACGCCGCCGGCGAAGTCGAAGCGGCCGAGGTTGAACCCGACGGTCGCCCCGACTGTGTAGGTGTCGTTCTGGTCGACGCTGAAGTGGTCGGCCTCGGGGAACACGAACTCTTCGCTGAAGGAGTACCCGAGGTTCCACCGCACGTGGAACCCGCTCTCGGTGACGCGGATGCGGTCGGGCAGGAAGTCGCCGTTGAGATCGGCGAGATCCGACTCCACGTCGCCGTCGATCCACGGCAGCGCCTCGTTGAAGCCGTCGGTGTGGTTGCTCTCGCCGTGGCCCACACCCCCGCCGAAGCCGAGGTTGACCCCCGCGCTCGTGCGGGCCGCCGTGCGACCGTTGGACTTGATGGAGATCTTGCCCTTGATCGCCGGCGCTGAGCCCTGGCCCTGGAGGTTCGCCGCGTACTCGCGGCTGGTGCTGATGTCATCCCCGTCGATGACCCCGAGCGTGGGATGGAGGCCTCCGACCTCGTTGGTGTACTGGACCCGCGACCCGCTGCCGACGATGTCGGGATAACCGTCGCCGTTGAGGTCGACGAATCCGTTCCGGGCGCTGCTGTACCCCCAGGAGACCCCTGCGCCGATCCCGGCAAGGCCGGCGCTGAGGTTGGCGCCGAAGGTGTCCTGGGAGGCTCGCCCCTTCATCGTCGGGGCGCGGTCGGTGGTGGCCGGACCGGCCGGGTTGCCGACGGAGTCCGGTCCGAGCCGCGACGGGCTGAAGCCGCCGGCGGCGCCGTAGGTGATACCCCGGATGTTGGGCCGGGCGGCGGGGTTCTGGTCGTCGGTCGGGGCCTGCGACTTCGGGCCCTGCCACCGGTTCGTCTCCGGGTTGGGGACGTACGGGTAGCCGTTGCCCTTCAGCGGGTTCTTGAAGTCGGGGTCGTTCTCCTCGAAGTCGGTCGGTGCCTCGTCCTCGTTCTCGGGGAACTCGTCGCTCCTCAGCACGAAGGCGTCCTCGTTCATGGACTGGCCGGCGCGTGACCCGTCGCCGTTGTAGCCGGCATAGCCCCAGCCACGGTAGGGCTGTGGGAACGCGTCCATCTCCTCGTCGCCAGACAGCAGGCGCGGCCAGTGCACGGCGTGACCCACGTCGGCGCCCGCCACCTCTACGTCCGTGGCGAGCACCGGCCCCACTTCGGCGCCACGGGTCGTGAAGTCGAACCAGTAGGGCTGGCCCTCCACCACTTGAATGTCGAAGCTGACCTCCACCGGAAGCGGGAGGGTCGGCGGGGTCGTCGGCAGTGGCAGCACGACGGCGCCCGTGGCCTTACCCAGGAGCCGGTCGGTTGTCTTGGCCGTCAGCGTCGCCACGATCGTGAACAGACTGGGATCGACGTTCCCCGGCACCGAGAACCGTCCCTCCACGTTGACTGTCCGGGTAGCTGTCGTGTTCGGGTCGCCGTCGTCGAACATCCACGGCGCGTGGGGACCGCTCAGGGTCGACTCCGGATAGACGTCGATGTCGTACGGAGGTTTGATCTCCATCGTCGGGTTGCCGTTGGCATCGGTGGTGGGGACGGCCTGGCCGTCCCGCGTCGCCGACACGTAGAACAGGCGCGGTCCGGTCGGGGCCCCGGCCGGCGTGGTGTCGGTCCACGACAGAGCGGTGACGTCGATCGGAGAGTCGACGCCGAGGCGAAGGGCGACGCGGTCGAAGTTGCCGTCGTCACGCGGCCCTGCGACCGCGAAGGTCCGGTCGATGGCGACCTCGCCCACGAAGTTGGCGGGCACCGTGGGAAGCGGCGGGCTGAGGGGCACGCCGTTGTGCTCGACGATCACCCTGACGTCGTCGGTGGTGGCCCGCGTCTTGCGCACGGTGCCGCGGACCCTCACCTGGCCGTCGAGCGGCATCTTGGTGAATATCCCGGTCCGCCCGCCCAGGGTGAACTCGTTCGACGCAACGTACTTCCAGCCGTCGTGCCCGTTGGCATCGACCGCCGGCTCCTGGTCCGCGCCGTCCTCGTCCTGGTAGGTGATGATCGGGGCCCAGTTGACGGCGTCGGCCGCGCCGTTGTCCACGGACTGCACGCGGAAGTAGATGCGGTCGCCCTTGGCCACGGGAATGGGGACGTCGGTCGGCGTGACGGGCGCGGTGCTGCCTGCGGCGATCGTGGTCGACCACAGCTCCGTCCCGTTCTTCTGCAGGGCGACACGAACGCCATCGGGGCTGTCGGCGCCGGCGTGAGCGATCGGACCGGAGATCCGGACCGCGCCGTGCCATGGCGCCAGCCAGCGGCGCACAGTGTCCACCAGCGGGAAGCTCTCACGAGCGCGGGCTTCGAGGTCGCTGTCGTTGGGCAGGAGCGAGGGGTCGAAGTGCTCGTCATCGGCGATGGGCACCGCCGTCAGGGCGCTGTCGGTCGTGAACGTGGGCTGCTTGTTCGCGTCGAGGTAGTTGAAGAGGACGGTGCCGTTGTCGACGAAGTCCACCATTCCGTCGCCGTTGACGTCGCTGAAGTACGACGTCCCCGTCGTGAACGACCAGCCGTGGGCGTACATCACGCCGCCCACCAGCACGTAGGCCTCCGGACCGACGGAGACGCCGAAGCTCGATTCCGCCGGAAGGCCGGTGAGCCCCGTGAGCGTCCGGGCGTCGCCGAAGGACGGCTCGTTCCCCGGGCGGGTCAGGTTCGGGCGCCACTTGACTGCCAGCCCCTCGTCCCACACCTTGTCCGGAAGGCTGTCCCCGTTGACGTCGATCAGTAGGATCTCGGTGCTGGAGTCCGACCCGTTGAGCGCCAATCCGGCTCCGATCGAGAAGCTCTTGTCGGGCGTCACCGGGTTGAACCCGAGGTAGAGCCGCCCGTCGCCGCTACTCGTCTTGCCGCCGCCCAGGGCCGTCGGCTCCACGCCACCAAGCTCGCCGTTCACGTTGTCGCCCCCGTCGCCCACATCCCACCTGCGCTCCTCCCGGAAGCCCGCATAGGCCCCGTTCTGCTGGACGTCGTTCCAGTACTCGAGGGTGTGGGTGGCGAACACCTGGCCAGTGGTGTCCGTCTGGCCGATGGTGCGGAGGAGCGTCTTCTCGAACGGCCCGGGCTCGTACCCCAGCTCGTAGCGGCGCACGAGGCCGGGGTTGTCGGCCCCGTTGTAGGTGATGTCGATCCGCCTGAGGAGGTCGGCGGTGACCCGCAGGGCGCCGGCCCGGGCGTCGATGGTGACGTCCTTGCGCCGGGCTTCCCCCAGCTGGCGGTCACGGACGAACGTGACGTCGTACGCACCCCACGTGGGCAGCCCGCCGGTGGTCGAGCCCGTGTAGTTGATGCGGTCGATGTACATCTGGCTCCCGGTGGGGGCGTTGGCGCCGACCACGCCGGCGTCGTCGACCTTGGTGTGGAAGTAGGTGACGGTGTTGAAGCTGATGTCGTGCTGCTCGACCAGTCCCCACCAGTAGGCGTTGCCCCGCCCATCGCGGAGGATGGCCTCGGGCACGTTGCGGTCGGCTTCGGGCGTGCGGCCGTAGAAGAACTTGTTGCCGACCTTGTCGTGGACCTCCCACCAGTAGTTCGTCGGGTTGGTCCCGTGCCGGACGATCAGCGCATAGCTGCCCTCGACCCGCTTGCTGAACCGGCGCTCGTCCTCACGGGGCAGCTTCTGGCCGCGGTGCGCCGTAGGGCTCAGCTGCTCGCCCTCGAAGCTGTATGTCTCGGTCTCATCGCGAGAGTCGTACCGGGGGACGCCCCAGCGAGTGTCGACGGTGATGGAGGGGACCGAGAGGTCCCAGCCGACGCCGAGCCAGCCGTTGGGAAGCCGGGACCCGTAGGTGAGAGCGAGGTCCGGCTGCCAGTCGAGGCGGCCCGGGGGGATATCGATCGGATAGGTCGTCTGGGCCTCGCCGGTATTGTCCGGGGTCGGGGGTTCCATCAGCCCGATGCCTTCGCCGGGGTTGCCGTACTGCAGGCCCTCGAGCGCGTCCGGGATCGGCGGCTGGGCGGTGATCGGCGGCTGGGTGAGGACGGCGTCCACCGCCCCGCCGAGCACCCGCGCCGTCGCTGGGAGGGGTCCGAATGCGAACAGGAGGCACGTGACCACGGCCACGGGTCGCGCTCGCCGCCGGAGCGTAGCGAAGGTGCCCGACGGCCGCCCGTGCGTCCTATCCGTGTGCCTGCATCCCATACAACCCCTCCGCTCTCGACAAACCGGGGGCTGAGACGACTTGCCGGACGTAGCGACGCGGCCTTCCGCCCGGCTGGACACCTACGGCCGGACAACGTCCGGTACGAACCCCGATCCCACTTCCCCGACCATGAGTATCCCGGCGGGCGCCGGCCGCTTCGTCACGGAAGTCCGTGATTGTTAAGGTCCCGCTGCAGTACGCCGCTGACGGAGGATGGAACGTGGAGGCGACCCGCCTGCTCGAACGCGACGAGGTCATCGCGCTCGCCGCCGGCGTGGTCGACGATGTCCGGGCCGGGCGGGGCCGGTCGTTGTTCGTCGTCGGCGAAGCCGGGCTCGGCAAGACAGCCGTCCTCGACTGGGCGGCCTCGTACGCAGGGTCCGATCTCCTCACGGCCACCGGGCGGGGCGACGAGATGGAGGCCGGCCTTCCGTTCGGGCTGCTGATCCAGGTCCTCCAGGCGTTGGGGCTGACCGGCGAGGAGGTGGCCGGCGGGCTCCTCGGCCACGCCGTGGAACCGACGGCGCCAGACCACCGGATCCTCAGGCTGCTCGAGCGCCGGCTCGACCGGCCCCTCCTCGTGCTCCTCGACGACCTGCACTGGGCCGACCACGACTCCCTGGACGTGATCGCCTTCCTGACCCGACGGCTCGGCTCACTCCCGATAGGCCTCATCGCCGCGCTCCGACCCTGGCCGGACGCGGCGTACACGACGGCCAGGCGCCTCGTCGCGTCGGGAAACGCCGAGCTGGATCCGCTGGAGCCGCTGAGTCCGGCGGGGGCCGCCGCCCTCCTCGATGCACGGGTGCACGCCACGGTCGACGAGGTCGTGCAGCGCCGGGCGTGGGCCTTGGGCCAAGGAAACCCGCTTCTGGTGGAGCAGCTGGCCCTGGCGCTCGTCCGAGGGGAGGAGCTCCCGGACATGGGCGGGGGGGCCGCCGCGGTCGCCAGCCATGTGCTGCTGTCGCGCTTCGCCGCGCTCGACCGCACCACCATGACCTACGTCCAAGCGGCCAGCGTGCTCGGGATGCGGTTCCATCCCGAGATCGCGGCTGACGCCTCCGGGCTCGGCCCACCTGACGTCGATCACGCGCTCGAGGTGCTCTCCCGCTCCGGCCTGATCTCCGAGGGTGGCAACGGAACGCTTCGGTTCACCCATCCGCTGCTCTCTCAGGCGCTGCACGACGACCTGGCGCCGCCGCATCGCCGGCGCCTTCATGCCCGCTACGCCCGGCTCCTCGAGGATCGAGGACTCGAGAACGAGGCGTCAGAACACGCCATCCGCGCCTGGTCGGTCGGGGACCAGCGGGATCGGGCGCTGCTCGAACGCACCGGCCGGCGGGCGTTGGCGACGGGCGCGGTGGTCGCGGCGACCCGCCATCTCGAAGCCGCGGTCGGTCTCTGGGGCGACCGTCCCCCTGCCGGTCTCGTCCTGACCCTCGGCCAGGCCATGAGCGCGAGCGGGCGGTTGGCCGACGCCGCCGAGACCTGCCAGGCCCTGCTGGCGACGGATGATCCGGGATGGGAGGAGCGGGTGGCGGCGCTTCGGTTGCTGGGGCGGGCCCGGTACTTGACCGGCGCACGCGATCACGGAGAGGCGGCGATGGCAGAGGCCACGGACATTGCCGCGGCCAACGACCCGAGTGCCGCGGTCGGGCCCCTTCTCGATCAGTCGCTGGTCGCCTGGCTTGCCGACGGGCCGGCGCGCGCCCTCCCGCTCGCCGCCCGGGCACGAGACCTCGCGTCCGGCGCCGACCCGGGTGTCCGGGAGTACGCCGAGGCGACGTGGGGCCACCTGGCCTACGAGGCCGGCGACAGCTCCGGTCTGCAGGCCACCGAATCCATCGAGGCGGCGCTGGAGGTCGGTACGGCCTCGCACCTAGTGGAACCCACCGACCTCTCCTGGCCGTGGGCGCCGCTCTACCAGGTCGCCATGAACGCCAACTACGCGGGCCGGTACGAGTCGTCGGAACGGGCGTTTGGCCTGGCCGCCCAGGCGCTGGAGCAAGCCGGAGCGGTCAACGCCCTGGCGAACGTGGCCGTCCACCTCGCCCACATCGCCATCCGCCGGGGCCACCTGGGCGAGGCACTCCACCACGCCGTCCGCGCCGAAGAGTTCGCCGACCTCACCCCGACGGTGCTGACGTATGCCCAGCTCGTACGGGCCGACGCCCTGGCATGGGCCGGTCGGTTCGAGGAGGGCGAAGCCTGCTGCCGGCGGGCTGAGGCCGACTGCGGCGAGCAATGGTTCGCCCGGGTGTGGCTGGCCCACGTCCGCGGGCTGCGCCTGTTCTGGCAGGGCGACAGATCGGCGTCGGACCAGTTCCTCGTGGCCGAGCGGTTGACCGAGCACGCCGGGGTCAGCGAGCCCTGTCACGTCCAATGGCAGGCCCACGCGGTGGCGGCGCACCTGGCCGCCGGTCGGGTCGACGACGCGGTCCGGGTCGTGGAGTGGGTGGAGGAGGCGGCCGCCCGCCTTCCCTGCGCCTGGCCGTCCGCGGCTGCCAGCCTCGGCCGGGCCAGGCTGGCGGTCGCGCAGGGTGACGACGTCGAGGCCGACGCTCAGTACGGTCTCGCCTTGGACAAGCTGAAGGAAGCGGCGCTACCGCTGTTCCGCGCCGAGACCCTCCTGTCCTACGGCTCCTACCTGCGCCGCCAGGGCCGTCCCGCCGACGCCCGCAGCCACCTCAGACACGCGCTGGAGCAGGCCCAGCGGCATGGAGCCGACCACCTGGCCGCAGCCGCTCGCGCCGAGCTCCTGACGGCCGGCGGCCGCCGGCGCCCACGTCGTGACGGAGCACACCTCACACCCGCCGAGCGGCGGGTGGCTGAGCAGGCCGCATCTGGGATGAGCAACACCGACATCGCCCGGGCCCTCTACCTGTCCGTGAACACGGTGGAGACCCATCTCAAGCGTGTCTTCGTCAAGCTGGGCATCACCTCCCGCCGCCAGCTCATGGCCCACGACCTACCGCAGCCGCCAGAGCCGTCCGACTCCTCCGCCCGACGAAGCTAAGAATCACGGTGATCAGGGTTGCCTGATCCGCCGTCTCCGAAAATCATGGACGGCGATGACCGACGAACACGAGGCCCTCGCTGTCCCCTCAGGGGCGGAGCTCACGCTGACCATCGGTGCGGGCGAGCCGGTTTCGGGCACCGTCATCGTCAAAGGCCACTCCGAGCCGCTGGCGTTCTGCGGGTGGATCGAGCTCATGGCGGTCATAAACGACCTGCGCCTGCGCACCAGCCCCGCCGCAGGGACCCCTGCTTCTGGGTAACGGCGGCGCTGCTCGAGTCGAGTCGCTCATTGACGTAGGAGGTCGGACCACCACTGGTTGCCGAGTCGGTCGTCGGCACCACCCAACTCAGCACCAAGCTGGTCGAGGAGCTTCTCAACGGCGTGGCGGGCAGCCTCCGCGAGATCGTGTTCGAAGGAGATGGTGAGCTTCGTGCGATACGGACTGTCGCCGTTCTCACGGATCCAGGACGGCTCGTGCACAGCGGACATCCCCGTCGTTGCGAGTTCGATTCCCCAGACTGCGATCGAATCCTCAACCGGCTGACAGGCAGCCCGGAAAGCGGCTCGGTGCCCGTCCATTCGCTCTCGTCGCTCGGCCATGGGGATTCCGGGCTCGAACAGGGCCGAGGTGTCGATGTCACTCGGTCGGATGTGGCCGGACAGAACCACCTCGAGCGTCACGTGTATCGAATCGATGTCTGTGGGACCGCGGGCCGTTCCTACGGGAGTATCGCCGGGCACCGGGGGATCGAGGCGGCGTAGCACCGCACCTGGACCTGGCCAGTCGCCGAGCGCCGCTGCCTCGACCTCACCAGCCACCAAAGCTCTCAGGTACTCGGTCAGCTTCATCGCGTGGCGTTCGAAGCGATCGATTGGTCGGCCAGTAACGATGACGTGCCAGTGGTCAGGATCCGGTGAAGACGTCTCCCACCAGTAGCTTCCGCCTCCGCCGCACGAACCCCAGCCGAGAAGGCCACCCCGTTCCGGCTAGACCGGGAAGGTGATTCGTTCGGCCACTCGAAATGGAGCATTGCCTCGGCGTCGCCATGGCTGCTGTGATGGTCGAACAGGGTCATCCGCCTGCTGAACGGACTCGCCACGTAGAGCTCGGGCAGCCTCGGCAGGTCCGCGATCATCTGGCCGACGCCCGTTTGCAGGTCGACCATCCTCGTTGCGGTCGCAGCTCGTTCCGCGACACGGTCGAAGTAACGCCACGACGGTCGCTCTTCTGTGGCGCGGTCCCGTAGCCAGCCGAGGTTCCAACTCCCGATGGGTGCTTGCTCGGCCTCGTTGACCAGCTCGTCGAATGACCGACCCACGATCCGATCCTGACACTGCTGGCTGCCGGGGCGTCTAGGACCGGGCGTCAGGGATGGGGCCCCCTGCTCTA
>CAYZMG010000087.1:14141-16915 GCA_964479465.1 uncultured Acidimicrobiales bacterium
TTGTCCTCCGCTTCCAACTCAAGCCGTCAGTCGTCACTACCCAGCGCACGGGCGGCCGGGTACACACCGAACTTCTCGATCATGAAACGCCAGAAGAGGGGGATGGCATCGGCGGTCGGACCTTCGATCTTGTCGTCAAGCCCGGTTGCGGTCAGGTGCTCGATCAGCACGCACCCGGCAGTCGGTGGGCGAATTGAGCTTGGGGCGCGCACTACTACGAGGTCGTATGGCGGCTCGCGCACGGGAGTGCTCACGACGAGGATGCCGTGCATCGAGGTGCAGCCGGCGAGGACGCAGAGGGGAACACTCACCCGACCGCCTCGCAGGCCACTGCGCCGCACCTTGTCGCCTTGGACTACGAGGGCAACCCGGTGATCATCATCGACCAGAGCGGACTCCACACCGGCAAGAAAACCTCCTGACGGGTGACTCCCATCTGGCTTCAACCACCACGTGGGAGCCGGGAAGATCCGCGACTCGCGTCGGCGGTCGTTCCGTATCGGCCGCCACCGTCGATCCGACCGAGCCTCGCGTAGTCTCGACACCGGCGTTTGGTGGCGGTCGGTGCCGTGGGGAAGGCCGGTCTTACGGGACATCTCGTCACACTGATGGCGGAGTCACCGGATCGTCGTACTGGTGCATTCTGGTTCGGTGCCCGGGACCGACGGATGGGACGAAGGCGCGACCTTGGGTGCGACCTTCGACGGGGCCAGTGAGCTGTACCAGCGAGCGCGCCCGGACTACCCAACGGCGCTGGTCGAAACGGTCATCGAGATCACCGGGGTCCGTGCCGGCGACGAGCTGCTGGAGATCGGTTGTGCGACCGGCAAGGCGACCCTGCCCTTCGCACGTCGGGGGTTCCGGATCACCTGCATCGAGCCGGGGCCCAATCTGGCCGCTGCTGCTCGAGGAAACCTCGCGCCGTATGAGGGCGTGAGGATCGTCGAAGCGGGATTCGAGGAATGGCCGCTCCCCGACGGCATGCGGTTCGACCTCGTTTTCGCTGCGACCGCATGGCACTGGGTCGCCCCCCAGTTGAGATACCAGCGCGCGTGGCAGGCCCTACGTCCTGGCGGGCACCTGGCGTTCTGGGACGCTCTACACGTCCTGCCTGACGACGGGGACCCCTTCTTCATCGATATCCAAGACGTCTACGACGAGATCGGCGAGGGGCTACCTCCCGGCAGCACCTTCCCCCGGCCGGGGGCCCTCCCCGATCGTCGTGACGAGATCGAGGCCAGCGGCCTCTTCGAGGTCGTTGACGTCCGCCACTACGACTGGGAGGTCGTCTACGACGCGGATGGCTACATAGATCTCCTCAACACCTTCTCCAGCCACGTTGTGCTGCAGCCCTGGCAACGGGAGCGGCTGTACAACGAGATCCGCCGTCGCCTCGCCGAACGCCCCGATGGCCGACTCCGCCGGCACTGGGGATGCGTCCTCCGAATCGCGCGCCGGCGAGACTGAGCGCCGACCGAGAAGGCCCCAGGCCGTCGCCGAACGGCATGCCAAGGCGCACACCCGGACGTGCTCGGACGCCCTTGCGGGAGGTCATTTGTCGGCCACCAAGTAATGCTTGCCCGAATCTGTAGAAAGCCGAGCAGCCGACTGCGAACCGGACCAAGATCACCCCCGTGACCATCAGACCTGCCACGGCGGCCGATCACGTCGCTATCGCCGAACTGAACGCCCAGAGACGGCCTTGACATACGGTGGCCTTGTCGTCGAACTCGACCAGATCAGCGTCGACCCGGCGAATCGAGGCAGGGGCCTCGGGCGACAGCTCATAGACCAGGTGAGGTCATTGGCGTCAGGTCTCGGCGCCGCTCGCCTGCAGTTGACGGTGTGGGAGTTCAACGGGCATGCACGGGAAGTCTTCGAGCGAGCCGGGTTCACGGCGACGACGACGAGGATGGTCACGAGCGACTGAGCCTGTGGACCAGGCCGGCGATCAGGGTCGCGCTGCTGGCCCCGAAACATTGGGGTGCACTCTCCTCCATGCAGGAACCCATCAGGCATTTCGTTCTGAAACTCCACCCCGCTGGCTGGATCGCTCGGTCATCCTTTGCCCATGGAGGTTCGGGCCGCCTCGGTCGATGATGCGGAAGCGGTCGCTGCTGTCCACGTCCTGAGCTGGCAGGGCGCTTATCGAGGCCTGATTCCGGACGCCTACCTCGACACCTTGTCCGTCCGCCGGCGTCACGAGATCTGGAGTCGCATCCCGGCCGAGGCCGACCTGCCCCGGACCGGCGCCTTCGTCCTACAGGACGGCCTCGAGGTCATCGGCTTCACCCACGTCGCCCCGACACGTGACGAGGGCCTTCCGGCCTCAACCGGGGAGGTGACGGCCCTCTACGTGGCGCCCAGCGCCTGGGGAGTGGGCGGCGGGCGCCGGCTCCTGGATACCGCCAAGTCCGCTACACCACGGCTCTCTAGCTGGGGTCGAGCCGGGCTCGCTGCATCGGTCAGTCTGCGCCGCGCTGACCGGCCTGCATCCGGGCGGACTCGGCCCAGCCGGTCGGATCGCTGCCCGCGGGGACCAGTCGCAGAGTCCGCCACAGGATGAGTGGCCCGAGCCACGCCGCTTCGGGAGCTGACAGCTCACGGACCGCCCGATACCCCGCCGCGAAGGTGGCCTGTGTTTCGGGCGGGACGGGTCCCCAGTGCTTGAATCGCGTTCCGAGGAGCACGACCGCCTTGGCGAGGTCGGTGACGGGGTGGTCGATGCCCGCCTCTTCGAAGTCGAGGATCGCGCTGATCCGATCGCCGTCACA
>CAYZMG010000088.1:0-16636 GCA_964479465.1 uncultured Acidimicrobiales bacterium
TTGAAGCTGTCCTGGCGCCAGGGCTTGAGCCCGAAGGCGCGCCAGATCTCCGCCACCGTCTGGTGGCTGATCCCGTGCTTGGCCGCCAAGCCCCGCGTCGACCAGTGGGTGGCATCCTCCGGAGCGGTCTCCAGCGTCTCGACCACGACCGCTTCGATCACGTCGTCGCGATGGTGCGGACCGCACCCGGCCGGGGGGCGTCGGTCAGCCCGTCGAGACGATCGGCGGCGAAGCGGTGCCGCCACTTCGTCACCGTCGCCGGGTTGCATCCCACCTCCGCAGCGACCTCGTCGCGCGTGCGGTCGCCCTCGGCACAAGCCAGCACGATCCGGCAACGCAGCGCCAACGCCTGCGAGGAGGAATGCCGCCGGGCCCAGCGCAGCAGTGCGTCGCGTTCATCTGCGCTGAGGGTGATCGGTACTGTCGGTCGGCCACGGCGCGCCAAAGCAAGCTCCTTCCGTCAGGGGTTCTACCTGACAGAACGCGCCCCCGCCGCAGAAGTTCCCGATCAGCCGAACTTTCTTGGCGAAATAGCCTTTAGGACACTAGACGAGCTGCAACGTATTTTTTGGCCTAACCGGTGCCCGGGCTGCGTGATTACCCCTTGACAAGAACATGGGGACACCACCCGGCAAACGGACATAGGGCTCAATTCGCTGTTCGAGGGTCGGGTCGGCTCCAGCGCAACGCCACTAGGCCCATCCACACGAGATATGTGACTCCGAAGACTACATTGGCAGCGACAACACCCTTGACCCCAAATATATTAGCTCCGAGGAAATACAAGCTCACGCACATAAGGGCGGATACGATTTTCGGAACCATGAGAAGGTCGGTTCTCATGCTAATCATCGGCATAAGTGATATAACCTGTCCACATGCGAACAGGCCGCCGGCTAACACCATCCAAGGTAACAGGTGGGAGACCGAGCCGTATTCGGGAGCTGCGAACACTAGAAAGAGGCGATCATGTAGAACACCCGCTCCTATCGTGGCAACGGCAGTCGTTGCGAGCATCCCTCCGGTTATCCATATAAGTAGCATCGTAGCCCGGGAATTGCGAATTGGATCGCCCCCGCTCCCTGCTCTTGCAAACAGCACAGGAGCTGTAAGCCCTAGCATCATGCCAGCAAACAACGTCATCGGATAATACCCAAGTTGATTAAGGACCGAATAGAGACCAACGGAAGCGGTACTTTCGTTGACGGCGATTGCCCAGCGATCGCCGATCAACTGAGTCCATGTAAATGCACCCCATGCAGCGAAGGGTGCCGCAAACTTGACAATCTGGGATTGTATGAGCTGCACGTCAATAGGGCATGCGACTTCATTCCTATCCCGTTGCGGAAGAATGCAGCGGGAAAAGAACGCAATCTGCGAGAACAGAACGACGGCTGTCGCGGCCGCATAGCCGGCAATCGCTGCGGCGGCGCTCGCTCCGAATAGAGCTATAAACAATAGCGCCCCAAAGATACGCAGCCAAGCTCCGAGGCCTTGATGCCAGGCTACAATCCGACGCTGACGAGCTGCGTTCTGAATGCTCTCGAGAGTCGATTCAAAACTGACCAGGATCGAATACACGACAGTCGCCGCCACGATCGTGACCCAGTCGCCTAAACCCACGGCACTAAGAACTACCATGGCAAATAGACATACGGAGAGAAGAGTGACGGTGGAAACAGCTGTAAGCCTCATAACCGCGCGAAGATAGGACTTCAGCTTATGTGATTCTATTGCTGTTGAATATACGCGAAGATAGCCACCCGTCAAGGGAAACGTCATCATCTGCTGCGCCAAGGTTGCAATCGTGATGCCAAGAGCCAATTCGCCGTAGACTGCCGGACTAAGTTCCCCGGTCAGATAGCGAATCGCTACTAATCCGCCGACCGCAGCAACTAATTGACCTACACCAATCCAGAGAGCCTCTCTGCCCGCCCGCATCACTCTTTGTCTATTGTCATGCAAGCGGCGGAACATACCGGTAAAGGCCATGGCTATGGAGCACTACCGGTAATGCGTATAGCGGCACACATCAGCAGCACTAGGAGATTGTCTTTAGGAATACTACGACTTGAAAGCTCGGCTCGTCCTTACGACCCGCTTAACAATATCCGGAGTCACTGAAGATACTTTGAGGCGCGCGCGGTGGCGAAGCAAGAAGAACCATTCTTGGGCGTTGGTTACGTCCGCAACTCTCTCGTCCACGACAATGGAATACAGAGTGACGTCCTTTGTAGATACTTCTTGGAAATCTCCGGGCTTTCGCGCACGTACGAAGACACCCGGGGCGACAGGGTCTGCCTCCACGACATTCAGGTCCATATCGCTGAAGATGCGCCTAATGTCAGACTCTTCGAACCGCCAGAAATCAGCTGGATAGCCATGATACGCGAAGCCTCTTGATCGAGTCGTAATTACGAGTAGCCCACCCGGTCGGAGAACCCGTTTAAGATTAGATACAACCGCCCGCCAATCGCGTACGTGTTCGAGCATTTCAGTAGAAACAACGATACTGAAGGTCTCGGAGCCGAAATACTCAACCAAGCGCTCGGCGGGAACTACCCGGTCCACACCGGGCCCTGAAGTCACATCAACGCCCACATATTCGCTTGGACGAAGTCCTTCAATAATTCGGCGTGCCGAGCCATTAACATCGTATGAACCCACCTCAAGTACCGACTTGTCTTGCACATCGTCCGCGGTGAGGCTGCTACTAATGAAGTCCAGACATGCGTCATTACACATACCGATAACCCGCCCTCTTCTGAGACGACTCTCGACGCCTTTGACTGTTGCCGAACATCCTAGCGCCTCCGCGGCGAGCGGCTCATGGAGGGTCGGCTCGGCACGGTGCCTCGGCTTTACCGAAACCCCATCGGACTCGTGGGTTGTCGTGGTAGGGGCGACTGCCCAGGACCCTTCGACCGGCTCGGTGACCTCCACATGGTCGAGGTCGAGATGGTGGCGGGTACGGTTAGTGGCAAAGGTCTCTCATCCCTGATCCCGCATAAGGCATGTACATTGGAACCTTTCCATATCCTCAATAGCTAAGCTAATCATCGAACGTGACGCAACCTCGACATCGCGGTCCGGAATATCGTCTCTAGGCACCGAAGTGATGCTTTAGCAGCAGTGTCGCGCTGCACAGCTCCTCGTGCGGCCCTGAGGTACAGCTGAGCAGCTCTTCGGTGGTCGCCTTCCCTTCTGGCCTTCGTTGCATTGCCATAAGCCGCCAGTCCTTCAAGATCGAACTTCAGCTTTTGAATATCCGTACTCGGCAGTTCTGCCTCTCCCAACCTATCGACTGCCCCCAAGCAATACTCCACCTGCTTTACAAGGAGGTCCGTGGCGGTCGAAACGGTCACGGATTGAGAGTGCTTCCGGTACATCCCAACCCTTCCAGGGATGTACCCAAAGGGCGCGGTTCGACCGAGCCCGATAAGGGTGGGTAGGTCGAAGGAGGGATAGTCGTCGTCCGTGATGAAGCCACCCATATCCTGAAGATGCGCCATGCTCAAGAGCATTCCGACACTGGGCGGTGATAGTTCCAATCGAAGAAGCGGCTCAAGGGGCGCTTGGAGGAGACCGTGGCTCCATGGCCTAGACCGAGGACCCATGTACCACTTATATGGCCCTCTCGGCTCTCCAGACTCTGTTATCAATGTGACATCCGAGAACCACATGGCTACGTCAGGCTTGTCGGCGCCGCCACACGCAATTTCGCAGCGTTCTGGAAGCCAGTAGTCGTCGCCATCCAGGATGGCCACCCAATCAGCCCCTATGAGTGAAAGCGCGTGTGCATACGCTTGAGCGATTGGCACAGGAGGTGAGAGCCGATGCACCTGTATTGGGAGACAGAAAGCCGCTTCACATAGCAACTTCCATGTGTTGTCGGTTGATCCATTATCGACTATGACATGTTGACGCACTGGAATAGTCTGCGAGACGACAGAGGCAATGCAGTCATCAATGTACCGCTCATGATTGTAAGTGACCGTTAGTGCGGCGATATTCATGCGTGCGTCATGCCAGCAGTCGGCTCCTCGGGGTTGTCACAAATCATGCTCGCCCAATTTCGACACTAGAGCCAGCCGGAGGTGGAGTCTCACATTCTCATGGCCGAGCCGAGTTGGCGGGCAAACTTTCTCGATTGGCCCTCAACTTTCTAATGACCTGGCCAACCGCAGATGGAAAGCGCAAGTATCGCCACGGCCCTCTCTATTCAAACGGGCAGCGGCTTCGGCGAAGCCTGCCAACTCAGCCGATGAAAACAGCGAAGAATCACCTCGCACCAGATATGATGACTTATCGCGAAGGGGAATTCCTCGCCTATACTGCTCACTCGCCCAGAACTGCGATGCTTCACTATCCCAGACCGTCCTAGTAATTTCGAACCCATGGGCGGCGGCCAAGGCCCTCATACTTGCTTGGGTCGGAATGACCAGGTGTCGAGGTGCGTCTAGTGCCACCCAATCCACACCATAATGCTCCCATGCGTAGGAGTCTGCGACCGGTGTGCGCAACACAACATGGCCACCGTCATTGACCAAATGGCTAATAGCTGAGAATGCAACATTCGGGTCCGGCATGTGCTCGAAAGCGTGATGCAGCATCACCAGATCATACTTCTCCTTCAGGTCTTCTAACGTGCCTTTGCGGATGACAAGTCCATTTGAATACTCGATATCCGCATCGATGAACGCATCCACTCCACTGAGATTGACGAAGCCGCATGCCCGAAGAGCGAGTAGCAGGTCACCCGCACCAGTACCTACGTCGAGAATGGCCGACTTCAGGGTTAAACCCTTTCCTTTAAACCAGTCATGCCAGGCAGGGCACCATAGCTTCGTCACGACCCGCGAGGCCAGTCCTCGATCGTTCAACAGGCTTGGAGAAAGCAGCCGACGGACAAACCGTTCGGATCGCCCTTGGCGCGGTGGCTCTGTTTGGAACGAGCTGTAATCAGGAGGGTAGAATCGGGCTAGATCGCTTGGCACGTCGCGTATCTGCAGGCACCCGCATCTTTCGCATTGGACATACTCAAATGCTCCGCCGGTGCCGAACATCATCTCGCGAGCACAATACACCAGGCTCGATGATCGCTTCCCGCAAGCCTTGCATCGTTCGATCGATACCGCTTCCCGTCCTTCCTTACTATCTGACATCGGGCGGATGTCCATTCACTCTGCTGATTCCGACGATGCAATACCCGGTGCCATCCGGGTCACGAGCTGGAATCTCAACACGTTGACAAGCATCGATTCTGATAGGGGTACACCGCAGTATGCCTTTCAGTAACGTCAACGCGCATACCCAGTCAGGCCAATCATCAAAGACGATTGGGACGCATGTGGCAAAGGTCTATTGACAATGCCGACCGGCCCTGACTCACCGGACCCAATAGCCACGCCCAGACGCAGCTTAAGGCGGTGATCGGACCGCATTATCTTGCTCTCATTCCCGTGCTGATGCATCAGCTTACCGACACCCCATGCTCCGCCCGCCACAGTTCGAAAATGGCCAAGGCAAACAAGCGATTCGAATTGTTAAGTCCCCGGCGCTGCCCCCTAATCAGTTCTTGTACCACTCCGGAACGAAACGGGGTTGTTGAGGAGCCGAGAAGGGCGTCTTCGATCGCACTGCCCCACGGGCCGCGGAACCAAGCATGGAGTGGAATCGAAAACCCTTGCTTTCGGGCCACATCAAACTCTGGTGGTAGCAACCTACGAGCGAGGCGACGCAGAAGAATCTTTCGGTCTCGACTGGTAGCTCGGACATCGTCAGGAAGCCGCCCGAAGGCGAATTCGACGATCCGGTGGTCGAGCCAAGGGGAGCGCACCTCAAGGGAGCTCAACATGCTGGCGCGGTCGACCTTGACTAAAATGTCGTCAGGCAAGTAGCTGTGGAAGTCCGTTCTCGTAGCCCGCTGTAGAAGCGACATCGTTGTATCTGTGAGAGATGCTTTCCATCTCTCTGGCGTATCGCCCACTGGTGCGATCTCCTTCAGGAGCCGTGCCCGAGTGCGAGCGTCGAAGAGGAGGTTCGGCGACGCTATAGCGCCATCGTTCGGAGCGCATAAACCACTCAGATAATTTCGGCCGCGCAGCCCGACCGGAAGTGATGAGGTAATCGATGTCGCCAAACGACGCACAGCTGGCGGGACCGCCGTGCGAACGCGATCACTACCAATCAGCCATGAATGATGGGAATACCCGCCAAACAGCTCGTCGGCCCCGTCCCCTCCCAAGGCGACTGTCGCATGCTCGCGTACGAGCCGCGACAGCAGATACGTAGGAACCATTGACGAGTCTGCGATGGGCTCATCGAACTGCCGAGCGAGGGTAGGCAACAGTTCCACCGTCGCGGGCTCCGCTGCTAACTCCATGTGGTCAGTCCCCAGGAAGTCGGCAACTAGACGGGCGTGACGGGCCTCATCGAAATGCCCATGACCGGGGAAGCTGATGGTGAAAGTCCGAATGGGTTGGCGCGACGCGCGCGACGCCATGACGGCAAGGAGACTAGAGTCGATCCCCCCGCTCAAGAGCACGCCGACCGGTACGTCAGCAACCATCCTCAGCGAGACCGAGCGCAAAAGCAGCTCCTCCAATTCGATCTCGAGTTCATGGTCATCAGTAGTCGGACCCTCACCAGGCTCTGGTAGCTCCCAGTACCGCCATGACTTCGCCTTCCCGGACTCGATATCGTAAAGCAACGCGCTCGCTGCCGGGAGCTTCGCAACTCCTTCGACGATACACATGTCCGCCGGGACGTACCCGTAAGCGAGATAATGCTCGAGAGCCAGGCGGTTTAGGCGGCGGTTGCGGACGGGTCCGGCGAACAAGGCCTTCAGCTCCGATGCGAAAGCGAGATGATCGGTGCTCATGTGGACAAAAAGCGGCTTCTCCCCCACTCGATCCCGAGCCAACAACAAGGTGCCCGATCGCCGATCATGCAAAGCGAAGGCGAACATCCCATCGAACCGTTCAAGACAATCTGTGCCCCACTCACGGTACGCTTCGAGAATCACCTCGCTGTCGGACATTGAGCGAAAGCGATGGCCACGCTGCGCCAGTTCAAACCTCAATTCGCTATGATTGTATATCTCGCCGTTGAAGACGAGCGACATCTCGGCCTCAGGATCCAACATGGGCTGATGCCCCGCGTCAGTGAGATCTACGATCGCTAGGCGTCGATGCCCGAGCGTCACGCACCGGTCGGCAGAAACCCATATGCCGGCATCGTCAGGTCCACGATGAATCATCGTGTCCCGCATTGCAACGACAGTCTCATACGAGTCGTTGGGAGTTCTTGAGGCGGTCCCAGCTATTCCACACATCGTTTGGACCTTTATCGCAGTCGCACGTTAGTCAGGCCAGCCCTCGTTAGCAGACCTGCGGCGAGACACCGGGCTCCTGACCAAATGCCAATCAGCGGATGCCCACGTCGAATCCCACTCTCAATGAAAACACGTGCGCCCATAGTAATGGCCAAGAACGACTGGCGTTCTGACACGGTGTAGGACAGCAATGGCGTGGACAGGTTGTGAAAGCGAAAATGCTGCTCCGCACGAAACCATAAATCGGCATCTTGAGCACGCCGCAGCCGCTCATTGTATCCGTTCGTTAACTCCAACACGGAACGCCGCATCATCACGGACGGATGGATGAAAGGGATTTCCCGGTGCATTAGGGAAACGAGCGTATCGTGGTCTGCTGGCCGGACGGCAACACCGATGGGTTCACCGGCGGGATCGAAAAGCTCCGCAGCGGTTCCGAGTACGCCGATCTCTGGATGATCCTTCAGAAAAGCAACCTGCATCTCAAAACGATTTCGATTACTGACGTCGTCACCGTCCATCCTGGCTATCAGCTGCCCTCTAGAAGCTCGCCACGCTAGATTGAGCGATCCAGCGAGGCCGATGTTCGCCTTGTTTCGAAAAATCTTGAGCCTAGAGTCAGATCGCCCCATCCGGGTCAACTCGTCGTGGGTCCCATCGGTCGAGGCATCATCGATCACTATGATCTCGAAATCCGTGAAGGTTTGGCCCAAGATGCTCGCCATGGCACGTCGAACCGTTCTCTCCTGATTGAACACCGCCATCACGACGCTGACCAGTGGGTCGCTCGCGCTCCGGTTGTTCGCCATCAAAAACAACTCTAGCGCTTAAGAGCCACCGGCTCGTTCGGACGCGACATTTTGCGGCTTGAGCACCATTCCACCGGCTGCGGGTCCCACGCAAGTTGGTGCTCGTGGGCATTCCGGGCACGCCTTCTGACGCTCAAGGCCCGCTCACGGCGTGCCACTCTTGCCCACCAGGTCGCATGAGGAAGGAGGCGCAACTCGACGGACCGTGGACGATTCTCTTCGCCCCGTGTTCATGGAGTCGACGCGGGCTCTGTCCTCGGCCGCGACCGGTCACTCGCTCAGCCGGTCCTCATGGTCGCCTCGGAGTGCCGGACCCGTCTCGGGACCAGAAGGTATACGGCAACCACCGTTACCATTGCGACGTCTGCCGCGACTCGAGCTGGCGTCGAGCCTCCCAGGCTCACCAACCCCAAAGCCCCACAGAGACCAATGCATGCGGCCACGAAACCCGAGATTCTCGGATGGGACCATCCATTATCGGCAAGACGCTGGTAGGCGTGGTCACGATGAGGTAGGTACCAGGGCTCGCCCCGCGCGACTCGGCCCGCCAGGGTCGTACCCGTATCGGCGAGATACACAACCAAGGGGGCCAACACCGCCTCCGGCGCCACCCCGGCCCGCAATCCTAGAATCGCAACGGCCCCGAGCCATGCGCCGATGAAGTAACTACCGACGTCTCCCAAAAACATCCGTGCGTGCGGGAGGTTGTAGGGGGCAAAGCCAAGAGCGGCTGCCGCCACGATCGCTCCTCCAGCCGCCAGTGCCGGGCTGTCCGTCACAGTCCCCACGAGGAACCAGGTAACTCCGGCGCCGACCGCTTGAGCCACCGAGATTCCGTCGACCCCATCCATGAAGTTGTAGGCGTTGACGAACGCGACGAGCCAGAGTACTGCGCCAACGGCGAAGACGCTTTGCCAGAGGAGAGGGCCACTCAGACCGTCCAGAAGGAACCGGGCCACCACCGACGCTGCCACGAACTGGATCGCGAGGCGGTGGAGCGCTCGTATGCCGACCACGTCTTCGAACAGACCGACGAGGCCGAAGGCAGCCACTGCCAGAGCGAACGCCGCCCGATGACTCGCTGGAAGGGACGGCGTGACGGCGAGCGCTAGGAGAGCTCCCAGGGCCGGAGCCACGCCGCCTCCGCGAGGTACCGGCTTCGTGTGAGACGACCGGTCCGAAGGATGATCAAGAACCTGCGCACGGCGAAGTACCGCGAGCACGAGTGGCGCGACCGCAAGACTTGCCGCCAACGCGACAGCTGCTGGCACGACCATCGTCATGTTATCGCAGCCTCGCCGCCACTAGATACACGACCCATGCCGAACGACACCGTATCCCACGGTCCTCGTGCCCGGGTGCTGTCGAGCAAGAGGCTAGGATTTGTCAGTGCTACCCCAACAGGCGGTCGTCGAGCCCGACCTGCGCGACTACCTCCAAGTGCTGCGGCGACGTAAGTTCGTCATAGGGCTGTGCCTCGCGGTTGTTCTCGGGTCAGCCCTCCTCATTTCCTATCTGCAGACTCCGCAATATGCAGCAACTGCCAAGTTGCTCCTCAAGCAGAGGGCCAGCCAGTCCGTGTTCGCCAACGGCTCACAGGGATACGTCGACCCGATCCGATCGGTCGAAACCGAGATCGAGGTCATCAAGACCGAACCCGTGCAGGACATCGTGCGCAAGAAGATCGGAAGTGCCCCGCCGGTGCAGGTGCGCCCAGTGGGCCAGACCGACCTTGTCACCATCCGTGCCGAGAGCGCCGACGCCGCACGCGCATCTCTGATCGCCAACACGTACGCCAGTGCTTACATCGACTTCCGCCGTGCTCAGGCTCTGGACCAGTTTTCCGCCGCCAGTGAGGAGATCCAGTCCAGGATCACCCAACTACAGCAGCAGGTGGACAGTCTCGGATCCACAACAGCGAACCTGCCCGCATGCGTCAACCCGACGACCACTCCGGACGCCTGCAGCCAACGCGCGTCCGCCGAGGCCACACTGACAGCCAGGCGCACCACCTTGCTCAACCAGCTCGGGCT
Organism: uncultured Acidimicrobiales bacterium; assembly: GCA_964479465.1. Classification (GTDB taxonomy): domain Bacteria; phylum Actinomycetota; class Acidimicrobiia; order Acidimicrobiales; family AC-14; genus CADCTB01. The sequence continues at coordinate 10,179 of CAYZMG010000088.1, forward strand.
GTTCCAGCAGACGCTCGACCAGCTCGGAGTGGACAGCACCGTCGCAAGTGGTAGCGCCCAACTCGTGACGCCAGCCTCGACGGCGTCGAAGCCATTCGCGCCGACTCCCACCCGCAACGCAGTGCTTGGAGTTGTCCTGGGCCTGCTGATTGGAATTGGGCTGGCCTTCCTGGTCGAGTACCTCGACGACTCCATCAAGGGAAAGGAGGACCTCGATCGTGCCGTACCCGGGGTGGGTGTGATCGGCCTCATCCCCCAGATCCCGGACTGGAAGGCAAGGGAACGAAGCAAGGTCGTCTCCCTCAGCGATCCGACCTCGCCGGCTGCCGAGGCCTACCGGATCCTGCGCACGTCTATCCAGTTCCTCGGCATCGAGCGCCAGACCCGGGTGATCCAAATGACGAGCGCCAGCGCCCAGGAAGGAAAGACGACGACCCTTTCCAACCTGGCGGTGGCCTTCGCCAACTCCGGCCTGCGCACCGTCGTCGTGTGCTGCGACCTGCGCCGGCCCCGGCTGCACAACTTCTTCGGCCTCGACAACACTGTGGGGTTCACCTCGGTCCTGCTGGGCAATGTGGCCCTCGCCAAGGCCCTACAGCCCGTTCCGGGCCAGGACCGGCTGCTGGTGCTCGCTTCCGGGCCGCTGCCGCCCAACCCGGCCGAGCTGCTCTCGTCCAGCCGTACAGCCGATCTCATCCGCAACCTGGCGGCCCAGGCCGATGTCGTGCTGATCGACTGTCCTCCCGTGCTACCCGTAACCGACTCGATCGTGCTCTCCCAGCGGGTGGACGCCACGGTGCTCGTCGTATCAGCCGGGGCCACTAGCCGCAAAGCCGCTCACCGAGCGGCGGAGATGCTGCATCAGGTCAACGCCCCGCTGATCGGTGCGGTGCTGAACGGCGTCACCGAAGAAGGCGGCTATGGCGGCTACGCCTCCCGCTACTACACCGCCGAGAACGTCTCGACCAACGGCTCCTCGACGAACGGAAACGCCGGCAGAATCTCACGCGGGCGACGGCGCAAGACGAAGGGCACCACCGGCTGAGGGTCTCGGGCGTCGATGGGCTCATCCATTGCCGATTGACCCGAATGTGGTGGCTTGCGGGCGCTAGATCCACAGCAGCCGAGCCGGTCGGCCGAAGGTGGTGGGCTAGGTCACGGTCCCCGGTGCAACGCGAAGAGCCACTCAACGCCCCCCGTCAGCGAGGCGGTGCCGCGGGGCGTGGCGTCGTCCGCGGTCCACACTCACTGAAAGAGGACTGCACGACACACCAATGAGCCCCCGGCTCAAGGCCCGGGGCTCCTAGTGGGGACGTCGGCGACTGACAGGCTCTTACCCCGGCGAGATGCCACACCCGAAGGCAGCCAAGAGGCCGTTGATGATCCCCGCGATGAATCCGAAGAAGGGCGAACTAGCAAAAGCCGCCGCCACAGATTCGAGGATCGAGCAGATGACATTGGTGAACATGGTTCTCCGTTTCCCGCGGTGGAGCCGCCGAAGTTGTTTGGGTCATGATATACCCTCGCCGGACGCGATGCGAACGTCTCGCACAAGTTCGCCCGATTCCGCTCGAGGAGCCCCGATCGTGAGCACGTCCTGAGCATCGGTCGGCGCCGGCGACGCCGGCTTGTGATCGCAGCCCTCGCCGGCGCACTCGCCGCCCTGGCCGTCTTCGTGGCCATCCACGTGCTCGACGCGGCCCGGGCGGGCAGCCGGGGCCGGGCGGCGCTCACCCGGGCCGAGGCCGACCTCTCCGCCCGCCGGCTCGACGAGAGCCGCACCAACCTGGAGGCGGCTCAGGCGGCTTTCAGCCAGACCCAGGAGGAGGTCTCGGCGTTGGGGCCCCTCGCCGGCGTGGCCCGGCGCACCCCGCTGATCGGGCGGCAGGTGCGGGCCGTGGACGCCTTCGCCGATGCCGGCCTGGCGTTGTCCACCGCCGGACTGGACCTGGTGGACGCCGCCGGGGCGCTCATCAACCCTTCAGACGAGCGCCTCCCGATCTCCGAGGCGCTCGACGCGCTGCGTTCGACCCAGGCGTCGCTGGCGCCGGCGGTGGTCGCCATCGGGGCGGCGGCGGACCGGGTGGCCGAGGTGAAGGGCAGCTTCCTGCTCCCGCCTTTGTCACGGGCCCGGGACGACCTTGCCGTGCGACTCCCGCGAATCCAGGCCCGGGCAGCATCGGCGGAGCAGGGGATGGCGGCGCTGATCGCCTTCGCCGGCGGCTCGGGCCCCAAGCGGTACCTCTTCCTGTCGCAGAACCCCGACGAGGTGCGGCCGACGGGGGGCTTCATCGGCACCTACGGCGTCCTCACCGCCGAGGGGGGCCACATCGCCCTCGAGCGCTACGACGGCATCGAGACGTGGACGCTTTCCCGGCCCGACGTGCAGATACCCGTCGAGGAGATCGGTTCGCTGTTCCGGTTCCGGAACCCGCCGTTTCCCCGCACGCTGGCCAACGTCAACAGCGGGCCGGACTGGCCCGAGGCCGCCCGCCGGGCGGCCTCGCTGTGGGTGCGGGGCGGTGAGGCGCCGGTGGACGGGGTGATCTCCTTCACCCCTGCTTTCTTGGGCCGCATCTTGGCCGTGACCGGCCCGGTCGCCGTCCCGGCCTACGACGAGACGGTGACGGCCGCCAACCTCAACCAGCGGCTCGACTTCCACACCCACAAGGCCCCCCCGCCGCCGGGCACGAACCGCAAGGACTTCGTGGCCGCCGTTGCCGAAGTGGTGATGCAACGCCTCCTGGAGGCGCCGACGTCGAAGTGGGAGCCCCTCGGGCGGGCCATGGGCCAGGCCTTCGACGCCCGTGAGGCGGTGGCGTGGTCAACGGATGAGCAGGTCACCGCCGCCCTGGCCGCCCGCCACTGGGACGGCGCCTTCCCCTCCTTCAGCGGCGACTTCTTCTTCAACTCCGAGTTCGCCTACGCCGCCAAGAACGGGCGGGAGATCCGCCGGACCTACGAGCACGACGTGGCCCTGCGCCCCGACGGCTCGGCCCGCATCACCACCAAGCTCACCATCACCAACCCGGCGCCGGCTGAGGAGGCGTTCAATGAGAGCACCCTGGCCTACCACACCATCTACGGGCCGGAGGGGGCCCGCCTCGACGAGTGGGCCTCGGACCCCTTCAGCTTCCCCGAGCCGGCCGTGGCCGGCCATCCCGCCGCCGGCTGGTTCAAGGCCGCGCCGCCAGACGGCGGCCAGGAGACCCTCACCGTGGTCTGGGAGGCGCCGAGCGTGGCCCGGTGGACCCAGGACCGGACGTGGCGCTACGCCCTGCGGTGGCGCAACCTGCCCGACCACACCGGCGACACGGTGAGGCTCACCGTGCACCTGCCCGAGGGCTGGCGCTGGAAGGCGGAGCCGCCTCCGGCGGAGTTCAGCCTGGACCGGGAGTTCGTGGGGGCCTGGGAGCTGGCCACCGGCTGAGCCGGGCGGTCAGCCGATCTTGCAGACGTCTCTGTTGTAGGCCTGGAAGCGCTGGCTGGCCCGGGCGAACTCCGGGGCCTGGAGCGGGGCGAAGGTTGCCGGGGTGAGCCTGGAGAAGTCGTAGTTCACCTTCTCCAGCTCGGCAATGAGGGCGGTGAAGGTGGTGGCGATGAGCTGGACGTCGGGCTTGATCTCCGGCGGCGCCGTGTTGGCCGCCTGGGTGATGGCGGTCCGGCCCTCATTGGCCAGGGTGCGCAGCTGGGCGGGGGTCATCGCCGAGGGGTTCCCGACGGTGGCCGAGCGATCGGTGTAGGTGCGGGCCAGGTTGCAGAACTCGGCGCTCCCCTGCCCGGTGAAGGTGGGGCTGGTGGAGGCGGCGGTGGTCGCCGGCCCGGCCGGGGCCGTGGTGGCGGCGGGAGCGGCGTCGTTGTCGTCGTCGCCGCTGCTGCAGGCGGTCAGGACGAGGAGGGCGAGCCCGCAGGCCGCCAGGGTCGATCGGATTCGGGTCACCCTCCTCTCTATCACGCCCGATCCCGGCCCCTATCTCGACCGCTGATCTTCCTGGCGAGGGTTTCTCCTTCTTCGAGCGGGGCGCTCGTTGGGGGACGCTGTTTCCTTTTCAGGTAACGGGATGCCATTGAGGCGTGGGAGGTTGCTGGATACCGGCGTTGGGCGTCGCTGCCGGGGCGACGGTGAGCGGAGCCACGCAAGAGCCGCCGTCGCTCGATGCCGTGCTCGAAGGAGCGGCGCGGCTCCAGGAGCTCGTCCCCGGAGCGGTGCTGGTCGGTGGCTCCGCGGCTGCGTACCACGCCGGTCACCGCCTTTCCCACGCCCACGACCACGTCGTCGCAGACCTCGCCGCTCGCTACGACACCGTCCTCGACACCCTCGAAGCACTCGACGACTGGTCGACCGCCCGGCTGGCAGGCGGCACGCTCATCCTCGGCGAACTGGGCGGGATCGAGACCGGCGTCCGCCAGATGGTCCGCCAGCGACCCCTTGAAGTCGAGGAGGTTCCCCTGGGCAACCGGGTGCTGCGGGTGCCGACAGTCGAAGAGATCCTGAGGATCAAGGCCTGGCTCGTCGTGACCCGGAACCAAACCGCGATTACCTCGATGCTGCGGCCTTGCCGGACCGAATCGGTACCGACCCCGCCGGTCGCGTGCTCGCCCGGATGGACGAGTTCTATGCCGAGGTGAACCGGCGACCAGAGGCCGTATCCACCCAGGTCGCACGTCAGCTCGCCGACCCGCGCCCAAGGACCCGTCGGTCACTCTGCGACTGGGCTCGTACAAGCGGCTGGATCCCCGTTGGCACGACTGGGGGGCAGTCGTCGAGACGCTACGCGAGGTCGCGGTGGCCATGGTGGTAGGCGGTGACCCCGAGCCATGACCGTCTCCTACCGCAACGTCGACGTCGACGAGACCGCCGCGCTCGACACCTGGCCGTCCGAGGCCATCGAGATCCTCGTCGATCGCCGCAGCCTGTCGGACTGGCGCCGCCTCGCCGCCGCCGTGGCCGAGGACCCGCGAGGCCCGCGGGCCCGGACGGTGGAGGAGATCATCGCCCTCGACTGCCACTACGGCGTCGACCGGATCTTCGAGCGGGTCTTGGCGCGAGAACGCGAGCGACGCACCCTGATCGGTCGCCGTCGCTACGCCGACCACCTCCGGAGCCTGCGCCGGTCGGCGGGGCTGCCGATGCGCGAACTGGCCGCCGCCGCCGGCACATCGGCCGCCCGGATCTCCGACTACGAGAACGCCCGGGTGGCGCCGACCACCGACGTCCTCGCCCGGCTCGAGGACATTCTGCAACGGCGGGGCGCCGATTCGAGCTAGCCACGCTCGAACCTTCAATTTTCTCTTGCCACGGCCTCCCGACCTCGCTACTATGCGAACATACGTTCGAGGAAAACGCACTTCCCTCCCATGAAGGCCCCGAATCTTGGGATGGGCCGAAGTCATGTGCGACACCTTGGTTGAACTGCAGGAGGCGATGCGCCGGTACGCGGCGTCGTTCGATCCATCGTTGTTGGGGGGCACCGACGCCGGCGCCGTCATGGGCCAGGCGGGCGCCATCGAGGCGATGGCGGCCACCGTCAAGGGCCTGGCTGCGGCGCGTGTCTCCGATTCGGGGGCGTGGAAGGCCGGCGGTGATCGCTCGGCCGCCCACCACCTGGCCCGCACCACCGGCACCTCGGTGGGCCGGGCCGGCGAGGCCATCGAGACGGCCCGCCGGCTGTCCCGGCTACCGGAGGTGGCTGCCGCCGCCCGCTCCGGTGTGCTCTCGGCCCAGCAGGCCGCCGCCATCGCCGGCGCGTGCGCGGCCGATCCGGGTGCCGAGTCCCGGCTGCTGGAGAAGGCACGCACGTCGTCGTTGGCCGAGTTGCGCGACGAGTGCGCCCGCACCAGGGCGGCTGCGGATCCCGATCCCGAAGGCCGGCGCAAATCCATCCACGACGGGCGCTACCTGCGCGGCCACACCGATGCCGAGGGCGCATGGCATCTACATATGCGTGACAACCCCGAGGTGGGGGCCGAGATCATGGCCGCGCTGGCGCCGATCCGCGACCGGCTCTTCAAGGCCGCCCGGGCCGAGGGCCGCCACGAGCCCGCCGAGGCCTACGCCGCGGATGCCCTGGCCGAGCTGGCTCGTGGGGGCGCCGGCGCCGGCGAGCCCCGGGCCGGGAGGTCCCGGGCCAAGGTCATCGCCCGGGTCGACCTGATGGCCCTGCTGCGGGGTCGCCCCGTGGAGGGAGAGGTGTGCGAGCTGGCCGGTTTCAGTCCGGTGGCCGCATCGGCCATCCGCGACCTGATCGACACCGGTGACCCCTTCCTGGCCGCGGTGATCACCAAGGGTGAACAGGTCGTGGGGGTCGCCCATCTGGGCCGGCGGGCCAACGCAACCCAGCAGACGGCCCTGGAATGGCTCTACCCGAGCTGCGCGGTCGAGGGCTGTAGTTCGGTGGCCTTCCTGGAGAACGACCACCGGGTCGACTGGGCCGCCAGCCACACCACGGTGCTGGACC
>CAYZMG010000089.1:0-16555 GCA_964479465.1 uncultured Acidimicrobiales bacterium
TGGCCGGGTTCTGGGGTGAGTTCCCCGCCATCCTCTCCGCGTACCAGCCGGCCGACGGGCTGAGCGAGGCGATCTTCCGGACCTACATGGCGGTGGCCGCTATCGGCACCGTCTTCGCCGCCGGCTACCTGCTGTGGATGCTTCAGCGGGTGGCGATGGGCACGGTGAAGCCCGAGTTCGAGAACGCCCACATCCACGACGTGCACCTCCCGGAGTACATCGCCTGGACACCGCTCCTGGTGGGCATCCTCCTCTTCGGCATCTTCCCCCACCTGCTGTTCGACATGATCGACCCTGCGGTCAACGTCGTCACCGCCGGCGTCGACGCTCTCGGCAACACGGCCGCCGGCACCGGCCGCTAGGTAGCGAATGCCGTTCACCCCGCCCACCCTCGATTACCACGGGCTCGCGCCGGAGATCATCCTCCTCCTGGTCATCGCCATCGTGCTGGTGGCCGACCTCTTCCTCGACCAGTCGCGGAAGTGGCTGCTCCCCAACATCGCCGCCTTCGGCCTGGTTGCCGCCATGGTGCCGATCCTGTCGCTAGCGCTCTCCGACACCGACGTCCGGACCATGGTCGGCGGGGCCTACGTGGTCGACGACTTCGCCCTGGTGCTCAAAGCGTTGTTCCTGGGCGTCGGCTTCGTCGTCCTGTTGATGTCGATCAACTACGTGGAGGACGGCGACTACTACGAGGGCGAGTACTACTTCCTCATGCTGTGCTCGCTGCTGGGCATGGTCGTCATGTCGTCGTCGCGCGACCTCATCACCATTTTCGTCGCCCTGGAGACGCTTTCCATCCCGGCCTACATGCTCGCGGGCTGGCGCAAGCGAGATCTGAAGAGCAACGAAGCGTCGCTGAAGTACTACCTACTGGGCGTGCTGGCCTCGGCCATCATGCTCTACGGCATGTCGCTGATCTACGGATTCACCGGCACGACGATCCTGACCGACATCGGCGAGCAGCTGGCCGGCAACGCCGCCGAGATGCCCCTGGTCACCCTGGCCATCGTCTTCATCATCGTGGGCTTCGCCTTCAAGGTGTCGGCGGTGCCCTTCCATTCCTGGGCGCCCGACACCTACGAGGGCGCCCCCACCCCGGTCACCGCCTTCCTGTCCGTGGCGTCCAAGACCGGCGGCTTCGTCGCTCTGCTCCAGCTCATCTTCATCGGTTTCTTCGGGCGCGACGACGTGTGGGGCCCGCTGTTCGGCATCCTCGCCGCGCTGACGATGACGGTCGGCAACCTCATCGCCCTGCGCCAGACCAATATCGTCCGCCTGCTGGCCTACTCGTCCATCGCCCAGGCTGGTTACATCCTGGTGCCGCTGGCCGTGGCCGGCGCCGGCCCCGGCCAGGCGTCGCAATCGGCGTTCACCGCCGCCGTCGTCTACCTCCTGGTGTACGCGGCGATGAACCTCGGCGCCTTCGCCGTCGTCATCGCCGTGGCCCGCAAGACCCGGTCGGGAGAGATCAGCTCCTACGGCGGGCTGTACGAGTACGCCCCGGGGCTGGCGGTGATCATGACGATCTTCCTGTTCTCCCTGGCCGGCATCCCGCCGCTGGCCGGTCTGTGGGCCAAGTTCTTCGTGTTCCGGGCCGTGATCGACGCCGGCACGCCGTGGGCGCTACTCCTGGGCGTGGTGGTGGCGGTCAACTCGGTCATCGCCCTCTTCTATTACGCGGCCATCGCCAAGGAGATGTGGATGAACCCGGTGCCCGACGGCGACACGACCCGCATCCGGGTGCCGGCGCCGCTGGTCGCCGCGCTGGGCATCACCGCAGCGCTGGTCGTTGCCGTCGGGGTCTACCCGCAGACGCTGGCCAACTTCGGAGACCTGGCGTCACTGGTTCCCTGACGGAACTGATCGCGGAGCGAGCCCGGCGGGAGGGGCCGCTGGGCTTCGAGCAGGTCGTCGAGTTGGCGCTGTACCACCCGACGCTCGGGTTCTACGAGACGGGCGGGTCGGCCGGTCGCTCGGGCGACTTCCTGACCAGCCCCGAGGTCGGGCCGCTGTTCGGTGCCGTCCTGGCCCGGGCCCTCGACGCCTGGTGGGTCGAGCTCGGCCGCCCGGCCCCGTTCACCGTGGTGGAGGCCGGCGCCGGCCGGGGGGCGCTGGCCAAGGCCGTGCTGGCCGCGGCGCCGGCGTGCGGACCGGCACTGCGCTACGTCGCCGTCGAGCGGTCGGCGGCCCTGCGGGGCCAACACCCCGCCGGCGTGGAGTCAGCGGGTGCCCTGCCCGAGGAACCGTTCGCCGGCGTGGTGCTCGCCAACGAGCTGCTCGACAACCTGCCCTTCGGCCTCCTGGAGCGCCAGGCCGGCGGCTGGGCGGAGGTCCGGGTCGGTGCCGACCTGGCCGAGGTCCTGGTGCCGGCCGGCGCCGGCGCCGGCGCCGAGCTCGACGCCCCTGCCGGCGCGCGCATCCCGGTCCAGCGAGCGGCCCACGACTGGGTCGACAACGCCTGCCGCCTGGTCAGGCAAGGGCGGGTCGTCGCCATCGACTACGCAGAGATGACCGGGTCGCTGGCCCGCCGGCCCTGGACCGACTGGGTCCGCACCTACCGCGGCCACGGGCGGGGCACCTACCCCCTCGCCGGCCTGGGCGACCAGGACATCACCTGCGAGGTCGCCGTCGACCAACTACCGCCGGCGACGGTGAACCGCAGCCAGGCCGACTTCCTCCGGGCGTTCGGCATCGACGAGCTGGCCGCCGAGGCCCGCGCCGCGTGGCACGAGCGGGCCCACATCGGAGACCTGCAGGCGCTCGTCGCCCGCAGCCGGGTCCACGAGGCCGCCGCCCTTACCGACGAGACCGGCCTGGGCGGATTCCGCGTCCTGGAGTGGGTACGACCTCAGGGGGTGTAGCGCACGCCCTCGGACGCCGAGGCCGGCGAGCTGACTACCACCAGCCCACCCCACAGGATCATGCCCTGGCCGTCCCACGTGGCGATGGGGAAGCCCCGGCCGAGTAGCGGCACCGGCTCGAGCACCCGCCAGCGGTTGGTGGCGGGGTCGTAGGCTGCGCCGTCGGCGATGGGGGAGAGCAGCGTGCGTCGTTCGACAATCGTGTCGAGGGGGCTGTTGTCGCCGGCGCCGGGCTGGCCGATGCCGCCCCACACGAGCATCTCCCGCCCCGACCACACCGAAGCCGGTGCCGCCCGGGCGGCGACCGGCGCCGGCGGCAGAGTCCGCCACCGGTCGGCTGCCGGGTCGTAGGCCGCGCCGTCCTCGGCGACGAAGGTCTGCTCGGAATCCCCGCCCCACACCAGCAGCTCCCGCCCGGTCCACACCGTTGCCGGCGCGAAGCGGCCGGGGATGGGGGAGCGCGCGATCATGCGCCACTGGTCGGCCGCCGGGTCGTAGGCCGCTCCGTCGCCTAGCCCGCTCCCGCTCCAGACCACCATCTCGCTGCCTGTCCAGGCGGCAAGTGGCGAGCTCCGGCCCGACAGCGGCGCGGCGGCGAGCGGCCGCCAGCGGTCGGCCGCCGGGTCGTAGGCCGCGCCGTCGGCCGTCTCGCTGCCGCTCCAGACGAGCATCTCCCGGCCCGTCCAGGTCGCCGCCGATGCCGTACGGGCGGACAGGGGCGAGCCGGGGAGAGGCCGCCACGTGTCCTCGGCCGGGTTGTACGCCGCCCCGTCGGCCACCAGCGCCTGCCCGGTCGTGCCGCCCCAGACGATCATCTCCGTGCCCGTCCAGACCGTCGCCGCCGCTTCCCGTCCCGACAGCGGCGACGTGGCCAGCTTCCGCCAGGCGTCGTTAGCCACGTTGTACGCCGCTCCGTCGGCCAGGTGCGGGGCCCCGTCATTGGGGCACGAGGCGCCGGCGCAGCTCTCCCCTCCCCAGATGAGCAGCTCCTGGCCCGTCCAGGCCACCGAGGCGTCGTAGCGCCCGCACAGGCTGGAGGGCGATATCTCCTGCCAGTGCGTGCCGCCGCCGGCGGGGCCGATGCCGACGTCGGGCGCCGTCTCGGTCGGGCACCGGGGCGTCTCGGGGTCACCCCGCCCGGTGGTGCGGGCCAGTTGGGCGAAGCCGAGGAGCAACAGGAAGATCAGGGGGATGGCGAAGGTCGACCACCGGCTGCGGCTTGGCGCCGGCGGCTTGCTGGCGTGCTCCGGGCATTTGAGACCGACCTCGGTGCGGACGGCGCACTCGGGGCAGATTGGCATGTCGCAGGTAACGCAGGTGATGCGCGTCGGCTTGAGGTGCCGCGTGCACGTGAGCTCGGCGGGGCCATCCACGGGCGGGAAGGCTATCCAGCTTGCGGTGGGTAGGCTCCGGGGCCATGGCCGACCCGCCCGCTCCCGCCATCCAGACCTACCAGCTGGAGGAGCGCCGGTTCCCACCGTCGGAACAGTTCAAGAAGGACGCCCTCGTCGTCGACGCATGGATGTACGACGAGGCCGAGCGCGACTGGCAGGGCTTCTGGGCCAAGCAGGCGCTCGACCTTCTCGACTGGTCCGAGGAGTGGCACACCATCCTGGAGTGGGAGCTGCCTTTCGCCAAATGGTTCGTGGGCGGCAAGCTCAACGTGGCCTACAACTGCGTCGACCGTCACGTCGAGGCCGGCAGGGGCGAGAAGGTCGCCTTCCACTGGGAGGGCGAGCCGGGCGACACCCGCACCATCACCTACGCCGACCTCCAGACGGAGGTCGCGAGGTTCGCCGCCGTCCTGCGCTCGCTCGGCGTCACCAAGGGCGACCGGGTGGCCATCTACATGCCGATGGTCCCGGAGTTGCCGGTGGCCATGCTGGCGTGCGCCCGCCTCGGCGCCCCGCACTCCGTCGTGTTCGGCGGCTTCTCGTCGGAGGCGCTCCGGGACCGCATCACCGACGCCGAGGCCAAGGTGCTGATCACCGCGGATGGCGGCTGGCGTCGGGGCAACGTCATCCCCCTCAAGGACAACGCCGACGCCGCGGTGGCCGAGTCGCCGTCGATCGATCACGTGGTCGTCGTGCGCCGCACCGACAAGCCCGTGGCCTGGGACGATTCCCGCGACCACTGGTACCACGACCTCATGGCCGGCGTCTCCGATGCCGACGCTGCCGCTCCGCCCGAGCCGGTCGACTCCGAGGATCTGCTCTACCTCCTCTACACCTCGGGCACCACGGCCAAGCCCAAGGGCATCATGCACACGACTGGCGGCTACCTGACCCAGGTCGCCTTCACCCACAAGTACGTCTTCGACCTCGACGCCGAGCGCGACGTCTACTGGTGCGCAGCCGATATCGGCTGGGTCACCGGCCACAGCTACATCGTGTACGGGCCGCTGGCCAACGGGGCCACGTCGGTGATGTACGAGGGCAGCCCCGACTTCCCTCAGAAGGACCGGTGGTGGTCGATCATCGAGCGCTACAAGGTCAGCATCCTCTACACCGCCCCGACGGCCATCCGAACCTTCATGAAGTGGGGCACCGAGTACCCCGCGGCCCATGACATGTCGTCGCTGCGGGTGCTGGGGTCGGTGGGCGAGCCGATCAACCCCGAGGCGTGGATCTGGTACCACCAGAACATCGGCGGCGGCCGCTGCCCGCTCGTCGACACGTGGTGGCAGACCGAGACGGGCGCCATCATGATCTCGCCGATGCCGGGCGCAACCACATTGCGACCGGGGTCGGCCACCTTCCCGCTGCCGGCGATCGGGGCCGAGGTGGTCGACGACGCCGGCGACGTGAGCACCACGGGCGGTGGCTACCTCACCCTTACGCGGCCGTGGCCGTCCATGCTCCGGGGGATTTATGGCGACCCGGAGCGCTACCGGCGCACGTACTGGTCGAGGTTCGAGGGCCGGTACTTCGCCGGCGACGGCGCCCGGGTCGACGAAGACGGCTACTTCTGGCTCATGGGCCGGGTCGACGACGTGATGAACATCTCCGGCCACCGGGTGTCGACGACCGAGGTGGAGTCCGCCCTCGTCGACCATCCCACCGTGGCCGAGGCCGCTGTCGTCGGCGCCAAGGACGAGACGACCGGGCAGGCGATCATCGCCTACGTCACGCTGAAGGCCGGAATCGAGGCCGACAGCGAGCACGGCGAGGCGCTGCGCCGGCACGTGACCAAGAAGATCGGCGCCGTCGCCCGTCCCCATACGGTGATCTTCACCGACGACCTGCCGAAGACCCGCAGCGGCAAGATCATGCGCCGGCTTCTGAAGGACGTGGCCGAGGGCCGCGACCTGGGCGATACCACCACTCTGGCCGACGCCGGCGTGGTCGAGGAGATCAAGCGGCGGGCGGCCGCCGGCGGTCCGGGCGAGGAGTAGGGGACTGGCCGACATCCCCTCGCATTGGCGCTGGCGGGCCGAACCGATCGCCGCCGGCGCCGCCGGCGCCGCCGTGCTCGTCGACATCGACGGCGTGCTCTCCGACGCCACCGGTCGCCAGCATTTCCTCGAGGACGAGGCCAAGCGCAACTGGCGCGCCTTTTTCGACGCGTGCGGCGACGATCCGCTGATTGCCGAGGTGGCGCGCCTTCTCGAGCTCCTCGACCGCGACCTGACCGTCGTCCTCCTCACCGGCCGCCCCGTTCGGGTGCAGCCGCAGACCCTGGCCTGGCTCGAGCGCTACGGCGTGCGCTGGGACCTGCTGATCATGCGCAACCTCGGGGACTACGCCGCGGCCCGGGAGTTCAAGCGAGGCACTGTGGGCGAGCTGCGCACGTACGGGTTCGACCTGCGCCTCGCCTTCGAGGACGACCGGCGCAACCTCGAGATGTTCCACGAGGAAGGCCTGCCCTGCGTCTACATCCACTCGGGGTACTACGAGTAGCGCACTCAGAGCTGCGGCATCCTGGAGAGGTGGCGAACTCCGTCGAGCGTGACCCAATTGACCCGTTCCAACGGGGCCAGGCGGCGGGCGCCTTTCTGGTCGGCTGCTTCGTTCCAGCTCAGAGCCGCCGCCAGTAGACGATGGCGTCCTCCCCGTCGACCGCCTCCGGCACCCGGCCCACGGCTTCGAAGCCCATGCGCTCGTAGAGCCGGCGGGCCGGGTTGGAGGCGAAGACCAGGGCGACGGCGACCAGCGCCTTCCCCGCCAGCCAGTACTCGTCGAAATCTTCAACGGCCAGGCGGCCGGGCGCCTGCGGGTAGCCCTCGCCGGCGGCGACGATCTCGGCGAAACGGACATACAGGTCGTCGTGGTCGTCCGGCTCGGCCGTGGACACGGCAGATCCAGCCCGCCCGAGGTCCGGATGCGTCTCAGCACCGCCCGGGGGCAACCACGGCGACAGGACTGGTTCAAGTAATCGGGTCCCTGCGCCGATGACACCCGCAAGAAGTCTGTTTGACCACGCCGACTTGGGGGCGACAGGACGCATGATGACCCACAGTTCCGATCCGATCGGTGGTCGGGCGCCGGCGGCGAAGGGCCGGAGTCCTCGCCGGGGGATGCGGGGCCTGTCGGTCATCTTCGGAGTTGTGCTCGCCACCGCCAGTGGGGCCGCGGCGTGGGCCGCGCACGGATTGGTCGAGAAGCACGAGCGCGTTCTCCTGAAGGAGCGTACCGCCGAGGTCAATCTCCTTCTCGGCAATCTCATCTCCTCCACCCAGGCCCGCCTGAACCTGATCGGCACCGTCACCCGGGTGAGCGGTGGCTCGGCGGAGAGCTTCAACGAGGTCGCCGGCCTGGCCGACAGGAGCCTGGTGGGCGTCGCCATCGTGCGGGATACGCCGGAGGGCCTCGTGGTCGAGTTGGCGGGGGGCAAGCTGGCCGTAGGTCAAGTCATCACCGGGCCCCGGGCCGCCGCCCTGCGCCGCGCCCTCGAGGTCCCCGTCATCGTCAGCACGCCCGTCCTTGTCGACGGCGACGTCAAAAGCATCGGTTTTGCCCTCGGCCCGCCGGCGGCTCCCAAGGGCTCTGTCGTGTACCGGGAGTCGATGATCAACCCCGACCAGCCCTCCGCGACCACGGAGTCGGCTCCCTTCTCCGAGCTCGTGGGATCGCTGTACGCGTCGCCCGAGGCCGATCCGAGCCAGCTCGTGCTGACCAGCGCCCGCAGCGGCCAGCCGATTGACCGCGCCGGCTCCATCCAGCGCCCCTTCGCCGCCGGCGACAGCAAGTGGCTCCTCTCCGTCGCCGCTGAGCGGCCCCTCGTGGGGTCGCTTGTCGACCGGCTCCCGCTCATCGTGCTGGTCGTCGGCCTCCTGGTCTCGATGGCGATCTTCGCGGTGATCGACGCCATGGTCCGCCGCCGGGACTACGCGGTGGCATTGGTCGAGGAGCGAACCGGCGAGCTCGAGGTTTCCCTGGCGTCGCTGAAGGCCGCTCGTGAGGAGGCGGTCGAGGGCTCCCGCCTCAAGTCCCAGTTCCTCGCCAACATGAGCCACGAGATCCGTACGCCTCTCAACGGTGTGATCGGGATGACCGGTCTGCTGCTCGACACCGATCTCGACGTCGACCAGCGCGAGTTCGCCGTAACCGTCCGCCGCTCCGGGGAAGCGCTCCTCGAGATCATCAACGACATCCTCGACTTCTCGAAGATCGAAGCCGGCCGGCTGGAGCTGGAGATCTCCGATTTCGACCTCCGCGAGGTGGTTGAGGGCGTCGGCGAGCTGCTCGCCCCGCCGGCCCAGGAGAAGGGCCTGGAACTGGTCACCATGGTGGCGCCCGATGTTTCCGCCGTGGTCGCGGGCGACCTGGGCCGGGTCCGCCAGATACTGACCAATCTGGTGAGCAACGGCATCAAGTTCACCGACCGCGGTGAGGTCGAGGTGACAGTCCGCCGCGAGCCGGGTGCCGCCGACATGCTCCGGTTCGAGGTTCGCGACACCGGCGTCGGGATCGCCGCCGGCGACCAGCAGCGGCTGTTCGAGTCCTTTGCCCAAGCCGACGCGTCCACCACCCGGCGCTATGGCGGCACTGGTCTGGGACTGGCCATCTCCAAGCGGCTCGTCGGGATCATGGGCGGCGATATCGGCGTGGAGAGCACGGTGGGCGAGGGCAGCTCCTTCTGGTTCACCGCCCACCTCGAAGCCCGCCCCGACCGGGAGCCGGCCAAAGTCGAGCGCGAGTCGCTCAGTGGCGCCTCAGCAATGATCGTCGACGACAACGACACCAACCGGGCCATCCTGGAGCGGCAACTGGCCGCCTTCGGGATGACGACGGTCTCGGCGGCCGACGCCAGCTCCGCGCTCGAGTTGCTTCGCCGGGCGGTCGAGTCCGACACGATGCCCGACATCGCCCTCCTGGACCGCCACATGCCGGGGATGGACGGTCTCGACCTGAGCCAGGTCATCGCCGCCGACCCCGCCCTGCAACACCTGCGCGTCATCATGCTGACCTCCGCCTCGACGGCTCGAGGGGGCACCTCGGGCAACATCGCCGCCTACCTGACCAAGCCGGTGCGCCGTTCGGAGCTGCTCGACGCTCTGGCCGTCGCCCTCGCGGTCGGGGAGCCACTGGCCGTCGAGCCCGTGGCCGACCCGGTGCCGGCGCCGGCGTCGCCTGGGGCCGGCGCCGTCCGGGTGCTGGTGGCCGAGGACAACCCGGTCAACCAGAAAGTGGCGGCGGCCATGCTCAAGCGCCTCGGGTACCGGGTCGATGTCGTCGCCAACGGCGCGGAGGCCGTCGCTGCTGTGGAGCACGTGCCCTACGCCGCGGTCCTGATGGACTGCCAGATGCCGGAGATGAACGGGTACGAGGCCACCGAGGAGATCCGGCGCCGGGAACCGCCTGGTCACCACATCCCGATCGTGGCCCTGACCGCCTCGGCCATCAAGGGTGACGAGGACAAGTGCCTCGCCGCCGGCATGGACGCCTACGTGACCAAGCCGGTCACCGTGAAGGCCCTCGGCGCAGCGTTGAGCCGTCTCATTGACCCCGCCGCCGATGCGCCCGACCACGACCCACTCGACAAGGATGCGCTCGACAAGCAGGCGCTGAACCACCTGCTGGAGCACTCGTTCCAGCACGTCGGGGACTGACTCTCCCATCCCCGCGCTGCGGAACTAGGCGGGGTGTGAAAGCGTTTAGAGACCTGAACGCTTCGGGAGAGGACAATGAGCAAGAACACGATCAAGACCTTCACGCTGCTGGCCGCACTCGGTGGCCTGCTCATGATGATCGGCAGCTTCTTCGGCCGGGGCGGGCTGTTCATCGGTCTGGTCCTGGGCCTGGTCTTCGTCGGGGGCTCGTACTGGTTCTCCGACTCGCTCGCCATCAAGTCGGCGCGGGCGGTGCCGGTCACCGAGGCCGAGATGCCGGAGTACTACCGGATCGTCCGTGAGCTGACGGCGGCCGCCAACATGCCCATGCCGAAGCTGTACGTGACGCCCGACATGCAGCCCAACGCCTTCGCCACCGGCCGCAATCCCGACCACGCCGCAGTGGCCGTCACCCGCGGCATCCTCAGCATCCTGGACTGGAATGAGCTGCGGGGTGTGCTGGCGCATGAGATCAGCCACGTGGGCAACCGCGACATTCTCATCGGCTCGGTGGCCGCGGCGGTGGCCATGGGCATCACCTTTGTCGCGCGCATGGCCATGTGGGGGGCCATGTTCGGTGGCGGTGGTCGCGACGACGACAACCACGCCAACCCTCTGGCCCTGCTCGCCTTCAGCCTTCTCGCCCCGATCGCAGCCATGGTCATCCAGATGGCCCTCAGCCGCAGCCGGGAGTTCGAGGCAGACCGCACCGGCGCCCGCTTGATCGGCGACGGTGAACCCCTTGCCCGGGCGCTGGCCAAGCTCGAGCAAGGGGCGAGGGCCGTTCCCATGGCGGTCGACCCCACCCAGGCGTCCAAGTACATCGTCAACCCCCTCTCGGGCCGGCGGGTACAGTTCGCCAACCTCTTCACCACCCACCCTCCGATGGAGGACCGCATCGCCCGCCTCCGGGCCGGCGAGTGGCGCTCCTGACGTCGCCTCCGGCTCTGGGCGCCTGACGCGGGCAGGAGATCTGGCGGGGGGTGGCGAAGAGAACCAGATCGTGACGGAAAGGTTTCGCTCATCTGTCGCGGTCGGGGTGACGGTCCTCGGGTTGATCGGGACGCTCCTGATAGGCGGTCAGGCCGGCGCCCAGACGCCGCCGGCCACCACGCCGACCACGCTCAACCTGCTCGAGGATCTGGTCGCCAAGCTCCTACCCACCACCACGGTGGCGCCGGCCCCCCCGACCACGGCGCCGCCGGCGCCGGCCGGCGCCGCACCCAAGCCGGGGACGCCGGCCACGACCACCACCACGAAGCCGGCGCCAGGGGTGATCCCGCAGGAGTACATCCCACTCATCAACTCCATCCGCCGCACCGGCGCCCGGTCGACCAGGCCCCTCCTCGACGCGCTGCGGCCCATGCAGGATCTCGGCCTCACCGCCGAGGAGGCCGCCCTGCTGGGCTTCGGCCGCTTCCCCGTCGCCGGCATGGCCGACTACTCCGACGACTGGTGGCACCCCCGGTTCGGACCGCCCTTCCACCTTCACCAGGGGACGGACATCTTCGGGCCCCGGGGGACGCCGGTCACGGCGCCGGCGGCCGGCGTCGTCAGGTTCACCGACGGTGGCCTCGGCGGCAAGGGCGCCTACGTCACCGAGCCCGACGGCACCTTCTACTACATGGCCCACCTCGACGGGTTCGCGAAGAACCTCCGCAACGGCTCGGCGGTCAAGCGAGGCGACGTGGTCGGCTACCTCGGCGACAGCGGGAACGCGCTGGGCGGTAGCCCCCACGTCCACTTCGAGATCCATCCCCGCGGCGGAGCCGCCGTCAACCCCAAGCCGATCCTCGACGGCTGGCTGAACGACGCCATCAACAACGCGTCGGCCCTCTTCGCGGCCAACAGCCTCGGCGTCTCTCGGGCCGTGACCGGCGCCGGCGTGCTCCGGCGTTTCGACGGCCAGTCACCGTCCGTCGCCGGACGCGCCGTGGGGCCGCTCCTGTGGGCGTCGAGTGTGAGCGCCGGCGGGGGCACCATCAGGCTGGCCCAGCTCCAGTTGGCCCGGATGGCCAGCCGGATCGACTGGCAAAGCCAGGCGACGGCCGCCCAGATCCAGGCGGACGCCCTGCGGGAGGGCCGCCTCGTCGCCCTGGCCATCCTGGCGCCGCTCACGCCAAGGGCGCTGGCGCCGGTCCTGACCGGCGGGAGCTAGTCCCGGAAGTTCTTGAACTGGAGGGGGATGCCGAAGTCCTCCGCCTTGAGTGCGGCGATGAGGTTCTGAAGGTCGTCCCGCTTCTTGCCCGTGACGCGGACCTGATCACCCTGGGTCTGCGACGACACGCCCTTGGTGCCCCGGTCCTTGATGAACCGGTTGATCTGCCGGGCCTTGGTGTCGTCGATGCCGGCGGCGAGGGAGATCGTCTGGCGCACCGTGCCCTTCGACGCCTCCTCGACCTTCTCATACGTCAGCCCCTTCAGGGAGACCTGCCGGCGCACCAGCTTCTCCTCCAGGACCTGGACGAGCGCCCGCAGGCGGTCTTCGGTGGACGAATGGAGCTGGATCTCCCCGTCACCGAGCTCGATGGTCGAGCCGGTGTCCTTGAAGTCGAACCGGGTCGCCACCTCACGGTGGGCCTGGTCGACTGCGTTTCTGACCTCTTGGAGGTCGACCTCGGAGACGACGTCGAACGTGGGCACGCCCAGACGCTATCGTCGTTCCCGCAGTCCTGGGTCGGTGCCCGAGCGGCCAAAGGGAGCTGACTGTAAATCAGCCGGCACAGCCTACGGAGGTTCGAATCCTTCCCGGCCCACCAACCATCTAACCAACACAGAGCGGAACGGTTTGCCCCCAACTGGGTGGGGGTACTCCGTGGTCGTGTCGGGACGCACAGTTCTTCATCCGCTCTTCACACAGGTCGGCACCGCCCTGTCGGACGGCGGCCGGGGTCTGGAGGCGCTGGCCGGCGCCGATCCGGTCGACTGGCGTGACCTCCTCCTGAGCCTTTCGGCCATCCACGACCTGCACACGTCACCCCTCGGGCAACTCGACGGTCGGGAGCGGCTCCAGCACCATCCGGCCGTGGCCGACATCAAGTGGCGGCTGGAGGAGGCCCTCGTCGCCGAGCTGGCCCGCCGGGACGACACCGCGGGGTGGGACCTCCCCGAGCGGCCCTCCGTGGCCATGCGGACCATCGGCGTCCGGGGCCTGGTCCCGGAAGTCTACGAGTGGCTGGCTCACGACGCCGGCCCGCAGGAGATCGTCGAGTTCCTCTCCCTCGAAGGCGGGCCCGACGGCGGCTTCGACGATCTGGTCGCTGCCTGCCAGATCGGCCTTGACGGCACCGCCAAGCTGGAGCTGGCCCAGAACTACTGGGACGAGATGGGCAACGGCTCCTTGGCGAGGGTCCACACCGAGCTGCACCGGAAGCTGAGCCGGGCCCTGGGCCTGTCGTGCCCGGCCCGGGACCGCCAACCCGTCGAGGCACTGGAGCGATCCGTGCTCACCGGACTGCTGGCCACCAACCGCTGGCTGCAGCCGGAGCTGCTCGGCGCTCTCGGCCTGCTGGAGCTCCAGGCCGGGCCCCGGTGCCGGAAGGTTGTGGCGGCACTGGAGCGCACCGGCGCCGGCGCTGACGCCCTCGACTTCTACGTGGAGCACGCCAACGTCGACCCCCGGCACGGCAAGGACTGGGTCGACAAGGCCATCGTCCCGTTCGACGATGATCCTCGGTGGGCCGCCGGCATCGTACGAGGTGCTCGCTGGCGTTCGATCGTCAACGCCGGCTTCTTCGACGCCATGGCCGGCACGTTCCTCGAGCAGCAGCGCCGGGCCTCGTGACCTCCACGATGGTGAACCAGTGACCACCTTGGCCACCCAGGAGCCCATCGACTTCGGGCCGATCATGGTGGCGTTCGACGCGTCCGTCCTGCGTCCCCGGATGTGGACCCTCGCCCAGGCCGAGTGGGCGGCGGAGCTGGTCGCGACCGGCGCGCCGTTGCTGGAGGTCGGGTGCGGCGCCGGCCACATCGGCCTCGCCGCTGCGGTCATGAGCGGTTCCCGCCTCGTGCAGGTCGACCGCGACCCGGCAGCTTGCCGGTGGGCCGGCCTCAACGCCGCCGCCGGCGGGTGCGGCGACCGAGTGGAGCAGCGGTGCGGCACCGCCGCCGACGTCCTCGCCGAAGGCGAGGTGTTCGACGTGGTCATCGCCGACCCGCCGTACGTCCCCTCCGACGAGATCGCCCTCTACCCCGAGGATCCTCCGGGAGCGATCGACGGAGGACCGGACGGCCTCGAGGAGGTGCGTCGCTTCTTGGGCGACATCGCCGGCCACGTGGGCCCCGAGGGCAGCGTGCTCCTCCAGGTCCGGGGTGCCACCCAGATCGACGAACTCGCCAGGTGGCTGGCCCACCCGTCCTCACCGGCCCTGGTCGTCACCGAGGCCCGGTCTTACGGCGAACTCCGGGCGATCGCCCGCCTGCAGGCCTAGGCCGAAGCGGCCGGCACGAGGAAGTCGACGGCGACCACAGCCGGCCCGTCCACCACGAGGTGGTGGGCGACGCCCGGGGGGATGGCCTGGTGGTCGCCGGCGCCCAACCGTCGCTCGATGGGCGGCTCGGTCGCCATCACGAAGCCGACCGTTCCCTCGACGACCCGAACGCATCCCCAGCGCCCTTCGCCCACGAAGTGGTCCTTGCGCAGCGCCGGCGGGATCGCGTCCTGGTCGAAGGGGCCGGCGGTCCGCGTCACCTCCAGGCCCCCCGGGAGCTCGGCCCGGTCGCACAGGGGGCAGGTGATGTCGGTGCCGGCGTGCTCTTCACGGCCGGCGTCGGTGAGGACCCAGGGACGGTTCTGGAACGGAGGGCTGTGGCGGATGTGCTGGCCGTGCAGGCACGACAGCTCGGCCACCCACCCGCCGGCCTCGTCCTGGTGGAACCCGGTGATCTGACGCAGCACCGCTCAGGCCGCCAGCGTGCTGATGACGGCCAGGAGCAGGACGACGACGAAGACGCCGGCCAGCAGGACGAAGGTCTGGCGCTTGGGATGGGTCGGCCGGTCCGTGGGGCCCAGTTCCGGGCTCATGACGCCGGCGCCGGGGCCGGCGGCCGGCGCTCGAACTGCAGGCGGCAGCCGGCCTCCGCCGGCGGGTGGACGATGAGGTCGCGGAGCTGCATGTCGGACTGCATGCCGTCGAGGATGCCGGCGGCCAGGCCCCGGTGGAGCTCGCAGACCAGGTCGGGGCGGGCGCTGGCCGCAGCCAGGAAGGGGCACCGCCCCAGCACCAGCTCGGTGACCGGGCCCTGGGATTCCCGTTGCGGCTCGAAGCCGCGTCGCGCCATCTCGGTCTCGACGATGTCGAGGGCGTCGGCGCCCTCGGCGCAGCTCTCCGCCAATGCCCGGCCCGCCTCGGCACCGGCCTCGGAGGGGCTGCGGGCTCCGCCGGAGATGTCGAGGAGCATGAGGGCGAGGAGCTCATAGGGCCCGGGAGCGCCCCAGCTCCCCATCGCCGTGGTCGCCACCCGGTATTCGAGCGGGGGGCGGCCGGTGGTCGTGGGCGATGAGCGTTCTTCGGTGAGCAGGCCGGCCTCGGTGAGCTTGGCCAGGTGCTGGCGCACTGCGTTGTGGTTGAACCCGAGGTAGGCGGCGAGGGTGGCCACCCGCACCGGAGCGCGGGACTCGGCCACGAACCGGTAGATGTCATACCGGGTCGGGTCGCCCAAGGCCCGGGCCTGCCGCTGCACGAGCTCGCGCGTCGGTGGCCGCCCGTTTCGGGGCGTCACCGGAGGTACCCGGATGCGTCGGCGCTGGCTCGAGGTGGTGTGATCATCGGGGGCTGCCGCCCTTCGCGGTACCGCTAGCGTAGATGTTGGGTGCGGTAGATGACCACGCTCTTACAAGAGTCGCTGCATGAGGACGACGTCGAGCCAGCGGCCGAACTTGCGCCCGACCTCCCGCTCGACGCCGACCAGCTCGAACCCACAACGGGCGTGCAGCCCGATCGAGGCTTCGTGGCCGCCGACGATGCGGGCCATCACCGCGTGGAAGCCGTGGACCGTGCCCAGCCGGACGAGCTCGCCCAGGATGGCCTGGCCGCAGCCGGCGCCGCGGGTGTCTCGGCGGACATAGACCGAGTCCTCCACGGTCGTGGCGTAGGCGGGCCGGCTCCGGTAGGGGCCGAGGGAGCCGAACCCCACCACCTCGCCGCCGAGCTCGGCGACGACCGCCGGGTGGACGCCCTTGTGCTCCTCCAGCCAAAGCTGCTGGTCGGCGAGGGTACGGGGGACGAGGTCGAAGGTCACCGTCGACTCGGTGACCTCTCGGTTGTAGATGGTACGGATGGCCTCGGCGTCGTCCGGCCGGGCTAACCGGACAGCGACCCCGGGCCGGCTGACTATCATCTGTGGAACTGCCCCCTTAGCTCAGTCGGCAGAGCACAGCCATGGTAAGGCTGGTGTCATCGGTTCGATTCCGATAGGGGGCTCGCAGCTTTTTTGACATCTGGCGGCGTAGCTCAGTTGGTAAGAGCACTCGGCTCATAATCGAGGGGTCGGCGGTTCGAGTCCGCCCGCCGCTACCGCATCCACACGAACAGCATCAAAAGGACAGGACGAGAGATGGCCAAGCAGAAGTTCGAACGCAACAAGCCGCACCTCAACGTGGGC
This sequence comes from uncultured Acidimicrobiales bacterium, assembly GCA_964479465.1. Classification (GTDB taxonomy): domain Bacteria; phylum Actinomycetota; class Acidimicrobiia; order Acidimicrobiales; family AC-14; genus CADCTB01. Next base: position 16,522 of record CAYZMG010000089.1, read on the forward strand.
ACGATGGGCCACATCGACCACGGCAAGACAACGC
>CAYZMG010000090.1:0-16420 GCA_964479465.1 uncultured Acidimicrobiales bacterium
AGCTCGACGTCACCGAGGACCAGCTGCCCGACAACATCGAGCCGCTCCTCGGCCGCATCGAGCGGGCGGTGCCCGCCGGCGTGGGCAAGGGTCACGACAAGGCCGGTAACGCCGCCGGTCGGTGGATGTCGAACCACCGTCCTGCGACATCGCTGTCGGCCGCCCAGGCCGACAAGGCGGCCAAGCAGTTCGGCACGCTGGGCTCGGGCAACCACTTCTTCGAGCTGTGCGTCGACGAGCGGGGCCGGGTGTGGGTGGTCCTGCACTCGGGCAGCCGGGGCATCGGAAACCAGCTGGCCCAGATGCACATCGCCAAGGCTCGGCGGCTGGCCAAGCAGGCCCAGCTCGCCCTCGAGGACCCCGACCTGGCCTGGTTCGTCCAGGGCACGTCGGAGTTCGAAGCCTACGTCACCGACATGGGTTGGGCCCAGGACTACGCCAAGGCCAACCGCAACTCGATGATGGACCGGGCGCTGACTGAGGTGCTTCGCTTCATCGGCACCGGCAAGGAGACCCGGCGGATCAACTGTCATCACAATTTCACCCAGCAGGAGGTCCACGGCGGCCGGGAGCTCTGGGTGACTCGCAAGGGCGCCATCCGGGCCGACGTCGGCGACCTCGGCGTCATCCCGGGCTCGATGGGCACCCGCAGCTACATCGTCGAGGGCAAGGGCAACGAGGCGAGCTGGACGTCGTGCAGCCACGGTGCCGGCCGCCGCTACAGCCGGACCAAGGCCCGCAAGCTGTTCACCAACGCCGACCTGGCCACGGCCATGGCCGGCAAGGTGTGGCTCTCGGACCGGGCCGGCGCCCTGCTGGATGAGATCCCGGCCGCCTACAAGGACATCGACCAGGTCATGGCCGACCAGGCCGACCTGGTCACCGTCCTGCACACCCTGCATCAGATCCTGAACTACAAGGGAACCTGACGTAGGCCTGCAGTACCCGGTCCCGCCCGACGTGCCCAGCTCGGGCGGGACCACCCTGCCGGTGAGGTCCTGAGGGCAAGGACGCTCGCGTCGTAACCGAGAAAGAGCGGGCGGCTGGTCTCACCTCCGCTTCGCTCCGATTCGCTCGCCGCTCCGTTCGATTCCCCGCCGCCGGCCTGCTTCACCTCGCCCGATGCGCAGACCGGGGGCTACTTCATCTGCAAATGAATGCCCGCAAGGGCGCCCCCTCCGGTCGTCCGGTTCCCGGGCGAGGCATTGGTCCTGAAGCTCTGACGGTGGAGCGGCCGGTTGAAACCCGGCAGGAGCAGGTTCGAGCACTGCCGGGACCACCAGCTCGAGGGGTATGAGCCGAGCCTCGGAACACGCCCGCCTCGCAGAGGCGTTCGGGCCGCAGGCCCGAAATGCGTGCTTCCGAGGCGAGCCAGACGGTGACGGCACCGCGCTGATACCGCGGGATGACGTGGTTCGACTCCACGATGCCCTACGTGCATTCGCGACGAGTAGGTCAGTGGCCAGACCGCCTCTCTTACAAAGAGGATGCCGGAGGTTCGACTCCTCCCTCGTCGACTGTGGCGACACACGGTTTAGGAAAGGCCCTGGGCGGTGGTTTTCCACAGGTCCGTCCGGTGCAGCTCGGACACATCCTCGCAGGTCAGAGGCCATTTTGGCCCGTCCTGTGGATAACGTTTTGCACAGGGTGGGCCATCCCGAACCGGGCTGTCCGAGGGCGAAAGATGGCCCATTAGATGGCCCACTTTCGCATTTACCCAAATGCGCCGGCGCCATTTGGCCAGCCGCACTCGACGGCGGTCGGCGGGCGCACTCGCGGCGGCGTCGAGGGGTCCCGCGATGACCTCGTTCTACAAGCCGATCAATGTCCCGAGCCTTCCCCGATTCGGTCGCGTGAAGCCAGTCCGATCGGCGCGACGGGCGCCGGCACGGCTCGCCGTCGACCCCACTCTCCTGTTCTATCCTGTCAGGAGGGAACAGGAGAAGGATCAATGGCGATGACGCTCCACGAGCTGCTCGAGCGACGGTTCGGCGTCAACGAGGAAGAGTTCGCGGCCGCGCTGGAGGAGTTCGCCGATCGGGCCGGGCCGCTCAGCGTGGTCGACGTCCGCCCGGTCGAGTACCTCGGCGAGGTACAGCAGTCCACGCTCAGAGGTTGGGTGCGTCCCTACAGCCGCTGCGCGCCGACGAACTCGGCCCGATCGCCGGACTTGCCGCGGCGCATGCCGAGATCGTCTCCCAGTCGACGACCGTCGCTACCTTGGCCAAACGGCTGGGCGTGGACCCCAGTCGTGTCCGCCAGCGGATCTACGCCCGCTCCCTCTACGCCTTCAAGCACCGAGGGGGATGGCTCATTCCGAACTTCCAGCTTGAGTCGAACGGCATCATCCCGGGTGTCGTGGGTGTGGTGCGGAGGCTGCCTCCGACGTTGCATCCCGTGGCGGTGGTCCGGTGGTTCACGACGCCGAACTCCGACTTGACCCTCCAGGACAAAGCAGTGTCGCCCATCGCCTGGCTGGCCTCGGGCGGACCGCCCGAGGGAGTGGCGGCGATGGCCGGCTCCATCGACGAGCTCTGATTGCCGAAGTTCCCACATCCGCCGCCCGTCGATGAGCTCCGGCGGCTCCACGCAGATCTCCATGCGGCCAAGCGATGTGGCGTCGAGACGCGTAGGAAGGGCTGCGGCCTCGGCATCAGAGAGCCCCTGCACGCGAAGCCGCGCATGCAACTCCAGCATCGCCGCCGCCAGCCGCTCGAAGTTGTCCACCGTTCGCCGGACAAGGCAATCGGCGTCACCGGTCGGGCGAACGGCTCCGTAGGCCCGGGCGGCCACTCCTCCGACCACCAGATACTCGACTCCGTGCCGGTCGAGAACCTCAATGAGGCGGTGGATGTCAGGTTCGAGAACGGAGCTCGTCCTGGCGTCTGAAGATCTCATCGAGACTGACCCCCGCCGTCCGATCGGCTTCGATCTCGGCAAGGAAGGCGAGGACCTTGTCCTTGGTGTCGAGCCGACGACCGTCCCAGGTGACTGACACGTCATCTGGGGTCGACGGACCCGCGTGACGAACAGATTCCACCCATTCCGCCCCCGACACGACAGGAACGCTGTCCCAGTCGTCGTCTCGATGACTATCGCTCACTATCACATCGTACAGGCGCACTCGGCGGTGCCGTTGGCCGGCGCCGAGGAGTTCTGTGACCTCGGCGATTGCCTGGGCGCCGGGGCGGACCCGGCGAACTCATCGCGTCGCGCTCAGGACCCGACCGGATGAACTTGCCCCGTCGGTACCGTAAAGCCTTGGACTAGCCCGCATGGAGGGCGGCGGAGCCCGACCTACCATCGAGACCCTCGAGCGCCTCGCCGCCGCCGTCGGAGCCGAGCTCGTGGTCGGGGTGGGCGAGAACCTCTCGGACAACCGCAGCATCGCCACGCCATTCGTACGGTGAAGCCCAGAACGACTGTTCCCCATCACGACGCCGGCGTCGCCGGTACGCCAGCATGAGCGGGTGTCGTGGTCCGACGCCGAGCTCGATGACCGGATCGAGGAGATCATCGTCGACGCCTACGGGGACGATGAGCAGCTCTCCTCGTTCGCCTGCGTCCTCGACGAGCTGCTCGACGCGCCCGCCGGCGCCACCACGATGGGCCAGCCAGTGGAGCTGACGGCGGTCGAGGACGGCGGTGCTCGCGTCGGCTTGCGGGCCACGGTGAGGAGCTCTACCGGCACCTGGACGGTCGCGCTCGTCGACATTACGGTCGACCCGGTCGCACACCCCGAGGTGGCGACCGTGGCCGCCTACCGGCGCTGGCTGGGCGATGGCCTCGAATGATCCTTCCGTGGCTTGAGGACTCCGCCCGCATCTCCGGAGCGGCGACGCCCGACGCCCTTTGGCGGTACCTGGTCGGCAACGTCCACCTGCGGGCGATGCCGAACACTTTCGAGGCGGTGAGCGCGTTCCAGAGGCTCCACCGGGACCGTCCCGCCCATGCGCTGCGCACCGCCCAGCTCATCTGCACTGACCTCCGCTGGCGGCGCGTGACCGCGCCCCTCATCGTCGACATCGAGCAGTCGGGCATCCTCGACGATCGGGCACTCGACCAGCTCGCCGACGGCTTCCTCTGGGAGGACACACTCGCATGGCCCGTGCCCGAGCAGTGGCTCCGGGACGGCACCGTCCGCGTCAGGCGCGGGAACCACAAGCCCGGCCGGACCGCGGTGGTGATCGACCGCATGATCCCTCCGCCGCTGCGGCGATGGGCGGCGGCCCGCGTCGTCGGGCACCAACCCCGTCGGGCCGCCGACGTGCTCGACCGCATCGGCGGGATGGACGCCGGCGCCGGCGACGCGACCATGGCCGGGCTCCTCGACGCCGCCGCCTCGCTCCCGCCGGAGGCGCGCGTGGCCCTGACGGAGCTGGGCTGTGCCTGGCCGAACGGCACGGTGCGGCTACGGGCGCTCAAGCTGTTGGCCGAGACCGACCGGGAGGCGGCGATACGGAGTGCCGCCATCGACGCCTCGGCAACGGTCAAGGCTTGGGGGCAGAAGCTCGCCTCACAGTTACCCCTGCGCGATCGACCAGCCGAGGACCGTGCTGCAGCGGAACGTCAGCAGCCGACGCGCCAGGCCGCCGCGCCGCAGCCCTCGCTCTTCGATTGACCCCGGGCTACGCCGTTCCTTCCTCGGCCTCCGCAGGCATGGGGCCGTCGGCGGCTGGTCGCAGGAGCAGCCCGGCCGCACCCTTGACCAGGTCGACGTAGTGGTCGGTCCCCGGTTGGCCGGCGGACGGGCCGAACCAGCGCTGCAGCAGGGCGTGCAGGTCGTTCGAGGTCGACCCGGGCCGGCGGGCGACGTTCAGGGCGATCTTCACGAACCGGCCGGTGTACTCGTCGCCGTCGGCGTTGAAGCGGGTCTCCCCCGTCGGGAGCCCGGGGTTGTGCTCACGATCGAGCCACAGCAGCGGTCGACCGCCGGCCTGGCCGACCCGGAGCCGGGCCACGTCGACCCGGCCGAAGAGGAAGCGGGCCAAGCGCCAGTCGACGATCTCGGCGACGAGGGCGTCGAAGGTGGCCCCGAGCTCGTCGGCGACGCGGAAGGTGGGCACGAGACGCTCGCCGTCGACGCGGAACCACCGGCCCGGCTGGCCGCGTAGCTCCCCGGCCCAGGCGGCGATCGGCCAGCGGCGCCAGTACGCCCGCCAGCTCGCCTCGTCGGCGCCGACGGGATCGGGCATGGCCGACTCCGACCGGGTGTCCTCGACCAGGCGCGGATCGGCGCTGACCAGCCGGTGCGAGGTCCACGACAGCTGGGTGATGCCGGCGCCGCTGCGCAGCGTCCCGTCCTGCAGCAGCGCCTTCAGCGTCACCAGCTTGTACGACTTGGTCACCGGCTCGACCTCGAAGCCGGCGAGCACCTCGCGCTGCGCCCGCCACACCTCGGCCTCCGCCTCGTCGAGGAGACCGAGGTGGTCCAGCAACCCGAACCACCCGCCGTGGGCGGACCGGGCCGCCGCCGGGTTGTGACCGGCCCGCCACGCCTGCATGGCGGTGGGCCGGCGGCCCTCCTCGCCGGCGTAGGAGCGGCAGAAGTCCTCCAGGGCGCTCCGGGCCCCGACGCGGGCCAGGCGGGCGAGGATGTCGACCGCCTCCACATCGAAGGTCACCGAGCAGCCCGCGGGCAGCTCGAACTCGCCGGAGCGCATGGCGACCAGGACCGCTCTGGTCGACGGCCGGGAGCCGGTGGCCGCGCCGAGCAGGGTACGGGGCTTGAGGAGGAAGCTGCGGTGGTTGCCGATGAAGTCAATGACGACCAGCGAGGTCTTCTCCGCGGTGCGGCGCAGCCCCCGGCCCAGCTGTTGCAGGAACACAACCGGCGACTCTGTTGGTCGCAGCATCAGGATCGTCGCCACCGTCGGCACGTCGAGGCCCTCGTTGAACACGTCGACGGAGAAGACGACCTCGACCTGTCCAGACTTCAGGTCGTCGATGGCCTGGCGACGGGCGGCGCTGCCCGGGCCGGTGTGGACGGCCACCGCGGCGACACCGGCGTCGCGGAAGAACCCGGCCATGAAGTCGGCGTGGCGGACGGTGACGCAGAACCCGAGCGTCGGCCCCGCCCCCCGGCGCCGCCACTCGTCGAGCGCCTGCTGCGCACGGTCCTGCGTGGCGACGGCGTCGGTCAGGAGCACGGGGTCGAAGCGCCCGCCGCGCCAGGGGATGGGGGCGTAGTCGACGGAGTCGGTGATGCCGAAGTACTCGAACGTCGACAGGTTGCCCCGGTTGATGCCCTCGACCAGGTTGCACTCGAAGACCAGGTTGTCACCGCACAGGGCAAGCAGGTCGGCGCCGTCGAGCCGCTCGGGCGTGGCCGTCAGGCCCAGTAGGAAGCGGGGGCGGAAGTGGTCGAGGATGCGGCGGTAGGTCCGGGCCGAAGCGTGGTGGAACTCGTCGACCACCACATAGTCGAACTCGTCGGGGTCGAACGCATCCAGCCGGCCGGCGAGGGTCTGCACGCTGGCGAAGACGATCCGTGCGCCCGGGTGCTTCTCCGTGCCGGTGAAGAGGCCGAGGTCGGCGTCGGGCTGGACCGTGCGGAACACGTCCCGGCTCTGGCGGAGGATCTCGTCGCGGTGGGCGACGAACAGGATCCGCCGGACGCTGGGCCGGGCGGTGTCGAACGCCGCCAGCCACGTCTTGCCGAGGCCGGTGGCCATCACCACCAGGCCGGCGGCGTGGCCGGCCAAGCGGGTCTGTTCGAGCGTGTCGAGGGCCTCACGCTGCACGGGCCTGGGCGCCGGCGGTTGGGCGGCGAGCTCGGGCTCGACCTCGGGTGGGGCGACTCGGTCGGGTCGCCACAGGGCACGGTATGCACGTACGAGCTCATGGGTGAGGGGCGTGCTGCGGCGGTCCGCCCACAGCCGCTCGAACCCGTCGACCAGCGGGCCGACCTGCTCGACCCCCACGCTCCACTCCACCCCGCCGGATATGCCCGACCGGCTGAGGTTGCTGCTGCCGACGAATGCCCGGGCCGCCGTGCCGTCGGCCGACCAGAACAGGTAGGCCTTCGGGTGGAAGCTGGTGGCCGCGTCGCTGAACACCCGAACCGCGACCCGATCGCCGAAGGTGTCGACCAGATCGAGGAGACGCGAGAGGGCGTCGGCGTCGGTGATCTGGAGGTAGTCCGTGGTCAGGATGCGCGTCCGGGCGCCTCGCTCGATGGCGTCCTGCAGCGCCGGCGAGATGATGTCCAGGCCGGACTTCATGATGAAGCTGACGACGAGGTCGATCCGGTCGAAGAACTCGCTGCGCAGGCACCGCAGCAGCTCCAGACGCAAAGTGCGCTCCTGGCCGTCGACGAGCGGCGGGAGGAAGGGCTGCGGCCGCAACAGGTAATTCCCCCGTCCCGGCATCACGTTGCGGATCCCGCCGCGGGGATCGACCACGTCGCCGGCGTGTCGGGGGATGACGTGGATGTGGAGGTGCCCGACCGTCTGTCCGGCGGCGGGGCCGGCGTTGAACCCGACGTTGTACCCGTCGGGGCGGTAGTCGGCGTCGACGCGCTCCTTCACGACGTCGACCAACGACCACAGTCCGCTGCGCTCCTCAGCCGACGCCTCCCACCAGGTCCCGATGAGCCGGCGGGGAACGACGAGGCTGTGGCCCGGCGTCACCGGGTACGCGTCGGTGATGGCGAAGGCGACCTCGTTCGACGCCAGCCAGCCGCTCTCCGGTACAGCGAGGAACGGTGAGCCCTGCGGGATCACGGGGCGTCGGCCGCTTCCACGCAGACAGTATTGATCAGCCACGGAAGCCGACACAGACCGGGTTGAGTGTGGCTACAATGAGAGTGTTCTGGTGGCTACATTTCGGGGAGTTGAGCAGGTGATCCAGGTCGGCGTGAGGGAGCTCCGCAATAACCTGAGCCGGTACCTCGACCGTGTGCGTGCCGGCGAGGAGGTCGTCGTTACGGATCGCGGAAGCGCCGTGGCCCGGGTGCTTCCGGTCGGCGCCGAGCGGGTGCTCGAACGGCTCATCGCCGAGGGGGTCGTGACGCCTGCATCTCAGCCGAAGCGCCGCGCCCGAGCGCCGATCAAGGGCACGGGGACGGTCTCCGATCTCGTCGCCGACCAGCGGCGGTGATCGCGTACTTCGACACCTCCGCCGTCGTCCCGCTGCTCGTGGCCGAGCCGGGGTCCGCCCGGGCCGCCAGACTCTGGGATGAAGCCGACCGGGCGGTGAGTGTCCGCCTCGTCTATCCCGAGGGTCGCGCAGCTCTGGCCCAGGCCCATCGTCTCGGACGGCTGACCGCTCGGCAGCTCCGAGCCGCGGTCCGAGAGCTCGAGACCAAATACCAGGAGGTCGACATTGTCGAGCTCGACGAGGTGCTTGCCCGGCGCGCCGGGCATCTCGCCGAGTTGTATCGACTGCGTGGCTACGACGCCGTGCACCTCGCCGCCGCCGATCGAGTTCGTGACCCCGACCTCGTGGTCGTCGCAGGGGACCGCGCCCTCCTCACCGCCGCGGCAGCCGAAGGGATCGCGACTTCGTCGGTGGGTTGAGCCGGGGCGACGATCAGGTGGTCCCAGCCCGAACGACTTGTGGTCGACGCCCGCCGCTCCTCCCTTCGCCGACTCGATGAGGAGCCGGTCCCGCAGGTCGTCGTCACGGGCGGCCTGCGACAGCAGCAGATCGACGAGCTCATCGGACGACAAGGAATCCAGATACGACCGGAGCTGCTCGGTCGTTCGCTTGGTCAGCTTGGCCATGATCGCTCCGGCCGGGCCGGTGTCGGTCGCTGAGGAGGTGCGGCACGGGTGTCGCCGACCGGGCTCGCGAGTTGGCGTTCGAGAGCGGCGAATGCGTCGATGATCGCTCGGGCCTCATATGCCCGGTTCCGTCGACCCACCGTCACCTGGGCCACGACGCCGGCCCCCTCGAGACGACGAACGGCCTCGTTCGTCGCCTGAAAGCTGCGACCGATGAGCTCGGCGGCTCCCCCGACTGAGAGGATGGGAGCTCCGGGCAACGCCTTGAGCAGCAGCTCGACGGCTGACCCCGCACGCACCCGCCCGAGAGTGACGCGCCAGGCCTGCTCGATGTCATCGACCTTGCGCTCGAAAGCAATGGCGTCTTCGACGGCCCGCCGGCATGCCCCTGCGAAGAGTGCGATCCACCTGTTCAGACCGTTATGTGCGGCATCGGAGTCCGGGCGCCCCGCGTATCGGGTCCCCACCAGCCCGTCGATGTAGGACTTCGACCACGTCGCCAGCACGAGCGAGACCGGTGGCGACAACCGGGGCGCCAGTCCCCGGCGACGCAGGATCACGTGGATGAGGGCGCGTCCCGTCCGGCCGTTGCCGTCGGCGAAGGGGTGGATGGTTTCGAACTGTGCATGAGCGATCGCCGCTTGAGCGACGGCGGGCAAGGCCTCGTCGCTGCTGAACGCGCAGAGGTCGGCGAGCAGGGCCGGAACGTGCTCGGGAGGAGGGGGCACGAACGCGGCCGAGCAGGGGTTGAAGCTGCTGCCCCCGATCCAGTTCTGTTCGGTTCGGAGCCTGCCGGCGTGATCGGCCAGCCGAGAGCCCGCCAGCAGCCGACGATGGACCTCCAGGAGCCCATCGACCGTCACCGTCGAAGCCCTGGCGAGGGTGTCGACCGCCCATGTCGTCGCTTCGATGTTGCCGAGCACCTCCTCGGCGGTGACGTCACCGGGTGGATCGCCCATGGAACGCGCGGCCTCGGCACGCAGCAGCCTGCGGCCTCCGATGACAAGTCCCTCGATGTAGGACGAGGCGACGGACTCTGCCCGCAACAGGAGACGGGCGAGCGCCTCGGTGTCGGCGAGGGCGACGGCCGACGCGTTCAGCCGCAGGACCGCCGCTTCGGCATCGGCGACGTCCGCAGCCACATCTCCGTCCAGCCGCACCTGGCGCTCGGCCAGCAGGTCCGGGATGTATGCCTCGTACTCGCAGCCCTGCCGGTCCCGGCGAGAGAGCCCGTCCAAGGACGACTGCCACCGCTTCCGCACAACCTTGCTCAATTGCCTCCCTTGTTCAAGGTTAGACCATAACCCTGAACACTGGTATCCCGGGTGCATAGTTGGTCTCGAGCCGGTTCGATTCGTCAACCCGAGGCATTCCGAGAAATTCGACGCGGGGCTGTCGCTGCACTCGTACGATCGAGTCCGCACCGGCGGAAGCCACGAGGAGGTCCGGATGATCGTCTACAGGTCGCTGCTCAGCAGGTTCCGTGGCCGCGCCGCGGAGGGCTTCGCCTAGGTCCACGCCCGCCACCGCTCCACGCGGTGGCCTCGTGCCCGCAGTCCTCCCAGCCCAGGCCGGCCCTGCCGCCCTGCCTGCTCCCCGTAGCCCTTCTCCGGATGAGGACTGTCGAATGTCACGCTCCACTCCCGCCCTGGCTCTCCCTGAGCCGTCCCTCGACCAGGCCCGGCCACTGGTGGTCCGCGGCCTCACCAAGAGTTTCAGTTCCGGGACCCGCGCGCCGTGGTCCAGGAAGCCCCGAAGGCGCGTGCGCGCCCTGCAGAACGTCTCCTTCCAGGTGGACGCCGGCTCTGTCTACGGGCTGATCGGCGCCAACGGCTCGGGGAAGTCCACGCTGATCCGAACCCTGTCGACCCTCGTGCTGGCCGACGCCGGCGACGTGCGCGTCTTCGGGTACGACGTGCAACTGCAGTCCATGCAGGTGCGCCGGCTCATCAACCGCGTCTCCGCCGATCCGTCGTTCTTCCGGCAGATGTCGGCCCTCGAGAACCTGCAGTTCTACGGACGCATCTACGGCCTCCCCGGCAGCGAGGTCCGCCGGCGCGCCGTTGCGATCCTCGACCGCCTTGGGCTCGACCGCGACCGGCAGCGGGCCATGGTCAAGGAGCTCTCCCGGGGCCAGCAGCAGAAGATCGCCGTGGCTCGGGCGTTCCTCACGTCGCCGGTCCTGATGCTCCTCGACGAACCGACCACCGGCCTCGACCCGAGAAGCAAGCGCGACGTGCAGGCATTCGTCCGTGAGGTGCAGCGCGACCACGGCGCCACGATCTTCCTGACCACCCACGACATGGACGAGGCCGAGGCGCTGTGCGACCGGATCGCGTTCCTCGTGGGCGGTCGCATCGTGGCCGAGGGCACGCCGCTGGAGCTGCGCCGGCAGGTGGCCGGCGGGCGGCCGGTCGAGTCGATCGACATGGAGGACGTCTTCATGGAGCTCACCGGCCGGAGCGTGGAGGACGACGAAGAGGAGGCGACGGACGATGACTGACACGTTGACATTGCGAGCCCAGCTCGGGCTGGGCTGGGCGTTCGTCGAGCGCCAGACGAACCTGTGGAAGCGCCACTGGGCCTGGGAGGTCGTGTGGCTCTTCTACGGCGTGGTGAACACCCTGGCCGTCACCTTCATCGCCAAGCAGCTCGGCGAGCAGGGTGTGGTCAGCGGTGACGCCGCCGGCGACCTCGTGCTCTTCCTCCTCATTGGCACCCTCGTCTGGGCCTACCTGTCCGCCGTCCTCGACGACATCAGCCTGGTCGTGACCTGGGAGCGGTGGGAGGGCACGATCGAGCACACCCTCATGGCACCCGTGCCCCGGGTCGCCCATCTGATCGGCACCGCGACGTTCGGCGTCATGCACGGGCTGCTGCGGACGTCGCTGATCATGGCCATCTCGCTCCCGTTCTTCACGGTGGACCTGGCCGGCGCCAACTGGCCGGCGCTCGCCGTCGTCGTGCTCGTGGGCAGCTTCTCGCTGATCGGCCTCGGCATCCTGGCCGGCGTGCTGCCCCTCGTCTACCCCGAGCGGGGTGAGCAGCTGTCGTTCATGGTGCAGGCGGTCGTGCTGCTCGTCTCGGGCGTCTACTACTCGGTGGAGACGCTGCCGGGCCTGCTCAGGGTCGCGTCGTGGTTCTCGCCGGCCACGTACCTGCTGCGGTCGGTCCGCGCCGCACTGATCGACGGGCGCGGCATCTCCGGCGCGTGGGGTGACCTGGCGGCGATGATTGCGTTCGCCGTAGTCCTCATCCCGCTGTCGGTGGCCGTGTTCTCCGCCGGCGAGCGGTGGGCGAAGCGGACGGGGCGCCTGAAGCGCCACGGGTGATCCTATGTCTCCCGTGCGGACCGGCATAGCCTGATCCCGCATCGCGCCAAGTGGCGGCGGCAAACCGAAGGGCGGAGCACTAGCACGTCGGCGAGGCATCCCTCTGGCTGCAACACTGGCGACGTGGAGCTGGCGCCGGGAGTCACCATCGACGACGACGTCTTGGGGGTGTTCTGTCGCGCGAACGGGGTGCGACGACTTGGCCTGTTCGGCTCAGCGCTTCGAGGCGAGCCCCGGCCCGATAGCGACATCGACCTGCTCGTGGAGTTCGAGCCGGGCCGGGTCCCCGGGCTGCTCCAGCTCGCGGCGCTCGAACTGGAACTGGCGGAGCTACTCGGGCGAGAGGTCGACCTTCGCACCGCGGCCGACCTGAGCCGGCACTTCCGGGACGAGGTCTCGGCCACCGCCCGCGTGCTGTATGACGCCGCCTGAAGACCTCGTTCGGATCGCCCACCTCCGAGAAGCCGCCGAGAAGGCCCTGCGGTTCTCTCAGGGCACGACACGACAAACGCTCGACGACAATGAGCTGCTCCGCTTGGCCCTGACGAAACTCGTGGAGATCGTCGGCGAGTGCGGCCAAGCAGGTGAGCGAGCCGACACGCCAGACCTATCCGTCGGTTCCTTGGTCCTGCGGCAGCTCGTATGCGCGACCGGCTCGTCCACCACTACTTCGCCATTGACCTCGACGTCCTCTGGGCGACGATCATGGATGATCTGCCTGACCTGCTTGCTTCCCTCCCGGGCGAGGACGCTCTCACCGACTGATACGGCGTAAATCGGTTGCCACGCGGCCGCCATCCGGGTCAGCGTCGGGTGCGCTATGCCGGAGATCGATGGCCCCGAACTGCATGTGATCGAGTTCCCGGCCGGCGCCGGCGAGGAACTCCGCGCGCAAGCCGAGCGCCATCGCACCGAGTCGCGGACCAGATACCTCGCCCACCTCGCGCAGCACCTCAGCGAGGCGGACGCGGCGATCGCCCTCGAGGCGCTCACGGTCTGGAACGACGTGACGTCCGGAGACCGCTGCGGGTGCTCGTGCCATCCTCGCCTCCCCGAGAGCGATGTTCACGACTACGGCTTCGACTGCCCGTGCCGCCAGACGCCCGACGGCCGCCGTCGGCACTGGGACGAGTGGATCGCCGAGGCGGACGCGTTCTGGGCGTCGCCGGAGGGTGAGCAGATCACCGCCGAGCGGGAGGCCGAGGAGGCCGAGCTCTCGGCATGGGTCGCCCTGCACCCGGATGTCGTCATCCGCTCGCATGGCGGCATGTTCCCGGAGCAATGGTGGGGCGAGGTCGACGGGCGCTCGTTCTACTTCCGGGAGCGCAACGACCACTGGCGGGTCGAGCTCGACCTTCGGCCCACCGGCCAGTTCTCCAAGGTCTGGGTCGGCGGAGACTTCGACGACCCCGCCAGCTTCGAGCCGCGCTCCATCGACGTCGGCGGGATCATCGCCGAGGGGACGACTGCTGCACCTGGCTACGGCCAGACACCACTGGACCGGCTGAATTTCATCGTCGACGTGATCCGCGCCCATCTTCTCCGCCAGTCCTGCACGGTCCACGTCGACGACCAAGCGGCGCTGGAGTCGCTCCTGGGGCGGCCGCCGGCGTGGTGCCCCTCGTGCGGAACCCGGCTGTCGCCGGCCGCGTCGTAGATCAGCGCGCCAGCGCTCGGAGCCCCGCTGCGATCTCCTCGATCGTGTGGGCGCCGGCGGCGATCCCGACGACGAACTCGTAGACGTCGTCGTTCGTGGCCTACTGGGTGGCGACGCCGTTGAGCTCCAGGAACACGCAGTCGACAGCCAGACGAGACGCTTGTTCCCGTCGATCAGCGGATGGTTCTTGACCACGGACTGCAGGAGCGAGCCGCCTTCGTCCAGATGTCGGGATAGGCGTCCTCGCCGAAGACCCTCGTCTGGGGCCAGGCCGCCGCCGAACCGACCTCGGCCTTGGCCCGCTCGCGCAATGCGCCTGCTCGTCCTCGGTTAGACGCAGTGTCATGGCCATGCCCTCCGCTACATCAGTCCGGCGAGCCGGTAGAGCACGAGAGACCCGGCGACGGCCACGTTGAGGCTCGACCCCTGCCCCACCATCGGGATCTCGACGACCTCGTCGATCAGGTCCCATGCCTCCGCCGGCACGCCCTGGTGCTCATGTCCGAGCAGGACGACGGTGCGCGTCCGAGCCGCCGCCAGCCTGGTGAGCGGCGTGGCGCCCTCGGCCAGCTCGACAGCGACAATCCGACTCGTCTCGCGCTGCTGCCTAATCCAGCTCAGCTTGGACCTCCGCACCCAGTGGACGTGGGGCCGGCGAGGCAGGGTGTCTCCCCTGTCGAGCGCCCGGTGATAGTGGTCCGTGCTGGGCACGGCCATGCAGGCGCCGACGGCGTCGCAGGTGCGAAGCAGCGTCCCGAGATTCGCCTCGTACGCCACCCACAGCGGGGCGACGATCAGCTGGTCCCAGCAGCCGTGTTGGCGCCGGCGGCGCTGCTCACGCAGGTCCGTCCGGCGGGTCTTGTCGCCCGGCGTCACCGGCGGGAGAGGGAGCTCCTCGTCATGCTCATTGGGGGGACGCTCTTGGCGGCGGCGTCGGGCCATCGACAGGCCCATAGGGGCAACTGAAAGGAGAGGCTACGCCGCTGGAGCGTGTCCGCCTCGTGACAAGCGCTACCGGGTGCTCAGGTTTTGCCGATAATCGGTTGACATCGTCCGCAGAATGCCTAATATCGATGTCCATGGCACGCATACACATCGTCGAAACGAAGCTCCGGGGAACAGCCCCGTTGAGCGTCGGCGCGTACCCGTGCCTGTCCGGTCTGTCACTCGATGAGCGACAGGCGGCTGGTCGGGAAGCCGGGAATACCGGCAGTACCGACGTTCGCTGGTAGCTGACGCTCCTTCGTTCGCTCCGCATCCTCATCGTTGACGCGCACCCCGTCATGCGCGTGTTCACTTGGGCTCGAGCCAGTGGTGGCGCCGCGGTCTCCAACACCGATGGCCGGGGGTTCGACACCTTCCGAGCCTGCTCATACGCGCCGGCTCACCAGTCCGGACGCCAGCATCTTGACAACTGCAGAGCATCGTCGTCGGGGCCATTTCCCTATGGCCCCGCATGGGTCGGTGGCGCCATGGGGCGCAGCTGGCGGTAATCCAGCCGTCTTTCCGACACAGGGGGTTCGATTCCTCTCCGACCCACGACAACAATGCGCGTCACGCCTGACAGGTAGGGCACCGGGCTCTTACCCCGGAGAAGACTGGGTTCGAGGCCCAGGGCGCGCACGCATACACGCCGGCCGTAGCTCAGCCGGTCAGAGCAACTGCCTGTCGAGCAGAAGGCCACGGGTTCGAGTCCCGAGCCTCGGAACACGCGTCGCTCGAAGAGCGGCCATTGACAGGTGTCCGGCCGCAGGCCCGAACTGCGTGCTTCCGGGGCGAGCAGTCGGTGGCACCACTCGTCGACGTAGTCCAATGGAGAGGGCACCGGCCTACGAAGCCGGAGGGTGCAGGTTCGACCCCTGCCGTCGACGCCATCTCGCCGTAGCTCAGGGGAGAGAGCACCGCCCTCCGAAGGCGGGCGTCGCACGTTCGAATCGTGCCGGCGAGGCCGAGCCAAACCCGGCTCCAAGTGCAGTCCACGGAAGGGATCCGGCCGGATCAGGAGCCCGGTTGCTAACCGGGTACGGGGTCACGCCCGTGCGAGTTCGAGTCTCGCCTCTTCCGCTGCTGCCGAGGAAGCGACCCGGCTGGATGAGGAGCCTGTCTCGAAAACAGGTACGGGTCTCGCGGCACCTGGGCGTTCGAGTCGCCCCGCTTCCGCTCTCGCCGCGATCGTCAAGTGGTCATGACGCCGGGTTCTCATCCCGGAAGCCGGGGTTCGACTCCCCGTCGCGGTACGCAATCGATGCCAGGTGGTCCAGTGGCACGGACGTCCGGCTGTTACCCGGAAGACGAGCGTTCAACCCGCTCTCTGGCAGCCACCGCCCGGTGGCCGAGCATCAAGGCACGCGGCTGCAGACCGCGACACGGGGGTGAGAGTCCCGGGCGTCCATCACGTGGTCGTCGTTCAACGGCGAGGACCCCGGCACGCCAAGCCGGCGATGGGAGTTCGATTCTCCCCGACCACACTGAGAAAGAACTACACCGAGAGGAGGTGTCCACCATGCCCACCACCATCAACCCCAAGCTCGTCTCCTGGGCCAGCGACATCGAGCCCGACACCATCCGTCAGGCCGAGAAGACGGCCCGCCTGCCCATCGTGGAGGGTCACGTGGCCCTCATGCCCGATGCCCACGTCGGCATCGGCGCCACCGTGGGCTCGGTGATCCCCACCATGGGCGCCGTCATCCCGTCGGCCGTCGGTG
>CAYZMG010000091.1:0-16332 GCA_964479465.1 uncultured Acidimicrobiales bacterium
GCGTTGTCTTGCCGTGGTCGATGTGGCCCATCGTGCCCACGTTGAGGTGCGGCTTCGTGCGGTCGAACTTCTGCTTGGCCATGGGAGTCCCCTTACTCGCCTCGTACCCGGGCGACGATCTCACGGGAGATCGACTCGGGCACCTCCTGGTAGGAGTGGAATTGCATCGTGTAGGTAGCGCGACCCTGGGTGCGCGACCGCAGGTCGGTAGCGTATCCGAACATGTCACCAAGGGGCACTTGACCCTTGATGACCTGGCTCGAACCGCGCTGGTCGACGCCCTCGATCCGGCCTCGCCGGCTCGAGATGTCGCCGATGACATCGCCCATGTAATCGTCGGGCGTCACGACCTCGACGGCCATGATGGGCTCGAGGAGGACGGGGTGGGCCAGGCGGGTGGCCTTCTTGATAGCCAGCGAGCCGGCGATCTTGAACGCCATTTCCGAGGAGTCCACGTCGTGGTATGAGCCGTGGACGAGCGTGGCCCGGACGTCGACCATCGGGTAGCCGGCCAGCACGCCGCTCTGGAGCGACTCCTGGATGCCGGCGTCGATGGAGGAGATGTACTCCTTCGGGATGATGCCGCCGACGATCTTGTCGACGAACTCGTAGCCCCCGCCGGGGCCCGTGGGCTCGACGTTGAGGACGACGTGGCCGTACTGGCCCCGACCGCCGGTCTGGCGCACGTAGCGCTCCTCGACCTTCTCGACCGGCTTGCGGATGGTCTCCCGGTAGGCCACCTGGGGCTTGCCCACGTGGGCGTCGACCCGGAACTCCCGCAGCATGCGGTCGACCAGCACCTCGAGGTGCAGCTCGCCCATGCCGGCGATGATCGTCTGGCCGGTGTCGACGTCGGTGTGCTTCTGGAAGGTCGGGTCCTCCTCCGACAGCCGCTGCAAGGCGTCGGTGAGCTTGTCCTGGTCGACCTTGGTCTTGGGCTCGATGGCCACGTGGATGACCGGCTCGGGGAACTCGAGCGTCTCCAGCACGATGGGCGAGTTCGGGTCGCACAGCGTGTCGCCCGTGGTGGTCTGCTTGAGACCCACGGTGGCAACGATGTCGCCGGCGAAGATGACGGTCTTGTCCTCGCGGTGGTTGGCGTGCATCTGCAGGAGCCGCCCGATGCGCTCCTTGCGGTCCTTGGTGGAGTTGAGGACGGCGTCGCCCTTCTTGATGCTCCCCGAGTAGACCCGGAAGTAGGTGAGCTTGCCGACGTGAGGGTCGCTCATGATCTTGAACGCCAGCGCCGCGAACGGGGCCTTGTCGTCCGGCGGGCGCTCCAGCTCCTCGATGCCCTTGAGGTCGAGGCCCTTCACCGCCGGCAGGTCGATGGGGCTGGGGAGGTAGTCGATGACGGCGTCGAGGAGGGGCTGGACGCCCTTGTTCTTGAACGCGGTGCCGCAGATGATGGGGACGACCTGGTTGGCGATCGTGGCCCGCCGTAGCGCCTGCCTCAGATCCTCCGCGGTGATCTCCTCGTCGCCGAGGTACTTCTCCATGATGGTGTCGTCGGTGTTCGAGAGGACGTCGACGAGCTGGTGGCGCCAGTGGTCGGCCGCCTCGATCAGGTCTTCGGGAATGTCTTCGTCCCGCCACTTCTCACCCATGCCGTCGTCCCAGACGAGCGCCTTCATGGCGAGGAGATCGACCATCCCGCGGAAGTGGCCCTCGGCGCCGATCGGGATCTGGATGAGGGCGACGGTGGCATCGAGGCGGTCTTTGATCTCGTTGACGGCCTTGAAGAAGTCGGCACCGATCCGGTCCATCTTGTTGATGAAGCAGATCCGGGGGACGCCGTACTTGTTGGCCTGGCGCCACACCGTCTCGGTCTGGGGCTCCACGCCGGCGACTGCGTCGAACACGGCGACAGCACCGTCGAGCACCCGCAGCGACCGCTCGACTTCAACCGTGAAGTCGACGTGGCCCGGGGTGTCGATGATGTTGATCCAGTTGTCCTTCCACCGGCAGGTGGTGGCGGCGGAGGTGATGGTGATGCCACGCTCCTGCTCCTGCACCATCCAGTCCATGACCGCGGCGCCCTCATGGACCTCGCCGATCTTGTAGGTCTTGCCGGTGTAATAGAGGATGCGCTCGGTGGTGGTGGTCTTGCCCGCGTCGATGTGGGCCATGATCCCGATGTTGCGGGTCCGGGCGAGCGGGAACTCTCGGATGACGGGTGCTTCAGCCATAGCTATCTCTCTGTGGGTTTCTTGAGGTTGAAGTGTTGCGGCCGCCCCACGCGCCGCAGGCGCCCCGTCGGCTGCGACCGAGCGCCGAGCGGAGCGAGGCCCCGATGGGGGGAGCTAGAGGGGGGAAGGTTTCCTTCCCCCCTCTACCATCTGTAGTGGGCGAACGCCTTGTTCGACTCGGCCATCTTGTGGACGTCGTCGCGGCGCTTCACCGACGACCCGGTGGTGTTCGATGCGTCGAGCAGCTCGTTGGCCAGGCGCTCGGCCATCGTCTTCTCGCGGCGCTGGCGGGCGTAGCCCACCAGCCAGCGGATCGCCAGGGTGGACGCCCGGCGGGGCTTGACCTCGATGGGCACCTGATACGTGGCGCCACCGACCCGCCGGCTCTTGACCTCCAGCTGGGGCTTCACGTTGTCCATGGCCCGCTTCAGCGTGGCCACCGGCTCGGCACCGGTCTTCTCCTTGATGATGTCGAGCGCTCCGTAGACGATCCGCTCGGCGGTGGAGCGCTTGCCCCGCACCAGCACCTTGTTGACGAACTGGGTGACGAGGACCGACCGGTAGATGGGGTCGGGCATGAGCTCGCGCCGCGGCGGCGGACCTTTCCGGGGCATCTACTCAGCCTTTCTTGGCGCCGTAGCGGCTACGGGCCTGCTTGCGGTCGCGAACGCCGGAGGCGTCCAGCACCCCGCGGATGATCTTGTACCGGACGCCGGGAAGGTCTTTCACCCGGCCGCCACGCACGAGCACGATCGAGTGCTCCTGGAGGTTGTGGCCGACGCCGGGGATGTAGGCGGTGACCTCCTGCCCGGTGGTCAGGCGAACCCGGGCCACCTTGCGGAGGGCCGAGTTCGGCTTCTTGGGCGTGTGGGTGTACACGCGCGTGCACACACCCCGCCGCTGCGGGGCACCTTTGAGGGCCGGCGTCTTGGTCTTCTCAGACTTCGACTCGCGGCCCTTACGGACGAGCTGGGCGATGGTGGGCACGAAGAGACATCCTACCTTGTTGACGAACAATGGCGTTCTGGCTGCAGTGACGGTCGTATACGACCGTCACTGCAGCCAGTTCGAAGATGGGTTACCCCGCGATGTCGGGCGCGGTCCCGAAGAAGCTCTCCTCGTCCTCACTGGGCCGCTCGGGGGCGACGGTCAGCGTGGTCCCGTCCATGGCGTCGGGGTCGCGGCCCACGTTCGCCAGCCAGGCCGCCGGGTCCTGGACGTCGGAGGAGTAGAAGGGCAGCGGCTCGTACTCCGGCGCCTGGATCTCCAGGCCCCGGTAGCGGAGCATGCCCGTACCGGCAGGGATGAGCTTGCCGATGATGATGTTCTCCTTGAGGCCCAGGAGCTGGTCGCGCTTGCCTTCGATGGCGGCCTCGGTGAGTACCCGGGTGGTCTCCTGGAACGACGCCGCCGACAGCCACGACTCGGTGGCCAGTGACGCCTTGGTGATGCCCATGAGCTCGGGACGGCCCTCGGCCGGCGTCTTGCCCTCCTGGACGAGCGCCCGGTTGATCTCGGCGTAGTTCCGGGACTCCACGCGCTCGCCCGGCAGGAGGTCGGATTCCCCCGGCTCGGCCACCAGCACCCGCTTGAGCATCTGGCGGACGATCAGCTCGATGTGCTTGTCGTGGATTGACACGCCCTGGGGCCGGTACACCTGCTGCACCTGGTCGACCAGGTACTGCTGGGTCTCCCGGATGCCCTTGATCTCCAGCAGCTCCTTTGGGTCCTTGGGCCCCTCGACGAGCGCGTCGCCGGCGGTGACCTCCTGGCCCTCGGAGACGAGCAGGCGGGCCAGGTCACGGTTGGTGATCGGGTACGCCTCCTCGCTGCCGTCGTCGGCGACGATCGTGACCGTACGGCCCTTGACCTCGTCGTCGACCATGCGGACCACGCCCGACGTGCGGGCGAGGATGGCCTTGCCCTTGGGGGTCCGAGCCTCGAACAGCTCGACCACGCGGGGCAGACCGTGGGTGATGTCGGTCTGGGCGATGCCGCCGGTGTGGAAGGTGCGCATGGTCAGCTGCGTGCCGGGCTCGCCGATGGACTGGGCGGCGATGACACCCACCGCCTCGCCGAGCTCGATGGGCCGGCCCGTGGCCAACGACCGTCCGTAGCACGCCACACACACGCCGTGGGTGGCCTCGCAGTTGAGGACGGAGCGGACCCGCACCCGCGTCAACGCCGGGTCGTCGCGCATGGCGGCGATCTCCACGTCTGTGGCCTCCATACCTCGAGGGTACACCGGTCCCTCCAATAGCGTGACCGGCTCGGCCAGGATCCGCCCGTACAGGCGGGTCTCCAGGCTGTTGCGCTTGCCGGCGGTGTCGGGCTCGATGTGCTCGAGCCAGATGCCGCGCGGCGTGTCGCAGTCGAGCTCACGGATGATGAGCTCCTGGGCCACGTCGACCAGCCGGCGAGTCAGGTAGCCGGAGTCGGCGGTACGCAGGGCGGTGTCGGCCAGACCCTTCCGGGCCCCGTGGGTGGAGATGAAGTACTCGAGGACGGAGAGGCCTTCACGGAAGTTGGACTTGATCGGGCGGGGGATGATGTCGCCGCGGGGGTTGGCCACCAGGCCACGCATACCGGCGATCTGCTGGACCTGCATGATGTTCCCTCGAGCGCCGGAGCCGACCATCATCTCGATGGGGTTGAAGGCCATCTCACCGAGGGTCTTCTCCATCGCCACCCGCACCTCGCGGGTGGCATTGGTCCACATCTCGACTTCCTTCTGCCGGCGTTCGTCGTCGGTGATGATGCCCCGCTTGAACTGCGACTCGATCTTGTCCGCTTCCTTCTCGTACTTGTCGAGGATGGTGCCCTTGTCAGGCGGTGTCGTGACGTCGGCCATGGAGATGGTCAGGCCGGACTGGGTGGCGTAGCGGAAGCCCAGGTCCTTGATGGCGTCGAGGCTCTTGGCCACCTGCGCCTTGGTGTAGTCGGCGACCAGCCGCTCGACGATGTCGGTGATGTCGCGCTTCTTCACCGCCTGCTCGACATAGCCGACCTTGGCGCAGAAGTCCGGCGGCAGGGCACTCTCGAAGACCAACCGGCCGGCGGTGGTGGTGCGGTAGAGCGGCTTGCCGTCGTCGTCACCGTCGCGGATCTCGATGCGGGCGTGGATCTGCAGCTCGCCCTCGTCGACGGCGCGCTCGACCTCCCACATGTGGGAGAACCTGCGGCCCTCACCGGGCACACCGTCGGTCTGCTCGGTGAGGTAGTAGATGCCGATGACCATGTCCTGGCTGGGCACCGTCAGCGGGCGGCCGTGGGCCGGCGACAGCACGTTGTTGGCCGACAGCATGAGCACCCGGGCCTCGGCCTGGGCCTCGGCGGACAGGGGCAGGTGGACGGCCATCTGGTCGCCGTCGAAGTCGGCGTTGAACGCCGCGCACACCAGCGGGTGAATCTGGATGGCCTTTCCCTCGACCAGCAGGGGCTCGAAGGCCTGGATGCCCAGGCGGTGCAGCGTGGGGGCCCGGTTCAGGAAAACCGGGTGCTCCTTGATGACCTCTTCGAGGATGTCCCAGACCTGGGGCCGCCGGCGCTCCACCATGCGCTTGGCCGACTTGATGTTCTGAGCCAGCTCGGTGTCGACGAGGCGCTTCATGACGAAGGGCTTGAACAGCTCCAGGGCCATGAGCTTGGGCAGGCCACACTGGTGCAGCTTGAGCGTGGGGCCGGCGACGATGACCGAACGGCCGGAGTAGTCGACCCGCTTGCCCAGCAGGTTCTGGCGGAACCGGCCCTGCTTGCCCTTGAGCATGTCGGACAGGGACTTCAGGGGGCGGTTACCGGGCCCGGTGACGGGGCGGCCGCGGCGGCCGTTGTCGAACAGGGCGTCGACTGCCTCCTGGAGCATGCGCTTCTCGTTGTTGACGATGATCTCGGGCGCGCCGAGGTCGAGGAGGCGCTTGAGCCGGTTGTTCCGGTTGA
The DNA here is from genome assembly GCA_964479465.1 of uncultured Acidimicrobiales bacterium. Taxonomy (GTDB): domain Bacteria; phylum Actinomycetota; class Acidimicrobiia; order Acidimicrobiales; family AC-14; genus CADCTB01. Next base: position 6,126 of record CAYZMG010000091.1, read on the forward strand.
TGACCCGGCGGTAGAGGTCGTTGAGGTCGGAGGTGGCGAAGCGGCCACCGTCGAGCTGGACCATGGGGCGCAGGTCCGGCGGGATCACCGGCACGGCGTCGAGGATCATGGCCTTGGGCTCGTTGACCCGCCGGCCGGGTTTCGCGTCGCGCCGGTAGAAGGCAGTTACAATCTTCAGCCGGTTTGTGGCCTTCTGCTTGCGCTGGGCCGAGAGCGGGCGCCGGCCGTCGGAGGCGTCGATGCCCTCGCGGAGCTTGATCTCCTCGGAGTCGAAGTCGATCTCGCCGATGAGCTGGGCGATGGCGTCGGCGCCCATGCCACCCCGGAAATAGTCCGTGTAGCGGTCCTTGAGCTGGCGCCAGACGACCTCGTCCTCGATGATCTTGCGAGCGAAGAGATCCTTGAACTCGTCGAAGGCGCGGCGGGCCAGGTCGATCTGGTCCTGGGCCCGGTCGCGGATGAGAGCGAGCTCCTTGTCCGCCACCTTCTGGCGGGCCTTGAGCTCGGAGTCCTTGGCCCCGTTGGCCTCGAGCTCGGCGATCTCGGCCTCGAGATCCTTGAAGCGGCGGTCGATGTCGACGTCGCGGGACCGCTCGATCTCCTGGAGCTCCTCGGTGAGCTCGGCCTCGAGCTCGGGCAGATCGGTGTGCCGGCGTTCGTCGTCGACCCAGGTGACCAGGTTGGCGGCGAAGTAGATGACCTTCTCGAGCTGCTTGGCCTTGAGCTCCTCACGGGCCTCGGTGCCCATGAGCAGGTACGCCAGCCAGCTACGTGTGCCGCGGAGGTACCAGATGTGGACGACGGGAGCGGCCAGCTCGATGTGGCCCATGCGCTCGCGCCGGACCTTGGAGCGGGTGACCTCCACGCCGCAGCGCTCGCAGATGATGCCCTTGAACCGGACGCGCTTGTACTTGCCGCAGTAGCACTCCCAGTCCTTGGTGGGACCGAAGATCTTCTCGCAGAAGAGGCCGTCCTTCTCGGGCTTCAGCGTGCGGTAGTTGATCGTCTCCGGCTTCTTGACCTCACCGTTGGACCAGGTACGAATGGAGTCCGCGGTCGCCAGAGCGATCCGCAGCTGATCAAAGTTGTTGACGTCGAGCACTTAGAGCCTGCCTCCCCGCTCGGCTGCGCGCCGAGCGTCCTCTTCGTCCGATCCACGCTCGGGGCGGCTGAGGTCGATGCCCAGCTCCTCGGCAGTACGGAACACGTCTTCGTCGAGCTCGCGCATCTCGATCTCTTCGCCGGTGGTCGAGAGAACCTCGACGTTGAGGCACAGGGACTGCATCTCCTTGATGAGCACCTTGAAGGACTCGGGGATGCCGGGCTCGGGGATGTTCTCGCCCTTGACGATGGCCTCGTAGACCTTGACCCGGCCGAGGACGTCGTCGGACTTGATGGTGAGCAGCTCCTGGAGGGCGTAGGCGGCGCCATAGGCCTCGAGGGCCCACACCTCCATCTCGCCGAAGCGCTGGCCGCCGAACTGCGCCTTCCCACCCAGCGGCTGCTGGGTGATCATCGAGTAGGGGCCGGTCGACCGGGCGTGGATCTTGTCGTCGACCAGGTGAAGGAGCTTCAGGATGTAGACGAAGCCGCAGGTGACCGGGCGGTCGTAGGCCTCGCCGGTGCGGCCGTTGTAGAGGATCTGCTTGCCGTCAGCCTGGATGAGCCGGGGCCCGCCGGGCACCGCCGTGTCCGGGTGCAGGCGCTGGGTGAGGATCTGCTGAATGGTGGGGTGGCGGCCGGAGCCGGCGTCGCCCTCCTCGTCCCAGTGGGCTCCGTCGAACACCGGTGAAGACACCCACACCGCGGGGTCGGTGACCGGACGGGTCTTGGTGGCGGTGGTGGAGGTGGGGGTGCCGTTGACGGCGCCGTCCCAGCCGTAGCGGGCGGCGTAGCCGAGGTGGCACTCCAGCACCTGGCCCACGTTCATCCGGCTGGGCACACCCAGGGGGTTCAGGATGATGTCGACCGGGGTGCCGTCGGCCAGGTGGGGCATGTCCTCGACCGGGAGGATCTTGGAGATGACGCCCTTGTTGCCGTGGCGGCCGGCCAGCTTGTCGCCCTCGCTGATCTTGCGCTTCTGGGCCACGTACACCCGGACCAGCTGGTTCACGCCGGGGGCCAGCTCGTGCTGCTCCTCCCGGGAGAACACCTTCACGTCGATGACCTTGCCGGTCTCCCCGTGGGGGACCTTGAGGCTGGTGTCGCGCACCTCGCGGGCCTTCTCGCCGAAGATGGCCCGCAGGAGGCGCTCCTCGGGGGTGAGCTCGGTCTCGCCCTTGGGGGTGACCTTGCCGACCAGCACGTCGCCGGGGCCGACCTCGGCGCCGATGCGGATGATGCCCCGCTCGTCGAGGTCCTTGAGGATGTCGTCGGAGAGGTTCGGGATGTCCCGTGTGATCTCCTCGGCGCCCAGCTTGGTGTCGCGGGCGTCGACCTCGTGGGCCTCGATGTGGATGGAGGTCAGCACGTCGTCGCGCACGAGGCGCTCGGACAGGATGATGGCGTCCTCGAAGTTGTAGCCCTCCCACGGCATGAAGGCCACGAGCAGGTTCTTGCCCAGGGCCAGGTCGCCTTGGTGGGTGGAGGGGCCGTCGGCCAGCACGTCGCCGAGGGCGACCGCCTGGCCCTCGTCGACCACTGGCTTCTGGTTGATGCAGGTGCCCTGGTTCGACCGGCGGAACTTGGCCAGGCGGTAGAACTTGCGGCCGAGCGGGCGGCCGTCGCGGTCGGACTGGCCCTCGGCGTAGGAGACGAGGATGTGGTCGCCGGTGACCTCGACCACCTCGCCGTCGCCCTCGGCCAGGACCACGTCACCGGCGTCGCGGGCGGCCCGCTTCTCGATGCCGGTACCGATGTAGGGGGCCTCCGCCCGCACCAGCGACACGGCCTGGCGCTGCATGTTGGCGCCCATGAGGGCCCGGTTGGCGTCGTCGTGCTCGAGGAACGGGATCATGGCCGTGGCCACGGAGACGATCTGCTTGGGCGAGACGTCCATGAGGTCGACCTCGCTCGGCGGCACGTAGTCGATCTCGCTGGTGGTGCCGTAGGACGTGCCGCCGGCGCCGATGCGCACGCCGGCCCCCTGCGGACCACGCCGGACCAGCACGCGGTCGCCGACGAACTGGCCGCTGTCGTCGAGCGTGGCGTTGGCCTGGGCGATGACGTGCTCCTCCTCCTCATCCGCGGCGAGGTAGCGGATCTCGTCGGTGAGCTGGCCGTCGACCACCTTGCGGTAGGGGGTCTCGATGAAGCCGAAGTCGTTGACCCGGGCATAGGTGGCCAGGGAGCCGATCAGGCCGATATTGGGGCCTTCGGGGGTCTCGATCGGGCACATCCGGCCGTAGTGGCTGGTGTGCACGTCTCGCACCTCGAAGCCGGCCCGCTCACGGGACAGACCGCCGGGGCCGAGGGCCGAGAGGCGGCGCTTGTGGGTGAGGCCGTCGAGGGGGTTGGTCTGGCCCATGAACTGGGACAGCTGGCTGGTGCCGAAGAACTCCTTGATGGCGGCGACCACCGGGCGAATGTTGATCAGGGTCTGGGGCGTGATGGCCTCGACGTCCTGGGTGGTCATGCGCTCGCGCACGACCCGCTCCATGCGGGAGAGGCCGATGCGGACCTGGTTCTGGATCAGCTCGCCCACCGAGCGGATGCGGCGGTTGGCGAAGTGGTCCTGGTCGTCGAGGCGGTAGCCCTCCTCGCCGGCGGCCAGGTGCAGCAGGTAGGTGGTGGCGGCCAGGATCTCCGAGGGGCTCAGCACGAACTGGGTCTGGCCCGGGCGCTCGAGATCGACGGCGAGGACCTCGGCGATCTTCTCGATCTCCGGGCCCAGCTTGCGGTTCAGCTTGTAGCGGCCGACGCGCGTGAGGTCGTAGCGCTTGGGGTTGAAGAAGGCGTTCTCGAAGTAGGCGCGGGCGGCCTCGACCTGCGGCGGCTCGCCGGGCCGGGCCCGCTTGTAGATCTCCACCAGGGCCTCTTCCCGGGTGGGGGCGAGGTCCTTCTCCTTCTCCCACTGGCCCTCGAGGAAGTCGAAGTGGTTGACGAAGCGCTCGAGGAACCCGGGGTGGGCCTCCTGGTCGTAGCCGAGGGCCCGCAGCAGGACGAACAGGGACAGGCGGCGCTTGCGGGCCACCCGGGTGCCGGCGGTGACGTCCTTGCCGGGCTTCTGCTCGATGTCGAACTCGATCCACTCACCGCGGTAGGGGTGGATGGTGGCGGTGGCGATGGTCTTGGCGTCGCGGCCGGGCTGGAAGATGACGCCCGGGGAACGGACGAGCTGGGAGACGACAACCCGCTCGGTGCCGTTGATGATGAATGTGCCCTTGTCGGTCATCATCGGGAAGTCCCCCATGAAGACCGTCTGCTCCTTGATCTCGCCCGTGGTGGCGTTCATGAAGCGGGCGCGGACGAAGATGGGTGCGGAGAAGGTCATGTCCTTCTCCTTGCACTCCTCCACGGTGAACTTGGGCGGGGGCCGCAGGTCCGGGTCCTCCGCGTCGAACTCCAGTTCCAGGCGGAGCTGGCCGGTGAAGTCTTCGATGGGGCTGATGTCACGGAAGGTTTCGGACATCCCCCGGTCGAGGAACCATTTGAACGAGTCTCGCTGGACGGCGATCAGGTCCGGGAGAGCCAGGACCTCGTCGAGGTTGGAAAAGGAAAAGCGTTCCCGAGGGGCGGGACGAGTGGGCAAAACCTCACTCCTTCGCGGAGAGTGCTGGGTGGGCAGTGCTACTGATTCGAGGGCAGACGGGGCAGGGCTGGGCGGTCAAAGCCGGGCGCGCGCGGTCAAGCCGGTAGAAAAAGACGGCGACTCGCGGGCTGGCACGGCAGATACCAGACTAGCTGCAGCTGCGCGATTGGGCAAGCCAGCTCGAATCAAGCTGGGTTGAGGCTATTCGACTCCGTGCCTGCGGTCAAGACTTGTGGACAACTCCCCGCCGCCTCTTGAGGGAGCGCTCCCGGACCCGGAACACCGCAAGGGTGCATCCGGGCCGGGGAACGGTTTGCGATCTACTTGAGCTCGACGGTGGCGCCGGCGCCTTCCAGCTGGGCCTTGGCCTTCTCGGCCTCCTCCTTGGAAACCTTCTCGAGCACGGCCTTGGGGGCGCTGTCCACCAGATCCTTGGCCTCCTTCAGACCGAGGTTGGTGAGGGCGCGCACCTCCTTGATGACCGGGATCTTCTGGGCGCCGACCTCGGCGAGGATGACGTCGAACTCGTCCTGCTCCTCCTCGACCGGGGCCGCGTCGCCCCCGCCACCACCGCCACCGACCGCAGCCACGGCCGCGGGGGCTGCGGCGGTCACGCCGAACTTCTCCTCGAACTCCTTCAGGAGCTCGGAAAGCTCGAGCACGGTCATGCCGGCGATGCTGTCGAGGATCTCTTCCTTGGTGGCCATCTACTGGTCTCCTTCTGCTTGCTCAGACGTTTCTGACGGAGTCGCCTCGGACTGCGGCGCTTCGGCCTCGGGTACCTCGGCCTCGGGTACCTCGGCCTCGGGTGCTTCGGCGTCGGGTGCTTCGGCCGCCGGTGCCTCGGCCTGGGGTGCCTCGGCCGCCGGCGCCGGCGGAGCTTCGGAGCTCCGCTTCGCGACGAGGGCGGACAGCCCGTAGGCGAAGTTGCGGGGCAGGGCCTGGAGCAGGCCTGCCATCTTCTGGAGCGGGGCGGCCAGGGCGCCGGCCAGTTGGGCGAGAATGACCTCGCGGGGCGCGACGTCGGCGAGGGCGCCGGCGTCGGCCGCGCTGAGCACCGTGGTGCCGAGCAGGCCACCCTTGATGGTCAGGTTGGGATTGGTCCGGGCGAAGTCACGCAGGACCTTGGCCACGGCCACCGCGTCGCCGTCGACGAAGGCCACGGCGGTCGGGCCCACGAGCATGGGCTCGAGGTCGGTGAGGTTCAACTCGTTGGCGGCCCGCCGGACCAGGGTGTTCTTGAAGATCCGGTACTCGCCGCCGGCGTCGCCCACCGACCGGCGCAGGGTGGCCAGGTCGGACACCTTCAGGCCGCGGTACTCGGTGAGCAGGGCGCCGTTCGACGACTGGAGGCGCTCGCGCACCTCCGTGACCACGGCGACCTTCTCAGGCCTCGGTTCTCCTGGCATGCAATTCCTCCCGGTCTACGCGCGAACGTTCCCTCGGGAGGTTCACGCCTCGTTGGGCGGGCCCGTCGGGCCACTTACGCACAGCTCCTCCGAGGAGCAGCCGCGCACCGAATGTCTACGGCGGTCTAGATGTGACTGCTGATACTAGCTGGCGCTGGCCGTGAGCTCGTCGTCGAGGGCCCGGAGCGGGTTGGGGTCGACCTTGATGCCGGGGCCCATGGTGGAGGACACGGCGATCCCCCGCATGTACCTTCCCTTGGCCGACGCCGGCTTGGCCCGCTGGAGCTCCTCGATGACCGCCTGCATGTTCTGGAGCAGCGCCCGGCGCTCGAAGCTGACCTTGCCGATCGGAACGTGGATGTTCCCGTAGCGGTCGGTGCGGTACTCGACCCGGCCGCCCTTGAACTCCCGCACGGCCCGGCCGACGTCCATGGTCACGGTGCCCGTCTTGGGGTTGGGCATGAGGCCGCGGGGACCGAGGACCCGGCCCAGCTTGCCCACCTGACCCATGAGGTCGGGCGTGGCGATGGCCACGTCGAAGTCGAGGAAGCCGCCCTGGACCCGGGCGACCAGGTCGTCGGCACCGACCACGTCGGCGCCGGCCTCCCGGGCCTCGGTGGCGGCGTCGCCGGCGGCGAAGGCCACCACCCGGACCGTCTTGCCGGTGCCGGCGGGCAGTCCCACCGTGCCCCGGACGATCTGGTCGGCCTTGCGGGGGTCGACGCCGAGGCGCACGGCCAGCTCCACCGACTCGTCGAACTTGGCCGCCGCCAGGCTCTTGACCAGGTCGACGGCCTCGCCCGGGGCGTGCTGGCGGTCACGGTCGAAGCGGCGCACGGCGTCGACGTACTTCTTCGAGTTCTTGTTGGTGTGGGTCATCCGATCAGCCCTTGACCGTCAGGCCCATGGAACGGGCGGTGCCGATGACCTGGCGCTTGGCCGCCTCGAGGTCGTTGGCGTTGAGGTCGGGCATCTTGGTGGTGGCGATCTCGGTGACCTGGGCATCGGTGACGGTGCCGGCGGCCTCCCGGCCGGGGGTGACGGAGCCCTTGTCGATACCCGCCGCCGCCCGGAGCAGGACCGGCGTGGGCGGTGTCTTGATGACGAAAGTGAACGTGCGGTCCTCGAAGACGGTGATCTCCGCCGGCACGACCGTGCCCCGCTGGGACTCAGTGGCGGCGTTGTACGCCTTGCAGAACTCCATGATGTTCACGCCGTGGGGGCCGAGGGCCGTACCCACCGGTGGGGCCGGCGTGGCCGCTCCCGCCGGGATCTGGATCTTGACGATCGCGGCGACGCGTCTCTTTGCCATGCAGCGGCTTCTCCTTGTGGTCCAAGCGGCGCGTTGAGCGCCTCCCACCCTTGATGGAACTGAACGATTCTATGTTCTTTGTCGTCTGGAGTACCGCAGAGGTACCTGAGCCGACAAAGAGCGCTTAGAGCTTGGCGACCTGACTGAACTCGAGTTCGACCGGGGTCTCCCGGCCGAAGATGTTGACGAGGACCTTGAGCTTCATCTGGTCCTCGTTGATGTCGGCGATGGTGCCGGTGAAGTCGGCGAAGGGCCCCTCGCGCACCCTCACGCTCTCGCCCACCTCGTACATGGCCCGGTGGCGGGCCTTCTTCGGGGCGCCGTCGGCCCCGGCGGGCTGCACCTGGAGGATGCTCTCCACCTCTTTGCGCGACAGCGGGGTGGGCTTGGCGCCCAAGCCGACGAACCCGGTGACGCCGGGGGTGTTGCGGACGACCCGCCAGGAGTCGTCGTCGAGCTCGCAACGCACCAGCAGGTAGCCGGGAAACACCTTCTTCTGGACAGTGACCCGCTTGCCACCCTTGAACTCGATGACGTCCTCCATCGGGATGACGCACTCGAAGATGCGGTCCTCCATGTTCATGGAGGCGATCCGGCTCTCGAGGTTCGACTTCACCTTGTTCTCATAGCCGGCGTAGGTGTGCACGACGTACCAGGACCCGGGCCTGTCGTAGGGGCTCTCGACCGGCGCCTCGTCCTCCTCGTCGTCCTCGAAGCCGGCCTCCAGTAGCTGGTCCTCGCTGAGGACCTCAGCCGGATCGGCGGTGGGCTCGTCGGCCAGGGTGCCGGGGGCCTCGTCTCCCACGGCGAGGGCATCCGGCTCGACGCCGGCGTCGAGGGACTGGGAGTCGGCGGTGGGGTCGATGGGGTCGCTCACTGGAAGAGGTAGATGACGCCTTCGGCGAAGACGTAGTCGAGGGAGAAGATGATGGCGGTGAGCAGCATCAGCGCGAGAAGGACGACGATCGAGTAGTTGATGACCTCGGCCCGGGTCGGCCAGGCGACCTTGCGCAGCTCGGCGCGCACCTGACGGGCGTACTCCGTGGGGCCGATGCGCTCTTTTGTCGCCACGCGGGACGCCGGCGGACGGGGTGCCTCCTTGCGCGTGGGGCTACCGTCAGCGTCCACCTGGCCCTGACGCTGCATCATTCGCTTCATCTCACGGTTCACGGCATGTCTCCACTCGAGTCGGGGACGAACGAGCAGGGCAGGAGGGACTCGAACCCCCAACCGCCGGTTTTGGAGACCGGTGCTCTGCCAAATTGAGCTACTGCCCTCTGCACGGCGCGGCCCTTCGTATCAGAGGCCAACGTTACCGTATCGCTCACGGGGAAGGTCCCCCGCGGGATTCTGGGTTAGCTCGCGAGGCGAACTTTGCGGCGGGCCCGGCTGGCCAGGATGGCCCCGGCGGCGCCGGCCGCGGTGGCGGCAGCGATCCCGCCGACGTAGGCGACCCGCCGGCCGTTGAGCAGGTGGTGGATGGCCCGGCGCTCGCCAGCGGCCTCCAGGGCGGCCAGGATGTCGGGGACGAGACCGGGCGTGGGCTCGAGCACCTCGGTGCGCAGCTCGTGGAGCATCCGCAGCACCTTGCGGTGCTGCACCAGCTCGGCCTGGCACCGCAGGCACGCGGCCACGTGGCGCTGCACCTCGATCTCGGCCACCTCAAGACCATCGACGATGGCAGGCAGGGCGTCGGCGACATCGTCGCAGGACACACCCCCACTCCCGAAGAATCGGCTGGATCGGCCTGGTCGCTGCGGTGCTCCGCTCTGCTTCGCTCCTCGCTCAGACCGCACGGGCTCTCTCCTCTCCCGGCATCGGGAACAACCGCTCCCGTAGCTTGCGACGGGCCCGGTGCAGTCGCACCTTGGCCGCCGACTCGGTGATCCCCAGTTCCGTCGCGATGGCGTCGTGGGGAAGGTCGTAGACGTCGCGCAAAACCACGACGGCTCGCAGGATGGGAGGCAGGTCGGCCAGGGCGGCGGTGACCTTGTCACGCAGCGCACCGGCCTCGGCCATGCTCTCGGGATCCGACTCCGGGCGCTCGTCGAGCACGGTGTCGTCGTCGGACAGTTCGTCGTGGCGGCCCTTGGTGCGCTTCGTCAGGTGGGTCGACGCGCAGTTGGCCGTGATCCGGTACATCCAGGTCGAGAAGCGGGCATCGCCGCGGAACCGCTTCAACGACCGGAACGCCCGCAGGTAGGCCTCCTGGGCCACGTCGCGGGCGTCGTCCTCGTTCCCCGTCAGCCGGTAGGCCAGGGTGTAGACGTCGGCCTGGGTGGCTTCGACCAGGTCGGTGAACGCGGCAGCGTCACCGGCCTTGGCCGCTGCGACCAGACGGGCCTCTTCGGAGGGGATCACCACCTCTACGACCGGTTCCCCGGCCGGAAGGTTACTCCTGGCTAGCGCGTCTCCCGATGGGTCGTATGCGTCCGGTCCCACCGGCAGTACTTCTTCACTTCCATGCGTTCCCGGTCGTTCTGCTTGTTCTTCATGGTGATGTAGTTGCGGCGCTTGCACGTCTCGCACGCCAGCGTCACCTTCACCCGCTTCTCGCCCTTTGCCACTTCCCTCGTCCTCTCGGTTCACGCTGACTCGTTCCAGTATGCCGGGATCACCCCCAGCCCCGCCTACTTGAGAATTTTTGTGACGCGGCCGGCGCCGACGGTACGGCCACCCTCACGGATGGCGAAGCGGAGACCTTCGTCCATGGCGATGGGGTTGATGAGCTCGACGTTCAAGGTGATGTTGTCGCCGGGCATGACCATCTCGGTGCCCTCGGGCAGGGTGATCTGG
>CAYZMG010000092.1:0-16258 GCA_964479465.1 uncultured Acidimicrobiales bacterium
CAACGGCATCTCCAACACCGGCAGCCCTCTGGTGTGCACGGCAATCGCCGGAGGCAACGAGCTCCGCTGGCGACCGATGGTCTTTCCCGGGCCAAAGGTTATTACGTTCCAAAATATTACGTTCTACGCCCCAACAACCTGGGGCGGCCCGGCCGAGATTAGTGGAAACGGAAACGCCGCCGTAGTCGGGACTCTTGCGGGTGGCCGGGGAAGTGTCAACCTTCTGGTCATAACCAACTTTACGGACTCGATCGACACTTTGGTCCCCACAGTCTGTAACGAGTTCCCCGTTGAACGACCATCGTCCGTCAAGGTGACCGAGTCAGGCTTCCGCCCCGTGGGCGATCGCACTGCGGAGTTCCGTCTTTGGACATCGACTTGTCCGACTCGCGGGCTCGAGGTTCACCGGGCCTGGGTGCTCCCTACTTCAAGGATCGCCATCTACGAACAGTCGGCCCATCCGGAAAACGTTGACGTGGTTACAACGGCAGAGGTGCGGTGATGAACCAGCTATTGGAATGATCCGGCTGGATTGGCAAAGCACCCACGGTGATCGTTGTTTGCGGCCGTACCGAGCTCGGCACGTGCCGGAGTATCGACATCGCGCGGGCACCGGAGTGCGGTGTCCATCCTGACGGCCCTGCGGCGCACATCCGGAGACACCTCGACCTTGAACGTATGGGGTGGCAGCTGGTAGAGGCCTACCGCTCGCAGTGGGCGGACCGGCGAGCGGAGTTCGTCGTCGAAGTACTGGATGCTGTCAGGACGCAGAAGTGAGGCGCCGTCCCAGCGGCTACTGAGGTCCGGCAACCGAACGGGAAGTGCCGGTAGATCTCGGGCGCCCGCTCGCGCTGTCCGAGCGGTATCGGCCGGAGCCGGCATTCCTGCTCGCCCCGTTACAAACTAGCCGAAGCTGTATCGACCGCCGAGAAGAAAAAACCACACGAACGACCCCACAGCAACGGCCAATATCACAAGACCTACCCAAACAATGACTTTCGTTGCGGCGTCCGGCTGTTCACGACCCGTCATGAGGGTGGGCCCCCCTTCGGGCAGCGCAGGGCTGTGCCGCTATTTCTGGGGATCGTCCTCGGCACGTTTTCATGTCGGCTGGAGAGTGTTGCCGACGGGACGGCGACGCGCCTCGGCGCTGTCGCCCAATTTCCGTCGGCTGAAGACTCTGCCCGGAGCGTTGCCAAGGATGTGGAAGGGTCCACGGTCTGGCCACCGCCTGGCACCGGCGCTCCGCAGTCTCGCCTTGGGTGATCTTGGCCTTGGGATCACGATTCATCCAGACCAGTCTTCACCCTCCGAGGGGTACGTGCCGTTCTCCGCCGGTCGTGGAGCCTTGACCGGGCGAGCGCGCTAGCTCGGGAAGTTCCGCCATAGCCAACGCCAGAGCCGGGCGATGCCAAAGGAGAAGACAATGATCACCGGGACCATCACTGATCCAGTGATGCCTAGAAGCACTACCTCTCGAGGGTCACCGATGTCTACGTAGCCCTTGATCACGGCTCCGAAGATCGTGAGCACGAAGCCGAGAGGGGCTGAGAGGAGCGTGGCGAGCACGGACTCGCGAAGAGTCATGTCTGCCAGCGGCTGGTCTCGAAACGGTCACCACTCGATTGACATCAACCTCACGCTACGGCGTGCGCGTCTCGGCTCGGACGCTGGATTTAGCCGGGCACTCGTCGGGTCGCCGATCCCGTCAACGGCTGCGAGCCAGCGGCCGGCAGGAAGTGCCGCTTCCTATCGGTCGTCCGTCTCGGCAATCCGGACAGTATCGGCCGCCTGCGGGCTACCCGCCGATCTCCGGCGTCCTGTTGTCCCGGCTGGTGTGTGTGCCTCCCACGTCGAAGGTTGCGGTCGGCCATCGTGGGTTATGTAGCACCACTACCACTTCGCCAGCTTCCGGAGCGCAAGAGGGGCAGGTTTGGTCCCGAGCCACGCGAGAAGGTCCTTGGCAAGTAGCTCGGGTGTGGCGTTCTCGGTCGCAACGTCGTAGTCGTAAGGTACGCCTTCAAGCTCCGCCCACTGGCGGGCGGCGGTTGCTAGGAAACGATCTCCTCGCTCCCGCTCCCGGTTCTCGAGCGTGGCGAGCTCACAACGGACGCGCACGACATAGGCGGGAAGCCCGGACATGACCCGGGCCGCGGCAGCCCTTCCCCATGGATCCCACAGCCCGAGCTCGACGATCACGTCGATGCCCGCTTCGACCAAGCCCCGGGCGGCACGGGCACAGCCCTCGCGCACCCGGCGGTCCCATTCGAGCGTTACGAACTCCGGGCGACCTGACGGAAAGCCGCCGCTGAGCCGGTCGCCCTCGAAGAAGAACCAGGGTCGCGTGGCGGTCCGTTGAACGGCACGGGCCAGGCTCGACTTACCCGAGGAGGATGGACCCGCGAGGAGGACGCACTGCGGCGGGACCATCTCCTCCCTGGCCGGGTTGGGGCTCACTTTGAAAGGAACCATGTCGCCGTTGCCCACGCCGTCACCGTACGCCGAGCTCTGCGCGGGATGTGCCGCTACGGCTCGCTCGGAACGTTGGCTCCGAGGGCGATATCAGCGGTGCTCGGTGTTATTGCTCGGACCTCACGGCCGACTCGTCGTCTTTCTGCTCGTCGACGTTCCCTAGCTTTCGCGGCACCATGGGAGTGTGAAGCGTCGGCCCTTGGGCTTGCTCGTTGTCAGCCTCCTCCTCTTGATGGGGTGCGCTCCAGCCGAGGATGAGGTCTGGCCTCCCCCTTGCCCGAAGCCCAAGCCGACCCGGGTCGCGTATCCAGGGCTGGTCGGGCGCATCGCGTACAAGACCAGCGCCGGCGGCGGGGCGCACTGCTACGAGCTGTTCGTCATCAACGCCGATGGCAGTGAGATTCGCCAGGTCACGCAACCGGAGACGCTGGGCTTCAACCTGCAGTGGTCACCGGACGGGCGTCAGCTGGCCTTCGAGGGCACGTGCGGCAGGGAGTGGTGGGATATCTGCATCATCGGTGCCGACGGTACCGGCCTTCGCGCGATCACCACGGGGCCCGGGAGCAACCGAGAACCGGCGTGGTCTCCTGATGGCTCTCGCATTGCGTTCAGCAAGGGGCCCGAAGGAGGTGGGACCCGCGACATCTACGTCATCGGTGCCGATGGGACGGGGGAATCGAGGATCACCAGCGACCCAGGCGACGAGAGGGGCCCGGCCTGGTCGCCAGACGGAGCGTCCCTTGCCTACGTTGCCATCTCCGGGACCGAGAAGATCCAGCTGGTCGCCCTGAGCGGGGGGACGCCCAGGGTACTGGCGGCTGAAGGGACATCGAACGAATCGCCGGCGTTCTCCCACGACGGCAAGCGCATCGCCTTCTCATCCAACCGCTCAGCGAAGCCAGAATCCGCGTACACGGCGGAGGTGCGCAAAACCCCTGGCAGCGAGTCGCTTCCGGTCACGAGCGCTCACGACATCTTCGTCGTAGAGGTCAGTGGGCGGGGACTTACTCGCCTCACCCACGATGCCTCGGCCAACTACTCGCCGGCCTGGTCGCCGGACGACCGCCACATTGCGTTTATCAGCGATCGCGATGGTCGGCAGGAGCTCTACGTCATGGGCGCCGACGGCACGAACCCCGTCAGGCTCTCTCAGCAGGAGGGTGATGCCGGCTCGCCGTCGTGGGCGCGCTGACATTACGGCAAACGGCTGGCCGACGTGCGCGACCGATTTTCGCATTGAGCACGATGTGCCGTGTTCCATCGGTGACGGGCTCTGGAGTAGCAGCCGGTATCGCCGACGCCGGTCGTTCTGCTCGGTCACTCTCCGGCGACCAGCGCTCGTGAATCCGCCGGGGGCCGAAGCCCCCCGGCGGCGGACCCGGCCCGGCTTGAACGGGCGGCCTCCCTCTCCTATTTGCGGCCTCGCCCTTACCGGGTAGACGAGGCTAGGGCGGGCTCAATCCCATTCTGCCTGGGCTGATGTGGCTCGGCGCCGATTTCAGATCCGTGAATCCAGACCGTGCCACTGTCCGGGATGGCGAGTCGTCACCATCCGGCGTCGCCGGTAGGGGAAGAAGTGCCGTGTTTCGTCCTCGCGCTCCGTTCGCCGTCCGGACGGTATCGACAGCCGGCGGCAATCCTCATCATGGACATCGAACGCGTTCCGAGCCTCGCTGGAGCGCCTGCGCATGTGGGCGTTGATCTGGCACCCTTGCTTTATGAGCGGCCCCCGCCATAGCGGACGTGCAGGGCCGGTCCAGTACTTTCGGTTCAGGGGTCTCGGTGCAGCGTCCGGGTTCAGCCTGCGGATCTCCCTATTGGTCCTATCCTTTCTCAGCCTCGGGTTTGCGGTATGGAGCGTCACGACCGGCGAGCTGACCCGATTCGTTGCTGGCTTGGCCGGGTTCACCCTCTTTCTCGCCCTCAGCGTCGGCGCCCAGTACGTCGCCGAGCGAAGCGGAGCGGTCGAACGCGATGTGCGCCGAGAAGAGGAGCTTCGCGCCGAGATGGCCGAGTGGCCTCGCTGGAAACGGAACTCATTCTTGGTCGCGGGCGTCGTGATCGGAGCCGGCATGATCGCGCTTCGAATCTGGTCTGAAGGATTCCGTTGAACCGATCGGCTCGGCGAACCCATCCTCTGCCGCCCGACGCACCGAGCGAAATGTGCCGATGCTCCTCGGGTGGGTCGCGAACACGTCCTGGCCGATATTGCCGGCGCAGCCGATTCCTGGCCGGTTGTCGGCGGCGGGCCAACGAGCGAGATGTGAGAGGAGGCTGCCGGGTCGAGGCACCGAGGCGCATGCCGTTCCTCTCTCCTTGCGCATCACAGAAGGCCGTGACTGGAGTCCTCAATCGAAGGAGAATGGGGCATGGCTGCACTGTCCTCTCGTGAGAAGGCAAGTCTCACAATCTCCGTCCTCGCCGGTGCCGTGCTCGTTGTCGGCATCCTGATGGAGATGTGGCTGACCGTCGGAGCGATGGTGCTCCTAATCATTGGCCAGCTCGGAACCTTCTTTAGCGGCTGGCGAGCACGTCGTTCCTGACACCGGAGACGTGATCGAGGCTAGGCAGGTACCGACCGAGACGTGCCGGTACCCATCGGTCGCTGGCTCGCGCTGTCCGGGCGGGATCGACGTCGACTGGCGTTACCGATCGGGTCACCCGAAGCCGCGTGCCGCCGCTCCTGAGCGATCACCGGCGCCTTTTGTCGGTCCCTCCTCCACCCTCGGCGGGGCCTCACCCCTGCGGAGCTGAGCGGCGCATCCCTCGGTACCAGCCAATGGCAATGGTCCCAATGGACAGGAACTCAATCCCCGCTGCTGTGCCGATCACCTGAAGAATGACCCCTCGGTAAAGCGTCAACGCGATCCAGCACCCCACGATGCCCACGGAAGCCATCCCGAGCGCGAATCGCAGTACGGTCCCCTGAGCAGACTTGTCAGGCGACGGGGACCCCGGACGTCGTCCTTGCTCGCCGATCGCGATCACAGCGGGAACTATCGCCAATGGACCCACCGGGAGTAGCGCTAGCCACGCCAGCGACACACCCGACTTGGCGACCGGCAACAGCGCACAAACCGACGCTGTGACACCGACTACCACCAGGACGACGGGCCACGGGTTCTCGTACTCGGTCCACACGCCGTGACCGTATCGTCCAGGGGTCGGCCGAACTGTACGTGCCGATCCTGGTCGGTGGGGACGTAGCGCTCGGCCGTGCTTGGCCGGACACCCGCTTCCGACATGCGGCGAACGTGACGGACCGCACTGGGGCCCCATGGAGAACCCGTAACCTCGAGTGAGAACCTAGTTCCCTCGCCGAAGGTAGAGCCAACAGGCGAGCCCGCCCGTGACGATGATCCAAGCGGCGAGACCTTCGTAGCTGAGCTGGTCTGCACCCGTCATGAGCCCGAGGATGGTGAGGGCGATACCGAAGACGCAAAGCCCTGCACTAACCGTGGCGGCGTGCCGCCAGTCCCAGTCGTGTCCGTCGTAGCGGCCACAGTAGGGACACGGTTTCTTGGCTACTGCCATGGATCAGAGATGTCGCTGCCGATCATGCCCGCCGTGCGCATTCTCCATGGTGTGAGCTTGCCATCGATTCGGAGCGTGTGAGCGTCCACCTTCAGCAACCAGGATGTGCCGTGGTGCATCGGTTGGGCGACGCGGCAAACCGATCGGGATCGACGGTGCCACCGGCTTACGCTTTGATGGGCCATACCCCCAGAGACCCTCCAAGCGAGGATGGATCATGCACGAGGAGCTTGTCGGCGCGTACTGGGAGGGTTGGCGCCTTCTTCGGGGCAACAGAGACGAACGCCTCTCGGCAGAGCACCGGGATCGCTGGGCAGATAACGCGGTGGAGGACGCCGTGGAGGGTGGCCAACCTTCATCGGTAGCTCTGCTCGTCGCGCTGGCGGAGGGCGCCCCGTCCGATGACGATGCTGGCTTGATCGGAGCCGGACCCCTGGAGAACCTCCTGGCTGCTCATGGCCGGCGCATGTCTCGGCCCGACGGCGCCGCGTTGCTCGAACAACTCGATGCTGCCGCTCGCACGAGTCCGCGATTCAGGCGCGCCCTTCGCAGTGTGAACGTGGGCGACGAGGTGCCGGCCGAGGTACGAGAGCGGCTGTTCCGGTTCCTCCGAGCCCCTGAATAGCTCCACGTCTGAGGCGCCCGACCGAGGGCGTCATGATTCGAGCGAGGTTCCTCATCGGACGCACTCTGGCCGCTCTGGCGGCTCTGGTGATCGTCGGCATCTTGATCCTGAACGTATTCGCGTTCGTGTTCGGGACGACTGCGGAGAGCCGGAATGCGACCTAGAGCTCGACGATGTCACGCATCCGTCTCTCGCCCTCCTGCCCCTAGCGACGTTCGTCGGTGCCGCCGGGGTTGCGCTGATACACGACACTTTCCGCAAGGTCTGACTTAAGACTCCGCCAGCAGGATGTGCCGCTTCCCGTCGACCACAGTTCGAACTCCCGGAAACCGCCGTCGCCAAGCGCAATCCCTGCGGGCCGGCGGTGTCGGACAGCCGATCAGTTCGCTAAGCCCAGGCATGGACTCCGTCGTTCACCACGATGGTGTCGGCCACCAGGTCGTGCGGCACCTGGCGCTTCTGGTGGACGAAGAGCATGACCAGGCCGGCCAGCGGGAGCAGGAAGCAGGAGAAGAGCCCGCCGACGACCGGGATGATGCCCAGGAGGACATAGATGCCCCAGCGACGGAGCGCCCTCCACCAGCCCGGCTGCGTCAGGTCTTGGCCCGACACAATGCGGATGCCCATGATCTTCTTGCCGAGGGTCTGGCCCCAGATGGCGACCGGCGGGACCTGGTAGAGGAACCCGGTCAGTCCAGCAAGCAAGTAGGCCGGGATTAGGTTGACGGACTCACTCGCGTCGAATGCGTCCCCCACGGCGTCCGTCTGTGTCGCTAGCCAGAAGCCGACAATGAAGCCGATCGGGAAACCGAGGAGCAGACCGTCGATGATGACGGCGACGATCCGACGCCAGGGTGCCGCCAGGTCGTCGGGGGTGATGGTAGGAGGGGCCGGAGGTTGTGCGAGTGGGGCGGACTGGTGCAGGTAGGTCAAGGTTCCTCCCTCTGGGGAGCGATTCGTCATGGGTACTTTCGACAGTGATCGTGGCCAGCTGTAGGCAATGGTCGGAGTTGGGCCGGTGTTGGGCGGGACGAGTTCTGCACCGTGCCAACCGGGGTGATCACCTAGCACTCTGAAGGGTGGCGATCGACGACGTCGCCGACAGGCCCCTCTACAGGAGCTCGAAGCTCGGCGTGGAGCTGATGACACGAGATGACTCCCGGCTCAAAGAAGGTGCCGATTCGCTTCGGTCGCAGCGGGCGGCGGGCCGGGAGGTATCGCCGTTAGTCGACATTCTCGCGCAGGTCTGCTCTTCAAACCTGTAGGCCGGCGAGACTGATGCGCCCATCTGGTCCGGTCCATGCGAGGACCAAGTGTCCGCCGTGGTTGGTGATCGCCGGCGCATAGAAGGTCGTCGGTTCAAGGCGCATGCCTATTGCTGCCCCCTTGGCGTCCTCGATCACAGCGATGTTGACGTGGTCGTCGCCCCCTGTCCAAGCGAGCGCGATCCCCTTCTCAATCGCGCAGATCGCCGGCCCCTCGTCGGAGGTCTCCTCCAGGCGCTGGGGATGACCAAAGGAACCAGAGCTGGCCACGTCGATGTTGATGTGGCGGTCCGTGCCGGTCCACGCCAGAACGAGCCCGCCGTCGATGCTGCACAACGCGGGACTGTTGGCGCTCGTGTGATCCAGCCGGACCGGCGAGTCGAACGATTCCTCTTGGGGGCCGACGACGTTGACGTGGCCGTCCCATCCGGTCCACGCAAGCGCGAGATTCCGCCCCAGCCCTGTGATCGACGGCGCGACGGCACTGGTCTCCGCAAGGGTGATCTCGCGGGGCTTGCCATCTGGGGTGGCTCGCAGCATGCGAATGCTCCGGTCAGGGTCTCTCCAGGCCATGTCGACGCCGTATTCCGTCGCAGCCAACGCCGGCGGCCGTGCAAAGGTCTGGCCGCCACGGAAACCGAGGGCGGGCGCCAGTGGGAACGCCTGCCCGAAGCCCCGCCGGCTCTTCCGGGTGTGGGTGTCGTCCGGCCTGGGGCCGTAGCTCTCATAGACGAGCGGGACCGGCGCCGAAAAATGACTGCCGTCGGCGCTCGCCTGGACGCGGATTCGACCGTCCCCTCCCGTCCACGCGAGGTACATGCGGCCGTGCCAAGACGCCAGAGCCGGGGCGGAGTGCGCCTGGTCATCCAGTGTGCCCGAGCTGACGACGCCCATCGTCACGGCGGTCCTCCCCTCGCGTCGTTGCACCTGACCATGCTGCACCACCAAGCGAGCCTGGGGTTCGTCCACCAGGGACGATCGGGGGCAACTGCTGCGTGACAAGTACGTGCCGATCCGCCTCGGTCGCCGCCAGCTGAGGGACGGGCGGAATTCGCCATCACCGGCGATACCGCCGGGATCAGAGGAGGCGTTGACCCAGCCCGAACTCCCACGACCGCATGAACACATAACAGAGAACAGTCACGGCCATGGAGAGTGCAACGGCCGCTCGGAGCCACGCGAGGGGCTGACGTCGCCGTACTGCAAGCACGCCGCAGACGACTGCCAGTGACAGTTGCGCGACCACGTTGCCCCGAGCGCCCATCGAGACCCGATCACAGATAGAGGTATCTCCGCCTCCATCCTCAAAGCGGTAGACACAACTCGCCTCGATCCCCCGAAGGCCGCCGCCGTCGCCGTCACCAGCGGCCAGCCACAGAAGCAGCGCGGCGGACGCAACGGCGGTGAGCATCGCTACGGCGCACATGGCCCGCACCAGCTGTTGGGGTTCCCCGCCCCGCTCGGGCGCAACGCCGAGAGCAAGACCGTCCATCTACCGCGAGCCTATCGATAGGGCGTGTGTCGCAGGTCCGCAACGCCGGCGGTAAGTGCCGTGTCTTATTGGACCGCCACCGGGCGCGATCGGACGGTATCGCCGGAAGGCAGCGTTACAGCCCGGTCGTTCGAGACAACTGGCAGCATGAACAGGTGAGCGGCAGCGGTCGACGGTACAAGGGCGACCAGTCATCGGAGGGGGCGTCGCGCTGGGCGCCGTCGGACTTCCCGGCCGTGGTTTTGCTCGTCGGCCTCGGAACGGTCGTGCTCGGGCTGCTGCTCAGCCGGATGGCACACGGCGGCAACATGAAGGGGCAGGCGATGCTTGCGATAGCCCCGAGGGCTGTCGCGGTCTTCGTCAGCGCTCGTGCCCGTCGTTCACCCTGGTCGTACTCGCAGCGCCTAATCCTTCACGTCGTCCTGGCAGTTGCTGTGGTCCTGGTTTGGGTGAGTATCTTCACCCAGCCCCGAGTGGAAGGCGACGGGACACCGATTTTCGATGGCTCCGTCCAGGATGCGTCTGCTTCATGACGCCGACAGCTCGTAGGAATCCCCTGGCCCACCGACCAGTACGTGCCGCTCCGTCTCGGTTCGGCCAGGGACCGCAGCGGGCAGTATCGCCGGCGCCATGGGTTACCGCTCGGTTGCCCCACGGCCCCCAACCCTGGTCACGGATACCCACATATCAAGCGATATGAACCGGCCTGGGATCCGCGGAGGCGCCATACCTTGGAAGTGAGGATGGAGCATGACTACAAGTGGTGGGCGGCGTAGGCCGCAGAAGTACCCCGACGAGCTGCGCCAGCGGGCGGTGCGGATGGTGCTCGAGGTCCAGGCCGAGACCGGCGAGAAGCACGGGGCGGTGACCCGCATCGCCAAGCAGCTCGGCATCGGCACCGAGTCACTGCGCCAGTGGGTGAACCAGGCCGATGTCAACGCCGGCCGGCGGGCCGGGACGACGAGCGCCGATGCGGCGCGCATCGCCGAGCTTGAGCGGGAGAACCGGGAGCTGCGCCGGGCCAACGACATCCTGAAAGCAGCGTCGATTTTCTTTGCGACCGAGCTCGACGGTCGACCGAAGAGGTAGTCGCCTTCATCGACGCCCACCGGAGCCGGCGCTCCGGTGGGCTGCGATGGGGGGTCGAGCCGATCTGTCAGGTCTTGGAGATCGCCCCCTCCACCTACTACTCGGCCAAGGCCCGCCCACCCTCGGCCCGGGCCATCCGTGACGCCGAGCTGGCGCCGGCGCTCAAGGAGCTGTGGGAGCGCAACTACGGCGTCTACGGCCGGCGCAAGCTGACCACGGCGGCGCACAACGCCGGCATCGACGTCGGCCGGGACCAGGTGGCCCGGATCATGCGCAAGCTCGGCATACGGGGCGCCAGCCGGGCCACGAAGCGCTTCACGACCCGTGCCGACCCCGGGGCGGTGCGGGCCCCGGACCTGCTGCACCGGGACTTCACCGCCATCCGCCCCGACGCCACCTGGGTGAGCGACTTCACTTACTGCTCGACGTGGTCGGGCATCGTCTATGTGGCCTTCGTCGTCGACGTGTTCTCCCGGCGCATCGTGGGCTGGAAGGCCGCCCGCACGATGCACACGAGCCTCGTGCTCGACGCCTTGAACATGGCCGCCTGGACCCGCCGGGGCACCGACCTCGCCGGCCTGATCTGTCACAGCGACGCCGGCAGCCAGTACACCTCGATCACCTACACCGACCGTCTCGCCGACATCGGCGCCAACCCGTCCATCGGCACCGTCGGCGACAGTTATGACAACGCCATGGCGGAGTCCGCCATCGGCCTCTTCAAGACCGAGCTGCACCGAAACCCGGCCGCCCTGGCCCGCAACGGCGGACCGTGGCGCGGGCTCGACGATCTCGAGATCGCCGCCTGCGCCTGGGTGTCGTGGTTCAACGAGGAGCGGATCCACGGCGAGCTTCACGACCGGTCCCCGGCCCAGGTGGAGGCCGCGTACTACCGTCACCAGTCTCAGCCCGATGCGGCATGAGAAACCCAACCCAACGAGCCTCCATCAAACCCAGGCCGATTCAATACTTCTCAGGTGGCCCCGGATGCTGAGCGCGCCCAACGGCGGCGGACGCCAGACCGATGAGGCGGGCCGCCACCCTTTCGTTGCTCGTGGCGGCCACGCTCCTCGTGGCCGCAGTCGTCCTTGCTTTGGTGCCGGTGCGGGCAACACCCGTCGAGTACGTCGTGGACTCGGATGTGAAGGTCGTGGACTGCGGCTCCTTCCCGTTTCGAACCAAATGGTCGGGTGATGCCGGTTGCGATAAAGCTCGGACGAAACGAATCAGCCTGTGGGCCCAGCTCGTCCTCGCATCCATCCCCATCGGATTGGCCGGAGCGGTTCTGCGACTGGCGAGCCGGAACCGACAGGAGTCGTGAGGGGCCTACCCCCACGCTCGATCGACCAGGACGTGCCGTGGTGCGTCGGTCGGGTCAGAGGTCAGGCTGGTCGGTATCGCCGGCGCCAGGCCTAACCGCCCGGGTCGCTGGAGGTCGCCAGCGACGTCGTGCTCGTCCAGCACCGGCGTTCCTGTCCGGACGGCCGGTTTGGCCGGCGCCCCGCACGTGATGTCCAGTCGGTCGAGCGTCGGCGGCAGGACTGGCGATGGTAAGCGTGTGCGACGCCGCTTGTTTAGCGCGAGCCGAGCACCGACCATGGAGGTGATGGCGTCACGGAGAATCCGACACTGGATGCTGCTGGCGGCGGCGACGATCGGGGCGATCGCGATCGCTGTGGTAGTCGTCCGAAGTGGGACGACTCGGGAATCTCCGGAGCCCGACACCATCGTCACGCGCCTGGCCCAGCGCGTGTCGCCACCGGCGACCCCGGTGCGCGCCGCAGGCGACTGGTCGGCATTCGCGGTGCGGAACGGGTTCGAGGCACCCGGTGACTACCGCGCCGTCATCAACCGTTACGGCGCCGGCAGCTTCGGCGAGGCGATTCGGCTGCTCGAGCCCTTTCATCCCACCGAGACCCTGGTTGCTGCCTCCGACTGGGACCGCCAGAACCTCGAAGGGCTACGGCGACGGTTCCCGCACCAATACCCCAACTGGCCCATGTGGCCCGAGGAGGGCGGCTTCCTGCCCTGGGCCAGCGCTGCGGACGGCGATCTCGTCGGTTGGCGCACACAGGGGCCCCCTGGGGAGTGGACGACCGTCTACTGGGGCGAGGTAGACGTCCGGGAGTACGACATGGGCGCCGGGGCCTTCCTCCTAGCGGTCGCCGCAGGCTCCCTCTCGGACGACGCGCTCCCGGAGGCCCAAGAGATGACGCCGTTCCTCGCCGCACCCGCCGACCCCCCGGCGTCCCGGCCCGTTCGGTCGCAAGCCGAGGTCCGCCTAGGCCCGGTGGCAAGTCCCCGCCCCGACTTCAATGAAACGGTGGTTGGCATGCTCGGCGACGGAAGGGTGCCTGGGGTAGCCCTGGTCGCCTACGGCGCGCAGGGGGAGCGCCCAGGAGAGCTCCATCACCTTGTCACGGTGACGTTCCCCCGGGACGGCGAGGAACGGGCCAAGGATGCGATACGAGCCCTCGCGAGGCGACTGCGGCTGCCCATCTTCGATGCTCATGACCTCCGCTACCGGCTCATCTGGCCGGACCTGTGAGCGTTTCTCCGCGCTGGGGACCATCATGGGGGCCCGGCGGGATTCGAGCGCGGTAAGCAAGAGCACCGGCACTGCTTCACCCGCTCGCGTCGACGCTGACGGCGGACGACCGGGCCGGGATTGGAGCCAGGACGACCGATATCGAAGTGCCGATGCTGCTCGGTCGGGCACGGGCACGACCTGAGCAGTAAGGACGGTGCTCTTCCGTTACTGATCGCCGGGTGGACCGAAGCGGCCGTCGCCCGCTCCACCGGCACTCCGGAAGGTGGACCACCGCCGCGTGCTCAGTCTGCTCTTCTGGGTGCTCGCAGAGGACCTCATCTCGCCTTGGGGGAGCGATGAGATCGCCGCGCCTCTGAAGACGGTCGATGAGCAAGAACGCCGGTCACATCTCGACCGGAGGAGGATTGGTGGGGTGCTCGCGTCGGTGCCGACAATGGCGCTTCCGGCGCTGCGCCGTCTGGCCTCTTTGGGGGTGACGCCGATGAGGGAGGCCGCCGCGTCGGTCGTAGAGACGCTCCGCGTCCCGGACTGAGTGAACTCCTGCCTGGCGTTGAAACATTCGCCCTGTCAGCCTTGGCATGTGCGAGCTCGAGCGTGCGCTGCCGGCCTTCTGATCGCCTTCACCCTCGGCGGAGGAGTCGGATGCAGGAGCTGCAATGAAATTGGGTGCACGGATTTGCTGCGGGTCACCTCGCACGGCCTCCGCGCTGGTCAGACCATCGAGGTCTGCACCGTCGACGAGTGCGTGTTGGCTGGGCAGGCGGGAGCCACCACCTTCGAAGACATAGCCCCGCTGTCCTCAAAGGTCGCCGAGGTAGTGGTCCGGGTCCATGAGAACGGCGTCGTTGCCTTGGAGCAGCGGCGGAACCAGCCAGTAGACAGCTTCCGGCAGGGCGGAACCTGTCAAGGAATTTGAGACGATTCGTCAGCCGTTCTTCTGTGCGTCACTTTCGATCATCGGCTTGTTGATCCACGCCACCGTCGGCAGCTTCGGCGGTGAGGGGCGGCGGTGGCGGAACCGGGCCGGGTTGGCGGTGTAGGCGGCATCGAGGGTGACCGCGCGCTTCGCTCGGATCTCGGTGGCGGTGCCGTAGTGCACCGAGGCCGGCGTGTGCAGGCCGATGCCGGAGTGGCGGTGCTCGTGGTTGTAGTAGCTGAAGAACTGCTCGCAGAAGACCCGGGCGTCGGCGATGGAACCGAAGCGCTCGGGGAACGCCGGGCAGTACTTCAAGGTCTTGAACGCGGCCTCGCTGTAGGGGTTGTCGTTGCTCACGTGGGGCCGGGAATGGGTGCGGGCGATGCCGAGGTCGGCGAGCAGCTCGGCCACGCCCTTGGAGGTCATCGACGTGCCCCGATCCGCGTGGATGTTGAGCGTTCCGGGCTTGACGTCCTGACCGGCGGCAGCCCGGGCCAGGAAGGCCTCGGCCAGCTCGGCGCTCTCCCCGGGCGCCACCATCCAGCCCACGACGTAGCGGGAGAAGATGTCGATGACGACGTAGAGGTCGAACCACACGCCCTTGTCGGGACCCCGCAATTTCGTGATGTCCCACGACCAGCACTGGTTCGGGGCGCTGGCCATGAGCTCGGGCCGGGCCCGGGTGGGATGGGCGGCCTGGGCCCGGCGGTCGCGGACCTCGCCGGTGGCCCGCAGGCAGCGGTACATCGTCGAGATCGAGCACAGGTAGCAGTCCTCGTCCAGCAGGGTGGCCCACACCTGGGCCGGGGCCAGGTCGGCGAAGCGCGCCGAGCGCAGCGTGGCCAGCACGACCTCGACTTCGGAGGCGCTCAGGGCATTCGCCGGCGAGGGCCGAGGCGCACGTGGCGCCTGCGGCGGCGCCGGACGCTGGCGCCGGTAGTGGGTGGCCTTGGACTTGCCCGCCGCCCGGCACGCCGGCCCGGTGCCGATGAGGGGCTCCAGGGCGGCGACGCAGGCGTCGATCACGGCTTCGGCTTCTGCTCGGGCGCCGCGCTCTCGGCAAGCATCTCCAAGAGCGCGTGCGCTTTTCCCGCGATGTCCAGGGCCAGCTTGTGCTTGGCCAGGTCCGCCTCCAGGCGTTCGATGCGCCGGTTGGCTTTCGCCAGGGCGGCCGCCTCGGGGCTCGTCTTGGACTGGCGGGTCCGGGGCGAGAGACCCTCGACCGCGGCGGCGTCACGGGCCCGGCGCCACTCCACGATGTGGGAGGAGTACAGCCCCTCCCGGCGCAGGAGGGCGCCCTTGTCGCCGTCGCCCTCACAGGCGTCGTACTCCTCGAGGATGTCCAGCTTGTACTCGGCGGAGAAGCTCCGCCGGCGAGGCTTGGGGGGCAGCGTGGGTTCGTCTCCACCCATGGCCTCATCATGGGCGCGCTGCATCGTCAGGGTTGGCATCGTCATCGTTGTCTAGGTGATCCCGTCTCGCCCTTGAGGGATGGTCGTCTACCTCGGACGTCTCACGTCACCCTGACAGAAAGGGGAACGGTGGGGGGTGTCCGCCGGAGTGCAAGGTGGTAGAGGTCGTGGTCGACGAGCACGGATTCGCATAAGTCCCGGACAGGGTCCGAGTAGAGGGCTCCAATCGGGCCGCGGCCATCGCCTACCGGGAACGAGCATTGGGCTCCGGGCCGCGGTCCAGCGCAGTAGCGAACCGCAGCTCCGCAAGCTCCGGATCGAGCCAGTTCGCCGGGCGCCCGGCCCCAGGACACACATTGAGTTGAGCTCCGAGAGCGGCTCCAGCGAGAAGCCCTCGTCGTCGAAGTCACCTGCTCCGATCGCGGTGCGACTCACGTGACCACAGACATAGCGACGGGGGCCGACAACCGGGATGTGCCGTGGTCTATTGGGTCGGGTGAGGCGCTAACCCGACCAGGATCGGCGGTGCCCCGTGTTACTGCTCGGGTTGCAACGGCGGCCCGCCGAGGGTCGCTTGCCCAGGTTGGGCGTTCAGTGAGGTCGCTTCCTGGCAGCGGCTCTACGCTCCGATCGGTTCATGTGCCGCTCCTCGGGGATGGCGGCACGTTGCCGCTCCCAGGAATCCGGAAGCTCGGCCAAGCCCGCTCGTACGCGCTCGATCTCGTGGGGCGTCTGGTTGCGCAGGGCCTCGAAGACCTCGTCGGAGACCACTGAAGCGAGCATATGCAGCACCTCGTGCCGCTCATAGCCGGCGCCCAGAAGCCTCACCGCGGTCTCCCACATCTCCGGCGGGTCGTTGGCCCACAGCTGGTTGGCGACGATCTCATGCATGGCGATGTGCA
>CAYZMG010000093.1:0-16131 GCA_964479465.1 uncultured Acidimicrobiales bacterium
CACTCCTCCGCGATGACGTGCCTCTCGCCACCAAGCTCACCTCCCGCCTGAGCGACATCTTCGGTCCGGGCGGGCTGTTCGTGGAGATCCAGGACCACGGGATGCCCGAGCAGCACCGAACCAACCGCCACCTGATCGAGATCGCCCGCGACCTCAACCTCCCGCTGCTGGCCACCAACGACAGCCACTACGTCCACCAGGACGGCGCCGTCGCCCACGACGCCCTGCTGTGCGTGCAGACCGGGGCCCAGGTCGACGATCCCAAGCGGTTCAAGTTCCACTCCGACCAGCACTACCTGAAGACGGCGGCCGAGATGCGGGCCCTGTTCGCCGAGGTCCCCGAGTCCTGCGACAGCACCCTGGAGATCGCCGAGCGGGCCAGCGTCGAGATCGAGTTCGGCAAGCCGGAGCTGCCGAACTTCCCCCTGCCCTCCGGTTTCGACACCGAGGACGGCTACCTCCGCCACCTCGCCCTCCAAGGCGCCCACGAGCGCTACGGCGTCCCCCTCCCGGCCGACGCCGCCGAGCGCATCGACAAGGAACTCACCGTCATCGAGGAGATGGGGCTCTCGGCCTACTTCCTCATCGTCTGGGACCTCATCAACTACGCCCGCACCCGGGGCATCCGGGTCGGCCCGGGCCGGGGGAGCGCGGCGGGATGCTGCGTGGCCTACTGCCTCAAGATCGTCGACCTCGACCCCCTCAAGTACGGGCTGATCTTCGAGCGGTTCCTGAATGCCGGGCGCAAGGAGATGCCCGACATCGACATGGACTTCGACGAGCGCTACCGCGGCGACATGATCAAGTACGCGGCCGAGAAGTACGGCTCCGACCACGTCGCCCAGATCGTGACGTTCTCCACCATCAAGGCCCGGGCCGCGGTGCGCGACGCCGCCCGGGTGCTCGGCTACCCCTACGCCGTCGGTGACCGCATCGCCAAGGCTATGCCGCCCCTCATCATGGGTCGCGACACCCCGCTGGCCGCCTGCCTCGAGCTCACTCCCGGTATGGAGGAGGGCTACAAGATGGCCGCCGACCTCCGGGAGCTGCACGACACCGACCCCGACGCCAAGAAGGTCATCGAGGTGGCCAGGGGCCTTGCCGGCCTGCGCCGCCAGGACGGCATCCACGCCGCCGCCGTGGTGATCACCCGTCACCCCCTCACCGAGTACCTGCCCATCCAGCGAAAGCCGGGGCCCGACGGCAACATCGCCAACGCCCCGATCGTCACCCAGTACGAGATGCACGGCGTCTCCGACCTCGGCCTGCTGAAGATGGACTTCCTCGGGCTGCGCAACCTCTCGGTGATCGAGAAGGCGCTCGACCTGATCGAGGTCACCACCGGCGAACGGGTCGACATCGACCACGTGCCCCTCGATGACGAGAAGACCTTCGAGATGCTCCGCCGGGGCGACTCGATCGGCGTCTTCCAGCTCGAGGGCGGGCCCATGCGGACTCTCATCCGGTCCCTTGCTCCCACCTGCTTCGACGACATCGGCGCCTTGGTGGCGCTCTACCGGCCGGGCCCCATGGCCGCCAACATGCACAACGATTTCGCCGACCGCAAGAACGGCCGCAAGCCAATCACCTACATCCACGCGGACCTGGGTGAGGTGCTGGGCGACACCCAGGGGCTGATGATCTACCAGGAGTCACTGATGCGCGTGGCCCAGCGCTTCGCCGGCTACTCGCTCCAGGAGGCCGACAACCTCAGGAAGGCCTGCGGGAAGAAGATCAGGGCCCTCATGGCGGCCGAGCGCGACAAGTTCGTCGCCGCCTGCGAGAAGACGGGCTACGGCGCCCAGCTCGGCACGGCGCTCTTCGACGTCATCGAGCCGTTCGCCGACTACGCCTTCCCCAAGGCCCACGCCTACTGCTACGGCATGGTCGCCTACCAGACGGCCTGGCTGAAGGCGAACCATCCCGTCGAGTACCTGGCCGCCCTGCTGACATCGGTCAAGGACGACAAGGACAAGACGGCGGTCTACCTGTCCGAGTGCCGGACCATGGGCGTCGAGGTCATGGTGCCCGACATCAACAAGTCGATGTCAGATTTTACGGCCACCGGAGGTGGCCCTGACGACACAGCGGGGACGTGGAAGATCCCGTTCGGCCTCTCGGCCATCCGCAACGTGGGCGAGGGGCTCGTCGGCCAGATCGTGCTCGAGCGCGACGAGAACGGGCCCTTCGCCGACTTCTACGACTTCTGCCTGCGGGTGAGCCCGGCGGTGCTCAACAAGCGCTCGGTCGAGTCTCTGATCAAGGCCGGCGCCTTCGACTCTCTCGGCCACCCCCGCCGGGGGCTGCTCATGGTGTTCGAGCAGGTCATCGACCGGACCCTGGCTCGGCGGCGGGAGGCCGACCTGGGCATTATGAGCCTGTTCGGCGAGATGGTCGAGGGTCCGGGCTCCGCGCTCGACGAGCGCATGCCGATCCCCGACCTGGAGTTCGACCCGACCGAGCGGCTGACGCACGAGAAGGAGATGCTCGGCCTCTACGTGAGCAGCCACCCGCTGTTCGGCGTGGAGTCGGCGCTCCGCCGGCACACCGACTGCTCGATCAACGAGCTGCGCGAGCTCCGTGACGGCGAGATGCGCTGGGTGGGCGGCGTGGTGACCGGGCTGTCGCGGAAGTACACCAAGCGGGGCGACCTGATGGCCACGTTCACTTTGGAGGATCTCCAGTCGGCCATCGAGGTGATGGTCTTCCCCCGCACCATGGGAGACTTCGGCGCCTACCTGGCCGACGACGCCGTGGTGTGCGTGAAGGGCCGCATCGACATGCGGGAGGAGCCGGCCAAGATCATCTGCATGGAGCTCAAGCGCCCCGACCTGAGCCCCGAGCACAGCCGCCCGGTGCGGATCAAACTCGACCCTCACGTCCTCACGCCGAAGTGCCTCGCCCAGCTCAAAGACGTCCTCCGCGAGCACCCAGGAAGCCAACCCGTGCTCGTCCATCTAGACTCAACCATCCTTCGACTTCCCGACGAGTTCCGGGTGGACGCAGGAAACGGGCTGGTCGCCGAGTTGCGCGAACTGCTCGGAGCGAATGGACTAGTTGCGTAAACAGCGACACACAGGGGGAGCACGGCCGACCCATGGCACTACAGGCAGAGACCAAAGACTGCACGGGGTTGAGCGATTCCGAGCTCTCGGAAATGGCCGACATCTGTGCCGACGGCACCGCCGGCTACGACGTCGGCATCCTCTCCAAGCAGGTCGAGGAGTGGGTGCTGGTCACCCAGGTACGCGACGGAGCCAAGCTCAGTGCGTTCTCGTTCTGCACCCTGGAACGCATCGGGGGCACGCCCTCGGTGATCATCGGGATGGCGTCGGTGAAGCGGACGCCGCGCCGAGACGCGGTGCTGCGCTGCCTGATCGGCGAGCAGCTGCGGCGGGCCGTGCTGGCCTTCCCCGACGAAGACGTGCTGGTCGGCACCCGATTCCTCGACCCCAGCGGCTTCGCCGCCTTCGAGGGCCTGGAGGACATCGTCCCCCGACCCGCCCACCGGGCCTCGGGCGAGGAGCGGGCCTGGGGCCGGCGCCTGGCCAAGCGCTTCGGCGCCGACGGCCGGGTCGACGACCGCACCTTCCTCATCACCGGCACCGGCGACACACCGCCGGCGCTCGACCACGAGTGCATCGACCCCTCGGGCCTCGACCCCACCGTGGTGGGGTTCTTCCAGAACCTCGACCGGTCCCGCGGCGACGCGCTGATCGGCTTCGGCTGGGCCATGGCCGAGTACCTGGCCGCCCGCCCGTCGAAGTAGCAGATCCCCGCCGGCTGTCTCAGCGCCGTCGTAAGCTTTCGGTATGGCTCTGACTTCGACGCGCCTTACGGCCGAGGAGTACTTCGCCCTTCCCCCCACCGAGAAGCGCACGCAGTTGATCGACGGGGAGATCGTGGTGACCGAGGCCAGCCTGCGCCACCAGCGCATCACGGGCGAGATCTATCTGCTTCTCACGATGTGGATTCGCCAACACCCCGGCAACGGCGAGGCCGGCATCCCGGTCAATGTCCACCTCGACGACCGAAACGTGTTCGCCCCCGACGTGTGGTGGGTGCCGGAGCAGTCGCGACCAGCTCGCGACGCCAAGCGCATCGTCGGGCCGCCGGCGCTGGCGGTCGAAGTCAGATCCCCATCGACGTGGCGTTACGACGTCGGGACCAAGAAGGCCACCTACGAGCGGCTCGGCCTTTCAGAGCTGTGGCTCGTCGACACGGAGGCGAATTCTGTGCTCGTGTACCGGCGATCCACGGCGAAGGCCGACCGGTTCGACATCGCCCTCGAGCTGGAGGCCGGCGAGGTGTTGATTACGCCGCTCATCCCCGGCTTTTCGCTGGTCCTGGCCGACCTCTTCGCGCTCTGAGCCGGCCAGCTACCGGCCGGGCAGGAGGGCGGCGACCTGTTTGGTGCAGTGGCCATCGACGGGTCCGGCGACGACGACCAGAAGCCGGCCGGGGCGGAAGCCCATGATGCGGGTCAGCTCCCGGGGCGATGACCGCCGGCGTCGCAGCCGGTACAGGTCGGAGGCCAGCTGGGAGTCGCCGAGGGGTAGCTGGTGCACGGTGCCATTCCAGCCGAACCGGCAGTCGAACCCGCCGGGGCCGGCGAGGATGAGCGGCCCCTCAGTGGGCTCGAGCAGGGCCAGCGACGGGCGGTCTCCGGCAACGGTCCAGTAGGGCACGGTCACGCCGGAAAAGCCCAGGAGAGGGCCGTGGGGGGGATGGCGCAGGGCCTGGAGGTAGCGCTCGGCCCGCCGGGAGCTCAGGTTGCCGATCCGCCGGGGCGGGGCGGCGAGGGCCACCGCTTCGGGCCGGACAGTGTCCGGGGGGTCGAGTGGATCGCCAATGGGGGCCGACGTGACGTCGAAGGCCTCGAGCGGCTCACCCCCTGGCGGAAATAAGGCACGCACGAAAGCGCCGGAATCGAGGTCGATCCCGACACATCCATCCGGTTGGGGGGCCAGGACCAGCATCCGCAGCTCTGCGCCGACGATTGCGACCCGGTATCGAACTTCCGTCCGCATGGAGGGAAATGGTGGCCCGCGGTCCCGACAAAGTGGTGGATGGTCGCTTACGCGAGATGTCACCGCCGCCCTATTGAGGCGAAGAGCCGGCACCCGGTCTCCCGGTCATTTCGACATGGGATGCTGCCGGGATGGTTTCTGCAGTCGTGTTCGACATCGGCGGCGTGCTGCTCGAGTGGGACCCCAGGCTCGTCTACCGGGACCTGCTCCCGGACCCTGGGGAGCTCGACCGGTTCCTGGCCGAGATCTGCACGCCGGCCTGGAACGCCACCCTTGACGCCGGCCTCCCCTTCGACGAGGCGTGCGCCGAGCTCGCCGCCCGCCACCCCGACCACGCCGAGCTGATCCACGCCTGGAAGCGCCAGGACGAGATGATCGCCGGCGAGATCGCCGGCACCGCCGAGCTGGTCGCCCGCCTGGACGACGCCGGTACCCCGCTCTATCTGCTGACCAACATGCCGGCCGATGTCTTCGCCGCCCGCCGGGCGCGGTACCCGGTCCTGCAGCGGTTCGACGGTGCCGTCGTCTCCGGCGAGGAGGGCGTCCTCAAGCCCTCCCCCGAGATCTTCACCATCCTTCGCAACCGTTACGACCTTGACCCGGCCACGACACTGTTCGTGGATGACATGGACGTCAACGTGGCCGGCGCCCGGGCCGCCGGCTTCATGGTCCACCGGTACGTGGACGTGCCGGCGCTGGCAGAAATCCTGCGGGACTACGGGCGAGACGTGTAGGCGTGCCGCTGCGCATCCGGCTGTTCGGCGAGCTCGACGTCCGGGTGGACGAGAAGCCCGTCGCGCCACTCGAATCGGCCCGGGCCCGGTCGCTGCTCGCCTACCTGGTGCTCCATGAGAGAGCGCCTCAGTCCCGCCAGCGCCTGGCCTTCCTGCTCTGGCCCGACTCCAC
Organism: uncultured Acidimicrobiales bacterium; assembly: GCA_964479465.1. Classification (GTDB taxonomy): domain Bacteria; phylum Actinomycetota; class Acidimicrobiia; order Acidimicrobiales; family AC-14; genus CADCTB01. The sequence goes on from CAYZMG010000093.1 coordinate 5,937, forward strand.
CGAGAGCCAGGCCCGGACCAACCTGCGCCACCTCCTCCACACCCTGCGCAGCGCCGTCCCCGCCGTCGCCCCGTACCTCGACATCACCCCACAGACCATCGGCTGGCACGGGGAGGGGGAGTGCTGGACCGACGTGGCCGCCTTCGAGGCCGCCCTGTCCCGGGCCGCCGAGGCCGAGCCCGCCGGCGACGGCGAGCTGGCCGCCCTGCGCGAGGCCACCGGCCACTACACCGGCGACCTGGTGGACGGCTGCTACGACGACTGGCTGCTCCCCGAACGGGACCGCTACCGCGACCGCTACACGTGGGCGGTGCGCCGGCTCGCCGGCCTCCTTGCCGCCCGGAACGACCACGCCGAGGCGGTGCGGCTCGGGCGCGAGCTGCTGCGGATCGACCCGCTCCGGGAGGACACGTACCGCCTGCTGATGCGCGTCCAAGATGCCGCCGGCGACCGGGCGGCCGCCGTCCGCACCTACCACGAGTGCGTGTCGACCCTGCGCCGGGAGCTGGGCGTGGAGCCCTCGGCGTCGACCCGAGAGGCCTATGCCGCGCTCATGCGCGAGGACCGTGACCCGCCGGCGGTCACCGGCGCCGCCCTCGTCGGCCGGGAGGCCGAGTGGCTCGGGCTCGCCGGGTGGTGGGAGGGCGCCGAGCGTGGCGAGGCCCACCTGGTGCTGGTCACCGGCGAGCCGGGCATCGGGAAGACCCGGCTGGTCGAGGACTTCGCCGCCTGGTGCGGCCACGGCGGGGCGACGGTGGCGGCCGGCCGGTCGTACCCGAACGAAGGCGAGCTCGGCTACGGCGTGGTGCAGGCCTGGCTGCGGGCACCCGCCCTGGCCAGCCACCTGCGCCGGCTGCCCGAGCACGACCGGGCCCAGCTGGCCCGCCTCCTGCCCGAGCTCGGCCCGGCCGGCCCGGATTCCGGCGATGCCGCCGAGCAGCGGCGGCGGCTCTTCGAATCCGTCGCCCGGGCCGTGGTGGCCCCTGGCCGGCCGGCACTGCTCGTCGCTGACGACGCCCAGTGGTGCGACGGTCCCAGCCTCCAGCTCTTGCACTACCTGGTCCGGCTCGACCCGAGCCCGCCGCTGCTGGTGGTGGCCACCGTACGGCGGGAGGATCTCGACGACACCCATGCCCTGAGCGGGCTCGTCGCCGGCCTCCAGGGCATCGACCGGCTGACGGAGGTAGCCCTCGACCGCCTCGATTGGCAGGAGACGGCGGAGCTGGCCCTCGGCCTCGCCGGCCGGCCCCTGGACCCCGACGAGGCCGCCGCCCTGTACGCCGAGACCGAAGGGAACCCCCTGTTCATCGTCGAGACACTCCGGGCCGGCTGGGACCGCTCGGCCATCACTCCCCGCCTCCAGTCGGTCATCACGGCCCGGCTCCGCCAGGTGTCGGAGCCGGCGCAGGAGCTGCTGGGCCTGGCCGCCACCGTCGGCCGGGAGTTCGCCACCGGCATCCTCGCCGCGGCATCGGCCCTCGACGACCTCTCCCTGGCGCGGGCGCTCGACGAGCTGTGGCGGCGGGGCCTGGTCCGGGAGCAGGGGACCGACGCCTACGACTTCACTCACGGCCGCATCCGTGACGTGATCTACGACGCACTGGCGCCGGCCGAGCGCCGCCACAACCACCGGGTGATCGCCGGCGCCCTGGCCGGCGATCCGAGCGCGCGCGCCGGCGACGTCGCCCGCCACTACCACCGCGGCGGCCGACCCGCCGAAGCGGCGACGTGGTACCGGCGGGCGGCGGTGGAAGCGCAGCGGCTGCACGCCTACGCGGAGGCGGTCCGCCTGCTCGACCGGGCCTTGGAGCTGGCGGCTGGGAGAGACGAGGAGCTGGCGGTGCTGGCCGCGCTGCCGACCCCACTGTCCGTCGTCGAGGGCTTCGCTTCGCCCCGCCTGGTCGAAGTCCAGCACCGGCTCCTCGACTCGGGCGTCGATCCCGGGCCCGAGCTGCTGCGCTCACTGGTCATGTCGAACCTGTGCCGGCGCGACTTCGACGTCGCTCGAACCCTCGCCACCCGGCTGCGGGCGTCGGCCGCCGACGACGAGGTCCTGGCGGTGGAGTCGGAGTACCTGCTCGGGGTCAGCGCCTTCTGGGCCGGCGACTTCGGGGCGGCCCGACAGCACTTCGATACGGTCGACCGACGGTCGGACCCGGAGCGTCGGACCGAGCACCTGTTGCGGTTCGGCCAGGATCCCCAGCCGGTGTGCGTCGGCCGGCTGGCCAACACCCTGCACTTCCTGGGCGAGGTCGACGAAGCCGTGCTGGCACTGGACCGGGCCGTGGCCATGGTCGACGAGGTCCGCCACTCGTTCACCAGCGGCGTCGTGCACGTCTTCGCCGCCCTGCTGGCCATCGACCTCGGCCAGCCCGAGCGGTTCGGGCGCTACCTCGACGCGATTGAAGGGGTAACCGGCCAGCAGGCGCTGCGGATGGTCTCCGAGGCGTTCCTCGGCTACCAGGAGACCCTCGCCGGACGGCCCGAGGCGGGTATCCGGCGCATCCGCAGCACCGTCGCCACGGGCTCGGTCGACCACGCGCCCGGCCAACAGGCCACCCACCTCCACGTGCTCGTCGCCGCCCACGAGGTCGCCGGGGACGCTGCCGGCGGCCTGGTGGCGGCTGAGGAGGCCCTGGCCTCCCCCGGCACCCGCATCTGGGACGCCGCCCACCGGCGGGCACGCGACCGGTTCCTGGCCGCCCTGGCCGCGGAACGGTAGGCGGAACGCCTGCGGAACGCCCGGCCGCCGAGGATGCCGGCGACGGGGTTCGAACAGGGAGGAACGACGATGTCCGCACGGTACGACGCGATCGTGGTGGGGGCCCGGTGCGCGGGCTCGCCCACCGCCATGCTGCTGGCCCAGAAGGGGTACCGGGTGCTGCTGGTCGACCGGGCCTCGTTCCCGAGCGACACCGTGTCGACCAACGTGATCCATGCCTCCGGAGTCGCTGCCCTGCGCCGTTGGGGGCTGCTGGAGAAGGTCCTGGCCTCCGGATGCCCGCCCATCGACGTCTACTCCTTTAACTTCGGGCCGTTCACCATCGCCGGCATGCCCCGCCCCGTCGACGGATCCTCGACCGCCTACGCCCCCCGCCGGACGATCCTCGACAAGATCCTCGTCGATGCCGCGGTCGCCGCCGGCGCCGAGGTACGCGAGCGCTTCAGCGTGGAGGAGATCCTGTTCGAGGACGGCGCGGTGGTGGGCATCCGCGGCCACGGCGCCGGCGGGGAGTCGGTGGTCGAGCGGGCCCGGGTGGTGATCGGCGCCGACGGGCGCAACTCGCAGGTGGCTCGGGCGGTGCAGGCCGAGCGGTACAACGAGAAGCCGCAGCTGCTCTGGGGCTACTACACCTACTTCAGCGGGGTGCCCACCGGGGGCTTCGAGACCGTCGTCCGGCCGTACCGGGGATGGGCCGCGGCGCCGACCAACGACGGGCTGACCATGCTCGTGGTCGGCTGGCCCCAGGCCGAGGCCGCGGCGTACAAGGCCGACGTCGAAGCCAACTACTTCAAGACCCTGGATCTGGCACCCGAGTTCGCCGAACGCGTACGGGCCGGGAAGCGGGAGGAACGGTTCTACGGCGGGGGCGTGCCGAACTTCTTCCGCCGGCCGTTCGGGCCGGGCTGGGCCCTGGTGGGCGACGCCGGCTACACCCGGGACCCGGTCACGGCCCAGGGCATCACCGACGCCTTCCGCGACGCCGAGTTGTGCTCGGCCGCCCTCGACGACAGCCTCGAAGGCCGGCGCCCGTTCGACGTGGCCCTGGCCGGCTACCAGCAGGCTCGCGACGCCCAGGTCATGGGCATCTATGAGTTCACGACGCAGCTGGCGGCGCTCGAGCCCCCTCCGCCGGATATGCAGCAACTCTTGGCTGCGGTCCACGGCAATCAGGACGCCATGGACGCCTTCGCCGGCGTCACCGCGGGCACGGTAACGCCGGAAGAGTTCTTCGCCCCCGAGCACATCGGTCCGATCATGGCCGCGGCCGCCGCCGGTTAGCTCCGCTTTCCCGGATCGGGCGCTAGCCGGCGAGAGCGGGGAAGGCCAGCACCGGCTCGCGGCACGCCACGGTGACCCTGCTGCCGACCGGCATCGGATCCGCGCTCGGGAGGCGTACCAGGAGCCGGTCGCCACTGGGGAGGCACACTGCGACCACCACGTCGTGGCCGAAGTACCGCCGGTCCTCCACGGTGGCGGTGCCGGCGCCGGCGGCCACGTGCAGCTGCTCGGGACGGATGATGACGTCAACGGGGCCCTCGACCGGCTCGATCAGGTCGAGCACGCCCAGCGCCGTCTCCACCCAGCGCCCCGCAGCCCGGCCGGTGAGGATGTTGGCCCGGCCGACGAAGTTGGCCACCCACAGATCGACCGGCCGGCGGTAGACATCCTGGGGCGGCCCTTGCTGCACGATCACCCCGCTGCGCATGACCGCCACGATGTCGGCCATGGAGAGGGCCTCCTCCTGGTCGTGGGTGACCAGCAGCGAGGTGGCGCGCGAGGCCCGCAACACGCCGGCCACCTCGGAGCGGATCTCCTCCCGGAGGGCGGCGTCCAGGCTGCCGAAGGGCTCGTCGAGAAGCACGACGCTGGGGTCGGGGGCCAGGGCCCGGGCCAGGGCGACGCGCTGCTGTTGGCCCCCGGAGAGCTCGTGCGGCATGCGGTCGCCGAGGCCGGTCAGCCCGGCCAGCTCGAGCATGGCGCCCACCGCCTTGTCCCGTTCCGCCCCCCTTCGCACCCCGTAGCCCACGTTGGCGGCGACGGTCAGGTGGGGGAACAGCGCCTGCTCCTGGGGGACGATCGTGACCCGCCGGCGCTCCGGCGGCAGGTGCAGGTGGGGGCCGGCGACGGCTTGCCCGGAGACGAAGATCGTCCCCGCATCGATCCGCTCGAAGCCGGCGACCGCCCGCAGCAGGGTCGTCTTGCCGCAGCCCGACGGGCCTAGGACCGCAGTGAGGGACCCGGCCGCCAGGGTCAGGTCGGCCTCCCGCAGCGCCTGCACGGCGCCGAAGGCCTTCGACACACCGACGCACTCGACGGCATTGCTCACGTGGCAACGCTGTTCATGTGGCAACGCTGTTCATGTGGCAACGCTGTTCATGTGGCCGTTCTACCTCGGCGGGTGAGGGCCCAGGTGGGAAGCACCCCGGCCGCCACCAGCAGCAGCGCCGGCAGGGCGGCGTCGCCGTAGGCGCCGGCCTGGGTCGCCGACCACACCCGGGTGGCAAGGGTCTCGAAGCCGGTGGGCCCGAGGAGCAGGGTGGCGGGCAGCTCCTTGAGGCAGGTCAGGAACACCAGGGCGGCGCCGGCCCCCACACCGGGGGCGATCAGCGGGGCGGTGATGGTCCGGAACACCTGGATCGGGCGCTTGCCCAGCGAGCGGGCCACCTCGTCGAGCGACGGCGGCGCCTGGAGCGCGGAGCCGTAGACCGAGCTCACGGCCAAGGGCAGGAACAGCACCCCGTAGGCGAAGATCAGCACCGGCAGCCGCTGGTACAGCGGGTTCACGAAGCGCACGGTGAAGAACACCAGCGACAGGGCGATGACGATCCCCGGCAGAGCGTGGCCCACGAAGGCCGAGCGCTCGATGATCCCCGCCACCCGGCTCCGTGACCGGGCCGCCAGCAGGCCGACGGGCACGGCGGCCAGGGCGGTCACCGCCGCCCCGAGCCCCGACGCCACGACCGTCGCCCAGCCGGCGCCGGCGATGCGGCCCAGATCGACTGAGGCCTGCACGCTCTCGGCCAGCCACCGCAGCGTGGTGCCCAGGGGTACGGCCAGGGCCATGCCGGTCATCGCCACCGGCAGCGCCAGCGCCAGCCACCGCCACCGGCCGAGGCGGACCAGCGGAGGCCGGCGCCGGGCCCCTCGGCTGGCGCCGTAGTAGCGCGCCCGGCCCCGGGTGCGGGCCTCGGCCACGAGGATGCCGAGGGTGAATACCAGGAGCAGGCAGCCGAGGATGGCCGCCGGCCGGCGGTCGAAGCTGGACTGGTAGGACTGGTAGATAACCCTGGTGAAGCTGTCGAAGCGCAGGATCGACACTGCGCCGAAGTCCGACAGGACGTAAAGGCAGACCAGCAGCGACCCCGTGGCCGCCGCGGGCCGGATCTGGCGCAGGGTGACCCGTCGGAAGGCGGCCAGCGGCCCGTCGCCCAGCGATCGGGCGGCGTCCTCCAGGGCAGGGTCGACGTGCTCCAGGACGGCGGCCACGGGCAGGAACACGTAGGGATAGGACAGGAGCGTCAGCACCACGAACGTGGGCAGGAAGCCGACCAGATCGGGGGCGTTGGAGACGAAGGCGAAGGCGGCCACGTAGCTGGGCACGGCCAGCGGGAGGGCGACGAGCACCCGCCACACTCGCCGGCCGGGGAGGTCGCAGCGCACGGTGAGCCAGGCCAGGGCGATGCCGATGACGGCGCTGGCCGCCGATACGGCTGCGGCCAGGCCCAGGCTGCGGGCCAGCAGCCGGGCGGTGCGCTCCAGGAACAGGGTGTCGGCGACGGCCGACCACCCGCCGCCGCCGGCTCGGATGACCAGGTAGGCGACGGGCAACAGGGCGGCGAGCGCGACCCCGCCCGCCAGGGCCACGAGGCCGGCCGGCGGGCGGGCGGTGCCCTGGGGCCGGAGTGCCCCCGGGACGGGCGGGTCCGACAGGCGGGTGTTCAGAGGAGGCTGGTGCTCCGCAGCTCCACGAAGCCGGCGGCGTCGGAGGACACGCAGGTGATTCGGAAGGACATGACCCCCAGAAGTTAGCCAAACCTAACTTCTACTGCACGGTGGTCCTAAAGAATTCCGAAGATGAGCTCGGTGAAGGCCCGAATGCCGGTGGGGCCCATGTGGGTGCCGTCGGCGCCGAAGTACTGGGGGTTGGCGGCGCCGACCTTGTGCCAGTCGAGCAGGACGGCGTTGGGCCACCGGCGCACGCCGGCGGCCATCATCTCGTTGTTGGGCGCCTCCCACGGCCGGGGCACCTTCACGTTGATGACCACCACCCGCTGGGTGCCGGCCAGCACCTCCATGATCTCGTCGAACTGGGAGGCGGTCACCGGTCCGTTGTTGCCGAGCTGGAGGATCACCACCGGGCCGAGGGCGCCAGCGTCGCGGTGGGCCCGGGCCACCGAGAGCAGCTCCTTGAACTGGCGGGCGACCTCGGCGTCGATCGACGCGTCCGGCAGGCGCCGCTCGAGCTCGGCCTTGGCCACGAGCAGCACGGAGTCCCCCAGGCCGGTGACTCGGACCTGGGGCAGGACGGGGGCCGGCGGCACGGTCGACGTCGTCGTCGTGGTCTCGACCGTCGAGGTGGTCGTCGAGGGGACGGTGGTCGTCGTCGTGGTCGTTTCCACGACGGTTGTGAGCGGTGACGCCGCGGACGCCGCCTCGAGGGCGAGGAGGTCCGGCGGGGCCGGCGCCGGCCGGGCGACGACGAGGGTCGTGCCGACGGCCAGCAGGGCGACTCCCAGGACTGCGGCGCGCAGACCCAACCAGATGCGCGGCGTGGTCGGGAACGGCTCCCGCCGGCGCAGGTCCGCCCACAGCCGCCCGAGGGCGCCGGTGCGGATCGGCTGCTCGACGAAGCGGTAGGAGAGCGCGGCCAGCGAGAGGGTGATGGCGATCCGCAGCGCCAGCAGGGCGTTTCCGTAAAGCGGGACGTCGTAGTACGCCCGGGTCAGCATCAGCACCGGCCAGTAGAAGAGATAGATGCCGTAGGAGCGCTTCCCCAGCCACACCAGAGGCCGGGCGCCGAGGACGTGGTTGACCACCGGGGTGCCGGGATGGGCGCCCACCGCCACCAGCACGGTCGCCAGGGCGGCCACCCCAAGGAATCCGCCCCGGTACAGCACCTCGGAGAACTGGTGCAGGTTGGTCAGGCACCAGGCCAGTCCGGCCAGCGACGCCACGCCGGCAAAGCCGAGGAGGGCCCGGCCCGCGGGGTGGAGCGTGGCCTTGAGCCGCGACGGGTTCCAGATGCAGGCGAGGGCGGCGCCGAGGAGGAGGGCGCCGGCCCGGGTGTCGGTGCCGTAGTAGATCCGAGACGGGTCGGCCCCTGGTTCGTAGAGGGCGAACATGAGCCCGCCGGAGGCGACGGCGAGGGCGAGGATCGGCCAGAACAGCTTCTTGGCCTTCCGGCGGACGCCGAGCCCCATCCAGAGCACGATCGGCCACACCAGATAGAACTGCTCTTCGACGGCCAGGCTCCAGAGGTGCTGGAGCAGTGGCGGGCGGCCGGCGGCCTCGAAGTAGGACTGGTGCTCGAAGATCAGCCGCCAGTTGCTGACGTAGGCCAGCGCCGCCTGCACGTCGCCCCGTAGCCGCCCGGCCTGATCGGCGGCCAGGAACGGCACCACCACCCAGGCCGCGACCAGGAGCACCAAGAGTGCCGGCAGCAGGCGCAGGGCCCGGCGTTTCCAGAACGCCACCACGTCGAGCCACTCGTCCCGCCGCCATTCGGCCAGCAGGAGGGCGGTGATGAGGAAGCCGCTGATGACGAAGAACACGTCGACGCCAAGGAACCCGCCCCTGGCCCAGGCGATGTCGGCGTGGTAGGCGAACACGGCCGCGACGGCCAATGCCCGCATCCCGTCAAGGGCTGGAAGGTGGGGGATGCGGGGAAGCTGCGGCCGCTCGCCAACGGGCACGGCGGAATCGTACGCTTTTTCATGGAGTTCACTGACATGCTTCGGAAACGTCGGATGACCCGAAGCTTCGAGGACCGCCGTGTCGATCCCGAACTCGTCGAGCGCATCCTCGCCGCCGGCCTCCGCGGACCGACCGCCGGCCACACCCAAGGCGTCGACCTGCTCGTGCTCGAGGGGCCGGCGCAGACCGGCCGGTACTGGGAGGTCACCCTGCCCGCAGCCGCTCGCGCCGGGTTCCCCTGGCCCGGGCTCCTGGCCGCGCCGCTCCTCGTCGTCGTCCTGTCGTCCGAGGCGGCCTACCGCCGGCGCTACGCCGAGCCCGACAAGGCCGCCACCGCCTTCGATGGCGCCTTCGACGTCCCGTGGTGGCACGTCGACGCCGCCTTTGCCGCCCTGCTCCTCCTACTCGCCGCCGCCGATGCCGGCTTCGGGACCCTCTTCTTCGCCACCCATCAGGTGCCGGCGCTCCGCCGGGCCTTCGGCGTGCCCGACGAGTGGGCTCCCGTCGGCACCGTCGCCATCGGCCACCCCGCCCCCGACCGCCCCTCCTCCTCGGTCGTCTCCCGCCGGCGCCGGCCGGTGAGCGAGGCGATCCACCGCGGCGGCTGGTAGCTGCCGTTTCTTGAACGTCGCGTTTGCGCCGGCGCCGGCCCGGGAAGCCTCGGGGCATGTTCGTCTGGACCAAGCGCTCGGGTGACCGGGGAAAGACCCGCTTCTACTGGTGGCCGCTCCTGCTGTCGCTGGCGCTGTCGGTTCTGCTGACGCTGATCGTCAACGCCGCGATCCGCTGAGGGCGGCGAGGAGCTCCTCCGGCTCCTCCACGCTGACCTGCAGCGTCCGCAGCTTCACCGGCACGCCCAGCACCCTGGCTCTTGCCGGGGGAGCGATGTGGATGCTGACCACGCCTCTGGCCGACCCGTTCACCAGCCACGTCCCCCGCCAGCCGTGGACGCCGATGCCGCCCACGAGGCCCCGGTGGCGCTCGGCACCGGTGATCGAGGTCCTGGGGACCTCGGCCCGGAACATCCACCCCATACGCGCCCGCAGGCGGTCTCCTTCGAGGCTCACCCCGGAGAAGCCCGGCCCGCCGCCCAGGACGGAGAGCAGCGGTCGGAACACGCCGTAACGGATCGCGAACTGCTGTGGCGAGGCCATCGCCCGATTCTCGCGCCACCATGGGGGTAGTGAGCCCGACCACCTGCCCCCACGGCCTGCCCCGCGACACCTGCCAGATCTGTCAGGTCCTCGAGCCCACGGCCGTCCCCGCCGCCGGCGCCGCCGGGAAACCGGACCGCAGGCGCGCCGGCCTGGGCGGCAACCTCGCCGTGGTGGCGATCGCGGCCGTCGTGGGCTTCGTGATCCTCGGCTGGGTGGCCGCCGCATTCTTCGCCGTGCTCCGCATCGTCGAGCTGCTCGCCGTGGCCGCCATCGCCGGCTGGGTGGGCTGGAAGCTCGGCGTGACGCAGGGCAAGCGCCGGCGCTGAGCACTCACGGCGGCGCCGGCGATGGCGGGCCCCGGTGGCGCTGGCGGTTGTGGAACCCACACGCCACCCGCCCG
>CAYZMG010000094.1:0-10112 GCA_964479465.1 uncultured Acidimicrobiales bacterium
ACCGTAACGCTGGTCACGCCGGCCGGCACGGTCCAGGAACTGGAGCCTGCCGTGCTGAAGGTGGCAGAGGTTGTGGCCACCAGAGCCCCCAGCTGCCAGAAACCCCTGTAGTTCCTGCCCCACACCCCGGCCGAGATCAAGGCGATCGCCGAGAAGCCCGGCGTCGTCTACGTCTGCGGCCCGGTGCCGGACGTCGGCATCCTCGTGCGCCAGCTGCGCTCGAACGGCTTCGACGGCATCGTCGCCGGCTGCGACGGCTTCGACGACCCCTCGCTCGATGTGGCCACGTGGAAAGCCGAGGCCAAGGTGTCCAAGCCCAGCGCCCTCTCCCAGGCCGGCTTCGCCGTGGTCATGGACGTGTTCAGCCTGCTCAAGGACGGGGCCGAAACGCCGGGGGCGGTCATCACCGAGCTACGGGCCACCCAGCAACGCCCCGGTTACATGACCCACCCCTACACCTGCGACCGCAGGCAGGTGTCATTGCTGCCGGCGGTCTGCAACGCCAACGTGCGCCTGCTCCAGTACAGGGGCGGGCGGTTCGCCGACCTGACCGGGACCTGGGTCAACGGCGCAGAGCTGGTCAAGCTGTTCGGCTAGAGCCCGCCCTCCAGGCGGCGCACCCGGGCCTCGAGGTCCGCCACCTGCTGGCGGAGGATGACCACCTCGGCCTCGAGACCGATGGCGCCGGCGATGCGCCGCTGGATACGGGGCGACTTGGCCGCCCGCTCCACCACCGCCTCCAGCGGGACCAGGCGCTGGACGCCGTGGGGACCGTCGACCAGGCGGGACGGGACCTGGCCGGTGCGGTACCACGAGCGCAGCGCCGAGTTGGACACCCCGGCCCGGCGCTCGGCCTCGGCCAGAGTGACCCAGGTGCCCTGGGGCTCGGAGGCCCAGGCTTCGAGGGCCTTGTCCCAGTCCAGCTCGTCGCCCACGCCCCCTACCATATCTCAAACAGGGGTGGAAACAGGGTATTGACAGGGGCGCGACACTGCGACCCATGTTCGAACGTTTCACCGATCGAGCTCGGCGGGTGGTGGTGCTGGCCCAGGAGGAGGCCCGCCTCCTGAACCACAACTACATCGGCACCGAGCACATCCTGCTGGGGCTCATCCACGAGGGTGAGGGGGTGGCGGCCAAGGCCCTGGAGCAGCTCGGCATCTCCCTGGATGGGGTACGGGAGCGCGTCCAGGCCATCATCGGCGAGGGCGGCGGGGCCCCGCACGGCCACATCCCGTTCACGCCCCGGGCCAAGAAGGTGCTGGAGCTGTCTTTGCGGGAGGCGCTCCAGCTCGGGCACAACTACATCGGCACCGAGCACATCCTGCTGGGCCTCATCCGCGAGGGCGAAGGGGTCGGGGCCCAGGTCCTGATCACGCTGGGCGCTGACCTGTCCTCGGTGCGCCAGACCGTGGTCCAGCTGCTCGGGGCCGTGGCCGGCGGCGGGCGGCGGGGCAGGCGCTTCGAGCCGCCGATGGGGATGATTACCCACCAGACGCCGGCGGCGGCCAAAGCGGCGGTCGAGGCCCGCCGGCTGGCCGGCAGCGCCCCGGTGGGTTCTCACCACTGGCTGCTGGCGCTGCTCCAGCAGCACGACAGCATCGCGGCCAAGGCACTGGAAGGGCATGGCGTGACCGCCGAGTCGCTGCAGCAGCGGATGGCGGAGATCGAGCCGGCCGGCACGTCGGACGAAACCCCCGAGGAGGCCGGCGCCCGGCGGGTCGGCCTGCGGGTCGAGGGCAAGCTGGTCATGCTGGAGATCGACGACCCCGACCTGGCCGCGTCGCTGGAGCAGGCCATGGCCGGTCGCAAGGTGCGCGTCATCAAGGGCACCGACCCCGAGGCCGAGGGCGCCGGCTTCCCCAACGTGTGGTCGGCGGTGGCCCGCAGCATCGAGGACATGACCCGCCGGCTCGGGAAGGTCACCGGCCAGCGGTTCATGACGGCGACAGCGACGGCCTACTGGCGGCCGCCGGCGCTGGACCCCATGGCTTCGGCGGCCCGGTACTGGATGGTCAACCAGCCCGAAGGGCCGCGCGGGTACCTGGAGGTCGCTTCTGGCACCGGCCAGGCGGAGGTGCGCGCCTGGCTGCTGGACTGGCTGCGCGAGCGCCGCTCCACGATCGGCCGCCCCGACGGGCCGCAGGAGGAGAGCGGCGTTGCCGTCCTCTGGCTGGCCGTCGACGCCGAAGGCGACACGTTTGCCGTCAAGGCCTTCGGCTTCGGTCCCGCCGGCCCGCCGGACTCCGAAACGGTGCCGCTGGAAGCGCTGGTCGACGCCGCCATCGCCGACCTGTCGGCCGTGGCGTAGGCCGCGCCCGGCAAAAGGGAGCCTGCCTCCCGTCAGTAGACTCCCCCGGAGAGTGGCCGCGGTATTTGACGACCTGATCGAAGCCAATCGGCGATATCGGGTGGACTTCCATGACTCGGGAGTTGCCGGTGCCGCGGCCAAGGGTTTGGCCGTCCTCACCTGCATCGACTCCCGTATCGACCCGCTGGCCATGCTCGGGCTCCGCCCGGGCGACGCCAAGATCATACGGAACGCCGGCGCCCGCGTGACCAGCGATTCGTTACGTTCCCTTGTGATCGCCGCCAACCTGCTCGGCGTCACCCGGGCCTGCGTGGTGCAGCACACCGACTGCGCGATGGTCGGTCGCACGGACGAACAGATGGCCGCGGCGATCGAGGCGGCGTCGGGTGTCGACACCGCGGGCTGGAAGTTCCTGGCCACTACGGATCAGTTGGCGACGTTGAAAGACGATCTCGACACCCTTCGCGCCTGCCCGCTTTTCCCAGCCACATTTGTCGTCGGCGGGTTCATCTTCGATGTGCATGGTGGTGGGCTCGTCCCCGTGCCGGCGTAGTTGGGCTCCCGTCTACGGCTCGTCGACCAGGCGGGCGAAGCCCTCCTCCAGGGGCGGTTCCGGGAGTGCGAGCGGCTGGCCGGCGAGGCGGCGCAGCTACGGCCGGGGGAGCCGGCGCCGGCCCTGCTGGCGGTGGCCGCCTGCCGGGAGCGGGGCCGGGCCGCAGAGGCCGAGGTCCGGCTGAGGACCGTCCTGGTCGACCACCCCGACCTCGCCGAGGCCCATGCCCTGCTGGGCGCCCTTCTCGCCGACCTGGGTCGCGATGCCGAGGCCCGACGCCAGCTCGACCGCTTGCAGGTCACCGACCTCACGCCGGCGGTCGCCGCCCTGGCCGCCGAGGCCGCGGCGGCCCTCATGTCGCCCGAGCACGCCCAGGTCCTGGTCGCCCCGCTGGAAGCGCACTCCCCGGCCGGCGCCGGCTGGCACGGCTCCGTGGCCCGCCACCTCGGGCTCCTCGCCCACGCACTGGGCCGGTGGGACGAGGCGGAATCGCATTTCGGGGTCGCCCTGGAGGCCAACGCCCAGGCCGGAGCGCCGGTGCTTGTCGCCCACACCCGCCGCGACTACTCGGCGCTGTTGCGGGTGCGGGGCGAGCCGGGGGACTGGGAGCTGGCGATCGACCTCCTCGCCGGGGCCGCCGCCGTCTACCGCCGGCTCGAGATCGGGCCCCTGGCCGAGTACGCCGAAGCGGTGTTGCGCCGCTCCCAGGATCCCGGCGCCGGCGGCCGGGACCGGGTCAATGAGTTCCGCCGGACCGGCGCCGGCTGGGAGCTGACATTCGACGGCGAGCGGGCCGAGGTGGCGCCCGGCGCCGGCATGGATCACATCGCCGAGGTGCTGGCGGCCGGCGGCCGGCCGGTGCAGGCCGTAGACCTCGTCGACGCCCGCGCCGACCTGGCGACGGAGTACCGGGCCCGGCTGGCCGAGCTCGACCGCCAGGGCGCCGATACCGCCGACCCGCTGGCGGCGGCGCTGGCCCGGGCCGAGCGGGACATGCTGTCTGCCGAGCTGGCCACACCCGAGGACGACCCCACCGACCGGACCCGCCGCCTCGTCGCCCTCCGCCTCCGGACCGCCCTCGATCAGCTCGACGCCGCTCTCCCGAGCCTGGGCCACCATCTGCGCCGCGCCATCCGGACGGGCACGTTCTGCCTGTACGAGCCAGGACGACCCGGATTGTGGAAGATACACAGGTGATCGACCTTCCGCTCTCCGTCATCGCGGCCGTGCTCATCGGCGGCTCGGTGATCCTGTCCGTCGGCACCCTGGCCATCCTGCACCGGCGTGGACCGGACTACCTTCACGAGCACAACGACTTCATCGGGATGATCTTCGCCCAGGTCGCACTCCTCTACTCGGTGCTCCTGGCGTTCATGGTGTTCTCGACGTGGCAGCGCTTCACCGATTCCGCCTCCAGCGTCACCGCCGAGGCCGCCGCCGTGGTGGTCGCCTACCGCGACACCGAGCTGTTCCCCGAGCCGATCCGGTCCGAGGCCCAGGCCGCCTTCCGCAGCTACGTCAACGAGGTCATGGACAACGAGTGGGCCAGCCATGGGGAGGTGTTGCCACACAACTCCAGGGACGCCCTGAACCCCCTGTGGAACGTCTACCGCCGCTACCAGCCGACGGATCCCGCGGCGGAGTCCCATCTCGCCGGCGCCCAGGACCGCCTCCACGACGTGGAGGTCCAGCGGCACTCCCGCCACTTGGCCGGCGAGTCCAGCCTGCCGAACGTGTTCTGGTGGCTCCTCGTCGGCGGCGGCCTGGTCACCGTGGGCATGACCTTCCTGTTCTCGATCGAACGCCGGCGGGTCCATCTGGTCCAGGTCGGCGTGCTGAGCGGCATCCTCGCCGCCGTGCTGTCGCTGATCCTGGCCCTGAACTTCCCGTTCACCGGCGACGTGCACGTCAGCCGGGGCCCGTTCCGGCACGCCCTGCTCAACTTCGACGCCATCGACATCCAGCCGGGCCCGCCGCCACCGGGCTCGGTGCCGGCCCGGACCGAGACCGTCACCGTCGATGCCAGGCAGGGCTACATCGATACCGGGATCGACGTCGCCGTCGGCGACCGGGTGGCGATCAGCGCCAACGGGGTCATCTTCCACGACGCCTCGGGCAGCACGGGGCCCAACGGTGTGGCCGAGCGGCGCGACCTGACCCAGTACAACTTGATCGAGTCCGAGAACCACGGCGCCCTCATCGGCAGGGTCGGCGACGGCGCCCCCTTCGCCGTGGGCAGCGACTTCTCCTCCGCCAGCCTGGCCCCCGGGCGGCTCTTCCTCGGGGTGAACGACGCCGGCCCCGACAACAACCGGGGCGCCTTCACCGCCACCATCACCGTCCGCACCGTCTGAGGGCCCGCGCCGTATCGCGGTCGCGTTCCGGCGAGAATGTCCGCCGTGAACACGAACGAGCTCGAAGACCGCACCTCCGCCCGCAGCCGCCGCCCGCTCGCCATTGTCGCCATCCTCGCCGTGCTGGCGATCGCGGGGGTCGGCGCCGCCTACCTCGCCTTCTTCAACGACGACGCCCCGGAGCGCCTCGCCCTGAGCGACGACCCGGTGCCGACCACCGCCCCTGGCCCCGCCGGCACCACCGCGACCACCGCGGCGGCGGCCGGCGGCTCGGATCTGGCCGGCACCTGGCGGGTGGCCGCCGGTTCCACCGCCGGCTACCGGGTCCGGGAGAAGCTGGCGGCCCTTCCCGCCAAGAGCGACGCCGTGGGTCGCAGTCCGGCGGTGACCGGCACGGTCAAGGTCGACGGTTCCGGATCGGCGCTGACCGCCTCTGACGCCCGCTTCGAGGTCGACCTGACCCAGCTCACCAGCGACGAGAGCCGCCGCGACAACCGCATCCGCACTGACGGACTCCAGACGAACCAGTTCCCGAAGGCGATGTTCGTCTCCACCAAGCCGATCCCCCTCCCGGCCGAGACGGCGTCCGGCCAGGCGGTCAAGGCCACCGCTGAGGGCGACCTCACCATCCACGGCGTCACCAAGCGGGTCTCCATCCCCCTCGACGTCCGGGTTGCCGGCGGCAAGGGCGAGCTGGTCGGCTCGCTGGGGTTCCCCATGAGTGACTTCCACATCACCCCGCCGAACATCGGCGGCTTCGTCACGGTCGATCCCGATGCCACGCTGGAGTTCAAGCTGGTTCTCGAAAAGGCGTAACCGCCCTCAAGTAAGGCATTCTTGGCACGGATGACCCTCAGCCCCGAGGAAGTCGCGGCCCACGAGCTTGACGCGCAGCGGTGGCTCAACGCGCTGCGCCTGTCGGCGGACGCGGCCGGGGTTTTGAGCGGCCTCGAAACGTCGGCCACCGCGGTCATGGACGAGGTATGCGCGGTCACCGGCTGGCCGCTCGGGCGGCTGCTGACCGTCACCCAGGGCCGCGTCGCCGGCACGGACGCGTGGCACATGGACGACTCGGCCCGGTTCGCGGCTCTCGCGGACGTCGCCCGCCCGATCGCCGGCGGCGCCCGGTTGGCCGAGCGGGCCGTCATCCTGGGCGAGCCCGTCTGGACCGATGATCTGGCCGAGCTCGGCGCCATGGGCGAGGAGGCGTCACGGTGCGGGCTGCGGGCGGCGGCGGCGGTGCCCGTGCGCGACGGCGCCGGCGTGATGGCCGTCGTCGAGTTCTTTGCTGAGAACCCGGAGCGGCCGCCGGCCGGCGTGTTGGCGATGGCGGCCGCGGCCGTGGGCCAGCTCGGGCGGGTGATCGACCGGGCCCGGGCCGTGGCCGCCGCCGGCGAGGCGGTGTTCCTCACCGAGGTGGCCCACGACGCCTACGTCTCCGTCGACGCGCAGGGCCGGGTCCTGGAGTGGAACCCCGAGGCAGAGGCTGTTTTCGGTTGGCTCCGCGCCGAGGCCCTTGGCCACCCGCTCTCCGAGCTCATCGTGCCGCCCCGCCACCGGGACCTCTACGAGCAGCACTTCGCCGGCCTCGTACGGGGGGAGGACGGCGCCCTCGGCCTGTTGCAACCGCGGCGGGAACTGGTCGCCCTCCACCGCTCGGGCGCCGAGCTCCCGGTCCAGGTCACGGTCTGGACCACCGGGAACGACGGCGCTCGGCGAGTGTGCGCCTTCGTGCGCGACCTCAGCGAGCGCAAGCGCTTCGAGGGCCAGCTCGCCAGCCAGGCCCTCCACGACCGCCTGACCGGGCTCCCGAACCGGGTCCTGTTGCGGGACCGGGTCGAGCACGCCCTGGCGCGCGCCGGCCGGCGGGGGGCGTCGGTCGCCCTCCTCATCGCCGACATCGACCGGTTCAAGGTCTTCAACGAAAGCCTCGGCCACGACGGTGGCGACCGGCTGCTGGTGGCGGTGGCCGAACGGCTCACCGAGCTGCTCCGCCCCGGAGACACCGTGGCCCGCATGGGTGGCGACGAGTTCGCCCTGCTCTGCGAGGACCTCGCCGGCTACCACGAGGCGGCAAGCATCGCCTCCCGGGTGGTTGGAGCCTTCGACAAGCCCTTCCACGTGCATGGGAACGACCTCTCGCTGACGGCCAGCGTCGGCGTGGCCGTGGGGTCGCTCGCCGGCCCGGCGCCCGAGCTGCTGCTGCGGGATGCGGACGTGGCCATGTACCGGGCCAAGGACGGCGGCCGGGACCGCTATGAGGTCTTCGACGAGACCATGCTCGCTGACGCCACCGAGCGGCTGTCGGTCGAGAACGACCTGCGCCGGGGCATCGCCCAGGGCCAGCTCCGGCTTTACTACCAGCCCATCGTCCACCTCGACACCGGCGCCATCGCCGGCTTCGAGGCCCTGGTCCGCTGGCAGCACCCGGTGCGGGGGCTGCTCCCGCCGCTGGAGTTCATCCCCACCGCCGAGCAGACCGGGCTCATCGTGCCCCTCGGGCGCTACGTGCTGGCCGAGGCGTGCCAGCAGGCGGCGACGTGGGCCGGCATGCACGCCTCCGGCGAGCAGCTGCGCATCAGCGTCAACGTGTCGGCCAAGCAGCTCGTCCAGCCGGGGTGGTCCGACGAGGTGGCCCAGGTGCTGGCCGAGTCCGGCCTCGCCCCCCGCCAGCTCGTCCTGGAGATCACCGAGAGCGTGCTCATGGACGACGCCGATGCCACCGCCGTCCGCCTCGAGGAGCTGCGCCGGCTGGGGGTCCGCATCGCCATCGACGACTTCGGCACTGGCTACTCGTCGCTCGGCTACCTGCGCCGGCTCCCGGTCGACATCCTCAAGATCGACAAGTCCTTCATCGACGGGGTGGCCGAGGGCCCCCACGAGTCGGCCCTGGCCCGGGCCGTCGTGAAGCTGGCCTCGACCTTGCGGCTGGAGGCGGTGGCCGAGGGCATCAACAGCCGCAAGCAGCTGCTCCAGCTGCGCCGGCTTCGCTGCCCGTACGGGCAGGGCTTCTACTTCTCCCGCCCCGAGCCGCCGTCGTCGATCCCGGCCCTGCTCGACCTTGGCGTGCTCGAGGGCACCGACTCCGGCGAGTAGCCGCTTAGAGGTGCTCGGCGGCGGCCTTCTGGACGCCGGCGGTGATGACGTCCCAGTCGGCGCCGGCCTTGCGGGTGATGGTGACGAAGGTGTTGACCCCGAACAGCGACTGGACGCCCTCGACCGCGAAGACGGCGGCGGCGAAGGGGTTGTCCGCCGCCGCCTCGGCGTTGGCGACGTTGAGGGTGGCCGGAAGCTTCACGTCCAAGTCGTACTTCATGGCGTTCGGATTGGGCGTGGGCGATGGGGTGGCAGTGGCCATGAAGGGGCATGCTAGGCGGTACATGGACCCGACGACCCGTTTCACGGAGATCGTGCAAGGGCCTCGCGACGAGTTGGCCCTCGACGAGGCCGCCCTGTTGATCGCCGCCCACGCCCGACCGGGCCTCGACGTGGCCGCCGAGCTCAAGCTGCTCGACCGGCTGGCCGCCGGTATCCCCGCCGGCGACCTCCACGAGTGGCGCCGGCACCTGTTCGTCGACCTCGGCTTCTCGGGAAACGTCACCCGGTACTACGACCCGTCGAACTCCTTCCTCGATCAGGTGGTCCGCCGGCGCCGGGGGCTGCCCATCACCCTGTCGGTGCTGGGGATGGAGGTCGGCCGGCGGGTCGGGTTGCGCCTGGAGGGCGTTGGCCTTCCGGGCCATTTCCTGCTTCGCCACGGCCCTGATTCCTTTGTCGATCCCTTCGACGGTGGCCGCGCCCTCGACCGCACCGGCTGTGTAGAGCGGTTCCGGGAGGTCAACGGCCCCCGGGCCGCCTTCCTGCCGTCCTACCTCGATCCTGTCGGTCCGCTGTCGATCCTGGCCCGGATGCTCAACAACCTGAAGTCGGTCTATGCCGGTCGGGGCGACATCGCCGCCCTGACCTGGGTGTTCGACCTGCGCAGCGCCTTGCCCCAGAGCTCGCCGCTGGAGCGGCGGGAGTGGGCCCAGGTGCTCGGCCTCACCGGCCGGTTCCTTGAGGCGGCCCAGCTCATGGAGGCCCTCGCCGGCGAGCTGCCCGACCACGAGGGTTCGCTGGTGGCCGAGGCCGACGCCATGCGGGCCCGGCTCAACTGAGAGCCACGGCCCGTCGCCACGACAGGCCCAGTCATCCCTGCAAGCGAGCGTCAAGCGCCCTGCCAGCGCAGGGGGCGATAACTGGGGTGTACACCGCCACAGGAGGCTCTCCAATGCGCATCGGCATCAGCGTCGCCCAGTGCGACCGACTCGCCCGACCGGCCGCGGTCGCCGCCGCCGTCAAAGCGGCGGAGCAGCTCGGCTATTCCTCGGTGTGGGTGTGCGACTCGGTGCTCGACCCCGCCGGCGTGCTCTCGGCGGCGGCCGCTGTCACCAGCCGGGTGGGCCTGGGTGCGGCGATCCTCGTCGGCGACCGTGAGGACGCCGTCTCCCTGGCCCGGGCCCTAGCCACGGTCGACCTCCTGAGCGAGGGCCGGCTCAAAGTCGCCATCGGCGTCCGTCCCGACGCCCTCGACCACGCCCTCGACCCCGTGCTCGACGCCCTGGCCCGGGGCCGGGCGCCGGTGCTCCTCGACGGCCGCTCGCCGGGCGTGATCGATCGCGCCGCCCGCCGGGCGGCGGGCTGGAGCCCGTCAGGAGTTGATATCGACGACCTGGCGCCGATGTGGGCCGAGCTCCGGCGGCTGGCCGCCGCCGCCGGCCGCAACCCTGACGAGCTCCAGCTCGTCGTCCGGGCCGGGATCGACCTGAGCACGGCGCCGGCCGGCGCCGGCCGGGCCAGCTACCAGGGCGACGCCGAGCAGGTGGCCGGCGACATCGACGCCACCCACCGCGCC
>CAYZMG010000094.1:10122-16109 GCA_964479465.1 uncultured Acidimicrobiales bacterium
CCACGGTCTTGGCCCGGGAGGCCGCCGCGTAGGCGTCCTTCACCTGGCCGGCGACCTCAGCCTGGACGAGGCCCTCGACGGCTACGCCCGCATCGCCGAGGCCGCCGAACTGCGCGCCGCCGATCGTCCAAGTCGCTCTGTGTCCGCTCAGCTACCGCAGCGGTAGCTCAGCGGACAAAAAGCGCCGGCGCTGTTACCCGGAGTAACCCAGGCGCTCGGCGGTGGCGCGGATGCGGGCGACCATGGCGTGGCCGCCCTGGGCGCCGGCTGCGCCGGCGGCGTCGGCCAGCACCTTGGCCACCTCTGCGGGCTCGTCGCCCCGGGCGTGGCGAAGGATGGCGTCGGCCAGGAGCAGGGTGGGTTCGGCGTAGCGCTCCTTGTAGGTCTCCAGCTCCCGCCGGCCTTCGTCGAGCGCCCCCGTCGCCTCCTCCAGGCGGCCGGCCTGGGCCAGGGCCTGCGCCCGGCTGGCCAGCAGGGTCACGCCGTTGGTGCGCAGGCCCATGGCCGTGTAGCGGCTCCACGCCTCGTCGAGCAGGGGCAGCCCCTCGTCGAGGTTGCCCTGGAGGGCCAGGGTCGCCCCCAGATAGCAGCGGCCGGCCATGCCCCAGAAGGCGAACATCCCTTCCGGGTCGGCGGCCAGGCCCCGGCGGGCGGCCCGCTCCGGGCGTCCGGCGTCGTCGAGCACCGAAAGGGAACCGAGAAGGCCGAACCGCATGGCGCGTCAGTGTGGCACGACCATTTGACGGCACACGTACCTTGGAGGGCGCATGTTGTACTACCGGGTGCTGGGGCCGCTCGAGGTGGTCGATGACGACGGCCGGCGGGTCGATATCGGCGGGCGCCAGCCCCGGATCCTCCTGGCCGTCCTGCTCGTCGCCGGCGGCCGGCGGGTGACCGTCGACGCCCTGGCCGACGCCATCTGGAGCGGGGAGCCGCCGGCGTCGGCCACGGGCACCGTGCAGAGCTACGTGTCCCGTCTCCGCCGGCGGCTGGGGCCCGAGCAGCTCACTTGGGACGACGCCGGCTACCGGCTCGACGTGGCCGCCGAGCTGGTCGACGCCCGCCGCTTCGAGGCGCAGGCCGAGGAGGGCCGCGCCCTCCTCGCCGCCGGCCGAGCCGAGCAGGCCCGCGCCGTCCTCCAGGAGGCCGAGGCCCTGTGGCGGGGGCCGGCTCTGGCCGACTTCGCCGAGCTCGAGTTCGCACTGGGAATGGCGGCCCGGCTGGAGCAGCGCCGGCTGAGCGCCATGGAGGACCGCCTCGCCGCCGACCTGGCGCTGGGGCGGCACGCGTCGGTTATCGGCGAGCTTGCCGAGCTGGTCAACGCCAACCCGCTGCGTGAGGGCCTCCATGTGGCCCTGGCCCTGGCCCTGTACCGGTCGGGGCGCCAGGCCGAGGCCCTCCGTGCCCTGGCCGGCGCCGGCCGCACGCTCCGGGAGGAGCTGGGCATCGAGCCCGGCCGCCAGCTGCGGGACCTGGAGGCAGCGATCCTGGCCCATGACCCGTCGCTGGAGCCCGTCGCACCGGCCGCCGCCCCGGCCCCGCCGGTGCCGGTCGAGCGCCGCCCCGGGCCGGCGCTGATCGGCCGCGACGCGGAGTTTGCCGCCCTGGTCGCCGCCTTCGACGAGTCCGCCGCCGACGCTCGCTTCGTGGTCATCGAGGGCGAGCCTGGCATCGGCAAGACCCGTCTGGCCGACGAGCTGGCCGGCCGGGCCGAGTCCCGGGGCGCCATCGCGGTGTGGGGCCGCAGCGACGAGGGCGGGGCGGCGCCGGCCTTGTGGCCCTGGCTGGCGCCACTGCGCACCATCGCCACCCACGGCGCCGTCCCGCCGGCCGTCACCCAGCTGCTCTCCGGCGAGGCGCCCGTGCGGGCCGGCCAGGAGCGCAGCGCCCAGTTCGAGCGCTTCGAGGCCGTGGCCCTCCTGTTCGACGCGGTGAGCGCCACCCGGTCTGTGGTCGTCCTGCTCGACGACCTGCAATGGGCCGACCCCACGTCGCTCGAGCTGCTGAGCTTCCTTGCCGGCCGCCTCCGTGGCGGCGTCCTGATCGCCGGCACCATGCGTCAGCTCGAGGTCGGGCGGAACGACGCAGTCACCGACGCCCTGGCCGCCATCGCCCGCCGGCCCGGGAGCAGGCGGCTCCAGCTCCGCGGCCTCACGCCGGCCGCCACCGCCGCCGTCCTCCACGCCACCACCGGCAACGCCATCCCTGCCGCCGTGGCCGCGACCATCCACGCCCGGGCCGAGGGCAACCCGTTCTACGCCATCGAGCTGTCGCGGTTGGTCGACGAGGAGGGTGGCATCGCCGGCGAGGTGCCGGCGACGGTGGGCGACGTCGTCCGCCGGCGCTTGGCTCGCCTGCCTCAGTCCACCGTCGACCTGCTGGGTGTCTCGGCGGTGGTCGGGCGCGACGTCGAGGTGGGACTGCTGGGGAGGGCCGCCGACCACACCTTCGACCAGGTTCTCGACGGCCTTGAGCCGGCGGTCGTTCACCGCCTGCTGGTCGAGGTCCCGGAGCTGCCGGCGGTGCTGCGCTTCAGCCACGCCCTGGTCCGCGAGGTGCTCCTGGAGGACATGACCTCACTGCGCCGGGCCCGCCTCCACCTCAAGGTGGCCGACGCCATCGAGGGCGGCGGGGCCGGCGTCGACGACGCCGAGATACTGGCCGAGCATCTGTGGCGGGCCGCGCCCGTCGGCGTGGGCCGCCGGGCCGCCGAGGCGCTGGAGCGGGCCGCCGAGGTGGCCCTGCGCCGGGTCTCCTACGCCGCCGCCGAGGACTCCCTCCGCAAGGCGGTGCAGCTGCGCCGGGCGACGAGCGCCACCGCCTCCGACCAGGAGGGCGAGCTGCGGGCCATCTGCCGCCTGTTGGAGGTGGCAAAGGCCCGCCGCTACTTCCAGGGCGCCAGCGACCTCGACGTCCTGGGCCGGGCCAAGGAACTGGCCCAGCGCAGTGGCCAGCGCGACGTGCTGATCGACCTCGTGTGGTTCGAGTGGTCGGCGCTGGCCACGTCGTGCCGGGGCGAGGAGGCGGCCCCCCTGGCCATGGAGCTGCGCCGGCTGACAGCTGACGATCCCCGGCCCGAGGTCCGGGCCACCGGCCACCAGATCTACGGCGTGCTGTGCTGGGGGGCCGGGCGCATCACCGAGGGGGCGGAGCACCTCGACGTCGCCCTCGACCTCATGGCCCAGGCCGGCCCTCCCGCCGACGCTTTCGCCATGGAGCGGACGCTGGTCAGCAACACCTTCTGGATCTGGCACCACATCGTCATCGGCGACCTGACTCCGGAGGAGGGGTTCTCCCGGTTCGACGACCTCATCACCGCCATGCCCGACCGCTTCGCGGTGGCGTCGATCTGCGGATTCGCGGCCACCATGGCCGTGACCATTGGCCGCTGGGAGGAGACCGACCGCTACGCCGGCATCGGCATCGAGGCCGGCGCCGGCGGCCAGTTCGTCTTCTGGTACGCGCAGTTCCTCATGCACCGGGGCATCGTCCTCGCCGGCCGGGGCCAGGTCGAGGAGGCGATCGCCTCGTTCGTGGAGGGTGAGGGCCGCTATACGGGCATCGGGGGGCGATCGGCGCTCTCGACGTTCCGGGCGTCGCTCGCCCTTCAGTTGGTCGCCCAGGGGCGGACCGATGACGCCGAGCGGTGGGCCCGGGCCGCCCGGGCCGAGCTGGATGCCTACAACGAGCGCTGGAACGAGCCCATCGTCCTCATGGCCGAGGCGGCGGTGGCCGGCGCCCGGGGCGACGCCGAGGAGGCGGCCGAGCTGTACGCCTGCGCCGCCGACGCCGCCTCCCTCCAGGGCTCCCACGCCCTGGCTCGGCGAGCCCTCGAACTGGCTGCAGTTACCCACCACATACGCGGGTAACTGCAACCAGAACGGCGGGGTGGGGTCGAGGCCGCCGTGGTGGACCGTGAGGGAGGAGGCCTCCAACGCCCACGTAGCTCGTACGAACCCGTCAACCAGGACGGTGCCGTGCACCGGCGCCGGCGCCGCGAAGGGAACCGACGTGAACCGGCTGCGGTCGTCGTGGGAGAGCAGCACGTTGTCGTACTCGGGGAGAAAGCGGGCCGGCGCCGGCACGCCGGCGCCGGCTGGCCCGAAGGCCCCGAGGTAACGCAGCATCATCTCGTCGATCGACGAGCCGGTCGCCAGTGGTCGCCCCAGCCAGGCCTCAGCCGTGGTCAGCGTCACCTGCGCAGCCTGGCCCCCACACGCCCCGGGGCGGCACCTGCACCAGCGGCAGCAAGCACCGGCAGGCGTAGGCCAGGGCGCCGGCGTCGAGGTCGGGGAAGCGCTCGCCCAGCACTCGCCGCAGCTGAGGGGTGGTCCGGGGCGACTCGGCCAACACGGCGCCGGCGTAGGCCAGCACCGGTTCGAGATCGACGCCGACCTGCGCCGGCGCGTAGTCGCGGTGGTGGGAAAGCTCCTTGACGAGGATCGGCTGCATGAGCGGGCGCAGGGCCACGCTGTCCTCGGCGGTCACCAGGTGGATCGGCGCCCGCATGACGACGATGCGCACGACCTTCTGGGTTCAGCGCCCGGCGGTCAACGACAGTGGTCACTGGCGCGCCGGCTCGTCGCGCAGGACCCAGAAGAGCAGCGCCGGCCCGTTCATGAGGTTGCGCCAACCCGTCACCGCCACCGTGGTGGCCAGGGCGACGTCGCCGGCCCGCAGGACCGGCGTGTCGTCGCCGATCGTCAGCTGGACCAGCCCCGAGGCGACGAGCACCAGCTCGACGCCCTTGTGTGGGAAGTCGGGCGCCCCCGACTCGCCCGGCCCGAGCCGCACGAGGTAGGCCCGTAACCCGGCCTTGGGGTCGTCGAGGAGGGCGGTGGTGGCGTCGGCCTGGGTGCGGGGGTGGCGGGCCAGCACGTACCCGCCGGTCGGCGCCGCGGCCAGTAGCTCGTCGAGACCGATGCCCAGCCGCTCCGAGAGCAGGAGCAGCGTGTCGAGGGACAGCCCCCGCCGGCCGGCCTCGGCCTGGGATATAGCGCTGGGCGTGACGCCGGCCATGCGGGCCACTTCGCTCTGGTTGAGGTTGCGCTCGCGGCGGAGGCGCTCCAGGCCCCGGCCGAGACGC
The DNA here is from genome assembly GCA_964479465.1 of uncultured Acidimicrobiales bacterium. Taxonomy (GTDB): domain Bacteria; phylum Actinomycetota; class Acidimicrobiia; order Acidimicrobiales; family AC-14; genus CADCTB01. Next base: position 15,209 of record CAYZMG010000094.1, read on the forward strand.
CCGAGGGCCCGCTCGTCCTCGAGCCGAAGCTCCCCCTCGGTCACGTCGAGACGGAGGAGCCGGCCTTGCACCGACGCCGGCCGGCCCTCGGCCTTGACCACCCGCAGGTGGCCCTCGCCGATCTCCAGCACGCACTGGGTGACGTTGGTGATCTGCTCGATGAACGACCGGCCGAGGTCGGAGCGGGGAGCCCGCCAGTAGGCGATGGCGCCGAGGTCGAACAGTCGGGGACATACCCGGCTGAAGAAGGCGACGGCCTTGGCCGCGCCCCAGCGGCGGGAGAACTCCTTCAGCCCGTCGACAACCACGTAGCCCGGCGGCTTGCTGCGGGCGCCTTCGATGATGGCCGTCTCCAGCACGGCGGCATCGCCGTAGCCGCCGCGGGGGCGGGCGTCGAGCACGGTCACACCCGGACCGAGCCGGGCCTGAAGCTTCGCCGGGTCGCCGGCGGCGGTGACGTAGAAGCAACCCTCACCCCGGGTGACCGCTTCGGCCAGCATGGCGTCCTCCAGCCGGCGGACGACATTGGCGTCGTCGAGGACCCACACCACGTTGTCGCCGAGGATCAGCCCGCCCAGCAGATCATCGACGTCCGGCACCCCGCTCGAGACTCGGTCAGTCGATAGCATTGCTTACGACACTAGCTGTAGCCGACAGCTATCTGCGAAGGTCGGGCCCATGTGCTTCAAGAACCTCCCGATCGAATTCGACGCCTCCGGCCAGGCCCGCCTGCGTGAGGGCGTGGCCGACCCCTACTCGGTGACGACGGCGGAGCCGAAGGGCTTCATCCGGCGGAAGGGCGGACCGGGCGCCCAGCTGGCTGCGCCACCCCGCCTCCGGGACTGGAACATCGACCCGATGACCCGGGTGGCCGGCGCTCTCGCCGTCCACACCGTGCTCG
>CAYZMG010000095.1:0-16034 GCA_964479465.1 uncultured Acidimicrobiales bacterium
CAAGGCCGGCGTTGTCGTCGCCAACACCCTGTGCGAGCACTTCGCCTACTCCCGCCAGGAGCTGTTCGACGTCGTCCGGGTCCACCGGATCACGTCGTTCTCCGAGGTCCTGGCCGCCCACGGGACCGGAGAGGGCTGTGAGATCTGCAAGCCGGCGGTGGCGTCGATGCTGGCCTCGCTGACCAACCGCTTCATCCTCGACGGTGAGCAGGCCGCCCTCCAGGACACCAACGACCACTTCCTGGCCAACCTCCAGCGCGACGGCACCTACTCCGTCGTCCCCCGGGTGCCGGGTGGGGAGATCACACCCGACCAGCTCATCGCCCTGGGCGAGGTGGCCAAGGAGTTCGGGCTCTACACCAAGATCACCGGCGGCCAGCGCATCGACCTCTTCGGCGCCCGGGTGGACCAGCTGCCCGCCATCTGGAGCCGGCTGATCGACGCCGGCATGGAGTCCGGCCACGCCTACGGCAAGGCCCTGCGCACGGTGAAGTCCTGCGTGGGCCAGACGTGGTGCCGCTACGGCGTGCAGGACTCCACCACCCTGGCCATCGACCTCGAGCTGCGGTACCGGGGCCTGCGGGCCCCCCACAAGATCAAGGGCGCCGTCTCGGGCTGCACCCGGGAGTGCGCCGAGGCCCAAGGCAAGGACTTCGGCGTCATCGCCACCGAGAGGGGCTGGAACGTCTACGTCGGCGGCAACGGGGGCATGCGCCCCAAGCACGCCCAGCTGCTGGCCGCCGACCTCGACCGGGAAACCGTCTTCCGGTACCTGGACCGGTTCCTGATGTTCTACGTGCGCACCGCCGACCGGCTCGAACGCACGTCGGTGTGGCTGGAGAAGCTCGAGGGCGGCATCGAGTACCTGCGCTCGGTGGTCATCGACGACGCCCTGGGCATCTGTGCCGAGCTGGAGTCGGACATGGCCCGCCACGTCGACACCTACGAGTGCGAATGGAAGGCCGTCGTCGACGACCCCGAGCGGATGGAGCGGTTCCGGACGTTCGTGAACTCCGACGAGGACGACCCCAACGTGGTGTTCGTCACAGAGCGGGGCCAACCCCGGCCCGCCTACCGGGACGAGAAGCCCGATCCGGCCCTGCTGGCCATCGGAGCCAAGCCGTGACGATAATCGTGTCGAAGACCTGGGTCGACGTCTGTGCGCTGGACAAGCTCATCCCCGGCCGGGGTGTCTGCGCCCTCGTGGGCGGGCTCCAGGTCGCCGTCTTCCGCATCGCCGGCGAGGAGATCTACGCCCTCTCCAACTTCGACCCCTTCAGCGGGGCGTTCGTCCTCTCCCGGGGCATCGTCGGTTCCAGGGCCGAACGGCTCAAGGTGGTCTCGCCCGTCTACAAGCAGAGCTTCGACCTCCAGACCGGCGTGTGCCTCGACGACGCCACGGTATCGGTGCGCACATTTGAGGTAAGGGTGGCGGTCGGCATGGTGCAGGTCGCTTCGCCTTGAGCACCACGCCGCTCGAGCGCTACCTGGCCGAGCAGGCGGATCTGGCTCCGGTTGAACGCTTCTCACTGTGTGAGGTCCCCGACCGGGGGATCTGGCAGGACCGCATCCCTCTGACCGCGCCCGCCGCCGGCCAGCAGTACGCCTTCGACGTCAACCTCGACACCTGCACCGGCTGCAAGGCCTGCGTCACCGCCTGCCACAACCTCAACGGCCTCGACGAAGGTGAGTCCTACCGCACCGTCGGACTGCTCACCGGCGGCACACCGGTCCAGCCGTTCCAGCAGACCGTCACCACCGCATGCCACCACTGCGTCGATCCCGCCTGCCTGAACGGCTGCCCGACGAATGCCTACGAGAAGGACGCCTTCAACGGGATCGTCGCCCACATCGAGGGGCGGTGCCTGGGCTGCGGGTACTGCACCTGGACCTGTCCCTATGAGGTGCCACGCTTCAACTCGGCGCGGGGCGTGGTCCGCAAGTGCGACATGTGCCGTGACCGCCTGGGCGCGGGCGAGGAGCCGGCGTGCGTCTCCGCATGCCCGAACGGCGCCATCACCATCACCGTCGTCGACTCCGCGGCGCTGGCCGAGGCAGTCCGGGGCCACACCCTGGTACCGACGGCGCCGCCGTCGGACATCACCCGGCCCACCACGAGCTACCACAGCGACTGGGGCCTGCCCGAGGGGCTTCGGGCCGCCGGCGCCACCCTGGGCGGCGGTGGGCACTCCCACGACCCCCTGGTGGCCATGCTGGTGCTCACCCAGGCCGCCGCCGGCGCCCTGGCCGTCGACCTCGCCACCGGCCATCGCCTGGCCACCACGACCACAGCCCTGGTGATGGCGCTCCTGGGCCTGGCCATCAGCATCTTCCACCTCGGGCGCCCGGAGCGGGCGTGGCGGGCGCTCGCCGGCTGGCGCCACTCCTGGCTCAGCCGGGAGGTCGGTGCCCTCGGTCTCTTCGGCGGCCTGGCCTTCCTGGCTGTACTCACCGACTCGGCCGCGGTGCAGGCGGCCGCCGCGGTTTCGGGCCTGGCCGGCGTGGCCTGCTCGGGGATGCTCTACGTGGTGACCTGCCGGCCGTCGTGGCGGGCCTCCGTCACCCTGCCCCGGTTCGCCCTCGGCGCCCTGGTGGGGGGCGGGGCGGTCGCCTTCGCCGCCGGCGGGAGCCGCAGCGCCGGCCTTGTCCTGGCCGCCGGCCTGGCCGCCAAGCTGGCGTGGGAGGCGTCGGCTGTGTGGCGCCCCCCGCCCGTCCACGCCCCGGCCCGCTTCGCGCTGGGCGTCGCCGCCGCGGGTCTGGCGTTGACCGGCGCCGGCGCCGGCCTGGCCCTGGTCGCCGTCGTGGCCGGCGAGCTCATGGAGCGCTCGCGCTTCTTCACCACCGCCAGCTGGACGGGGATGCCGGGGCCGAAGCACTAGATGGCGACCAGCATGGTCTGCGGTTTCTGTTCGGTGGGTTGCTCGCTCGACGTCAACGTCACCGACGGGGTGGCGGTCTCCCTCACCCCCACCAAGGACTACCCGGTCAACCTGGGCATGGCCTGCCCCAAGGGTTGGGAGGCGCTGACGCCCCTGCGCGCCCCCGACCGGGCGACCATCCCGCTGCTGCGGCGGTCCAAGGACGAGCCCCTGGCGCCGGTCGACTGGCCCACCGCCCTCGAGGCCATGGTCGGCCGGTTCAAGGCCGTCCAGGCCGCGCACGGCCCCGAGTCGGTGGCCTTCATCTCCACCGGGCAGATCGCCAGCGAGGAGATGGCTTTGCTGGGCGCGGTGGCCAAGTTCGGTATGGGGATGGTCCACGGCGACGGCAACACCCGCCAGTGCATGGCCACGGCGGTTGTGGCCTACAAGGAGGCGTTCGGCTTCGACGCCCCGCCGTACACCTACGCCGACCTGGAGGAGTCCGACGTCATCGTGCTGTGGGGGGCCAATCCTTGCATCGCCCACCCCATCCTCTGGGAGCGGATCTGCCGCAACCCGCACCACCCCGAGGTTCTCGTCGTCGACCCCCGGGTGACCGAGACGGCGGCGGCCGCCACCCAGCACTACCCCCTGCTCCCCAAGTCGGACCTGACCCTGGCCTACGGCCTCGCCCACCTGCTTATCGCCTGGGGTGCAGTCGACAAGGACTTCGTGGAGGCCTCCACCGAGGGCTTCGACGGCTTCGCCGCCCACGTGGAGGCGTTCACCCCCACCCGCGTCAGTGCCGCCACCGGCCTGCCGGTCGACGCCCTGGAACTGATGGCGGACACCATGGCGTCGGGGAAGCGGGTGTCGTTCTGGTGGACCATGGGCGTGAACCAGAGCCACGAGGGCGTCCGGCTGGCCCAGGCCCTGATCGACCTGGCCCTGCTCACCGGCAACATCGGCCGCCCCGGCACGGGGGCCAACTCCATCACCGGCCAGTGCAATGCCATGGGCTCGCGGCTGTGGTCCAACACCACCAACCTGCTGGGCGGCCGGTCGTTCACCGATCCAGCGCACCGGGCCGACGTGGCAGAACTCCTCAATGTTGATGTTTCGGTGGTCCCCGACCGCCCGAGCTGGGCCTACGACCAGATCGTCGACGGCATACGTGAGGGCACGATCAGGGCGCTCTGGATCGTCGCCACCAACACGGCCCACTCCTGGATCGACCAGAGCGAGGTCCGCGAGCTGCTCGGGCGCCTCGACGTCCTCGTCGTCCAGGATCTCTATCCCACCACGGAGACAGCTCTGCTGGCCGACATCGTCCTGCCCGCGGCCGGCTGGGGTGAGAAGGAGGGCACCTTCATCAACTCCGAGCGCCGGTACGGCCGCATCCGCCGGGTTGTGCGGGCGCCGGGGCAGGCGCTGGCCGATTTCTCCATCTTCAAGCTCGTGGCCGACGCGTGGGGCTGCGGCGAGATGTTCGCGGAGTGGTCGTCCCCCGAGGCCGTCTTCGGAATCCTGCAGCGCCTCTCGGCCGGCCGCCCATGCGATATCAGCGGAATTGACGGCTATGAGGAGATCGAGTCCTCCGGGGGCGTCCAGTGGCCCCAGAAAGCGGGTCCCCTCGAGAAAGAGCGCCGGCTGTTCTCCGACGGGGTTTTCTTCCATCCCGACGGGAAAGCGCGGTTCATCTGGGAGGAGCCTCGGCCCGTCGCCGAGCCGACCAGCGAGGAGTACCCATACATACTCCTGACCGGGCGGGGAAGCTCCAGCCAGTGGCACACCCAGACCCGCACGTCGAAGTCGGCCATCCTGCGCACGCTGTACCCCGAGAAGCCCTACGTCGAGATCTCGCCGGCCGACGCCGCCGCTCTCGGCGTGGCGGCCGACGAGTGGGTGGTGGTCGCGTCACCGCGGGGCGAAATGGAGGCCCGCGCCTATGTGACGCCGACCGTGGCCCCCGGCCAGGTCTTCGTTCCGATGCACTACGCGGCCACGAACCGCCTCACCCGGCCCAGCTTCGACCCGTACTCCCGCCAGCCCTCCTACAAGTCCGCGGCGGTGGGTGTCCGTCGATTAGCCGAGAGTCGCCGGTACAGTTGACCTCGTGGCCCCCCGCGTCGCCGAGCACGTCGTTCGGGGACGGCTGTTCGGTCCCAGCCGGCTGCTGAGGGTCGACCTCCACGGAGTCTCGGAGTTCGGCGCTGGCGACGAGCGTGCCCTCATCCGCTGGGAGTGGGTCGAGGCCATCGAGGTCGAGCGGGGCGCGGTGCTGGTCAAAGGCGCCGAGGAGACCATCACCATGCCGTCCGGTGCGTTCGGTATGGGCACCGAGCAGTTGGCCGCGGAACTCGAGCGCGCCCGGGCCATCCACAACCGTTCCGACGTGATCGGGCGTTTGAGCACCGACGCCGACCGTGGCGACGACGAGGAGGAGCAATGAGGCTTCCTCGCCCGCCCCGACCCTCGCCTCGCCAACTCAGTGTCGCGCTGGCCATTCTCGGCATGCTCGCCGGGTTGGCGTTTCTCGTCCTACCGATGGAGGCTGCCCTCGATGACGACCCCCTCCTGGGCCTGGTTCCCTTCTCGCCGGCGCTCGGTCAGGCCGTCGTCCGGGTCGACTGCGGGGCGCCGGTGAGCAACTTCGGACGGCGTTCGGCCGACCTGAGCCTGGCTTCGCTCGCTCGCGACGGCGTCTGCCGCGACGCCGCCACCAAGCGGGCGGCGACCGCGATCGCAGCCATGGCGGTCATCGGGCTTCTCGGCCTGATCCCCTTGGTCGGCGCCCGCGACCGTCACGTGGTGGTGGCCTGATGGCCGGCGAGCCGGTCGCCGGGGCCGACGGTCGTGACCCTCTGGTCGTCGTTGACACAATCAACAAGCACTTCGGCGAACTGCACGTCCTGCAGGACGTCAGCCTGACCGTCGGCCGGGGCGAGGTGGTCGTCGTGATCGGCCCGTCCGGGTCGGGGAAGTCCACGCTGTGCCGCTGCATCAACCGTCTGGAGCCGATCACCTCGGGCACCATCACCATCGACGGCGTGGCCCTTCCCGAGGAGGGCAAGCCGCTCGCCCGGCTGCGCGCCGATGTCGGGATGGTCTTCCAGTCCTTCAATCTCTTCGCCCACAAGACCATCCTCCAGAACGTCACGCTGGGCCCGATCAAGGTCCGCAAGCTCTCCAAGAACGAGGCCCGGGAGCGGGGCATGAAGCTCCTGAACCGGGTGGGGATCGCGGAGAAGGCCGATCGCTACCCGGCCGAGCTCTCCGGCGGCCAGCAGCAGCGGGCGGCGATCGCCCGGGCCCTGGCCATGGAGCCCAAGCTCATGCTGTTTGACGAGCCCACCAGCGCCCTCGACCCGGAGATGATCAAGGAGGTGCTCGACGTCATGGTCGAGCTGGCCAATGAGGGCACCACCATGGTCGTGGTCACCCACGAGATGGGCTTCGCCCGCTCGGCGGCCCAGCGGGTGGCGTTCATGGACGAAGGCCGGATCGTGGAGATCGCGTCGCCGCAACAGTTCTTCAGCCACCCCGAAACCGATCGGGCCAAGGACTTCCTGTCGAAGATCCTGGCCCACTGAGTGTTCAGTACCGAGCAAACTCAAACTGAGGAGAAAGCAATGCGCAGTATCCGTTTGTTGACAGCATCCCTAGCCGCGGTGGCCCTCGTCGCCACTGCATGTGGAGACAGCGACGACGATCCCGCGGTCGGCGGCGGCCAGTCCACCGACACCACCGTCGCCGCGCCGACCTTCGCGGCCGGCACGACGATGGCCAGCCTCCAGAGCAAGGGCAAGATCGTCATCGGCGTGAAGTTCGACCAGCCGGGCCTCGGCCAGAAGAACCCCGTCACGAACCAGGTCGAGGGCTTCGACGTAGAGATCGCCAAGCAGATCGCCCTGGGCATCTTCGGCGGGAACATCAACGACATCGACAGCAAGATCGAGTTCCGGGAGTCGATCACCGCCAACCGGGAGGTCTTCATCGAGAACGGCACCGTCGACATGGTCGTCGCCACGTACACCATCAACGACGCCCGCAAGCAGCGGATCGACTTCGCCGGCCCCTACTACGTCGCCGGCCAGGACATCATGGTCAAGGCCAACGACACCAGCATCAGGGGCGTCAACGACCTGGCGGGCACGAAGACCTGCAGCGTGCGCAACTCCACGCCGGCGGCCAACATCAAGCGCCTCGTGCCCACCGCGGATCTGACCGAGTTCGACCAGTACTCCGACTGCGTCCAGGCTCTCCGGGACAACCGGGTCACGTCGGTGACCACCGACAACTCGATCCTGCTCGGCTTCGTGGCCGCCAGCCCGACCGAGTTCAAGATCGTCGGTAACAAGTTCACCGACGAGCCGTACGGCATCGGCGTCAAGCGGGGCGACGACGCCTTCCGTACCTTCATCAACGACCGCCTCGACGCCATCTACGCCAACGGCGAGTGGGCCAAGCTGTTCGTCGCCACCCTGGGCAAGCTGGGCATCCCCACGCCCACCCCGCCGCCGGTGAACCGCTACACCACGGGCGCGGCGGCGGTCACCACCACGACGGCCCGGCCGTAGCGCCGGTCCGGGACGCGGTCCACGGGGTCATTGAGAAGAATGCGGTGACCCCGTGGACGTGATCTTCGACAACCTCGACGTCTTCGCCGAGGGCATGGTCGTGACGGTGCAGCTGAGTGTGCTCGCCTTCGTCATGGCCTTGGCCCTCGGCGTTCTCGTCGCCGGTCTCCGGGTCAGCCCGGTCCCACCGCTGCGGTGGGCCAGCGCCACCTTCGTCGAGTTGGTCCGCAACACACCCCTGCTCGTCCTGATGTTCATCGTGGTGTTCGCGTTCCCCAGCATCGGTTTCACCTGGTCGTACTTCCTGTCGGCGGTGATCGTGCTGGCGGCCTACACGGCCACCTTCGTCGGTGAAACCGTGCGGTCGGGCATCAACTCGGTGTCCAAGGGCCAGGTGGAGGCGGCCCGGGCCCTCGGCCTGACGTTCCCGCAGGTCCTCCGCCTCGTGGTCATGCCCCAGGCCCTACGGACCGTCGTCGGGCCCCTCGGTGGCATCTTCATCGCCCTGCTCAAGAACTCCGGCGTGGCCGTCGCCATCAACGTGTCCGAGTTGACGAGCAAGGCGGCTCAGCTGGGAACCGACACCGCCCAGTTCATCCCCGCCTTCATGGGCGCCGCCGCCGCCTACCTCATCCTCACCATCCCGTCGGGGTACGCAACCGGCTGGCTGGAGCGCAAGCTGGCGATCAAGCGTTGAGCCGACCATGACCGCGCCGTTTCTCGGTGACGCCCTGGGGCCGAAGGGCCGGCGCCAGACCCGCATCCTCACCGCGGTCAGCGCCGTCCTCATCGCCGGCTGCGTCGCCGTCGCCGTGTCCCGCCTCGCCGACAAGGGCCAGCTCGACGCCGACAGGTGGAGGCCCTTCTCCCAGTGGCCCATCCAGAAGTTCTTCCTGGAGGGCCTCCAGACGACGGTGGAGGTGTCGCTGGTCTCGATGATCGGCGCCATGGCCCTCGGCGCCATCCTGGCCCTGGCCCGGCTGTCGCTGACAAGGGCGGTCCGCTGGGTGACCACCGTTTTCGTGGAGTTCTTCCGCGGCCTGCCCCTGGTCCTGCTCATCTTCTTCTGCGCCCTGGGCCTCCCTGCCTATGGCGTGAACCTGTCGGTGTTCTGGTACGTCGCCATCGGGCTGATCGTCTACAACGGCGCCGTCCTCGGCGAGATCTTCCGGGCCGGCATCCTGTCGCTCGACCGGGGCCAGACCGAGGCCGCCTACTCCCTCGGCATGGGCTACTGGAAGGCCATGCTCCTGGTCATCATCCCCCAGGCGGCCCGGCGGATGATCCCCGCCATCGTGAGCCAGCTTGTCACCCTGCTCAAGGACTCCTCGCTCGGCGCAGCCGTCGCCTTCGAGGAGCTTCTGCGACGGGGCCGGATCAACGGCGAGTTCTTCCAGAACCCGCTCCAGTCGCTCGTCGTTGTCGCCGTGCTCTACATCGTCGTGTGCTTCGCACTCAGCATGCTGGCCCGCCGTCTCGAGGTGCGCCAGCGCCGGCGCTACAAGGCCGGCGCCATCGTCGTCCCCGGTGCAGGCATGGATTTGGCGCTGATGGGAGTCCAGGCGGAGTCGGCGGAGATCGCGGAGGGGACTACCTGAACCGGACGCTGGCGGCGATGGCCGAGGCCACCTCGGCCCCGGCGCCGGCCACCGTCAGGATGTAGGCCTTGCTGTCGTCCAGCAGGTAGTACTGGACCTCGTCGGTGGGGACCGTGCCCGCATCGGTCTGGACTGGGAGGCGGAAGGTGAGCTTGACGGCCGGCTTGCCGTTCAGCGTGGCCGGCTCCTGGTTGAAGTCCGTCGCCTGGAAGTTCGTGAGGCCGTCAATGGACGCCGTCACGATCTCCTCGACGGACTTCTCCTTCGGCTTGTCGACGGTGAGGTTGACGTTGGCCACCCCGTCGGGAGCCACGGCCATGAACTTGCCGCCGGCCTGGCCGAGCACCCGCGCCTGGTTGAGGATCGACGCCAGCTTGGGGTTGGCCAACCGCAGCCGGTTGGCCTCCGAGTCGAAGTCGGCCGGGTTGATGCTCAGTGGGATCTGGGTCCACTCCGACGGGACGGCGAGGGCGAAGCCCTCCTTGTCACTGGATGCGACCGTGAAGCCCGCAGGCGCAGTGGTGCTCGGGGCCTTCTTGTCGCCGCCACAGGCGACTGCGGTCAGGGCCAGAAGGATCAGGGCGACGGCCGCCGCCGGGGTAGAGGTTCGCAACCTGTAGGGCGTCATCACCGCCACAGAGTACGTGTGCCCGTCAAGCCCTGGACAGCAGCCCGACGGCGTCGCGGGCCCGGGCGAGGGTGGCTCCGGCCACCGCCTCCGCCTTCTCCGCCCCTCGCCGCAGCGTGGACCGCACCTCCTCGGGATCGCCGGCCAGCGCCTCGTACCGCTCGCGCACCGGCCGGACCAACTCGATGACCGCGTCGGCGGTGTCCGCTTTGAGGGGACCGTACTGGGAGTAGCCGCCGGCGACGTCGGTCGGGCGCCGGCCGGTGGCGGCGGCCAGGATAGCCAGGAGGTTGGCCACCCCGGGCTGGTTCTCGGGGTCGAACGCCACCTCGGAGCCGGCGTCGGTGACGGCCCGCTTGAACTTCCTGGCGATCACCTCGGGCGGGTCGAGGACCAGCACCGTGCCCTGCGGGGAGTCCGCCGACTTCGACATCTTGGCCGTCGGCTTCTGGAGGTCCATGATGCGGGCCCCCACCTTGGGCAGGACCGCCTCCGGGATGACGAAGGTGTCGCCGTAGCGGTGGTTGAACCGCAGGGCGAGATCCCGGGCCAATTCGAGGTGCTGGCGCTGATCCTCGCCCACCGGCACCCGCTCGGCGTCGTAGAGGAGGATGTCGGCGGCTTGGAGGACCGGGTAGGTGAAGAGGCCGACCCGGGCCGACTCCTCGCCGTCCCTGGCCTTTTCTTTGAACTGCACCATGCGCCGCAGCTCACCCATGCTGGCGACGCACTCGAGGATCCACGACAGCTCGGAGTGCTCGTGGACGTGGCTCTGCACGAACAGCGTGCACACCTCGGGGTCGAGGCCGGCGGCCACGAGCAGGAGGGTGAGCTCCAGGGTCTTGGCCCGCAGCTCGGCGGGGTCGCGGGGCACGGTGATGGCGTGGAGGTCGACCACGCAGAAGTAGGAGTCCTCGGTGTGCTGGTCGTCGACCCAGTTCCGGACCGCGCCCAGGTAGTTGCCGAGGTGGATATCGCCGGTGGGTTGGATGCCGGACAGGACTCGTGCCATGGGCGCCGATGGTATGCGGGGTCGAGCGAGGCCCGGCCGGTATTCTCCGGGACGTGTCGTACGCGGTGCAGACCGATGTCTTCGAGGGGCCCTTTGACCTCCTGCTCCACCTCATCCTCCGCGACGAGGTGGATCTCTACGAGATCTCTCTCACCAGCATCGTCGACAGCTTCCTCGCCCACCTCGACAGCGTCGTCGCCGCCCTGGACCTGGAGGTGACCACCGAGTTCCTGGTCATCGCCGCCACCCTGGTCGACCTGAAGGCGCGGCGGCTGCTGCCGGGGCCGGTCGACGTCGAGGTCGACGAGGAGCTGGCCCTGTTCGAGCAGCGGGACCTGCTGCTGGCCCGCCTGATCGAGGCCAAGACCTACCGCGACGCCGGCAACGCCCTGGAGGTGCTGGCTCAGGCGGCCAGCCGGTCCTGGCCCCGCACCGCCGGCCTGGAGGAACGCTTCCTGGCCCTGGCCCCGGACCTGCTGGCGGGGGTCACGCCGGCCGACGTGCATGCCGCCTGGCTGCGGGTCTCGGCGCCGGCGCCGCCGCCGCCCCGCGTCGTGCTCGACCACGTGGCGCCTATCCGGGTGACGATGGAGGAGGCGGTCGACGACCTCCTGTCCCGCCTGCCCGGCGCCGGCCAGCTCACCTTCCGGACACTCACCGAGGGCCTGACCGACCGCATCGAGATCATCGTCCGGTTCCTCGCCATCCTCGAGCTGTACAAGCAGGGCCTGATCGATCTAGGCCAGGCGGTCACCTTCGGCGACCTCGAGGTGACCTGGGTGGGGGAGGAGGACTCCGTCCTCGCCGGCATGGATTCCTACGATGGCTAGCGAAACTCAACGCGCGGTCACGACGTCGAAGGCGGAGTCCTAGATGGCATCCGAGACGGCGAGAGCCGTCGAAGCGGTGCTGATGGTGGCCGACGAGCCGGTGGAGCCCCAACTGCTGGGCCAGTTGCTGGAGATGAGCCCGGCGAGGGTCGACGAGCTGTGCGAGGAGCTGGCTGCGGCCTACGACGCCGAGGACCGGGGGTTCATCCTGGCCCGGGTGGCCGGCGGGTGGCGGTTCCAGAGCCACCCCGACCTGGCGCCCTACGTCGAGCGCTTCGTGCTCGACGGCCAGCCGTCCCGGCTGTCGCCGGCCGCGCTGGAGACACTGGCCATCGTCGCCTACAAGCAACCCGTGTCCCGGGCCCAGGTGGCCGTCATCCGGGGCGTGAACGCCGACGCGGTGATGCGCACGCTGTCCCAGCGAGGCTACGTCGAGGAGGTCGGCCGTGACCCCGGTCCGGGGCAGGCCGTCCTCTACGGGACCAGCCGGCTGTTCCTCGAGCGGTTGGGGGTCGACTCGCTGGCCGAACTGCCGCCGCTGGGCGACTTCGTGCCCAGCGCGGAGATCGTGGAGGCACTCGAGCGGGGTCTGGGCGCCGACGGTTCGTGACAGAGTACGAGGGGGAGCGCCTGCAGAAGGTGCTGGCCGCCGCCGGCCTCGGCAGCCGGCGGGTGTGCGAGGTCCTCATCGAAGACGAGCGGGTCACTGTCAACGGTGAGGTGGCGATCCTCGGCCGGCGGGTCGACCCGGAGAACGACCGCATCGAGGTCGACGGCCTCCGCGTCCCGGTCCGCCCGGGCCTCGTCACCTACCTGCTGAACAAGCCTCGGGGTGTCGTCAGCACCGCCTCGGATCCCCAGGGCCGCCCGACCGTCGTCGGCCTCGTCCCGGCCGAGCCCCGCATCTTCCCCGTCGGGCGCCTCGACACCGATACCGAGGGCCTGCTCCTCCTCACCAACGACGGCGACCTGGCCCACCGCCTGACCCACCCTTCCTTCGGGGTCGAGAAGGAGTACCTGGCCCAGGTCGACGGCAGCCCCACGCCGGCGGAGCTGCGCCGGCTGCGGCACGGCATCGAGCTCGATGACGGGATGACGGCGCCGGCCAAGGCTTCGCTCACCGCGCCCGGCGCCGTGCGCCTGGTGATCCACGAGGGCCGGAACCGCCAGGTCCGGCGCATGCTGGAGGCTGTGGGTTACCCGGTCACGCGGCTGGTGCGCACCCGCATCGGCCCCCTTGCCGACCGCCGGCTGAAGCCGGGGGAGTGGCGGGTGCTCGAGCTGGAGGAGGTCCGCGCCCTCGAAGCTGCGGCCGCGCCCCGCAGTAGATTCGAGACGTGAGCTCCGCCGTCCGGGCCCTGCGAGGGGCGACCACTGTCGACGACGACACCACCGAGCAGATCAGCGAGCGGGTGGGAGCGCTGGTAAACGAGATGCTCGCTCGCAACGACGTCGACAAGGATGACCTGATCAGCGTCATCTTCACCGCCACCGACGACGTCACCTCCATGTTCCCGGCCGCCGCCGCCCGCGCCGTCGGCCTGGGCGACGTGCCGCTGCTGTGCGCCCGCGAGCTGGCCATCCAGGGCGGCACCGCCCGCTGCATCCGGGTGCTGATGCACCTGAGCACCGAGCGCTCCCGGTCCGAGCTGCGCCACGTGTACCTGGCCGGCGCCGAGGGGCTCCGCGATGACCTCCCTGCCTAACCGACAAGCAGGCCCGCTCGAGACCCGCCGGCGGGCTGTCGTTGTCGGCACCGGCCTGATCGGTGGGTCCATCGCCCTGGCGCTGCGCAAGCAGGGTTGGTACGTGACGGGGCGTGACCTCGACGAGAAGCGGGCCGCCCAGGCCCTCGAGCAGGGCGCGCTGGACGCCATCGGCGACGACGCCGGCGCCGAGATCACGTTCATCTGCGTCCCGGTGTCGTCGATCGCTGTCGAGGCTCGGGCTGCCCTGGCCGGCGGTGGAGTGGTGACCGACGTGGGCGGTGTCAAGGGCCCGATCGTCGCCGCCGTCGACCACCCCCGCTTCGTCGGCGGCCACCCCATGGCCGGCTCGGAGCAGGAGGGCATGGACGGCGCCGACCCGTCGCTGTTCGAGGGGGCGACGTGGGTACTGACGCCCACCGTCTCCACCGACGCCGAGGCCTACACGATGGTCCGATCGATCGTGACGTCGCTGGGCGCCGATGTGGTCGCCCTCGCCCCCGAACGTCACGACGAGCTGGTGGCCACCGTCTCCCACGTCCCCCACCTGGCTGCCGCCACGCTGATGGCTCTGGCCGCCGACGGCGCGCCAGATACGGGGCCCATGCTCCGCCTGGCCGCCGGCGGCTTCCGGGACATGACCCGCATCGCCGCCGGCCACCCGGGCATCTGGCCGGACATCTGCGCCGAGAACCGCGACGCCATCGTGGAGGCGCTCGACCGGCTGGTGACCGCCCTCTCGGCCATGCGCGACCTGGTCGTGCTGGGCGACCGCCCGGGCCTGCTCGACGCCCTGGAGCGTGCCCGCTCGGCCCGGGTCAACCTACCGTCGCGTGTGGCCAAGGACACCGCTCTGGTCGAGATGCGGGTTCCGGTGCCCGACCGCCCCGGCGTGCTGGCCGAGATCACCACCCTGCTGGGCGAGCTCGACGTCAACATCGAGGACCTGGAGATCGCCCACTCGGTCGAGGGCGAGCGGGGCGTGCTCGTGCTCGTCGTGCAGGAGACGGCGGCAGATGCCACCCGCACCGCCCTGCTCTCCCGCGGCTTCCACCCGACCCTACGGAAGCTCTCGTGACCTCGTTCACTGTCGAGGGCGGCCGGCCGCTGCGGGGCCGGATCACCGTTCCCGGCGACAAGTCCATCTCTCACCGGGCGCTTCTCCTCGCCGCGCTCGCCGAGGGCACGTCGGTGGTCCGGGGCCTCTCCGACGGCGACGACGTGGCCCGCACCCGGGCCGCCATCGAGGCCATGGGCGCCGGCGTCGACGGCGAGAAGATCACCGGTGGCCGCAACCGGCTCCACGAGCCCGTCGACGTCCTCGACATGGGCAACTCCGGCACCGGCATCCGCCTGCTCGCCGGCCTGTGCGCCGGCTTGCCCTGGCTCACGGTGCTGACCGGCGACGCGTCCATCCGCCGGCGTCCCATGTCGCGGGTGGCGGAACCGCTGCGCACCATGGGTGCGACGGTCGATGGCCGCGACGGCGGCAGGCTGCCGCCGCTGGCGGTGCGAGGCGGGGCCCTCCGCGGCATCGACTACGACCTGCCCGTCCCCAGCGCCCAGGTGAAGTCGGCGGTGCTCCTTGCCGGCCTGTCGGCCGAGGGCGAGACCGTCGTCCGCCAGCCCGTCGTCACCCGGGCCCACACCGAGGAGATGCTGGCGGCGTGCGGCGGCGACGTCGAGGTGAGCGCCGACGGCCTGGTGGTCACCGTGCGCCCGTCGCCGCTTCGGCCGTTCGAGCTCGACGTGCCTGGTGACCCGTCCCAGGCCGCGTTCTGGATCGTGGCCGCCTGCATCGTCCCGGGCAGCGAGGTCGTCGTCGATGACGTGTATATCGGCCCTGCCCGCGTGGGCTTCCTCGACGTGCTTGAGCGTATGGGCGCCGACATTGAGCGGGTGGGCGAGCGGAGCATCCGCGCTCGCCACACGCCCGACCTCCACGGGACCGGCGTGGCCCCGGCCGAGATCGCCGCGCTTATCGACGAGATACCGGTCCTGGCAGTCGCGGCCACGGTTGCCGCCGGTGACACAGGTTTCCGCGACATCGGCGAGCTACGGGTGAAGGAGAGCGACCGGGTGGCGACGATCATCGAAGGCCTCGCCGGGATGGGCGCCACGGCGACCGCCGACGGCCAGGGCCTCCACGTCAGCGGAGCGGCGACCCTACGGGGCGGCAAGGTCCACTCCCACTGGGACCACCGCATCGCCATGGCCATGGCCGTCGCCGGCCTCGCTGCCGAGGGCACGACCGAGATCGAGGGCTGGGGCGCAGTCGCCACCAGCTACCCCGGCTTCGAGGCGGATCTGGAGCGGCTGTGCGGGTCGTAGCCATCGACGGCCCGGTGGGCTCGGGCAAGTCCACCGTCGCCAAGGCCGTCGCCGAGCGCCTCGACCTGCCCTACCTGGAGTCCGGGGCGATGTACCGGGTCGTGGCGTGGGCCGCGGTCCGGCGGGGGATCGACTCCGAGGCCGGCGACGAGCTGACCGCCCTGGCCGTCGAGCTCGACATGGAGGTCGGCGAGCACGTTCTCGTAGACGGCGATGACATCACCGGCGACCTCCGCAGCCCCGAGGTCGGCCGGGCGGTCAGCGCGGTGGCCGCGACGGCGGGAGTCCGTACCGAGTTGGTCCGCCGCCAGCGGGAGTGGGTCGAGGGTCGCGGGGGGGCGGTCGTCGAGGGCCGCGACATCGGCAGCGTGGTGTTCCCCGACGCCGAGGTGAAGGTCTTCCTGACCGCCAGCGCGGCCGAACGGGCCCGGCGCCGGTCGCTCGACGAGACCGCCGACGACCTGGCGCGCCGCGACCTCCTGGACTCC
>CAYZMG010000096.1:0-15712 GCA_964479465.1 uncultured Acidimicrobiales bacterium
GCCGACCGGGTCACCCGCCTGGTCACCGAGCTGCTCGACATCAGCCGCCTCGAGAGCGGCCGGCTCGTCCTCCGTCGCCAGATGGTGGACCTGCTGCCGCTGGTCAACGGGGTGCTCGAAAAGGTCCGCATGATGGAGAACCAGCTGGTGGCCACAGTCGACTTCCCCGAGAATTTCCCGCACGTCTACGCCGATCCCGACAAGATCGAGCAGGTGCTGACCAATCTCGTCGAGAACGCGGCCAAGTACGCCGACCCGCAGAGCCTCCAGGTCACCGGAGTGCTCCTGAATGGCCAGGTCACGGTGGCGGTGGCGGACAGCGGCGAGGGGATTCCCGTGTCCGACCTGCCCCGGGTGTTCACCAAGTTCTTCCGCCGGGCCGAGACCCGCCCGACCGGGTCGGGTTTGGGGCTCTGGATCAGCCGCGGGCTGGTCGAGGCCCACGGCGGCCGCCTGATCGTCGAGTCCGAAGTCGGCCACGGGTCGGTGTTCCGGTTCAGCCTGCCCGTCGACCCACCCAAGGAGTTGATGTGAGCGACGTTGCGAGTGTCGAAGCCGAGGGCTTGGCGCGCGTGGCCGCCGCCGGCTCCCTGGCCGAGCTGCGCGCCGTCGAAGCGGAGCTGGTGGGAGGGAAGCGCTCGGCACTCGCCGCCCTCAACGCACGGCTCGGCAGCCTCCCCATCGAGGAGCGCAAGGTGGCCGGCCGGGCCATCAACGCCGCCCGCAGCCGGGTCGAGGCCGCCATCGCCGAGCGGGGCGAGAAGCTGGCCGCCGGCGAGCGCGAGGCCCGGGTCGAGGCCGAGCGGCTCGACCTCACCGAGGTTCTGGAACGCCGGCGGTCCACCGTCGGCCACCGCCATCTGGTCACCCAGGCGCGCGACGAGCTGGAAGACCTCTTCGTCGCCATGGGCTACGAGGTGGCCGAGGGTCCCGAGGTGGAGACCGACTGGTACAACTTCGAGGCCCTGAACATGCCGCCGGCCCACCCGGCCCGCAGCATGTGGGACACCCTCTACGTCAAGCTCGGTGCCGCCGAATCGACCCTGCTGCGCACCCACACCTCGCCCGTCCAGATCCGGGTCATGCAGAGCCAGCCGCCGCCCATCTATGTCGTGGCCCCCGGCCGCTGTTACCGGCGGGACACGCCGGATGCCCGCCACCTTCCGGTCTTCCACCAGATCGAGGGGTTGGTCGTCGACCGGGGGATCACCTTCGGCGACCTGGCCGGAACCATCGAAGCGTTCACCAGCGCCTACTTCGGGCCCAACATTCACTCCCGGCTGAGGCCGTCGTTCTTCCCCTTCACCGAGCCGTCGGCCGAGTTCGAGGTCAGCTGCATCTTCTGCGAGGGCCGGGGGTGCCGGGTCTGCTCGCAGTCGGGCTGGATCGAGCTGGGCGGCTGCGGCATGGTCGACCCGAACGTGCTCGACGCCGTCGGCATCGACGCCGAGGAGTACTCCGGCTTCGCCTTCGGTTTCGGCATCGACCGGTGCGCCATGATGCGCCACGACATCGACGACATCCGTCACTTCATCGCCAACGACATCCGTTTCCTGGAGCAATTTTGATTCGCCGTCGCTCGCTCGCTTCGCTCGCTCCGCTCCTGCGAGGCAGCTGCGCTCCGCCCGGCCGGCGGAGCCGGCCGGGCTCCGCCCTCATCCTTTCTGGCCGCCAGCTCACGGGGCGGCCTCCGGCCGCGCTCGGAGCCGCCGGCATTCCTGGCGGGCAGTACTAGTGCGTGTTCCCCTCTCCTGGCTCCGCGACTTTGCGCCGTTCACCGCCCCGCCGGCGGATCTGGCTGCCGCGCTGTCGGGGCTGGGGCTGGTCGTGGAGGGCATGGAGTCCTTCGGCGAGGGTCTCGGGGATGTGATCGTGGCCCGGGTGCTGGCCACCCGGCCCCACCCCAATGCCGACAAGGTGCAGGTGGTCGACGTCGACGCCGGCGACGGCGAGGCCCTCCAGATCGTGTGCGGGGCGTTCAACTTCGCCGCCGGCGACATCGTGCCGCTGGCGCCGGTCGGCTCCCGCCTGCCCGGCGGGATGCAGATCGGCCGGCGCAACGTGCGCGGGCAGTGGTCCAACGGCATGCTGTGCTCGGGCGCCGAGCTCCAGCTGAGCGCCGACGGCGAGGGGATCATGATCCTGGCCGAGGACCTGACCCCAGGGGCGGCCCTGGTCGACGCCCTCGGCATCGTGTCCGACGTGGTGTTCGACATCGACGTCACCCCGAACCGGCCCGACGCCCTGTCGGTCGCCGGCGTGGCCCGCGACCTGGCCGCCCACTGCCGGGTGCCCTTTGCCATCCCGGAGCCGCCGGCGCCGGCCGCCGGCGAGCTCGAGGAACTGGTTACCGTGGTGGTCGAGTCGCCCGACCTGTGCCCGGAGTTCACCGGCACCGTGCTGACCGGCGTCACCATGGGCGCCTCCCCCCTGTGGATGGCCCAGCGCCTGACGCTGGCGGGCATGCGGCCGATCAACAACATCGTCGATGTGTCCAACTACGTGATGCTCGAGCTCGGCCAGCCCAACCACCCCTACGACCTCGACCGGCTTCCGGGCCGCGGCCTCCTCGTACGCCGGGCCCGGGAGGGGGAGACCATCGTCACCCTCGACGACCTCGAGCGCGCCGTCGGCCCCGAGGACTGCCTCATCTGCGACGCCGAAGGCACGCCGGTGGGCATCGCCGGCGTCATGGGTGGGGCGTCGAGTGAGATCGCCTCCTCGACGACCACCGTGGCCCTGGAAGCGGCGTGGTTCGACCCCGCCGCCGTCGCCCGCACGTCCAAGCGGCTCGGCCTGCGCACGGAGGCGTCAGTGCGGTTCGAGCGTGGGGTCGACCCCGACGGCGTGGCCCGGGCCGTCGCCCGCTTCTGCCAGCTGGCCAATCAGGTCGCCGGCGCGACGGTCGCCGGCCCGACGGTTGACGTGCGGGCCGACCTGCCCCGCCCGGCACGGGTGGCCGTGCGCACCAGCAGGGTGAACTCGATCCTCGGGACCGAGCTGTCGCCGGGCGAGGTCTCGGGCTACCTCCAGCCCATCGGGTTCGGGTGCACGCCCACCGGAGACGGCGACTTCCGGGTCGACATCCCCTCCTGGCGGCCGGACTGCGAGCGGGAGATCGACGTGATCGAGGAGGTGGCCCGCCACCACGGCTACACCGAGATCGCCCGCACCGTGCCGCCGATCACCCGCGCCGGCGGGCTGTCGCCGTACCAGCGCGACCGCCGCCTGGTCCGGGAGATCCTCGTCGGCGCCGGCTTGGCCGAGGCCTGGGCCACCTCGTTCCTCGCGCCGGAGGACCTGGACCGTGCCGGCCTGACGGCTGACGCGGTGGAGGTCGAGAACCCCCTGGCCGCCGAGGAGTCGATCCTGCGGCCGTCGCTGCTTCCCGGCCTGCTGCGGGCCGTCGCCGCCAACGCCGGCCACCGCCGGCCCGATGTCGCCCTGTTCGAGATCGGCCACGTCTTCCTGCCCCCGCTTGACGGCCAGCAGCTGCCGGACGAGCCCGAGCACCTGGCCATTGCCCTGGGCGAGCGCGACGCCACCGATGCGGTGCGGATCTGGAACGTGCTCGCCGCCGGTCTCCGCCTGGTCGACCCTTCCCTTCAGTCCGCCGCCGTTCCCGGCCTGCATCCCACCCGCAGCGCCCGGGTGCTGGCGTCGGGGCGGTCCGTCGGCGCCATCGGCGAGGTCGACGCCCGGGTCCTGGCCGCCCACGGCATCGACGGCCGCGTGGGCTGGTTCGAGGTCGACCTCGGCGCCCTGCTGAGCTCGCCCCGCCGGCTCCACGTCTACCGGCCGGTGAGCCGCTTCCCGTCCGCCGACATCGACCTGGCCTTCGTGGTCGACGAAGCGGCGCCGGCGGCCGACGTCGAGCGCACCCTGGCCCGCGCCGCCGGCGACCTGCTCGAGCGCATCCAGCTGTTCGACGTGTTTCGCGGTTCGCAGCTCGAGGGCGCCCGCAGCCTGGCCTGGCGCCTGCGCTTTTCCGCCCTCGACCACACCCTGGGCGAGGAGGAGCTCACCGACCTGCGCCGGCGCTGCATCGACGCCGTGACGTCAGCCCACCCCGCCCGCCTGCGGGGTTAGCCCGCTACCGCCAGGCGGCGAGGGCGGACTGGGCGGCGTCGTACCTCTCCCGGGCGTGTGCCATCTGGGCCTGCGCTTGCTCGATCTTGTCGGCGTCGCTGGCGACGCGGGCGCCTTCCACACAGGTGTCGACGGCCGCAGTGGTGGCGTCGAATGCAGCTCGGAGGGCGCCGTCGACGGTGCTGTCGGGCACCGGCACCGCCTTCTTGGCCTCGGCGAGATCCTCCCGCAGCTGGGTGCACTCGGAGAGGACCACCGGCCGCTGGCCGGCGTTGAGCGCCTGGACGGAGCGGTCGATGTCGTCGCTCACCGATTTGACGATGGCGCTGTACTTCTCGTCCCATTCGGCCTTGTTGGCCGCTCCGCCCTCGTCGTCGGAGCCGCCGCAGGCGCCGGCGAACAGTGCCACCGCCAGTACCAGCATCCCGAAACGCTTTGAATGATTATTCATCATTGTGTATTATCAGTCCCGTGGTTCGAGTCGGGGTCGTCGGAGCGTCGGGCTATGCGGGGGCCGAGCTCCTGCGCCTGTGCCACTCCCATCCCGACCTGGACGTGGCGTGGGCGACGGGCGACACCCAGGCCGGGACACTAGTCGGCAGCCTCTATCCGAGCTTGGCCGCCGCCTATCCCGGCCTGGCGTTCGAGACGTTCGACCCGGCCAAGGCCGCCGGCGTCGAACTCGTCTTCCTGGCCCTGCCCCACGGCGCCTCGCAGCGGTTGATGCCGGGCCTGCTGGGCGCCGGCGTCAAGGTCGTCGATCTGGGCGCCGATTTCCGCCTGCGCGACCCCGCAACCTACGAGCGCTGGTACGGCGAGGCCCACGTGGCGCCGGACCTGATCGAGCGGTTCGCCTACGGCCTCCCGGAGCTCAACCGGGTCCACATCGCCAAGGTCGACGCGGTGGCGTCGGCCGGCTGTTACCCGACGGCCGCCGCCCTGGCGCTCACGCCGCTGACCGACGCCGGCCTCATCGAGAGCGCAGGCGTGATCGTCGACGCCGCCAGCGGCGTGTCGGGCGCCGGCCGGTCCCTCAAACACGGCACCCACTTCGGCACCGCCAACGAGGACTTCACCGCCTACGGCCTCCTCGACCACCGCCACACGCCGGAGATGGAGCAGTCGGTCGGCGCCACCATCCTGTTCACGCCCCATCTGGCCCCCATGACCAGGGGGATCCTGGCCACCTGCTACGCCCGGCCCGCCGCCGGCGCAACGCCGGAGGACGTGCTGGGCATCCTGAACGCGGCGTACCAGGACGAGCCGTTCGTGGTCGTGTCGCCGGCGCTGCCGTCGACCAAAGCCACATGGGGCTCGAACGCCGTCCACCTCACCGCCCGCTTTGACGAGCGCACCGGATTCATTCTCGTGTTGGCCGCCCTCGACAATCTGGTCAAGGGTGCCTCCGGCCAAGCGGTGCAGTGCGCCAACATCCTCCTCGGCCTCGACGAGACGGCCGGCCTCTCCTCGATAGGGGTTTATCCGTGAGCAGCGTGCCGGGTTTCGTCGCATCAGGGATCGCGTGTGGCATCAAGGAGAGCGGTGCTCCCGACCTGGCCCTGGTGGCCACCGCCGACGGCCGCCCGGTGCCGGCGGCGGCCGTCTTCACGTCCAACCTGGCCGCTGCCGCGCCCGTGCAGGTGAGCAGGGCCCATCTGGAGGCCACCGGCGGGTACGCCTCGGCGGTCGTCATCAACAGCGGAAACGCCAACGCCGCCACCGGTGCGGCCGGTCGGGAGCAGGCCGAGCAGACGTGCGCCCTGGTGGCCGAGGGCCTTGGTTGCCGGCCGGAGGAGGTCCTGGTCTGCTCCACCGGCCTCATCGGGATCCCGCTGCCCTTCGACGCCCTGCGGTCGGGGATCTCGCCGTTGCTCGCCGCCCGCGACCTCAACGGGTTTCCCCACGCCGCCCTGGCCATGATGACCACCGACATCAGCCCCAAGGACGTCCTGCATCCCGGGGAGGGGTTCGTCGTGCGGGGGATCGCCAAGGGCGCGGCCATGCTGGCCCCCAACATGGCGACCATGCTGGCGGTGCTGGCCACCGACGCCGAGGCCACGCCGGCCCAGCTCCGGGACTTCCTGCGGGTCGCGGTTGCCGGGTCCTTCAACGAGCTCTCCGTCGACGGCGCCACCTCCACCAATGACACCGTGATCGCGCTCGCCGGCTGCGGCGCCGGCCCGCGGGCCGACCTGGCCGCAGTCATGGCCGGCGTGTGCGCCGAGCTGGCGACGCTCATGGCCGACGGCGCCGAGGGCGCCACCAAGCGGGCCCGGGTGCGGGTGGTGGGTGCGGCATCGGTCGACGACGCCCGCCGCGCCGCCCGCAAGGTGGCCGAGAGCCAGCTCGTCCAGTGCTCGCTGTACGGCGCCGACCCGTACTGGGGCCGCATCGTCAGCGAGCTGGGCAGCGCCGGCGCCGCCTTCGACATCGACAAGGTGTCGATCGCCTACGACGGCGTCGTCGTGTGCCGGGACGGCGTGGCCGTCGCCTACGAGGGCACGCTGCTCCAGCAGCACGACGTCGAGATCACCTGTGACCTCGGCTTGGGCGACGCCAGCGCGGTCATGACCTTCACCGACCTGTCGCCGGAGTACATCGCCGAGAACATGAGGACCTCATGACAACCAAGTCGGATGTCCTCCTTGAGGCCTTGCCGTACATCCAGCGGTTCCGGGACAAGGTCGTCGTCGTCAAGTACGGCGGGGCGGCCATGACCGACCCCGAGCTGTCCGACCTGTTCGCCCAGGACGTGGTGCTCATGCGGTCGGTGGGCATGAAGCCCGTCGTCGTCCACGGTGGCGGGCCCCAGATCGGCAGCCTGATGAAGCGCCTGGGCATGGTGCCCGAGTTTCGCCAAGGCCTTCGGGTCACCGACGCCGAGACCCTCGACGTGGCCCGGATGGTGCTGGTCGGCAAGGTCAACCGCGACATCGTGTCGTCCATCAACGTCCACGGGCCGCTGGCCGTCGGGCTTTCCGGGGAGGACGCCGGCCTCATCACCGCCTCGGCCCGCCACCCCGACCTCGGGTATGTCGGCAACGTCGACTCGGTGAACCCCGGGATTCTGGACCGCCTGCTGGCCGAGGAGCTGATCCCCGTCGTGGCCACCATCGGTACCGACCTGGAGGGGCAGGCCTACAACATCAACGCCGACACCGCCGCCGGCGCCGTGGCTGAAGCCGTGCAGGCCGAGAAGCTGGTGTACCTGACCGACGTGATCGGGGTCCTGCGCGACCTGGCCGACCCCGAGAGCCTCATCACCACCGCGTCGGCCGACGAGCTCGACAAGCTGATCGAGGAGGGCGTCCTCACCGGGGGGATGATCCCGAAGATCACCTCGTGCACCCGGGCGGTGCGCAACGGGGTGGCCGGCGCCCACATCCTCGACGGGCGGGTCCCCCATGCCCTCCTGCTGGAGATGTTCACCCGGGACGGGATCGGGACCATGGTCTCGGCATGAGCGGGTTCCTGATGGACAACTACCCGCCCCAGCCGGTGACGTTCGTGCGGGGCGAGGGCAGCCGGTTGTGGGACATCGACGGCAAGGTGTACCTCGACTTCCTGGGTGGGCTGGCCGTGACGTCGTTGGGCCACGCCCACCCGCGGGTAGCGGACGCCATCGCCGAACAGGCCCGGACGCTCCTCCATGTTTGCAACCTCTACGGGACGACCATCGGGCCCGAGGTTGCAGAGACGCTCGACCGGTTGCTCGGCGGCGGCGGAAAGATCTTCTTCGCCAACTCCGGTGCCGAGGCCAACGAGTGCGCCATCAAGCTGGCCCGCAAGTGGGCCGGTCCGGGTCGCTACGCGGTGGTCAGCACCTACGGCTCTTTCCACGGCCGGACCCTGGCCGCCCTGGCCGCCACCGGCCAGCCGGCCAAGCACGAGCCGTTCCAGCCCCTGCCCGAAGGCTTCCGCCACGTCGCCCTGGGCGACATCGACGCCATGGACGCCGCCGTCGACCCCAAGGTGGTGGCAGCTGTGCTCGTCGAGCCCATCCAGGGCGAGGGCGGGGTCAATGTGCCGCCGAAGGGCTGGTTGGGCGAGGTGCGCCGGCTGTGCGACGAGCGCGACGTCCTGCTGATGCTCGACGAGGTGCAGACCGGCCTCGGCCGAACGGGGGAGTGGTTCGCCTTCGAGCACGAGGGTGTGCGGCCCGACGTCGTGACCCTGGCCAAGGCCCTCGGCAACGGCATGCCCATCGGCGCCTGCTGGGCGCGAGACGAGGTGGCGTCGGCCTTCGTGCCGGGCGACCACGGCACGACCTTCGGGGGCCAGCCCCTGGCCGCGGCCGCGGCCAGAGCCACGCTGGCTGTCATGGAGGCCGAGGACGTGCCCGCCCGGTCCACCCGGGCCGGCGCACGGCTGGCCGAAGGGCTGGCCGCGCTCCCGGGCGTGTCGTCGGTGCGGGGCCGGGGGCTGCTGCTGGCGGCCGAGCTGTCGGAGCGCCCGGCCACGGACGTGGCCGGCGCCGCCCTCGCCGCCGGCCTGGTGATCAACGCGGTGACGCCCACGGCGATCCGGATGGCGCCGTCGCTCCTGGTGACCGACGACGAGATCGACGAAGCGCTCGCCGCACTGGAAGGGATCTTGTCGTCATGAGGCACTTCCTCGAAGTCGACGACCTGTCGCCGGAGGAGTTGGCGACCGTCCTCGACCTGGCCGAGCAACCCGACCCGCCGCCGGTCTTCGCCGGCCGGGGGGCCGCCCTGCTGTTCGAGAAGCCGTCGAACCGGACCCGGGTCTCCATGGAGATGGCCGTGGTCCAACTCGGCGGGCACCCCATCAGCCTGCGCAACGAGGAAGTGGGGATCGACACCCGGGAGACGGCGGAGGATCTGGCCCGCATCTACTCGGGCATGTGCGCCCTCATCGGGGCCCGGGTGTTCGAGCACAGCAAGCTGGAGCGGATGACGAATGTGGCCACCGTCCCCGTGGTGAACCTGCTGTCGGACGACGCCCACCCGGTCCAGGCCCTGGCCGACCTGCTGACCATCCGCCAGCGCTTCGGGTCCCTCGAAGGCCGGAACCTGGCCTATATCGGCGACGGCAACAACGTCTGCCGGTCGCTCATGGCCGCCGCCACTGTCGCCGGCATGGGGATGCGCGTGGCCACGCCGGCGGGCTACGAGCCGCCGGCCGACGGCCGCAGCGAGCTGACCCACGACCCCGCGGAGGCGGTGGCCGGCGTCGATGCCGTCTACACCGACGTCTGGGCCTCGATGGGCCAGGAGGAGGAGGCGGCCCAGCGCCGGCAGGACTTCGCCGGCTTCACCATCGACGACGACCTCATGGCCCACGCCGCACCCGGTGCGATCTTTCTGCACTGCCTGCCCGCACACCGCGGCGAAGAGGTGGCGGCGTCGGTGCTCGAAGGGCCGCAGAGCGCAGTGTGGCAGCAGGCGACCAACCGGATGCACGCCCAGCGGGGCCTGATCTGGTGGCTGCTGACCCAATGACCGGCGATTGGTCGATCTGCGGCGCTCTGGCACCCCGGATCTACCAAACGCGGAACGGCTCACCGTGAGGCTCGCGAAACCGCAGCGCCAGCACCGGGTGGCCCGCATGCTCGAGGATCACGCCGTCACCAGCCAGGACCAGCTCGTCGAGCTGCTGGCCGCCGACGGGGTGGTCGCCAGCCAGGTGACGGTCTCGCGCGACCTGGAGGAGCTGGGAGCGGTGAAGGTGCGCATGGCCGGCGGCGAGACCGTCTACGCCATCCCCGAGCTGCCCAAGGACCGGGTGGCGCCCGAGAGCCACCTGAAGCGGGTGCTGGGGGAGTGGCTGGTGGAGGTGTCGCACTCTGCCAACCTGGTCGTGTTGCGCACCCCGCCCGGCTCGGCCCACGTGGTTGGTTCCGCCATCGACCGGGCCGGCCTGGCCGACGTGTTGGGCAGCGTGGCCGGCGACGACACCGTGCTGGTCGTCTGCAGTGAGCGGGTGGGCGGGGAAGCGGTTGCCCGGCGGTTATCCGAATTGGCCGGGCTCTAGAGAGGAACGCTGAAGATGGCAAAGAAGGTCGTACTTGCGTACAGCGGCGGGCTCGACACGTCGGTCGCCGTGCGGTGGATGGCGGAGGAGTGGGGGGTCGACGTGGTGGCGGTGGCCGTCGACGTCGGCCAGGGGGGCGACTTCGACCTGCTTCGCACCCGGGCGCTGGCCGCCGGCGCGGTGGAGGTGGTCGTCGTCGACTGCGTCCAGCAGTACGCGGATGAGTACGTAGCGCCGGCCCTGAAGGCCAACGCCGTCTACGAGGGGCGCTACCCACTGGTGTCGTCGCTGTCGCGGCCGATCATCGTCGAGCACCTGGTCGACGCGGCCCGGAAGTACGGGGCCGACGGGATCGCCCACGGCTGCACGGGCAAGGGCAACGACCAGGTCCGCTTCGAGGTGTCGACGCGGGCCCTGGCGCCCGACCTCGAAGTGCTGGCGCCGGTGCGGACCTGGGGCCTGACCCGGGAGGACTCGATCGACTACGCCGAGCGGCACAACATCCCGGTGAACGTCACCAAAGCCAGCCCGTACTCGATCGACGAGAACCTGTGGGGTAAGGCCATCGAGTGCGGCGTGCTGGAGGACCCGTGGGAGTCGCCCCCCGAGGACGTGTTCACCCTCACCCGGCCCACCGCCACCGAGCCGGTCGAGCTGGTCATCGGGTTCGAGGCCGGCGTGCCGGTGGCCATTGACGGCAAGGCCATGGGGCTGGCCGAGCTGGTCGTCCACGTGGGCGACATCGTCGGTTCCTACGGCTGGGGCCGGGTCGACATGGTCGAGAGCCGGCGGGTGGGCATCAAGAGCCGCGAGGTCTACGAGTGCCCGGGCGCCTTGGCTCTGATCATGGCGCACCTGGACCTGGAGGGACTCACCCTGGAGCGCGACGTCTTCCACGAGAAGGCCCGCCTGGAGCCCCGCTGGTCGGAGCTGGTCTACGACGGCATGTGGCACTCGCCACTGAAGGCCGCCCTCGACGCCTTCGTCAACGAGACGCAGAGGTACGTGACCGGCGAGGTGAGGCTGCGGTGCGAGCCGGGGCGGTGCACGGTGGCGGGCCGGCGCAGCGACGTCGGCCTGTACGACTACGGCCTGGCCACCTACGACGCCGCCGACAGCTTCCACCACGAAGACGCCGCCGGCTTCGTCCGCCTCTGGAGCCTCGGCGTTCAGACCTGGGCCAGCCGCCAGAGCCGGCCCGGGGCGTGACGCTCTGGGCCGGCCGGCTCGAGGGCGGACCGGCGGCGGAGCTGTGGGCGTTCACGGCCAGCCTCGACGTCGACCGGCGCATGGCCGGCGACGACGTGGCCGGCTCCCGAGCCCACGTGCGGGGCCTGGCTCGGGCCGGCCTGTTGTCGGCGGAGGAGGCCGGCGCCCTGCTGGAGGCGCTCGACACCGTCGCCGGCGAGCTGGAGGCGGGCACGTTCGCCTTCACCGCCACGGACGAGGACGTGCACACCGCCGTCGAGCGGCGGGTCACCGAACTGGCCGGGCCCGTCGGTGGTCGTTTGCACACCGGCCGGAGCCGCAACGATCAGGTGTCGACGGACCTGCGGTTATGGGCCAAGCGGGAGCTGGCCGGCGTGGCCGACCGGGTACTCATGTTGCAGGAGGTCCTGCTGCAGCGGGCCGAGGCCGCCGGCGAGACCTACCTTCCCGGCTACACCCATCTCCAGCGGGCCCAGCCCGTCCTCCTGGCCCACCATCTTTTGGCCCATGGTTGGGCCCTGGCCCGTGACGTCGATCGCCTGGTCGACACCCGCCGGCGCCTCGACGTGTCGCCATTGGGCGCCGGCGCCCTCGCCGGCTCGTCCCTGCCGCTGGACCCGGTGGCCACCGCCGCCGACCTGGGCTTCGCCGGCGTCTTCGACAACTCCCTCGACGCGGTCAGCGACCGCGACTTCGTGGCCGAGGCCCTCTTCGATCTGGCCCTTCTCGGCGTCCACCTCTCCCGCATCGGCGAGGAGGTCGTCCTGTGGTCGAGCGCCGAGTTCGGGTTCCTGCGCCTGGCCGACGCCTGGGCCACCGGCAGCTCGATGCTCCCGCAGAAGAAGAACCCCGACGTGGCCGAGCTGGCCCGCGGCAAGAGCGGTCGCCTGATCGGCCACCTGACCGGGCTGCTCGTCACCCTCAAGGGCCTGCCGCTGGCCTACAACCGGGATCTCCAAGAGGACAAGGAGCCGCTGTTCGACGCCGTCGAGCAGGTCAACCTCGGCCTGGCGGCCCTCGCCGGCCTGCTCGCCACCGCCACCTTCGACGCCGGCCGCATGGCGGCCGCCGCCGACGCCCCCGAGACGGCGGCCGCGGCCGTCGACCTGGCCGAGTGGCTGGTGGCGGCGGGCATGCCCTTCCGTGACGCCCATCACGTGGTGGCCGGCCTGGTGCGCGACGCGTCGGCCGGCGCCTCATTGGCCGAGCTGGTGGCCGCCCACCCCCAGCTGGGACCGGAAGCCGCCGTCGTGCTGGAGCCGGGGGCCGCCGTGCGCCGGCGGACGACCGCCGGCGGGGCGGGGCCGGCGCCGGTCGCGCGGCAGATGGAGCGCTTCCGAGTCCGCCTCGAGCTCGATCGGGTCAGGCTGTCGGGGTGACCCGTCGCCTTCTCGTCGTCCTCATCGCCCTCGTCGGCACTGCCGGCGTCGTCGTCGCCGGCCTCGCCCTCTTCTTCCCGGAGAAGGACACGACCACGCTGGCCCAGCCTGGCCCGATCCGTAGTCTCGAGGTCGACGTGGAGGTGGGCCGGGTGGATGTCGTGCCCGGCGGGGGCGAGGAGGCCACCATCACCAGGACGCGGCGCTACCTCGTCGGCGCGCCGAAGACCCGTGAAGGGCTGGTCGAAGGGGTCCTGCAGATCGCGGCCGAGTGCGACGGTCCGATCGCCGCCGGATGCGCCGTCGACTACCGCCTCGAGGTGCCGGCCGGCGTGCCCGTCCGCATCCGCACCGACCGGGGCACGGTGTCGGTGACGGATATGACCGGCATGGTGGAGGTCGACGCCGGCGCCGGCAACGTCCGGCTGACCCGCACGCGGGGGCCGGCCAAGGTCGACACGTCCGCCGGGAACGTCGAGGGTGTCGAGATCGCAGGTCCCTTCCTCGACGCCACGACCGGCGCCGGCCGCATCCGCCTGTCGATGGCGGAGCCGCCCGGTCGGCTGGGGCTAAGGACGGGCGCCGGCAGCATCGACGTGGGCCTCCCGACCACGCCCGGCGGGTACCGGGTGGCGACCGACACGGGTGCCGGCAAGGTCGACGTCACCGTCGAGCAGAACGAGGGCGGGAGCCGGGCCATCATCGCCAGCACGGGCGCCGGCAACATCCGCATCCACCCCCGCTGAGCGCGCCCCTACCACGGGAGATCTACGGCGTCGACAGCCGGGACCTGGCGCCGCTGCTCCTGAACAAGCTGCTGGTCCGGGGCCGGCGGGCGGGGCGGATCGTGGAGGTGGAGGCCTACGCCGGCGCCGCCGACCCGGCCAGCCACGCCTTCCGGGGCCGGACGGCCCGCAACGCCACCATGTTCGGCCCGCCGGGGCGCCTGTACGTGTACTTCAGCTACGGCATGCACTTCTGCGCCAACGTGGTCTGCGGTCCCGACGGCGAGGCGTCCGCCGTGCTGCTGCGTGGCCTGACCCCAGTGGCCGGTATCGAGGAGATGCGGGCCGCCCGGGGCCCCGCCGCCCGCCGCGACCACGACCTTTGCAGCGGCCCGGGCAAGCTGTGCCAGGCGCTGGGCCTGGATCGCAGCTTCGACGGCGCCGACCTGGTCACCGGCGACCTGGGCGTCACCGTGGTCGACGACGGCACGCCGGCGCCGGCGGCGCCCGGTGTGAGCGGGCGGATCGGGATCTCGGTGGCCGGCGACGTGCCCTGGCGCTTCTACGTGCCCGGCGCCGTCGGAATCTCGCGGGCCCGCTGAGTCGACCTCGGGTACGGTCCGCCCGTGCCCGGGGACGTGTTCGACGAACTGAAGTGGCGGGGACTTGTCCACCAGGTCACCGACGACACCCTCGGGCAGAAGCTGGCCGACGAGCGGTTCACCGTCTACCACGGCATCGACATGACTGCCGACAGCCTCCACGTCGGCAGCCTGGTCGGAGTGCTGGTCCTTCGCCGGTTCCAGGCCCACGGGCACCGGCCGGTGGTCCTCCTGGGCGCCGGCACCACCCGCATCGGCGACCCGAGCGGCAAGCGGGCCGAGCGGCCACTGCTGGCGCCCGAGCAGATCGCCGCCAACGCCGCCGCCATCCGCGCCCAGCTCGAGCGGCTGCTGGACTTCACGCCGGGACCGGCCGGCGCCGTACTGGTCGACAACACCGACTGGCTGGCGCCGCTGCCGCTGCTCGACTTCCTGCGCGACGTCGGGAAGCACTTCACCGTCAACGCCATGCTGGCCAAGGAGTCAGTGCGGGCCCGCTTCGCCGAGGCCGGCGTGGGCATCTCCTTCACCGAGTTCAGCTACATGCTCCTCCAGGCCTACGACTTCCTCCACCTCTTCGATTCCGAAGGGTGCCGGCTCCAAGTCGGCGGGAGCGACCAGTGGGGCAACATCACCGCCGGCATCGAGCTGGTCCGCAAGAAGCGGTCGGCGGAGGCGTACGGCCTGACCTGGCCGCTGATCACCAAAGCCGACGGCGCCAAGTTCGGCAAGAGCGAGGAAGGCAACGTCTGGCTCGATCCGGCCCGGACCAGCCCGTACGACTTCTTCCAGTTCTGGATGAATACAGACGACCCCGATGTGGGCCGCTACCTGCGCACGTTCACTTCGATGGACGAAGCGGAGATCGCCGGCTTCGAGGCGGCAATGGTCGCCGATGCCGGCGAGCGGACCGCGCACCGCGCCCTGGCCTTCGCCGTCACCGCCCTGATCCACGGCGAGCCGGCGGCGGAGGCGGCGGCCAAAGCGGCGGCCGCGCTCTTCGGTGGCGACTTGCGCCAGCTCGACCCGGCGGCGCTGGCCCAGGCCTTTGTCGACGCCCCTTCCAGCGAACTGACCAGGGTCCGCATCGACGCCGGCGTGCCTCTCGTCGACCTGCTGGCCGAGACGGGGCTGGTGGCGTCGAAGTCGGCGGCCCGCCAGGTCATCACCCAGGGAGGGGTGTCGGTGAACGGCCAGCGGGCGGTCGAACTGGACCGCCGGATCGGTCCTGGCGACGTGCTGGCCGGCGGATTCGTGGTCCTGAAGCGGGGCAAACGGAGCTACCATGTACTGCACGTCCAGTGACCCCGGTCCGCAAGGGCCAGGTTGCCAGACGGGCCAAGAGGTGATAAGTTCTCCTCTTGCGCCTAGCGCCTGGATTGATCGAAAGATCGGTCCTGCGCCAGTCGAGCAGAGGCACCAACGTCCACGGACGTGTGCCCCGCCAGCGCTCCTTGAAAACGGAACAGAGAGCTAAAAGCCAGTGCGGGCGACCCCCAACGCATGGGGGCCGCATTGTATTTGCACTGAAACGGACAACAAATCTGTTTCTGTGCCAGTTGGCGAACGAGTTCAGTGAACTCGTAAGCCGACTCTCCGATTTTGGGCTGATCGAAGTAGACCTGTCGAAATGCAGGGTCGATCGGTTCGAGGTCTCGATGGAGAGTTTGATCCTGGCTCAGGACGAACGCTGGCGGCGTGCTTAACACATGCA
>CAYZMG010000097.1:0-15317 GCA_964479465.1 uncultured Acidimicrobiales bacterium
ACGCAGGCCGAAGTAGACGAGGCGGAGCACTCTGCGGGCCGCGGCGACGCGGCCGGCGATGCGTCGCTACTGGGAGATGCGGTCGCGGGTTCGGGAAGGCCGGAGCTGGTTCGAGCGCCTGTTCGAGGTCGGCGTCGCCGTCGACCCGGTGACGCGCGCCAAGGCGCTGGCCGACGCGAGCATCCTCGCCATGTGCAACAACGATGCAGCCGAGGCGACACGCTTGGCCTCCGAGAGCGTCGCCCTGGCGGGAACCTTGGGACTCGACAAGGTGACTGCGCATGCGTGGGCCGCCGCCGGAGGAGCGGCGATCGTACGAAACGACGGGATCGCCGCCCGAGATGCATATCGCAGAAGTCTTGAGGCGGCCGAGCGGGCCGAGGACCGCCTGCTGGCTGGTTCCGCCATGGTGAACGTCGGCTTCTCCGCCATCCTCGAGGGGAAAGTCGCCGAAGCACGGCCTTTCCTCGAGCAGGGACTGGTTTTGATGCAAGAGCTCGGGAACCCGGCGTACATCGGGCGGGCACTCACCTACCTCGGCCTCGGTGCCCACCACGACGGCCGGCTCGACGATGCGCATCACCTGCTCACCCAGGCGATCACCATCCTGCGGGACGTCGGGGATGACAGGGGGCTCGTCGGGGCGCTGGCGCGCGACGCCGACGTACAGAGGGCAAGGGGGGAAGCTCATCGAGGCGGCTGCCTCAACCTCGAGGCCGCCGTCCTTCTGGCGCAGATCAGCTCGGATGGTTCCGGAGCTCACTTGGTGTGGGCGGCCGAAGAAACCCTACGCGCCGGAGACGAAGCCATGGGCGGCTTCCTCCTCGGGGCCGCACAACGGCTGCTCATGACCAGCTCCCCGAGAGGTCAGCGGGAGGAGGTCGAACGCACCCTGACGAAACTGCGCCGCGAATTCGAGAACACGGCGGTCGAGAAGGCGTTCAATGATGCGCTCTCCATGTCGACCGACGCTGCAGTCCTCTACGCCACAACGCATCTGGTGTCCGCTGAACGGGGGTGAACATTGCGTCGTCCACTGCGACGACACACACCATCTGCGAAGCTGGCGGTATGTACGGCGGCCTGGACTTCGACCTGCTCGCCGCAGCCGACGCCCGCATCCAGGGCCTGCCCGAGCTTCGCAACACGGAGGGCTTCGTCGTCCTGCATCGGGGCGAAGTGGCATTCGAACGCTATTACCGAGGTCGTTCGCCGGATGACCTGGCCGACACGCACTCCGTGACCAAGAGCTTCACGTCGGCGGTCGTCGGCGCGCTGGTGAGCGACGGGACGCTCGAGATCGACGCGCCGGTGGGGTCACTCCTGCCTGGCGCTGCCATGTCCGAGCTCGCCATACGCGACGCCACCGTGCGCCATCTGCTGACGATGACATCGGGGTTGCCCGCCGACGGACTTTGGGAACTGTGCGAGGTGGCGCTGCACGGCGATTCATGGATCGAGACGATGCTCGGCGCTCCGCTTCGATCGGCGCCCGGTGCCGGGTACGCCTACAACAACGGGGCCGTGCACTTGCTGTCGGCGATCGTCGGCCACGTCGCCGGCGCCTCGTTGGGGACAGTGGCTGCGCAGCGCCTCTTCGGACCACTGGGCATCGACCACTACCAATGGCCGGCGGACCCGGAGGGGTATGAGATGGCTTTCGGTCATCTACTCATGACGCCTCGCGACATGGCCAAGATGGGGCTGCTGTTCCTTCGCAACGGCGTGTGGGACGGAGTGCAGCTGATCGACGCCGGGTACGTCGAAGCGGCGACGGCTCGGCAGGCTCCGGGTCGTCCGTCCCCGGAAGGGGTGGGTTATGGATTCCTCTGGTGGGTGGACGACCTGGCCAGCCCGCCGGCGTACTTCGCCGGCGGGCACGGTGGCCAGTACATCTACGTCGTCCCTGAGCTCGATCTGGTGGTGGTCACCACTGCTGACGCGTATACCGACTCCCGCCCTTTCGGCCGGGCGCTGCGGACAGTTATCGAGTCCTACGTGGTTCGAGCCGTACGTTCGTGATCAGATGGCCCGGAACCAGCCCTGGACGTCGGCGACCATGTGGACGGCGCCGAGGTTGTTGTAGAGGGTCACTGCTCCGGTCGGCCCGACCCGGGCCACCACCAGGTTGGCGACCGTCTGATTCGCCCTGAAGTTGAGGTTGGACGCAATGGGCCGGGGACCTGGCGCCGGGTACACAGTGAGGAAGCTGTCCGGCCCCGTGGGGTTGGTGACGGTGACGTTGAGCACCACCGCCGTGACACCGCCTGCCGGGATCCCGTTCGTGCCGGCGACTTGGAGTACGACGACCCCTCCGGGGCCCATCGGGCCGCTGACACCGCCGGTGCCAGTGCCGTCCCGGGTGTCCAGGGCCCGCACCGGTGGCACCGGGTTGTAGCTGGAGACGGCGCCCAACGGTTCGGTCTGAGCTTTGAACCAGCCCTGGACATCGGCGATCAGGTGGACCTCGCCCCGGTTGTTGTAGAGGGACACCTTGCCGTTGTTCACCCGGGCGACCACCGCGTTCGGCACCGTCTGGCCTGGCGTCACGTTCAGGTTCGACGCCAGCGGCCGCTCGGTTCCCGTGGGGTACACGGTCACGAAGCTGTCCGGACCGCTCACGCCGACGGCCGTGACGTTCAGGACCACGGCGGTGACACCGCTGTCGGGGATGCCGGCTCTTCCGCCGATGGTGAGCTCAATGACGCCACCTCCGGGGATCGGCCGAGGCATGGCTTCACCGCCCAGGCGGGTGTCCAGCACCCGAGCCGGCTCCACGGCGACGTAGCGCGAGCCGAGCGCGTTGATCGGGGAGGCGTACCAGCCCTGGAGGTCGGCCACCACGTCGGCCGTGCCGGAGTTGTTGTAGATGGTCACCTTCCCGCCGTTCCCGACTCGGGCCATGACCAGGTTCGGCACCGTCGTCCCGGCGTTGAAGTTCAGGTTCGATGCCAGGGGACGGATGGCGCCGGTGGGAAACACGGTCAGGTAGCTGTCGATCGCGGTGCCGTTCGTGGCGGTGACGTTGAGGGTCACGGCCTCGACTCCGCTCGCAGGGACGCTGGCCAGGCCGGTGACGGTCAGTTCCACCACGCCGCCGCCAGGGATCGGCCCAATGACCCCGCCCCGGCCGGTCCCGTCGCGGGTGTCGAGGATGCGAGTGGGAGAGAGGGGCACGTAGGTCGAGCCTGCGTCGGCGGCCAAGGCCGGACCGACGGGGACAAGAGCCCGAGCGCGCCAAGGATGACTGCGATACCTGCGATCAATGCCGCCGCAGGCCTGGATTGGAGAGCCTTCACTGTCTGCCTTCTTTCTGTTTGAGTCGTGCCGACGCAATGCCGGACGACGTGGATCACGCGGCTGCGTTCGTGGGCCATCAGGTGCAACCCTCGGGTGCCATCACCCAGTTCGTGAGGCCGGACCGGAACTGCGTCACGCGACTGCCGTCGGTCTCGAACAGGATGCTCATCGGGGTGCCGTCGGAGGTCCCGTCGACGATGAGGTACTGGCCTCCCCCGCGGGCCGTGTACGTGTGCGGCTCGACCCGTATCCGACCGGCGTAGGCGGCGAGCACGTCCTGCACGGGACTTCCGGTCGTGATGCCCTCCCGGGTGGCGACTGGCCCGCTCCCAACCTCAAGGCGCACGATGGTTCCGTTCATCACCATGAACCGCAGGCCCTCCGGACCACCCTCAGCAAGGGCGTGTCCGCAACCCCGGTTCCATCCCGGTCCCAGGGTCCGGGAGTCGATGGCGACCGGCTTGCCGTGGGCAACCGACGCTTCGTCGAGGGTCATGCCCACGACGATGGGGCCGACTCCATTCAGCTCCAGGTGGCTGGTGTCGGTCAGGGTCTCAAGTCTCGGGGAGGACGCCGGAGCGGAGTCCTCGACCGGCGTCTCGACGATCTGGGGGGTGGAACCGTCGTTCGCTGCGATTAGCACCACTCCGGCGGTGAGGCCGGCGACACAGACCGTTGCCGCGCCCAGAATTAACCAGATGCCTCGGCGACGGCGGGGCCGGTGCGGGAGGGTCGACTTTGCGTTCCGGTGACTGGTCACGCGCACGCCTCGTCGGCTTCGACCACGCCCCGCAGCCCGGCCCACATGCCGGCGACCTTGCCGTCGCTGAACAGGAGGGCCAGCGACAGGTGGATGAGGGAGGCGTCCTCGGGCCGGAAGACCAGCTTGCCCCAGCCGTCCTGCACCGAGCCTCGCAGCTTGTCGCCGTAGGCCCGCCGGGCCTCGGCCAGGGTGCTGCCCACGCGGATGCCCGAGAGCGTGGCGATCGTCGGCTCCGAGATGCTGATGAAGTCGACCTTGAAGAACCCTTCGGCACTGGTGAGGAAGACGCCCGTCGGCGGCCCGGTGGTGAAATACCTCACGCAGTGGGGCCCCTCCCCGTAGGCCATGGCCAGCCCGGTCGTCGCCACCGCTTCCTCGAGGCCCATGCCGATGCGGACGGGACCGAGACCGTCGACCCGCAGGCGGGACTCGGAGTCCAGCGCCGAGTACTGGACGCCCTCGCTTCCCACACCGAGGAAGACCTCGGCCACACCGGCCTTGCCGTCACCCAGAAGGCGCAGCTGCACGATCACCTCGCCGGACCCCGGGCCCGTGGGGACGGTCACCGACCCGGTGCCGCCGGCAAAGAGCAGCACACTCTGCTGGCCGGCCCAGTCGAGGTTCGGGCGCTTGGCCCGAACGGTGAGGGTGCCGTCGGCCCCGCCCTGGGCGACCACGGCCAGCGAACCGCCCCGATGGCTCACCTGCAGTCCCAGGATCGTCGCGCTCCGGGAGCCGGCCACGTACCAGATCGAACCGTTCAGGAGACGCCGCACGTCGACCCGGCCGCCCATGCCGGCGACGGTGTAGTCCACGCTGCCGGCGCCGGCCCCCCTCGACTCGAATGAGCCCATACCCGGTGTGGGAAGTCCCCGGTCGAGCAGGTAGGCCCGGGCCACTGCGGCGGGGTCGTTGCGCCACGGCTGCTGGCCCTGGTCGACCGCGGCCTGGAGCTCGTCCAGCTCGGCCAGTGTCTCCGGCCAGATGGCCTCCGGTGTGTACGTCATCCCGGCGGGCCGGCTGCGGTCGGGTGCCGCTGCCGGTCGGGGGACCGTCGTCGTGGGCTTGGCCGCCGCCGCCGTCGTGGGAGGCGCGGGATCGGGTGCCACTGTTGGCGCGGTCGTCGAGGGCGCCGGGTCGGTGAGCATTCTCACCCGGCCTTGGCCGCCGTCGTTCACTCCCGCCGAAAGCGCCAACCCGGCGCCGACCAATGCCAGGGCCACGGCGGCCGCCGTCGCCGCCCGCCGGCGCCGACGCCCGGCCGGGTTGCGCTCAGCGAGCTGGTCCCGCCGCGCCGATCGCTTGTGCAGCTCTTCCGTCAGCATCTCGTCCTCCATGTCCGTTTGACGTCGATCAGTTCGCAGTTCTTCGTCCACGCCTACGCCGCGTTGGCCGTCGCGCCGCGGAGGTGCCGGCGGGCCCGATGCAGGCGAGAGGCCACCGTGCCAGGGGCCACGTCGAGCAGGCGTGAGGCCGCGGCGTAGTCGAGGCCGTATCCGTCGACCAGCACGACTGTGGCCCGCAGTTCCGGGGACAGCCGGCCCAGCATGTGGGCGACCTCCGAGGCAGCCTCGTAGTGCTCGGCCGGGCCCGGCTCGATGCTCGGCGGGTCGAAGTCGTCGTCGACGAGGACCGGTTGGCGCCGGCGGAGCTCGTCCATGCATGTGTTGTAGGTGATGCGGTAGAGCCACGTGCCCACGTTGGCGTCGCTGCGGAAGCGCCCGATGGTCCGGAACGCCTTGATGTAGACCTCCTGGAGCGCGTCGTCGACCCGCTCGGGGTTCCGGAGCAGCCGACCGGCCAGCGTCCGGAGCCGCCGGTCGTGACGCCCCACCAGCTCGGTGAAGGCACCGTGGTCACCACACTGGGCCCGTTCCACGATCGCCCTGTCACTCAGTTCGCCGCATACCGCCAATGCCATGTCGTCCCACTCCTTCATCACGCCGTTGTCCGCCGAGAGCCGACCGACCTCGAGGCCCATATGCCCACGACCTGCTCCGGCACGGAAGAGGGAGGGGTCCCCCTTCCCGCGGCCGGCAGAATGTGGTGGTCTGTCCACATGCGACGGCGGACTGGCGAGGATGACGGCTCGGGGGCCGAGAGGCAGGCCTCGGTGACGATCGCCGGCGAGCACTTCGTGGCCTCTGCCGACCGGCCCCTGGTCTTCGGGCGGGCCGACGGCGACGGTGTCGTGGGACTGCACGCCGACGACATGGGGATCTCGGCGATCGCCGGGTCGCTGGAGCTGGCCTGGGGCGTGTGGTGGGTCATCAACCAGTCGACGAAGCGGCCGCTGCTTCTCGAGCACCCCGGCGGTACGACCCAGCTGCGCCTGGCGCCCGGGCATCGCCACGCCCTGACCACCGACCGGGTCGACGTCCTCGTCCCGGGAGCGATCTACACCCACGTGCTCGAGGTCGTGTTGCCCGATGCCTACGCGAACGGCTTGCGCGGTGGCCAGGGTGCCCTGACCACGGGAACGCTGACCGGCGCCGCTGTCAGCCTCTCGGACCGGGAGCGGGACGCGCTGGCCGCCCTGTGCGCCGGGTACCTGGAGTCGTTCCCGTACCGACGGGAGCACCCGAGCACCTACGAGGACGCGGCCCGGCTGCTGGGGGGCGAGCCGTGGACGGCCGACAAGGTCCGCAAGGCGGTCGAGCGGGTCAAGGACCGGTTCGCGGCCAAGCAGAACGTCTACTTCCAGGGGCCGCAGGCCAACTACGATCTGGCAGCCAATCTCGTGGCGTCGGGAGTGCTCAGCGGCCAGGACCTGGCCAGGCTCCCGGGAAGGCGGCGGTCATGAGCACGCAGTTCTGGGTCGGCCCCGCCCACGAGCCGGACCGCATCCGCCTCGGCCCCGCGGCGGCCAGCGGCGCCGAGGGTGTGCTGTACCGGGGCTATGTCGACCTGGCGGACGGGCCGGCGCCGCTTGCGGTGAAGATGCTCCATCCCGGCCACCTGGCCCGGCTCGAGGAATGGACGGCGCGATGGCGGGACCAGGTCCGACTGCTCCGCCAGGTCGAGATCCCGGGCCTCGTCGCCGTCCGGGGCGGCTTCGTCGGCCCGCTCCCCCATGCGCCGGGCCAAGCCGACGACTCGACGGCCACGCTGTACCTGGTCATGGAGTGGGTCGACGGCGTCTCCCTCGACCGGTGGGCCCGGTCGCTGGTGGACCCCGCACCGGAGCAGCTCCTCCTGGCGCTGGTGCCGGTGGCGGCCGCCCTCGACCTGCTCCACAGCGGCGCCGCCACCGGCGGGCAGCCCGTCGTCCACCGCGACGTGAAACCGGCGAACATCCTCGTCCGCCCCGAGGGCGACACCGTGCTGGTCGACTTGGGCAGCGTGCGGGGACTGGCCGGCGGCCACGGCCGGGCCAGCCTGGTCGGAACCGCCGGCTACATCGCCCCCGAGGTTCTCGCCGACGGTCGCTACGGTTCCGCCGCCGACCGCTACTCACTCGGTGCGGTGGCCTACTTCCTGCTGACGGGCGAGGAGCCGGTGGCCCGTCCCGAGCCCGGAGAGCTGCGCCGGCGCCTCCTGGATGCACCCCTCGTCCACGGTCGGGCCGACCTCGCCGACCACATCGCCACCATGCTCGACCCCGATCCCGACCAGAGGCCCGAGTGCCTGGCCAACTGGGTGGCCCAGCTCCGTCGCAGCAGCCTGGTCGGCTTATCGGGACAGCTCCCCATCCCCCAGCGGGCGCCCGCCCGCAACCCGTCGGCGCCGTCGGCCCCGGCCGCCGACCCGGTGACCCGCACTCGCCGGCGCTGGGCCGCCGGTGTCGCCGCCGCAGTTGCCGCCTTCGCGCTTACCGTCGCCGCCTTCGCCGCCGCCCCCGACGGCGACGACCCGAACCTGGTGGCGGACGAGCGGGGCCAGCCGGTGGCGACGGTGGCCGGCGAGACGACGACGACCTCCACCACGCTCCCGGGCCCGACCACCACCGGGGAGGTGCCCACCACCGTCGCGCCCACGGCCACCACGTCGCCGCCGTTGCCGACGACCCGCGTGGCCACCTCCACCGTGCCAGCCGTCGAGCCGCCGACGACGGTGGCCGCCGACCCTGGCCCGCGCGCCGTGCCGGTGATCACCGTGGCCAACGAGTCCTACACGGTGGAGGTCTACGGCTCCTATGACTCGGGCACCCGGCGGATGTCCGGGTCGATCCGTCGCTCGGGCGCCGCCCCGTCCGACTACACCGCATCATGGACCGGCGACTTCGGCCGCCGATGCCTGACGGCCGGCGGCTCGGGTGCGAACATGTCCGGCGCCAACGCGCTCCCCCACGTCTACGGCTTTGGCGTCGTCGGGTCCGATGCGGTCAAGGTCGAGCTGGTGACCGCTGCCGGCGCGCGCATCCCGGCCACGCTCGCCCAACAGCCCTTTGCCATGTCGGTGCGATGGTGGATCGCCGACTACGCGAGCGAGGTCGTCACCTCCGTGGTGGCGACCGACGGGTCGGGCCAGAGCTGGACCGTTTCCAGCGGCCCGGCGGGCATCTATGGCCAGACCGGGTGTTGACCGGTGCGCTCGGCTTCGCCGAACCAGAGCGAAGTAATTCCGGGCCGGCAACGTCAAACGGGCATGACGACGACTCCGCCTCTGCCCACGGGACGCCGGGACTCCGCGATCAGCCAGGCGATTCGGCTGGGGCTCTTGTGGCAAGCCGCGTTCTCTGTGGCCATGCTCCGGCACTACCTCGTGCACGGGAGCTCGTTCTACCTCGACAACATCGCCGGCGCGTGGCCGTACGTTCATCAGCACCTGCTGTGGATCGCTGCCTTCATCGCCCTCAGCACGGGCCGGCGGGGGCTCGCCCGCGCTCTGGCCGGAAGCGCCGCCTTCCTGGCCGTCGTCCAGGTCGTCTCGTTCGCCCATGGTGGTGCCATGACGAGCGAGGTTCTCAACGCTGGGGGCGTGACATGTTTCGGAGTGCTCCCGGCGATCGCCCTGCTGATGCCGGGTGTGCAGTCCGCGTTCCACCGCCGACTCGACTGGCTCAGCTCGGGTCTGATGGTCGCAATCGTGCTGGCGCTCTTCGACGACGGGGTGCTGCCGCCGGGCGGCATGCGGACGGGCGTGGTGCAGTCAGGCGGCGTGTGGATGGGTGTGTCGGAGTTGAACGGCGTGGTGCGGGCCGTGTGGGTGGGATGGGTCGCCTGCATCCTCGCCCTCGCATGGCACGGACGCGGTGATCGGCGGTCGCGTCTGGCCGCGCTCGCATCCACCGGTCACCTGCTCGTCGTGCAGCTGGTCTGGTTCTGGAGCGACATGGTCGCACTTCTGGACATCCCGGACTCGCTGCCCCGACCGCAACTTCCGATGGCCAGCGTTCTCCGACTGGTTCTGCTGGCCACCGTCCTCGTCGCGCTGGCGGCCATGGTCGGACATCCGGCCAAGGGGATAGGAAGTGCTACCGAGCGAGGATCCGGGAAGGGTGCCCGGTAGTGTCTGCCGTTCGTGCTGCGACGCGGCGGCGGCGCCCCACGGCGTCGTGCGGAGCCCGATGCCGAGTCGAGAGCGCGGCATAGCCTTCTCGCCGATGCGGCGGCTGATGGACGAACAGCCTCGTTGGCCGGCCTATGCCGCGGCGACATGGTCGGCCCTGTTCGCGGCGTTCAGCTTCTATTACGCGGCAGGCGGGACCGCCGGTCTCGACCTCCAGCCCCTCGGCATCCAGGTCCAGGCCGGGACGCACGCGTTCACGGTGGTCCTCTGGGTCACCGGCGCCTTGAAGGTGATGGCGGGCGGGCTGGCCGTGGCACTGGCCCGGCCGGCCAGGCGCCGCCTTCGGCGTCAGGCGGTGCTCGTGGCGGGCTGGGGTATGGGTGCCCTTGTGCGGCCTCTACGGCGGCTCCCAACTGGTCCAGGCCGTCCTCTGGGAGGTCGGGGCCTACGACATCCCTGCGAACATCGGCGTGCGTGCTGCACGCTGGAAGTTCCTGTTCGACTCGGTGTGGCTCCTCGGCGGCGCCCTGTTCGTACTGGCCGCCTGTAGCGCCCAGAAATCGGCGAACCGCTCCGGCCCCGTGCCCGACCAACGGGCACGAAGAACGTGACCATGATGACAGAGCTCTGGACGTCCTGGGCGGGCGGCCGTGGTAAGGGCCCCGGTCTCGATGGACGTGGGTGTCGAGTCCAAGCTCGTCTGAGCGGACGTGGACCTCCCAATAGAGCTCGCCATTCTCCGAGCGGTAGTTCGGGCGCGCCTCCACTGGCAACACGAGGGTGAAGGAGGAGGCAGACCTACGCTCGACGGAAGCGGAGGGTCGTGACGCTCGCCAACCAGGTTGAGTTCCTACAAGCTGGCCAGTCGTCTCTTCACCATCCACCCTCCCGTTAACCGCCGACTTCGCCGCACGCCGGTCCCATGGTGTAGCAGCACCGGCCAGTCCAGTCTCCGGCCCCTCTGGTCCGATGACAAGAGCTACTGACGATTTGGGGAATTGAGGGTCCTGCAGGCCGGGTCACGCGCCTCCCGCAAACGGATCCCCCTGCGAACAGCCGGTGCTCCCCGAACGTTGTCGTCGGCCGGCCTCTGGGAGTGGGACGCATGCCGTTCCTCCGGCGGGACGTCCCGATCACGTTCACGACGGCCGCGACGGCCGCACCTACCGACCCGCCACATTGTGGGCCGCCGGTTTCCGGCGACTCCCCCCCAATCGATGTGGGTGACCAGCCGCGAACGTCGCGCCCCCCTGGGGTGGTTCCCGTGCTCAGGCCGTGCGCAAGGCCGGTCGTCGAGCCGCCGGCGTCTGTGGCGCCTGGTGGGCCGAGGCCCCCGGCGGACCGGT
Source organism: uncultured Acidimicrobiales bacterium (assembly GCA_964479465.1). Lineage (GTDB taxonomy): Bacteria > Actinomycetota > Acidimicrobiia > Acidimicrobiales > AC-14 > CADCTB01. Next base: position 10,861 of record CAYZMG010000097.1, read on the forward strand.
CTCCAGAGCGTTCTGGGAGGCGACTTCGCTTCGAGCACGATCCGCCCTCCGCGCGAGGCGCTGAACGAGACATGCGCGCCTCCATGCACCCGACGGGGCGATGGATGCATCGAGGCGGCACGGACGGATCAGTGGCGAATGCGGATCTCTGCAGTGTCCGGGCCGCAGCCCGGGCCGCAGGAGAAGACGCTGGCCGTGGCCAGGGCGGTCCCAGGCTTGAACGGAGCGTCCTGTGCCATCACGAGGACCTCGACCGTTTGAGGCATGCCGTCACAGATGACATTCGCCGAACCGTTCCCCTGAACGATCCGCTTGCTCGACCGCTCCTTCACCGTCACCATGGTGAACGAGGTCGAGGGGAACATGGTGTCCCCACAGGTGACGTTGACCGGCACCAGGACGGCTGCGCCCTTGGCCACCAGCGTGGCGGTCGAGCCGAGGTCGACGCCCGACTCGGCGCTTGCCACGCTCGCCGGACCAACAAACATCATCCCTATCGCCGCAGTTGTGGCGAGGGATGTAGCAGCCCGCTTCATGATCCTTCGCATCTTGATCTCCTCTCGCCGTTCCCGCTCTGGGATCGACCTACGAAGACTTGGACGACGGGGAGGGCGCGTTTCTTCACATTGGTACGCAGAATTGGGACGTAGTCAATCTGGAACGGTGGCCTGTCGCAGCAAGCATTCTCGGCGTGGTGGGCGCGGCCGGCGTTCGGACTCGCCGGCGGCGACAAGGCCCCACTGCCCTCAGGGGTTGATGCCGATCGTCGTCAGCACTTTGCCCTCGCTGTCGAGGGCGTGGAGCGAACGGATGGTGGCGTTGGCGGGCGTGGGCAGAGCGACGAGCCGGGCCGCGGTGGTAAACGGTGCGGCGACGGTCGTTCGCTCGACGGGCGCTCCGCTCCGTAGCTCCATCCGGACCCTGGCCACGTTCGGGCGGCTCACGCCGATGAGGAACGCCCCATCGCCGGCATTGGCGTGGTAGCGCAGCACGTCGTTGCCATTGAAGTCCTGCTCCGAAGGCTCGTTGCAAACGCCACCGCCGAACAGGAAGGGGCCGCGAAGCTCCGCGCACACGACCCCCGCCCGTCCGCCGGACTGGGCCACGAGCTGCCACTTACCGGATGACGTGGTGCCGCTCTCGACCACGGCCTCGACGGCGCCCGCCGGAGCGGTCGTCGACGGGGTAGCAGTAGTCGGAGTCACGGTCGTTGGCGTGGTCTTGGCCACGGCGGCCTGGTCGGTAGCATCCCCGCGGCAACCGCCGGCGACCATGGTCGCTCCAATCAGCAGCAGGACCAGTCGTTTCATCGTTCGGCTCCCCACTCTCACGTACGGATGAAGGTCACGGTCGCCGAGCCGCTGGTGCACTCGAAGTAGGATGTGGGAAGGCCACGATCGGTTTCAGCGGTCCGGATGCAGACGAAGGAGTCGACCTCAACCCGGGAGGGGCCGCCGACCGAGCGCACTTGAGGCCCGACCTTGCGGACGAGGGCCTCGGCCGCGACGCAGCCCATTCCGGAGGCGACGATCTCACTGGCAAGGTTGTCGCTGTTGGGCGCGAACCCGACGTCGACGCAAGGTCCCGCCGTCGTCGTCACCTCCAGGTCGCCGATGGCGCAGGCAGTGCAGCTGAACACGATGCGGTAGACACCCGAGGTCACCGGCCGCTCTCCAATAGCGCTCATCCGGCAGGCGCCCACGGCGGGAACCACGAACTCGCCTGTGAGCCGGCCGGCCGCCGAGACGGTGATCGTGTGAACGGCTTCGGCGTAGAGGTTGCAGCCCGCATTCTCCGCAAGCCAGAGGCTGGCGCCGGTCGCCTTCCAGTGTCCGTCGGTGAAGCCGGTGCCCTCGATGCGGACCCGGGCTCCCACTGCAGCCCGCGCTGGGGTCACGGCGATTTGGGGCACACCGTCGACCAGTACCGGCCTGGTGGTCGTCGGCGCGCTGGTGGTCGCCCTGGGGACGATGGGAATGCTCGTCGTGCCCGGCGGCACAGTGGACGGTGCCATGGCCGGCGCCGTGGAGGGGGCACTCGCAGCGACATTGCCGCCGCCGCCCGAACAGCCGGCGAGGACGATGCCGACCACGAGGATCAAGACCAAGCTGTTCCGCCGCATCGGTGCGCTCCTTGAACATCTGCTGTTGACTGGGACCGCTACTCGCCGGTCGTCGGTCTTCCGCTGTTTGACGCCGCGACCGGGCACTTTCTTCGCCGTCCGCCCGCGAGAGTACGATCCAGATGGCAACTTCGCAGGCTGCGTGCGCAACCAGCCTCTTCATTCGGAGAAGGGTTTCGCCGAAGCTGGCGACGCCGGTCACCTCCTGGAGGCGGACAGTGGGACCATCGGCGCCGGCACTTGCGGCCCGGGTGCGCGCGTTGGCGGCGTCGCTCCCGGTTCTCCCCGGCGACGGCCAGGAGGCGGGTCCATGGCGGAGATCGAGCGCAGGTAGATGCCGTCGTCCTGGAGGCGGGCCCACACCTGGGCCGGGGCAAGGTCGCAGTACTCCGGCGAGCGCAGCACGGTTAGGATGCGCTGGCGCTCGGCCTCGCTCAGGCGGTTGGGTGGCGACGGTAGCGGAGACGGCAGTCCCAGCAAGGATTTCAGGGGTACGCCCGCTTCGGTACTTGGCTGTACCGCACCACCTACAAGGTTTGCCTCGACGAGCTGCGGTGCGGGTCGCGCGCCGATAGGTGGTCGCCCTCGACGAGGATGCACCCGGAGCCGGTCGCCGTATCCGATGACGGGTTCGCGACGACCTCGCCAAGGCGATGACCGGGCTGGACCCGGACCTGCGGGCCACGGTGCTGATGGTCGCGCCGTCTCACGGTTCCCGTGGCCCGAGCCGGCCGGGGGCCTCCGCCGTGGAAATGGCCCCCGGCCGGCCTGCCCTCACCCGGCAAGGGCGTGAGCGGTGCCGAGCTCGACATCAGGTTGGACGCTGCAGGTGCCCGGCTCCTTCGCCCGACCGCAGAAAATCGCAGCCACTACCTCCCGCGCCCACCTCGCCGGGGATCGCACGCTCCGCCCTGGCGCCGGGACCACTGGCACAGGTTGGCCTCGTCCGGGGCGTGCCCGAGGCAGCGGGCGGCGACCTCGTCGTCGTCCGCGTACTCCACCCAGGCGGGACGGTAGGGTTCGACAAGAGCCTCGGCGCCGTCCACATCATCGCCGACGTAGGGGCTGATCGTCCGGATCGGCCGCAGCGGCGTCGCAAACGTGGGAGCAGCGCGGGCGCGTGCGAACGATTTGGGCACGACGCCCGTCAAAAGGGTCATGAACGAACCTCATGCGGGACATGCACCACCTCGCCGGGCACGACTCCGGTTGACCGAGTGTGGTGGAGTGGTGAGCGGCGGACAATGCCGGAAGGTCGCGCCCTTGATGCGGTGCTCACCACGGACGGTCAGCGCAATTCGCGCTGGGTCTGCTACTCCTCGCCGCCCCGGCTCAGGCAGCCCGCGGAACGGGCGCGCCAGTCACGGCCGTCAACCCCTTGGGGTCACCCTGTCCTCGTGGTTAGGAAAGACTGCCCGTTCGACAGGGAAGTCAGGCGGCCCGTCCATTTCTTGGGCGGTCATCGTCCTTCTGATCTTGCTCGCTGCGTGTGGCCGCCAAGAGACGAGCGCGTCGCCCTCCGGGGACACTGTGTCGTCGCCGACAACTGTCACTTCTCCTGTCCCTGACCCGCCCATAGCGAGCACGACGACGACCGAGCCGACGATCGCAAGTACAACGACGACGGGCTCCCCCGCCGCTCCCCCGATCACGACCCGGGCGACGACGAGCACGACCGAGCCGGCGCGGCCGGAGCCTGAAGTCACCACCACCACGGTCCCATCGCCTCCTCCGGCAGGGCCAGGCGTCGTGGAGCCGGGCGGGGTGGTGAGTCATGGAGGCCCGGTGCGGGACCACGTCAGTCTGGTCGACAACCTGCGGAGTCGAGGGCTAACGGTCACGCCGCTCGAGTCGATCGCCCAGCCCTTCCTCCGTGGCGACGGTACCGTGCTCGGCATCGGCGGAGCGGGCATCGCCCCAACCCGGCTGCAGTCGTTCCAGTACGAGTCGGCTCAAGCCGCCGCAGCCGATGCGGCCACGTTCGGGCCGGACGGGAGCCCGAACGGAATTCACGTCGACTGGCTGGCGCCTCCCCACCTCTACCTGAAGGGACGCGTGCTGGTGATCTACGTCGGAGCCGACGAGGCGGTAACCGGGCTGCTGACTGACGTCCTCGGCCCTCAGTTCTCGGGCCGATGAGCTGGTCCGTGGGAGCGCAGTTCAGGGGTCAATCACGTTCAGCCGCAAGAGACCGAGACCGGCATCGGCGGGTCGGGCGAGACTCCGCCCGCCCCGCTCCTGCCGGGAGGTGGCGGTTCTTCTCAGTCGCGAGAAACGCCCGCACCGGCGTAATCAGCCTTCAACGCCGGAGCCCTGCGACAGCACCTGCGCGGCC
>CAYZMG010000098.1:0-12419 GCA_964479465.1 uncultured Acidimicrobiales bacterium
CTACGAGATCAACTACCTGCGCTGCATCCACTGCGACCTGTGCGTGGAGGCGTGCCCGACCGAGGCGATCACCGAGTCGAAGCTCTTCGAATTCTCCTTCACCGACCGCCAGGACGCCATCTACACCAAGGCCGAGTTGGTGGTCGACGACGACGGCCACCCCCAGAAGCTGCCGTGGGAGGACTGGCGGGAGGGCGACGCGGAGCGCACCTCGGCGTGGGTGCGGGCCACGGCGCCGAACGGGGCCGCCACCTTCGAAGGCAAGGTCGGCTGGTCGGGCGAGCTCGGCTACGGCGTGCGGGCACCGGAAAAGGGCCAGACGGCCGAGAGCGACAAGGCCTCAGCGGCGGGGAGCGGCGGCAAGGCAGCGAAGCCGAAGGGCGGGAAGAAGCGCTGATGGACTGGTTCGTCTTCGTCGTCGCCGCCGTAGCCGTGCTGGCCGGCGCCCTCGGCGTCATCCTCGCCACTCACCCTGTGCACTCGGCGCTCATGCTCGTGCTGACGCTGTTCGGTGTGGCCGTGCTCTTCGTGGCCCAGGAGGCCCACTTCCTGGCTGCGGTGCAGATCATCGTCTACGCCGGCGCCATCGTGGTCCTGTTCCTGTTCGTCATCATGCTCCTGGGTGTCGACCGCACCGAGAACGTGCGGGCCGAGCGGATTCCCTTCCAGCGGCCGCTCGCCTATCTGTCGGGCGCCGGCGTCATCGCCGCCATCTTCCTCCTGACCCGCACGTCCTGGGTCTCCGGCGCAGAGTCCGTGGCCGGCGCCGCCGACGGGCCGGGGAGCAACGTCGCGAAGGTGGCCCGCTCGCTCTTCACCCGCTACCTGCTGGCCTTCGAGATGACGTCGGTCCTCCTCGTCATCGCCGTGGTCGGCGCCGTCGTCCTGGCTCGCCACTCACCGTCCGGCGGCGTCCACGGATCGGAGGAGACATGAGCGTTCCCGGAGCCTGGTATCTCGGCCTGGCGGCCATGCTGTTCACCATCGGCGGCGTGGGCCTTCTCATCCGCCGCAACGTGCTGATCATGTTCATGTGCGTGGAGCTGATGCTCAACGCGGTGAACCTGACGTTCGTCACCTACGCCCGCATGCTCAACGACATCGGCGGCCAGGTGGTCGTGTTCTTCGTGCTGGTGGTGGCTGCGGCCGAGGTCGTCGTCGGCCTCGCCATCATCGTCTCCATCTTCCGCAGGCGGACCGATGCCACCGCTGACAACGTCTCGCTGTTGAGAGGGTGAGGCGAGTGAGCGCAGCGAACGAGGTGGGGCCCGAGCGGCCCCCTGAGCGGGAAGCCGGGCCCGAGCGGCCCTTTGAGCGGGAAGCCGGGCCCGAGCGGCCCCCTGAGCGGGAAGCCGGGCCCGAGCGGCCCTTTGAGCGGGAAGCGTTGAGCGGGCCTTGATCCACGCGGTCTGGCTCATACCTGCCCTGCCACTGGCCGGGTTCTTCATCCTCCTGGCCACCGGCCGGCGCCTGGGCGACCCCAAGGCCGGGTACCTCGCCACCGCCATGATGGCCGGTTCCTTCCTGGTGGCCGTTGGGGTCTTCTTCGACCTCATGGGCATGCCCGGCGAGGAGCGGCGCTTCGAGCAGGACCTCTTCACCTGGATCAGCGCCGGCGGCCTCGACGTCCACGTCGGGTTCCTCGTCGACCCCCTCTCGGTCACGATGGCGCTGTTCGTCACCGGCGTCGGTGCCCTCATCCATCTCTACTCCATCGGCTACATGCACGGCGACGAGCGCTACCCGACGTTCTTCGTCTACCTGAACCTCTTCGCCTTCTCCATGCTGATGCTGGTCCTCGCCGACTCCTTCCTGCTCACCTTCCTGGGCTGGGAGGGCGTGGGCGCCTGCTCCTACTTCCTCATCTCGTTCTGGTTCGAGCGCTCGTCGGCCGCCACCGCCGGCAAGAAGGCCTTCGTCATGAACCGGGTCGGCGACTTCGGGTTCATGCTGGCCATGTTCCTGATCTTCGTCACGTTCGGCTCTTTGAACTACGTGCCCGTCCTCGAGGAGGCCGGCACGCTGGCCAAGGGGACCGCCACCGCCATCGCCCTCCTTTTGTTCGTCGGCGCGGTCGGCAAGTCGGCACAGCTGCCGTTGTACGTGTGGCTGCCCGATGCCATGGAGGGCCCGACGCCCGTGTCGGCCCTGATCCACGCCGCCACCATGGTCACCGCCGGCGTGTTCCTGATGGTGCGGGTCAACCCCATCCTCGACATGGCGCCCGGGGCCCTCACACTCATTGCGGTAGTCGGGGCACTCACCGCCTTCTTCGCCGCCACCATCGCCTGTGCCCAGAACGACATCAAGAAGGTCTTGGCGTACTCGACGGTGTCCCAGCTCGGGTACATGTTCCTCGCCGTGGGCTCCGGCGCGTACATCGCCGCCATCTTCCACATGGTCACCCACGCCTTCTTCAAGGCCCTGCTCTTCCTCGGCGCCGGCTCTGTCATCCACGGCATGCATGACGAGCAGGACATGAAACGCATGGGTGCGCTCCGCAAGTGGCTACCGATCACCAGCGCCACGTTCATCGTCGGATGGCTGGCCATCGCCGGCGTGCCGCCGTTCTCCGGCTTCTGGTCCAAGGACGACATCCTTCTCGCCGCCTGGGAGAAGAACCGGGGGTTGTGGCTCGTCGGCCTGGTCACCGCCCTGATGACCGCCTACTACATGAGCCGCCAGGTGTTCCTGGTGTTCTACGGCGGCGAGCGGTGGAAGAAGGCGGCTGACACCACGTCGCACGATGGCCGCGGGCACGGGGAGTTCAAGCCTCACGAGTCGCCCGGCACTATGACCTTCCCGCTGATCGCGCTCGCTGTGCTGGCCGCCGTCGCCGGGATCTTGAAGACGCCACTCGAGCATTGGTTGGGGTCGGTGCTGGCCCACCCCCACCACTTCGCGTCGAGCACCAGTACCAAGGTCGGCTTGGCCGCGGTGGCGACGGTGTCGGCGATCACGGGCATCCTGCTCGCCCGGGCCATCTGGCTGCGGGGCAAGAAGGCCCGCCAGGACAGCCTTGAGCCCAAGGCGCTTCAGCACGCGTGGTACGTCGACGAGCTGTACCAGAAGGTCATCGAGGCACCAGGGCGGGCCCTGGCCAACTTCAGCGCCTTCGTCGTCGACGCCAGGATCATCGACGGAACCGTGAACGGGGTCGGCGCCTTGGTCCGAGCCGGCGGGAGCCGCCTGCGGGGCATCCAGTCCGGGTTCGTCCGCAGCTACGCGCTGGCGGTCGCCGTGGGCGCGGTCGCCATCCTGGCCTACGCGGTGGCGAGGACGGCGTAGGTGTCCGACTCCATCCCCATCCTGACCCTGATCATCCTGGTGCCGATCGTCGGCGCCGCGATCGTCGCCTGCCTGCCGAAGGGCAACGAGGGCCTGCTGAAGCTGGTCGGCGTGACGTTCTCCGGCGTCGCCCTGGCCCTGTCGATCGCCCTTGTCTTCGACTACCAGGCCGACGGCCCGGGGTTCCAGTTCCTCTCTGAGCACGTCTGGATCCGCGACTTCGGCATCTCCTGGAAGCTCGGCGTCGACGGCATCTCGCTCTTCCTCGTCGCCCTGACAGGTGTCCTGTTCCCGCTGGCCATCGTCGGCCCGGCGGTGCACCGCGACGTCAAGGGCTATGTCGCCTGGATGCTCGTCCTCGAGGCCGGCTGCATGGGCGTGTTCCTGTCGCTCGACCTGTTCCTGTTCTTCCTCTTCTGGGAGCTGGTACTGGTCCCGATGTACTTCCTCATCGGCGGCTGGGGCTACGACCGGCGCATCTACGCCACCATCAAGTTCTTCCTCTACACGATGGTGGGCTCCGCCCTCATGCTGGTGGGCATCCTCGCCGTGGTGTTCCTGCACCGGGGCGCCACGGGCGAGCTCACCTTCGACGTCGTCGCCTTGGCCGAGGAGCAGTCGCTGGCGTCGAGCACCGCCCGCTGGATCTTCCTGGCCTTCGCCGCGTCGTTCGCCATCAAGGTGCCGATCTTCCCGGTGCACACTTGGCTGCCCGACGCCCACACCGAGGCCCCCACCGGTGGGTCGGTGATCCTGGCCGGCGTCATGCTGAAGCTCGGCACCTACGGGTTCCTGCGTTTCGGGCTCTACATGTTCCCCCAGGCGTTCGTGGACCTGGCGCCGGTGTTCCTGACCCTGGGCACCATCGGCATCATCTACGGGGCGATCGTCGCCACCATGCAGCGCGACCTGAAACGGCTGGTGGCGTACTCGTCGGTCGCCCACCTCGGCTTCATCGTGCTGGGCACCTTCGGGCTGTCCCAGCAGGGCCTGGAGGGCAGCGTCCTCCAGATGGTGAACCACGGGCTCTCCACCGGCGCCCTGTTCTTCCTGGTCGGCATGATCTATGAGCGCCGGCATACCCGCCAGATCGCCGAGCTAGGCGGGATCCAGAAGGTGGCGCCGGTGTTCGCCGGCGTGTTCATGGTCGTCATGCTGTCCTCGATCGGCCTGCCCGGGCTCAACGGCTTCGTCGGGGAGTTCCTGATCCTGGTCGGCACGTTCGCCACCCACCGGTGGTGGGCCGTGGTGGCGACGGCCGGCGTGATCCTCGCCGCCCTGTACCTGCTCTGGGCCTACCAGCGGGTGTTCCACGGCCGCCCGGAGGGCGAGAACGCCCTGTTCCCGGAGATGACCATGCGGGAGCGGATGGTGATGGCGCCCCTGGTCGTCCTCATCGTCGTGCTCGGCGTGTACCCGCGGCCGGTGCTGGACCGCATCGCTCCGTCGGTGCGGGAGCTGGTCACTCACGTCGAGGAGCACTCCGACTACCGCCAGCCCGCCGTCGCCGTAGGGAGAGCAGGGCAATGATGACCGCTCAGCTCGAGCCGCTCCCCCTGCCCCACGTCGAGTGGAGCCTGATCGCCCCGGAGCTGATCCTCATCGGCGGGGCGCTTTCGTTGCTGGTCGCCGGCACCTTCCGCCGCGACCGCACAATGGCGGCGGCATCGTGCATCTTCACCGTCGCCGTGGCCCTGGCGGCCCTGGTCTCATCATGGGGGCTCTGGCAGGACGTCGGCGAGGGAGGCGGCGGCGCCCGCTTGGCGTTGGCCGACGCCGTGGTGGTCGACAGGTTCGGCATCTTCTTCACGGTGGTCATCTGTGTGGCGGTGGGACTGGGCGCCCTCTTGGCCCATGGGTACCTGCGCCAGGAGGGGTTGGAGCCGTCGGCGTTCCTCGTCCTGATGATGCTGTCGGGGTCGGGCGGGATCCTGATGGCCAAGGCCAACGATCTGATCCTGATCTTCCTGGGCCTGGAGATCCTCTCGATCGCTTTGTACGTGCTCGCCGGGTACCACCAACGCCGGGAGCAGTCCCGCGAGGCGGCCATCAAGTACTTCGTGCTCGGGTCGTTCTCCTCGGCGTTCCTGCTGTACGGCATCGCGTTGACGTACGGCTCGACCGGGTCCACGAACCTCGGGTTCATCGCCGAGTTCCTGTCGACCCAGACCGTCACCGGCGGGGTGCTGATGGGCGGCTTCGCCCTACTGCTGGTGGGTCTCGGGTTCAAGGTGGCCGCGGTGCCGTTCCACATGTGGACGCCCGACGTCTACCAAGGCTCGCCGACTCCGGTCACCGGGTTCATGGCCGCCGCAGCGAAGGCGGCCGGGTTCGCCGCTCTGTTGCGGATCTTCTACTCGGCCTTCGGCACCGAGCAGCTCGACTGGAAGCCCATCGTGTGGGTGCTGGCCGTGCTGAGCATGGTTGTGGGCTCGGTACTGGCCGTCGTCCAGACCGACGTCAAGCGCATGCTGGCCTACTCGTCGATCAGTCACGCCGGCTTCATCCTCATCGGGCTGCAAGCGGCGAACGACCGGGGGATCGCCGGCTCGCTCTTCTACCTGCTGGCGTACTCGTTCCTCGTGATGGGCAGCTTCGCTGTCGTCGCCATCGTGTCCCGCCGAGGAGATCTGCTTACCGGGCTCGATGCGTACCGGGGCTTGTCCCGCGACCGGCCCGGCCTTGCCCTGGCGTTCACCGTGTTCCTGCTGGCCCAGGCCGGCGTGCCGTTCACCTCCGGCTTCCTGGCCAAGTTCTATGTGATCTCCGCCGCGGTGGAGGCCGAGTCCTACGCGATCGCCATCATCGCCATGCTGGCATCGGTGGTGGCGGCGTTCTTCTACCTCCGACTCATCGTCGTGATGTATATGGGTGCCGACCAGACCATGGCCGGCGTAGGGCCGGAAACGACGCTGGCTGAGGCGGGCCACGAGGGTGGCGGCGGCGGCGTGGCCACGGCGACGGTGACGAGGGTCGAGATCCCGATCGCCGCTGCGCTGGCCATCGGCATCTGCCTGGCCTACACCGTCGGCGCCGGCCTCATCCCCCAACCCCTCATCGACTTCGCCCGTCACGCGACCCTGTTGCGGCTGTAAGGCCGCGACCCGGATCGGTCGAGAAACTGGGAAGGAGAGCCTGGGGCCACTACCATCACCGCACTGTCGAGCAGAGGCGTAACGTTGTCGGTAGGGAATGTGCGACGAGAGGACGATCACCGGGTTGACGCCGGAGCCCGCATGCAGGTCGATGCGGAGGGCGCCCGCTACTGGGTGCGCTGCTCCTGCGGCTGGACCAGCGAGCCATCCCTCACCGCCGTGCTCGCCGAGGCGGCCGGTGAACAGCATCGCACCCTCTCGGCGACTCGACGCCACCACCGTCCGTGACGCTGCGGTTGCACCCGGCAGCTGACCCCGGCCTTCGTTAGGATCACGCTCGATGTCAGATTTTCACCTTCAGTATCTGACCGTCGCCATCTTCGGTGGGGCCGCGGTGTTGATGGTGTCGGCCATGTTGGGCGTGGGGAAGCTGCTGCGGCCGACCCGGCCCCAGACCGGCAAGTACATCAACTACGAGTGCGGCGTGGACCCCGTGGGGGTGGGCTGGTCGCAGAGCCATATCCGCTATTACGTGTTCGCGCTGCTGTTCGTGATGTTCGACGTCGAGGCGGTGTTCATCTTCCCGTGGGCCATCCGTCTGGAGGAGCTGGCGGTGTTCGGCCTTGTCGAGATGGGCATCTTCGTGGGCATCCTGGCGCTCGGGCTTCTCTATGCCTGGCGAAAGGGCGTGCTTCGTTGGGTCTAGTTGAAAAGGGCACGTTCGCGAAGCCCTCGATGAAGCCGTTGACGTGGCTTCTCAACTACAGCCGGAAGTACTCGCTCTGGGTCTACCAGTGGGGCCTGGCCTGTTGTGCCATCGAGATGGGCGCCGCCTTCGGTTCCCCCCGCTACGACGTGATGCGCCTGGGCGTGATCCCCTTCCCGGCCGGTCCGCGTCAGGCCGACCTGGTGGTGGTGTCGGGTACGGTCACCGACAAGATGGCGCCGGCCATCCGCCGGCTCTGGGAGCAGATGCCGGATCCCAAGTACGTCATCTCCATGGGCTCCTGCGCCAACTGCGGCGGCCCGTACTGGGACTCCTACTCGGTCACCAAGGGTGTCGACCAGATCATCCCGGTCGACGTGTACGTCCCGGGTTGCCCACCGCGGCCCGAGGCGCTGCTCGAGGGCATCGTGCTCCTCCAGGAGCGCATCCAGAACGAGGACATGGCGGAGCGCTGGCGGGGAGAGCCGATTGTCGTCCGCTGACCCCACGGCCGGCGCCACCACCGCCACCGACGACCGCCAGCAGGCGCTCCTCGAAGATCTGACCACCAGGCTGGGCGACGCCGTGGTCGGCTCCCACATCCGTAGTGGCGACCTCTGGGTCCGCGTACGACCCGACGCCTGGGTCCGCGCCGCCCGGGAGTGCAAGGCGATGAGCTTCGACTACTTCTGCTACCTGTCGGGCATCGACTGGCTACCGCACACCTGGCCGAACCCCAAGGTGATCGAGGGCGTCGCGCCGGACGCCGACGACGAAGCAGCACTGCCGGACGACCCGAACGCAGTGGAGGAGCCCGAGCCCGACGAGCCGGCCGCCGGCGGGGAGATCGTCACCGGGTTCGGCGGCGGCGACACCCGCTTCCAGGTCCTGGCCCGCCTCTACTCAACCGTCCGTCACATCGGCGTGACGTTGAAGGCCGACCTCGACGATGTCGCTCCCAGCATCGAGTCCTGGATCTCCGAGTACCCCGGGGCCGACTGGTGCGAGCGGGAGACGTGGGAGATGTACGGCTTCGACTTCGTCGGCCACCCCAATCTGATCAAGCTCTACCTGCCCGGCGAGTTCGAGGGTTTCCCGCTCCGCAAGGACTTCCCGCTCCTGGCGCGCGAGGTCAAGCCGTGGCCGGGCCTGGTCGACGTCGAGCAGTTCCCCGCCACCTACAAGGGCGACGACTGATGGCAGTTAGCGAGCAGCAGCGCCTCTCCTACATCTCGGCCCAGGCCGCCGACGCCAGGCTGGCCGTCGAGCTCCAGACCGAGGACATGACGCTCAACCTCGGCCCCCAGCACCCGGCTACCCACGGCACGCTGCGTATCGTGGCCAAGCTCGACGGCGAGCAGGTGGTCAAGGCCGACGTGATCTGCGGCTACATGCATCGCGGCTACGAGAAGCTCACCGAGGTCCGGACCTACCCGCAGATCAACACCCTGATCAACCGGATCGACTGGCTGTCGTCGTTCGCCAACGAAGTGCCGTTCATCCTGGCCGCCGAGGACCTCATGGAGGTCGAAGCGCCGCCTCGGGCCCAGTGGATTCGCACGCTCCTGTTCGAGCTGAGTCGCATCGCCAACATCACCCTCTTCATCGGGGAGATGGGTGTGCAGCTCGGGGCCATCACCCCGGTCTTCTTCGCCTTCCGCGACCGCGAGTACGTGCTGAACCTCATCGAGGAGGCCACCGGCGGGCGCTTCCATCCCAACTTCGACCGGATCGGCGGCCTCAAGGACGACCTGCCCAAGGGCTGGATCGCCGAGACCAAGGAGGCGATGCGCCGCATCCGGGGCTACTGCGACGAGCTCGAGGATCTGCTCATGGGCAACGAGATCTTCGAGGCCCGCACCCGGGGCGTCGGCGTCATCCCGGCCGACATCGGCCTGTCCTACGGTCTCTCCGGCGCCAACATCCGGGCCAGCGGGGTCGACTGGGACCTCCGCCGCGACGCACCGTCGCCGCTGGCGTGGAAAGAGCTGGACTGGAAGGTTTGGACCCATCCCGACGGCGACTCGTTCGCCCGCTACTGGGTGCGCCTCCAGGAGACCCGCGAGGCCACCCTGATGGTCGACCAGCTCCTTGAAGGGCTGCCGTCCGGGCCGATCCAGGCCAAGGTGCCCCGCATCATCAAGGTGCCCGCCGGGGAGGCGTGGGCCCACACCGAGAACCCACTCGGCGAGATGGGTTACTACATCGTCAGCCAGGGTGGCCTCGGCCCCTTCCGGGTCAAGATCCGGTCGGCCTCGTTCCACAACATCTCAATCGTCCCGTGGCTACTGAAGGGCGTGTACGTCCCCGACATCATCACGATCCTCTCCAGCCTCTACTTCATCCTCGGGGACATCGACCGCTAGCCGTGCTGCATCCCACCGGTGTTGGCATTCAGGTGAAGGCGATCACTAGTGTCCTGCGCGTGCAGCCCGGGGGGACGGTGCAGTGAGGATGCTCGCGGTCGAGCTCTCCTACTGGCCGCTCACGCTTATCAAGACGGCGATCGTCCTGATGGTCATCCCGGCCGCCGCCGTCATCCTTGGCTACGTCTTCCTCCTGAAGATGATGGCCCACATGCAGAGCCGCATGGGCCCCATGGAGCCGGGCGGCTACCACGGCTGGTTCCAGCTCATCGGTGACGGGATCAAGTTCATCCAGAAGGAGGACCTCATCCCGTCCGAGGCCGACCGGCGGGTGTTTGCCCTCGCCCCCCTCGTCGTCCTGGTCTCGACCTTCCTGCTCTACATCGTGGTGCCCGCCGGGCCCCGGCTGGTGGTGCAGGACCTCGACGTCGGCATCTTCTACGCCTTGGCCGTCTCATCCCTCAGCGTGATCGGTATCCTCATGGCCGGCTGGGCGTCGGCCAACAAGTTCGCCCTCCTCGGTTCGCTTCGGGCCGCCGGCCAGCTCATCGCCTATGAGCTCCCCCTCGTCCTCGCTGTCGTCGGCGTGGTCATCCAGGCCAACACCATGAGCCTCCAAGGCATCGTCCACGCCCAGGCCGACGGGGCCATCTTCGGCTTCGACCTGATCGGCAACCCGTTCATCCTGACCCAGATCGTCGGCTTCGGCATCTTCCTCGCCGCCGCCCAAGCCGAGCTCAGCCAGAGCCCCTTCGACATGCCGGTCGCCGAGTCGGAACTGGTCGCCGGCTACATGACCGAGTACTCGGGCTTCCGCTTCCTCTTCTTCTTCATGGCCGAGTTCGGCACGGCCTTCGCCCTCTCGGCCATCGCTGCCACCCTCTACTTCGGCGGCTGGTACCAGCCGTTCTTCAAGACCGGGATCATGGCCGACATCATGGGCCCGGTCGTGCTCGGTGCGAAGATCATGCTGATCGCGTTCCTGATCTTCTGGATCCGCTTCACCTTCCCCCGCTTCCGCGAGGACCAGCTCCAGACCTTCGCCTGGAAGTTCCTCATCCCCCTCTCGCTGGTCAACATCATGGCCACCGCAGTCTTCAAGGTGGTGCTGTGATTCGCCATCGCAAGCAGAGCTTGCTCGGCGAGGCAATCGCGCTCCGGTCGGCCGGCGGAGCCGGCCGCCCTTCGCCCTGTCCTTCCCGGCCGGCAGCCGGAGAAGCCGCCTGCGGCGGCGTTCGCGGCCGCCGGCATGAAAACCCTCGTCCTGGAGCTCTGAGCAATGCCTGACATTCCCGGCCTCGCCAAGGGGCTCGGCGTCACGTTCAAGACCATGATCAACACCTGGACCAAGGGTGCGGTCACGGTGCAGTACCCGCATGAGAAGGAGGATCTGGCTCCCCGTACGCGAGGTGTCATCGCCCTCAAGGAGGAGAACTGCACCGTCTGCATGCTCTGCGCCCGGGAGTGCCCGGACTGGTGCATCTACATCGAGGGCCACAAGGAGAAGCGTCCGCCCCGTCGTGAGGGTGGCAAGCCCCGCACCGTCAACGCCCTCGACCGCTTCGACATCGACTACGCGCTCTGCATGTACTGCGGGATCTGCGTGGAGGTCTGCCCCTTCGACGCCCTGTTCTGGTCGCCTGAGTACGAGTATTCCGAATCCAGCATCGCCGACCTCCTGCACGACAAGGACAAGCTCGGCGAGTGGATGGTCACCGTCCCCGACCCTCCGGCCCTCGAGGCCGGGGCGGCAAAGAAGAAGTAGGAGCTAGCGTCCCCGCAATGTTGGCCGAGATCATGGTGGCCCAGAACGTCGTGTTCGGCATTCTCGCCGTGGTGATGGTGGTCGCCGCATTCCGGCTCGTCACCACCCAGAACGTTGTCCGCGCTGCGCTCTTCCTCGCCATCGTGCTGGCCGGCGCCGCCGGCATCTACATCCTTCTGGCCGCCGAGTTCCTGGCTTGGGTCCAGGTCCTGGTCTACATCGGGGCCGTCGTCGTGCTGCTGCTCTTCGGCGTCATGCTCACCCGGGCGCCGATCGGCAGGGACGCCGACCTCGACAATGAGCAGCGCCTCTTGGGCGCGCTCGTCGCCCTCTTCCTGTTCGGATCAATGGGCGCCGTGCTGCTCGACGCCTTCGGTGACCAGGAAGTCGGCACCTTCGCCATCCGTCGCAGTGCGGAGGTGAGCGACTCCATCTTCGGTGACTTCGTGATCCCCTTCGAGCTCGCCTCCATCCTGCTGCTTTCCGCCCTCGTCGGCGCCGTCGCCTTGGCGCGAAGGGACTAGCGCATGTACCTCAACCAGTTCCTGCTCCTCGCTGCCGTCCTCTTCTGCCTGGGTGTCTACGGCGTGCTGGCCCGCAGGAACGCCGTGCTCGTCCTCATGTCCATCGAGCTCATGCTCAACGCCGTCAACATCAACCTCATCGCCTTCGGCGCTTTCAACGACAACGTGATCGGCCAGGTGTTCGCGCTCTTCGTGATCACCATCGCCGCCGCCGAGGTCGGCGTCGGGCTGGCCATCGTCCTGCTCATCTTCCGCAACCGGGCCGACATCGACCTGGACGAGCTCGACCTGATGAAGGGCTAGGACCGCCGCTCCATGCTGGACAACGCCTGGCTCATTCCCCTCATCCCCGCCATCTCGTTCTTCATCATCCTGTTCTTCGGAAAGCGCCTGCCGAAGAAGGGGGCCGAGGTCGGCATCGGCGCCCTCGCAGCGTCGTTCGTCCTGTCGGGGCTGGCGGCCCTCGAATGGATCGGGAAGGACGTCCCCCGCCACGCCGTCAAGGGTCACCACGACTGGTTCGAGATCGGCGGCGTGGATTTCGGCGTCGGCTTCCACATCGACGGGCTCGCCGTGATGATGCTCGTCGTCGTCACGTTCATCTCCCTGATGGTCCACGTGTACTCGACCGGCTACATGCACGAGGAGACCGACAGCGAGTACGCCCGGTACTTC
>CAYZMG010000098.1:12429-15105 GCA_964479465.1 uncultured Acidimicrobiales bacterium
CGACCGGCGCTACACCTACGTCTTCGCCGCCCTCTCCTTGTGGACTGCGGCCATGCTCCTGCTGGTCGTCGCCGACAACACCCTCCAGCTGCTGATCGGCTGGGAGCTGGTCGGGCTCTGCTCCTTCATGCTGATCGGCCACTGGTGGGAGGAGGGCGTCAACTCCGGCGCTGCCATCAAGGCATTCATCACCACCCGTACAGGCGACATCGGCCTCCTGACCGGCATCATCCTCCTCTTCTTCGCCGCCGACAGGAACTTCAACATCGAGCACCTCAACCACGAGGCGCTGACCGGCGCCATCGGCCACGGCACGCTCCTGGTCGGAGCGTCGCTGCTGTTCCTCGGGGTCATGGGAAAGAGCGCCCAGTTCCCGGTCCACGTCTGGCTGCCCGACGCCATGGCCGGCCCCACGCCGGTGTCGGCCCTGATCCACGCCGCCACCATGGTCGTGGCCGGCGTCTACTTGGTCGCCCGGCTCTACGGGGTCTTCTTCGCCGGGTTCTCCATCGAGGCGGGCGGGATCAATCTGGTCGCCGTCATCGGCGCCATCACCGTCATCATCGCCGCCCTGCTGGCCTTCGTGCAGGACGACGTCAAGAAGGTGCTGGCGTACTCCACCGTCAGCCAGCTGGGCTACATGGTGATGGCCCTCGGCGTCGGGGCGTGGACGGCCGCCGTGTTCCACCTCTTCACCCACGCCTTCTTCAAGGCCCTGCTCTTCCTCGGTTCCGGCTCACTCATCCACGCCGTGCACTCCAACAACATGAGCGAGATGGGCGGGCTGAGAAAGCACATGCCTACGACCTTCTGGACGTTCATGGTCGGGTCGGTGGCGCTGGCCGGCATCTTCCCCCTCGCCGGCTTCTGGTCCAAGGACGAGATCCTGCTGGGCGCCATGGACAACGGCTTCCCGCTCATGCTCGTCGTCGGCCTGGCGGGGGCCTTCATGACCGCCGCGTATATGACCCGGGCGTGCTACCTGATCTTCGCCGGCGAGTACCGGGGCCACGGCCACCCCCACGAGTCGCCGCCGTCGATGGCCTGGCCGCTGCGGATCCTTGCCGTGCCCGCCGTGCTGGCCGGCCTGCTCAATGCGCCTGGCATCCTGCTGTTCAACGATTGGGTGGCCTTCGAGGTGGAGGGGGTCGAGCACTTCCTCCATCATCACGACTTCAACCCGCTTCTGGCGCTGACCTCGGTTGGCGTCGCCGTCCTGGGGATCCTCGCCGCGGGCGCCTACTACTACCGGGGAGCCCTCAATGGCCTGGCCGACCGGGTTTCGTTCCTACGCACAGGGCACCGGGTCCTGGTCAACAAGTACTACCTCGACGACCTGTTCCTGGCCATCATCCGGGGCATCCAATACCCAATCGCCCGGGCCGCGTACTGGATCAACCAGAACATTCTCGACGGTGTGGTCAACGGGGTGGGCAAGGGCGCGCAGGCGACCGCCCAGGTGGTGTACGACGTGATCGACCAGCGGGTGATCGACGGCGCCGTCAACGGCGCCGGCCTCTCGGCGGAGGAGGGCGGCAGCATCCTGCGTCACATTCAGACGGGGCGGGTGCAGCAGTACGCAGCGCTGTTGTTCGGTGCGGTCGCAGTCTTAGCGATGGGCCTCGTGGTCCTGACGTGAGGGAGTCTCGAAACAGATGCTGACCGCTGCGATCTTCCTACCCATCGTCGGGGCCGCGCTGCTCGCGCTGATCCCCCGCGAGCGCGAGGAGATGCTGAAAGCCGTCGCCCTGCTGATCACCGCAGCCACCGCGGTCATCGGGCTCGCGCTGCTGTTCGGGTTCAACTACGACGACGCCGGCAGCATGCAGTACGAGAGCAACACCAACTGGATCGAGGTCATCAACAGCCGCTACCACATCGGCATCGACGGCATCTCCCTGCCCCTGATCCTCCTGTCGATGGTCATCACCGTCCTGTGCGTCATCTACTCCTGGGATCACTTCCCGGAGCCGCACAACCCAAAGGCATTCCTCATCCTCATGCTCATCCTGGAGACGGGCATGAACGGCACCTTCGCCGCCCAGGACCTCATCCTGTTCTTCGTCTTCTTCGAGCTGGTCCTGCTCCCGATGTACTTCATGATCGGCGTGTGGGGCGGGCCCAACCGGCAGTACGCGGCGATCAAGTTCTTCCTGTACACGCTGTTCGGCTCGGCCCTGATGATCCTGAGCTTCCTGGCCCTGTACTTCAAGGGCGGTCAGACGTTCGACATCCCCCTGCTCATCGAGCAGGCCGGGTCGATACCGCATGGCACCCAGCTGCTGATCTTTGGCGGCCTGTTCATGGGCTTCGCCATCAAGGTGCCGATGTTCCCGTTCCACACCTGGCTGCCCGACGCGCACACCCAGGCACCCACGCAGGGCTCGGTGATCCTCGCCGCCGTGCTGCTGAAGCTCGGCACCTACGGCTTCATCCGCGTCGCCCTGCCGATCCTGCCCGAGGCCGCGCACGCCTGGGCCCCCTGGATCGGCCTGCTCGCCGTCATCGGCATCATCTACGGCGCGCTCGGCTGCCTCGCCCAGACCGACATGAAGCGCCTCATCGCCTTCTCCTCGGTCGCCCACATGGGCTACACGATGCTCGGCATCTCCACGCTCACCGACTTCGGCCTCAACGCCGCCGTCATGGGCATGGTCGCCCACGGCCTCATCACCG
>CAYZMG010000099.1:0-14202 GCA_964479465.1 uncultured Acidimicrobiales bacterium
CAGGTCTCAGGCGGGGGACCGCCACCTCACTTCAACAAGGACTGGGACAACCTCCGGTCCGGTGAACACGCCCGGGAAGGCGCAGGAGTAGGTGTGGCCCGGGCCCGGCGTGGGGGCCAGGACAGTGCCGATGGCCGTGTTGCAGGTGGAGCCGGGGATCCTGGTGATGTCGCCGTAGATGTCGTCGGTGAGCGTCCGGATGGTGAGAGGAACGCCGCTGGTGTTGGTGACCACCACGCTGAAGGTGAACGTGCCGCCCGGCACCGGCAGGCTCAGAGGGTTCGCCGTCTTGACGATGGCGATGGTGGGCCGCGGGGTGAGCCTCACCACGGCGTCGTCGGTGGCCGTCACTGTGTTGTTCCGGTTGTCGACGCCGACGACCGTGGCGGTGTCGATCTGCTCGGCCGGGGTGGGGTTGAAGAATGTCCCGTCGAACCGGCAGGAATAGGTGTTGCCCGGCCCGGGGCTGGGGGCGAGGACGGTGCCGATGGCGTTCGTACAGGTGGAGTTGGCCCTGGTCGTCACGTCGCCGTAGATGTCGTCGGTGAGGCTGGTGATCGTGAGGGCGACGTTGCTGGTGTTGGTGACCACCAGGTCGAAGGTGAACGTGCCGCCCGGCACTGGCAAGCTCAGGGGCGTAGCCGTCTTGACGATGGCGATCGTGGGGGCGGGCGAGACGACCACCTGCTCCAGGGGGTCGTCGCACGGGGTCTCGGCCCCGGCGTTGTTGAGGTCACCGCTGTAGACGGCCACCCAACGGTAGGTGCCGGGCAGGGTGGGCGTGAACGGCTCGGAGACGTAGACCCCGTTGCCGGTGACGGTGCGGTTGGAGATGAAGATGGGGGCCCCGCTGCAGTCGTCGTTGTCGGGGCCGAAGAGCCGGAAGGCAAGGACGCCGGTGGGGTCCAAGCCGCCGCTCAGCGTGGCCGTGTCGGAGATCTGCTGGCCCACGTTGACCGGGCCCGAGGCCCGGGTCGAGATGCTCGTGGGCAGCACCCCGACGCCGACCGTCTCGAGGGGGTCGAGGCAATCGGTCGGGCCGACGGCGTTGTTGTTGGCGTCGCCGCTGTAGGTGGCCACGAAGTGGTAGATGCCGGCCGCCGGCAGGATGAACGGGCGGGTCGTGTACTCACCGTTGCCGGCAACCGTCACGGTATCGGTGAAGACCGGCGGGCCCGTGCAGGTCTCGTTGTTGTACAGGTCGAAGCGGATGGTGCCGGTGGGCTGGAAGCCGCCGGTCAGGAAGGCCGTGTCGGTGACCTCGCCGCCGACCGTGCCCGCCGAAGCCCTGGTGACCAGGCCGGGCGTGGACAAGGGGACGGTCACGTTCTCGCCCGGCTCGCCGCAGGCGGTGGTGGGCAGGGCGGCGTAGAAGGCGTCGCCGCTGTAGCTGGCGACGAAGCGCACGGTGCCCGGCGAGGTCGGGGCGAAGGCGGGCGTGGCGGCGCGGGCGCTTGGTGGGGAGGTGGCCGGGGTGACCGCGGTGAGCGGTACGGGCCCGATCCCGGTGGCGGGGCCGGAGCACAGAGCCGCGCCGGGGGCGTCGAGGAAGCGGGTGAAGGTGACGGTGCCGGTGGGGGTCGGGCCGCCGGCGACGCCGGTGACGGTGGCGGTGTCGGTGATGGTGTCGCCCAGGGCGGCGGTTCCGGCCGGCGCCAACGGGTTGGACGACGTCGCCAGGGTCACGATCGAGGGGGCACCGAGCACGGTGACGTTCTCACCGGGCTCGCCGCACGGGGTGTCGGGAAGCGGCGAATAGAAGGTGTCACCGCTGTAGCTGGCGAGGTAGCGCACGGTGCCGGGGCCGGGCGGTGTGAACGGCGGCGCGGCCACGGTGGACGAGGGAGGGGTGGTGGCCGGGGCGACGGGCGCCAGGGTCAGGGGACCCTGCACGGTGGCCGCGCTCGAGCACGGGGCGGCGCCCGGCGGGTCGAAGTAGCGGGTGAAGGTCACGGTGCCAGTGGGGGCCGGGCCTCCGGCGACGCCGGTGACGGTGGCGGTGTCGCCCACGGCGGCGCCGGGGCTGGCCGTGCCCGCGGGGTCGGCGGGGTTGGACGACGCGGCCAGCGTGGTGAGGGCCGGCGCGGCCTGCACGGTGACGTTCTCCCCCGGTGCCCCACACGGCGTGTCGGGGAGGGCCACGTAGCTGGCGTCGCCGCCATAACGGGCCAGGAAGCGCACGGTACCGGGGCCGGGGGGCGTGAAAGCCGGACTGGTGGCGGTGGCACTCGGTGGGGTGGTGGCCGGTGCGACGGGGGTCAGGGCGACCGGGGCCAGCACGGTGGAGGGGCCGGAGCACAGCGCGGCGCCGGGGGCGTCGAAGAAGCGGGTGAAGGTGACGAACCCGGTCGGGGCCGAGCCGCCGGCGGTGCCGGTCACGGTGGCGGTGTCGGAGACGGTGGCCCCCGGCCGGGCGGTGCCGGGGGGGTCGGCGGGGTTGGAGGAGGCGGCGAGGGTGACGAGGGAGGGAAGGACCTGCACGGTCACGTTCTCGCCCGGTGCGCCGCAGGGCGAGTCCGGCAGCGCGCTGTAGCTGGCGTCGCCGCTGTAGCTGGCGAGGTAGCGCACGGTGCCCGGGCCCGGCGGCGTGAACGCGGGGGTCGTAGCAGTGGCGCTCGGTGGGGTGGTGGCCGGTGTGACGGGGGTCAGGGCGACCGGGGCCAGCACGGTGGAGGGGCCGGAGCACAGCGCGGCGCCGGGGGCGTCGAAGAAGCGGGTGAAGGTGACGGTGCCGGTGGGGGCCGGACCGCCGGCGGTGCCGGTCACGGTGGCGGTGTCGGAGACGGTGGCCCCCGGCGAGGCGGTGCCGGCGGGGTCGGCGGGGTTGGAGGACCGGGCCAGGGTGACGAGGGTGGGCATAGCGGTGACGGTGACGTTCTCACCGGGATCGCCGCAGGCTGTGTTCGGCAGCGCCGTGTAGTTGGCGTCGCCGCTGTAGCTGGCGAGGTAGCGGACGGTGCCTGGGCCGGGCGGGGCGAAGCCCGGCGTCGCCGCGGTGGAGGTGGGCGGGTCGGTGGCCGGCGCCACCGGGGTGAGCGCCACCGGGCCGATCACTGTCGAGGGGCCGGAGCACAGGGCGGCACCCGGTGCGTCGAAGAACCGGGTGAAGGTGACGGAGCCGGTGGGGGCCGGGCCGCCAGCCGAGCCGGTGACGGTGGCGGTGTCGGTGACGGTATCGACGGTGGTGGCGGTGCCAGGCGGCGCGGCCGGGTTGGAAGACGCGGCCAGGGTGACCAGGGTGGGTACGGCCTGGATGGTGACGTTCTCGCCCTGCGCGCCGCACGCGGTGATGGGAACCGGGGAGTAGACGCCGTCACCGCTGTAGCTGGCCCTGTACCGGACGGTACCGGGGCCGGTCGGCGCGAACGCCGGCGAGGTGGCGGTTGCGGAGGGTGGGTTGGTGGCCGGCGCCACCGTGACGAGCGGGACGGCACCGGTCACTTCGGACGGACCCGAGCACATGGCGGCGCCGGGAGCGTCGAAGTAGCGGGTGAAGATGACGCTGCCGGTGGGGGCGGGGCCGCCGGCGGTGCCGGTGACGACCGCGGTGTCGGACACCGTCTCGGGGACGGTGGCCGTGCCCGGTGGGGCCGCCGGGTTGGACGAGGCCGCCAGGGTGGTGAGGCCGGCCTCGGCCAGGACGATCACGTTCTCCCCCGGCAAACCGCACGCGGTGGTGGCCAGGGCGGTGTAGTTGGCGTCGCCGCTGTAGGTGGCGACGAAGTGGTAGGTGCCGGGCACAGCGGCAACGACCGCCGGCGACGTGGCGGTACCGGTCGGCGGGGTCGGAGGCGTCGGCGCCGGCCCGGTGACGGCGACAGTGCCCACTACGATCGGCGGGTCGACGGTGTTGACGCACGTGGTGGCCGGCGTCCCCGGCGGGTCGAGGAAGTAGGCGAAGGTGACGGTGCCGCCGGGCGTGGGGCCGTTGGCCACGCCGGTGATCGTGGCCGTGTCCGTAAAGCTCATGCCGACGTTGACGGTTGGGGTGGTGGCCGGAGGAACCACCGGAGGCGACACCAGGGTGGCGATTGTGGGGGTGGCGGGGGCCACCGTGGTGAAGTCGTTGCCGAGGCCGCCGCCGTCGCTGCCGTTGCTCAGGTTGGTGCCGGTGACGATCGTGTGCGAGTCCGTCTGGATCCCGGCGGCGGCCCGGGAATCTAGCGTTGGCACTCTAAGGACCGTGACGGTGAAGATGATGCGGCAGGTGTCCCCGGGCTGGCCGGGCCTCTGGAGCAGCACCGGCATGGCGTCGGTGGGGACGAACGAAACCTCGCCGGTGGCGGGGTTGGTCTGGGTGATGTTGAAGGTCTTGCCCGCGCACGCGGTACCGGCCTCGCCCACGCCGGTGGCAGAGAGTGCGAACACGCCGGGATCCGGGGCGGTAGTGCAGGGCGGGTCGACGTTGACGCTCACCCCGCAGGACGGCACCAGTCTGATGGTGTCGAGCCGGATGATGTCGGTTGGGTCGTCTGCGTCATTGCCGTCCGAGACGTTTGAGATGCTGTAGGTGATGGGAATGCCGGCCTGGCCCACCACGACGTTGGTGGGGAAGTCGGCGGTGACCCCCATACCGACGGCGGCGGAGGCGGGACCGACGCTGACAAATGGCGCGGCAATGCACACCATGACCGTGGCGAGGGCGATGAGAACCCGCGACCGCTTCCGGGCCGACGGCGGAATCGCCGTATCGACCGACTGTCGTGCCCTGCGCCGTCCGGACATCGTCCCCCACCTTCCGCTGCACCATTTGCGTCGACGGCTCGCCAGTCCGCCCGGCCCGCCCTGCTTAAACTGGTCCGAATGCTAGCAGGTGAAATTATAGGAAATCACGCACTGCGTCGGCATTCCCACTGGAAGGGGCCAGGGTTCGCGCTGGCAGCGTTCGCCGGGGCGGTGCTGCTGACCGGGTGCAGCAGCCGGGGTGGCGTCCCGGAACCCGCCAGCAGCCAGGGCAGGGAGGTGCTCGACCTCTGGCGGATCCTCCTCGGCGCCGGCATCGCCGTCGGTGCCCTGGTCACCGGCCTCGTCCTGTGGACGGTGCTGCGGTACCGCCGGCCCCGGGCCGCGACCGCCGATGACCTGCCCAAGCAAACGGACGCCAATATCCCGATCGAGGTCTTCTACACCGTCGTCCCGCTCGTGATCGTCGCCGTGCTCTTCGGGCTGACCATGCGCACCCAGGACCGGGTCACCAAGGAGAGCGAGTCCGCCGACCTGGCCGTCGAGGTCACCGGGTTCCAGTGGGGCTGGCGGTTCCGTTACCCGGCCCAGGGGGTAACCATCACCGGCGACGCCAATAACCCGCCCACCCTCACGCTGCCCGTTGGCGCCAATGTCAGGCTCCGTCTGGTGGCGGCCGACGTGGTCCACTCGTTCTTCGTGCCGGCCTTTCTCGTGAAGAAGGACCTCATCCCTGGCGTGGACAACTCCCTCGAGATCCGGCCCACCGAGCCCGGGCGCTACCCGGCCGTCTGCGCCGAGTTCTGCGGCCTGGACCACTGGCGCATGACCTTCGACGTCGAGGTCGTCAGCCCCGAGGCCTTCCAGGCCTTCGTCGCCGAGCAGCAGCCTGTGCCTGCTGGCCCCGGCAACGAGGGCACGGGCCCGGGCGACATCGGCCAGCGGGCCCGGGTGGCGCAGTGACCGGCCGGGCGGCGGGCCGTTGACCCTCCTTGAGGAGCGGCCGACGCCTCCGCCGCCCAAGCCCGAGCGGCGGGGTCACGCCGGCGGGATGGTCGGCTGGTTCACGACCACCGATCACAAGAGGATCGGCATCCTCTACATGGTCACCGCATTCGCGTTCTTCCTGCTCGGAGGCGTGCTGGCGCTGCTGATCCGGGCCGAGCTGGCCCAGCCGGGGCGCGATCTCGTGGGCGAGTCGACGTACAACCAGCTGTTCACCATGCACGGCAGCATCATGATGTTCCTGTTCGCCGTGCCCATGGCCTTTGGCTTCGCCAACTACCTGGTACCGCTGCACCTCGGCGCCCCTGACATGGCCTTTCCCCGGCTGAACGCCCTGTCGTACTGGCTGTACATCGGCGGCGGCCTGACCATGGTGTCTGGCTTCTTCAGCTCCCGGGGGGCGGCCCAGTTCGGCTGGACCGCCTACACGCCCCTCTCCGACGCCATCCACTCCCCCGGCGCCGGCGCCGACCTGTGGATCATGGGCGTGGTGGTCACCGGCGTGGCCACAGTCCTCGGGGCGGTCAACATCATCACCACCGTGCTCTGCCTGCGGGCGCCGGGCATGACCATGTTCCGGATGCCCATCTTCACCTGGAACATGTTCATCGTCAGCGCCATGGTCATCCTGGCCTTCCCGGTGCTGACCGCCGGCCTGTCGCTGCTCTACGCCGACCGCCACCTGGGCACCCACTTCTTCGACGCCCGGGCCGGCGGCGAGCCGGTGCTGTGGCAGCACATCTTCTGGTTCTTCGGCCACCCCGAGGTCTACATCGTGGCCCTGCCGTTCTTCGGCGTGGTCACCGAGGTCATCCCGGTGTTCTCCCGCAAGCCTCTGTTCGGCTACAAGGGCTTCGTCCTCGCCACCCTGGCCATCGCCTCTCTCTCGACGGCGGTATGGGCCCACCACATGTTCTCCACAGGCGCCATCAACCTGCCGTTCTTCTCGGCCATGACCTATCTGATCGCGGTGCCGACCGGCGTTAAAATGTTCAACTGGATCGCCACCATGTGGCGGGGCCATTTGACCTTCGAGACGCCGATGCTCTTCTGCATCGGTTTCCTGCTCGTTTTCCTCGTCGGCGGCCTCACCGGGCCCATGCTGGCGGCGCCCCCGGTCGACGTCCATGTGCACGACACCTACTTCGTGGTTGCCCATATGCACTACGTGCTCTTTGGCACCGCGGCGTTCGGCTTCTTCGCCGGGCTGTACTTCTGGTACCCGAAGATCACCGGCCGGCGCCTGGGCGAGCGGCTGGGCAAGGCCCACTTCTGGCTGATGTTCGTCGGCTTCAACCTGACGTTCTGGCCCCACCACGTGCTCGGCCTGCGGGGGATGCCCCGGCGGGTCCCCGACTACGCCGAGGATGCGGGCTGGACCTTCCTCAACCTCTTGTCGAGCATTGGGGCCGCGGTGCTCGGAGTCTCAACCCTCGTCCTGTTGTGGAACCTCTGGACCAGCCCCCGGAAGGGCGCCCTGGCCGGCGACGACCCGTGGGGCGGCTACTCCCTGGAGTGGGCCACCTCGTCGCCGCCGCCGGAGCACAACTTCGGTGCGTTGCCCCGCATCCGCTCCGAGCGGCCGGTCTTCGACGCCCGCCAGGCCCGGCAGAAGGCGGACGCGTGAAGGTCGAGTGGCGGCTGTTCCTCGGGGCGTCGGCTTTCTTCGCCGTCACGGCGACGGCCTACTGGTTCGTCACCTACGAGCCCGCCGGCACCGCCATGCTGGCCGCATCGGTGCCGGCGTTCGCCATGGTCGCCCTGTGGCTGGCCTTCCAGGCCCGCAAGGCGCCACCCCGGCCCGAGGACGACCCCGAGGCCCGGATCACTGCGGACGATGACCTGGGCTACTTCCCATCGTCCAGCGCCTGGCCGTTCGTGCTCTCCGCCGGCGCGGTCATCCTGGCCAACGGCATGGTCTTCGGCCCCCCGATCGCCGTCATCGGCATCATCCTGATGGTGGCCGGCGTCTTCGGCTACGCCCGGGAGGCCGATACCAAGGCCTGATCAGTCGGGCTTGCGGTACGGGTTGTTCTCGGGGGTGGAGAGTACGGCGCCCACCTTGGGCGGGTCGTCGTCGTCGACCTGCTCGTAGCCGCCGGCCGGCGTGCGCCGCACACGGGAGCCCACCGCGCCACCGAAGGGATGGACGTCGTCCCGGGCCAAGGAGCGGCAGAAGCTGCGGGTGACGAAGAAGGCGATGACCGGGACAATGAAGATGAGGATCCGGAACAGGTTGGTGATCGACTCCGGGGCCACCTTGAACACCGACGCCAGCACGTCGTTGCCGCCGGCGATGAACAGGATCGTGTAGAAGGACAGCGTCGCCGCACCGAAGCCGGATCGGAGCGGGGCGTCTCGGGGGCGGTCGAGCAGGTTGTGGGGGGCGCGGTCCTTGGTGAACCGGCGCTCGAGCCACGGCCAGCCGTAGAGCAGGCCGAAGGTGATGCCGGGCAGGACGGCCCCGGGGAAGAAGGGGTTGGCGATGGTGTGGCCCCAGGCACGTATCTCCCAACCCGGGAAGATGCGCAGGGCGCCGTCGAGCCAGCCCACGTACCAGTCGGGCTGGGAGCCGGCGGTGGCGGCCGAGGCCTGGGTTGGGTCGTAAGGCCCGTACAGCCAGATGGGGTTGATCTGGGCCAGCCCGCCCAGGGCGGCCAGCACGCCGGAGACGATGAAGAACAGGCCGACCGACTTGGCCGCGTACGACGGCCACAGCCGGGACCCCTCGATGTTGTCCTCCGTGCGCCCCGGCCCGCGGAACTGGGTGTGCTTCTGGCGCCACAGGATGGCCAGGTGGGCGCCGAGCAGGCCGGCGATGGCCGCCGGCAGCAGCAGCACGTGGAGGACGAAGAACCGGGTGATGAACTCGGTGTTGGGGAACTCCCCGCCGAAGAACAGGAAGGCCAGCCACTCCCCCGCCACCGGGATGGACAGGGCGATCGAGTACCCCACCCGCACGCCGGTTCCCGACAGGAGGTCGTCGACCAGGGAGTACCCGAAGAACCCGTTCATCATCGACAACACGAACAGGGTCACGCCGACGACCCAGTTGATCTCCCGGGGCCGGCGGAAGGCGCCGGTGAAAAACACCCGGCACATGTGCACGACGAGGGCGGCCATGAAGATGAGGGCGGCCCAGTGGTGCATCTGGCGCATGACCAGGCCGGCCCGCACGTCGAAGCTGATGTCGAGCGACGAGGCGTAGGCCGCCGACATCCGCGTGCCCTCGAGGGCCTTGTAGGAGCCCTCGTAGATCACCTCGTCGGAGGCCGGGATGAAGAAGAACGTCAGATAGACGCCGGTCACCACCAGGATGACGAAGCAGTACATGGCGATCTCACCGACCATGAACGACCAGTGGTCGGGGAAGATCTTGTCCAGCGCCTTGCGGCCGAAGTGCGAGGCGCCGAGGCGCTCGTCGAACCACCGGAACAGCGCCTTGGTCACGGGCTAGTCCCGGTTCCAGAAGCCCGGGCCGACGGGCTCGTCGAAGTCGGCCTGGGCGATGAGGAAGCCCTCACGGTCGATGGACAGGGGCAGCTGGGGCAGCGAGCGGGTGGCGGGGCCGAAGCTGGGGCGGGCGCCGTCGAGCACGTCGAAGGTCGACTGGTGGCACGGGCACAGCAGCTCGTGGGTGTCGGCCTGGTAGAGGCCGACCGGGCAGCCGACGTGGGGGCAGATCTTGGAGTAGGCGACGTACCCCCGGGGAGCCCAGTCCTCGCGGCCGGGACGGGGGCGGCCTTCGCCCTCGGCCAGCCGGATGACCACGACCTGGGAGTCGGCGGCGTGCTCGGCGCCCTGGGGGAAGGCGGTGGTGGTGCCCCCCACCTCCAGGGTGTCGACCCTGACAGGGCGGCCATCGACGTCGACCAGGCGGGCGCCGGCGCTCCAGGCGGTGGTGAGCAGGGCCCGTCCCGGCGCCGGCCCCAGGGAGCGGATCGGGAACACCGCGGACAAGGCGAGGGCGCCCCCCGCGGCCCAGAAGAGCTTGAGCACCGAGCGCCGGCCGGGCTCCTCGGTGACTTCCTCGATGCGCTCCTCGACGACCTCTGCGTCCTCCTCGTCCCCGCCCAGGCGGCCCCGCTCGGCGACGACCGTCCCCTCGGTGGAGGGGCCCCGGGCCCACAGGATCACGGCCACGCCGATGCCGGTCAGGGAGACGCCCAGCAGCGCCCCCTCGAGCTGGGGCTGGCCGCCGGCGATGTAGACGACGGCGAGGCCGAGGGCGGCTGCGGTGCTGAGGATGAGCAGGACGGCGATCCTGCGCTCGGCCGGCATCGCCTGGGAGCTCAATCTTTCGTCCCGATCCACCGCACCGCCATCAGCATGGCCCCCAGACCTATCACCCAGGCCACGAACCCCTCGGGGATGGGCCCCAGGTGGCCCAGGCCCAGGCCGCCGCGGTCGTCCGGGTCCTGGAGGTACTCCACGTAGCGCACCACCGAGGCGACCTGGGCGTCGTCGAGGGTCTCGGGGCCGAATACGGGCATGGCCCCCGGTCCGATCCGAATGGCCTCCGCTATCTGCACCGGCGTGGCCCGGTTGAGGGGCGGGGCGTAGACGGCGTGACCCAGGGCGCCGCCGGCGCCGGCCGAGCTGTGGCAGGGGGCGCAGTTGTTGGCGTAGAGGCGGTTGCCCTCGGCCAGGTCGCCGGCCGAGGCCGGGATGCGGGGGATGGCCGGGCCCGGGCCGAGGGAGGCGACGTAGGCCACGAGCTGGCGGATCTGTACCGGCGAATAGGCCACCCGCTTGCGCTCGGCCTGGGCCCGGGGCCGGTCCAGCGGCATTCGCCCGGTGGACAGGTAGAAGTCGGCCGACGCCGCGCCCACGCCGATGAGCGACGGCCCCCGGTCCGCCACGCCCCCGCCCTCGGTCCCGTGGCACGTCGTGCACGCCACCTCGTACAGGGCGCGGCCGCCGGCGATCTCGGCGGCGTTGGACCCGCTGGTGGTCGTCGGCGTCTGCTGGAGGGCCACCGGCGCGGCGGAGGCACCGACGGTGAAGGAAGCCACGGCGAGGGAGCCACCGGTCAGGGCCAGGACCACCACTGCCTCTGCCAGGAGACGGCGCTTCATTTGAGCAGGAAGAGCGTGGCCCAGAGCCCGATCCAGACCACGTCGACGAAGTGCCAGTAGTAGGAGACCACCTCCACGGCCGGCGCGTCGGCGGCACCGAAGCGCCGGCTGCCGGCCCGGCCCAGGAGCAGGACCATGGCCAGCATGCCGCCGATGACGTGGATGCCGTGGAACCCGGTCATCACGTAGAACGCCGAGCCGTAGGCGTGGGTGTCGGCCTGGAACTCCAGCGACGACCACTCATGGGCCTGATTGGCGATGAACGCCGCGGCCAGGACCAGGGTGGCGGCCAGCCACCCGCGGAAGGCGGGCAGCCGGCCGCCGGCGATCGCCCGTACGGCCAGTTGCATGGTGCCGCTGCTGAGGATCAACCCCAGGGTGAACAGGCCGCTGGTGAGGACTTCGAGCTCGACGTCAGCCGGCGGCCAGTCGCCGTCGGCCGTGGCCCGCAGGGTGAAATAGGCCGCGAAGAGCCCACTGAAGAACATGAGCTCCGACGCCAGCCACACGACGGTCCCGACGGTCAGGACCGGCGTCCGGTCATGTGCAGGAGCCGGGGTGGCGGTGTCCAACACCGCCTGTTCTAGCTCGAAATCCTGATCCTCCCGGACATGCCCTCGGTCTGGTGGTATTTGCAGTAGAAGAGGAAGAAGCCGTCACGCGGGACAGCGCTGACCTTGGGCAGCGTCAGGGTGCCGCGCTCGCCGGGCTGGACATCGATCTCGATGGCGTTCTGCTCGATGTCGTGCGACAGGGCCGGGACGGTGATGTTGTGGACCTCGTTGTCCTTGTTGAGGAAGGTGAACGTGGACTCCTCATCCAGGTTGATCTCCAGAGAGCTGGGGTTGTACCGCATGGTGCCGTCCATGGTGACGTCCGCCGTCAGCCCATCGCCGCCCCCGCCGCCACAGGCCGCCATCCCCACCGTCATCGTCAGGCCCAGGAACCCGCGGATGACCGTCTTCGCCCACTTGCCCCGTACTGTCGTCACGTCTCCCCCTTGGTCATTCAGAACACCCGCTCAGGAACGCGTCACTCTATGTGAAAAACACTGAGCGATGCTGGGTGCTCCTCGCAGACCTCTACGCCGTCCACGTCGGCTCGGGGCGGGCCTTCTCGACACCATGTCACCATGTTTTCCACAGCCTGTGGGCGGCCCTCGAACCAGGCCTCCACCCGGCCGTCACCCCGGTTGCGGACCCAGCCGGCGACCCCCTCGGCGCGGGCCCGGCGGGCGCAGGAATCACGGAAGAACACCCCCTGCACCCGGCCCGAGACGAGGACCCGCCGTGCCAGCGGCTCAGGGCTGGGCGGCTTCAAGGGATCACCGCGCACGCTTCGGGGCCGGGGTCAGGCGTCGGCGCCGTCCCAGCCGGGGTCGAGCTGGGCGATGAAGGTCTGGCAGCGCTGGGCCTCCTCGTCCTCCCCGATGGCGCCGGCCACCCGGGCCAGGCCGGCGAGGGACCGCAGGAAGCCCCGGTTGGGGGCGTGGCTCCAGCGCACGTAGCCCTGGCCCCGCCAGCCCGACTGGCGAAGCTGGTCCAGGCCCCGGTGATAGCCGACCCGGTAGCACGCGTACGCTTCCGCGTCATCCTGGGCCAGGGAGCCGAGGCGGGCCCAGGCATCGAGGTAGCGGGGCCAGCGGGTGGCGACCTGGGCCACCGCGGCCCGCCGGAGCTCCTCCGGGGCGGCCAGGGCGGCGGCCAGGGCCTCCCGGGCGTCCGCCGGCTCGGGGTCCAGGGCGGTCTCGGGCAGGCCCGAGGACAGGTTCACGGGGCTCTCAGGCACCGGGTCTCCTTTGATCTATGAGTGGCCATTGGTAGGTCGAGAGGGCGTCCCACTGGTGGTCGGGCATGAACTGCCACACCCACATCGAGGCGCCGATGGCGCCGGCCCGGCGGGCCACGTCGAGGAACCGCACCGTCTCCTCGGCGCTGGGGGCGGCGGTGCGGCCACCCTCGGGGCCGGCGTTGTAGCCCTGGCCGATGACGTGCACGGGCTTGAGCGCCGCCAGCCGCTCGACCGACTCCAGAGTGGCCCGGCCCGGCTCCACGCAGCCCCAGTAGACCATGGGGGCGAAGGCGTCGACGTAGGGAGCGATGGCCCGGTAGGGGTAGGTGCCGTTCCACCGGGCGTCGGTGGCCCGGTAGACGGTGGCGATCATCGGCATGGCGCCGGCCGCGGGCCGGACGAGGCCGAGGTAGACCGTGATCCGGCGCTCGGTGAGGATCACGCCTTCCGACGCCAGCTCGATGTCGGGACTGAACCCGTCCAGGCGGGAGCCGTCAGCAGCCCTCCAGTTGACGGCCTGGATGCTCCAGGCGGCGTCGAACTCGGGGTCGTGCAGGAACGGGAAGCCCCAGCCGATGACGGCCAGGCCGGCCTTGTGGGCCTTCGGGACCAGGCGGGAGAGGTAGTCAGCGGCGTAGAAGCCGTCACGGGAGTCGCCCACCCGCACCCAGACCTGGCGCAGGCCGGAGGCTTTGGCCCGGGACACGACCTTGTCGACGTCGCCCCCCTCGGTCTGGAGGGTCTTCCAGATCCACATGCCCTTGCCCCCGAAGGCGCTGAGGTCATTGGCGACGGCCGGCGCCGGCCGGGCCGCCGGCAGCTCGACCTCGGGGACGAGCCGGGGCGGGACGTAGGGCGGCGGCGGTGTGCCGGAGCCCGGCGGCCGGGGCGGCGGCGGGCATCCTTGTAGCGGGAGGCTGACCGGCTGGGTCGGCGCTATCGTGCTCGCCGGCGCGGTGGTGGGCGCGGCCGCCGCCGGGTCGGCCGCCGGCGGGGGCGCGGCGGTGGTCGGGGCCTGGCCCCGGAGCGCGCCGGTGGGCTCGGTGCTGCGCACGGCGGCCGCGCTCAGGACGCCGGCGGCGACCAGGACGACGGCGAGCAGGAGCGCGGCCCGGCGGGAGCCCGCCGGCACTCGGCGCCTCTGGGGGCCACCGGGGAGGCCGTCCGGGGGGCCGGGAGCCTCGCCCGTGACCCTCAGGTCACCGCCCCGACGGAGTCGAGCACGATCCGTTTGCGGGCCAGGAAGGCCAACCGCCGTTCGACGCACCGCTCCCACTCGCCCAGGTCGGCCAAGAAGTGCTCCCGGTCTCCGTCCTCGTAGGCGTGCTCGAGCTCGTCGAATGCCGCGTCCTCGGCATCGAGCAGGGCCCGATACCGCAGGATGAAGTGCTCGTCGACCACCTCTTCAAGCGCCATGGCGTTACCTCCGCTGAGAGACGTCTGAAGGCCCACCATACCGCCACCGCGGCAACCCCGGCGCGCGCGACCGATCCGGCACCGGGCGCGCCGACCGGCTGCAGGTCCACCCATCCGCCTGGTGGGCCTGCAGCCGGTCTGATGAGTGTCTAGGCCTCCTGGCGCCGGCGGGAAGCGGCGAGGAGCAGGCCACCGAGGGCCAGGGCGCCCAGGGCCATAGCCGCCAGCT